>DASXTC010000050.1:0-2141 GCA_036505635.1 Candidatus Polarisedimenticolia bacterium
TTCGCGATCGCCGTGCTGCGTCTCCAGCGTGATGGACCGCTCGACCGGCCCGGCCACGGCGATGCACGCGTGGCCGGGCCGGTCACCGTAGCGGTTGCCGGTCGGCCCGCTGGCGCCGGTCTCGGCCACTCCCCAGGTCGCGCCCAGGAGCTGGCGGATCGTTCGCGCCTTCAGGAGGGCGTAGGCCTCGGTGCTGGCGCGGATGCCCGTGACCGAGGCGTCCGGCAGCTGCAGGAGCGCGCGCCGGGCGGCCTGCGTGTAGATCACCCCGCCGCCCAGGAAGTAGGCCGACGCGCCGGGCACCGCCAGCAGCGCCGCCGAGATCAATCCTCCGGCCGACGATTCCGCGACGGCGATCGTCTGCTTCCGCTCCTTCAGCAAGGTCCCGAGCGATGCGGCCATCGTCGTCAGTTCGCTCATGCCTTCGCTCCCAGAGGCCTCTAGCCTCCTCCCCGGGTGAGTTTCCTCCAGGCCGGCCCCAGAAGCGGTCCGGCCAGGGACAGGACGATCAAGCCGAGCAGCACCCAGGAAATGAGGGAGGAGAAAAATATCGAATAGGACCCTCCCGAGATCATCAGGGCGCGATGGTAGTTGCGCTCGACCATCTCCCCCCGGACGAGCCCCAGGAGGAGGGGAATGGGCGTGAACCCCCCCTTCAGCATCACGTATCCCAGAAGTCCGAAGACCAGGCTGATGATCACATCGGCCATGAGATTCCGGATGGCGAAGCTGCCCAGCAGGGGCCCCCGGCGCCGGGTTGGTTCTCGATCAGGACGTTCACGCCCAGGTGTTTCTGTAGATGCGGGGCGATCCCCCGCGCCTCGGTATCCTCGCCGCCCCCGCGTCCGCGGTGACGATGATCTTGATCGGCTTCTTGGGAAAATCCTGGGCCATGCTCTGGCCGCTGCTTCCGGCGACCACCGACAGCGCCCCTGCCAACAGTCTCAGAGCCTTCATCGATTCAATCCGCGGGCTCCATCCGATAGAGCCGCAGCAGCTTGAGCAGCGGCACGTCCTGAGCGCTGAAGAGCACGGCCGGCTCGGATCCCAGGTTGGCGTGGGTGTGCCGCGCCCGCGGGGGCACCACGAAGAAGTCGCCGGGGCCCCACTCGAAGGTCTGCTCGTCGACCGTCGTGGCGCCCTGCCCCCCTACGACGCGATAGACGGCACAGCTCGTCTCCCGATGGGCCCGCGTCCGTACGCCCGGGCGGAGGAGCTGGAGGTAGCAGGCGACGGTGGGGCGGAGCGAGCCGCCGGTCGCCGGGTCGAGGTACTCCAGGAGGACGTCGTCGAAGGGATCGTGTTCCTGCTCGGCCCGGCGGAGCAGGGCCGCGTAGGCCTCGCTCCAGGAAAAGAAGATGTCGCGGCCGGGATTCCGGAGCGTCGGCTGCTGATCGTCGGGGTAGGGCTCGAAGGTCAGATTCTCGAGGAAGCGCACCACCTGCCAGTCGAGCACGTCCATCCAGAAGACGGGCGCGTTCCCCTCGTTGCCGTGGTCGTGCCACGCCATGCCGGGCGTGACGACCAGGTCACCGGGCTTCATGGCGCACTTCTGGCCGTCAACGGTCGTGTAGGCGCCCTCGCCGTGGAGCATGAAGCGGATCGCCGTCGGCGAGTGGCGGTGCGCGGGCGCCACCTCGCCGGGCAGGAGGTACTGCACCGCGAGGACCAGACTGTGGGCGACGGTCCGCTCGGGAACCCCGGGATTGTGGAGCCGGAGGACCCGGCGCTCGGCGCCGCGGTGGGGGCTGAGGAACTCGGCGCTCTCGCGGAGCAACGGCTCGATGTCACGCCAGCGCCAGAGCCGCGGCTGGGTGGCGGTCGGCTTGGGCGGGATGAGCGGTCCCGGCCGGGACCAGGGGGCGTCGAGCCCCGCCGCCCGCAGTCGCGCACAGTATGCCTCGAGCTCCTCGACCGTTCGCGCCGTTTGGACCGTCATGTTCCTACTCCTTGGCTGCGCTGATCTTAGCGGCGGGCGACCTTGTCCGCCAGGCTCAAGTCTAGTGCCGTTCCAACTTGTTGGTACTAAATCTAGCCAGGAACGACGCGAGGCGGTTGCGCAAGAAGCGTTTACCCTTCCCCGTCTTCAAGAACCGTTCCCGGCGAAACGCATCATCGCCACTCAGGCAGGCCTCGTAGTA
>DASXTC010000051.1:0-2879 GCA_036505635.1 Candidatus Polarisedimenticolia bacterium
AGGTCTCGGTGATGAGCGTCATCCAGCCGAAGAAGGTCCAGTGGGGGATCATCACGTTGACGAGGAAGTCCTTGTAGGCGCCCAGCGTCGGATACTGGATCTCCTGCTGCACCCAGTACCAGAGCCCGCCTCCGGACTTCCGCCCGAAGTCGTCGGACGGCACCTTCCATTTCGACTGCTGCCACCAGAGCAGGCCGTATGCGATCCGCGCCAGCCCCAGCGGCCAGAGGGGGGCCGTCGCGCTGAGCCAGCCGATCCGCGCGGCCGCCCTCGACTCCTGCGTCTCGACCGGTTGCTCGCGCATCGTCTCCGCTGCCTCCGTCGCGCGTCGGGTTGCGCCCCGTTCGGTCCACCCCTGGATCACCTCGTGCTGGGCCATGAACGCCTCCGTGGTTGGGAAGATGACCGTCACACTACCCTCGATCCGGTTAGACACAATCCCTGCCCGGAGCGATTCGGCCGCGATCGACGGGCCCTTCCGGAACCTCGACCACCTCCTTCCCATGACGAGCTCAAGCTATCGAAAGCCCAACGCTGTTACCGTGGTCAAGGCCGCTTGATCCCGAGCTTCTCCATCCGGCTGCGGAGCGTGTTGGGGTGCAGCGCCAGGACCTTCGCCGCGCCCTTCGGTCCTTCGATCAGCCAGCCTGTGAGGCCCAGGGTCGTGAGGATGTGCGCCCGCTCCACCTCTTCGAGGGTCACCCCGACGGGCGGCCCTTCACCCGAGCGGGGCTTCACGGGCTCGGGAACCGGGGACCGGGGCGGCCCTCCGCCCCAGCCGGGAACCGCGAGCAGCTCGTGGTCCAGCTCGAGCACGGGTCCGGGGCAGAGCACGGCCGCGCGCTCGATGACGTTTTGCAGCTCCCGGATGTTTCCCGGCCACGGGTATGCCACCAGCCGGTTCATCGTGTCCGGGGGCACGACGTCGATCCGCTTGCCGAACTGCTTCGCGAACTGGCCGAGAAAGAACATCGCGAGCAACGGGATGTCGGACGGCCGCTCCCGCAGGGGCGGCACGGCGAGCGGAAACACGTTGAGCCGGTAGAAGAGATCGGCCCGGAAGCGACCGGCCTCGACGGCCTCGTGCAGGTTGCGGTTGGTCGCGGCGATGATCCGCACGTCCACGCGGACGGTGCGGCTCGATCCCACCGGCTCGAACTCCTGTTCCTGCAGCACGCGCAGGAGCTTGACCTGGGTCTCCGGCGGCAGCTCCCCGACCTCGTCGAGGAAGATCGTACCGCCGTCGGCCAGCTCGAAGCGGCCGATCCGCCGCTCGATGGCCCCCGTGAACGCGCCCTTGACGTGGCCGAACAGCTCGCTCTCCACGAGACCCGCCGAGATGGCCGCGCAGTTCATCTTGACGAGCGGGCGCTCCTTCCGGGCGCTCCGGCTGTGGATGGCGCGGGCGATCAGCTCCTTGCCGGTCCCCGTCTCTCCGGAGATCAGCACGGTCGCGTTGGTGGCGGCGACCTGTTCCACTTTGCGGAGCGCGGCGAGGAGGGTCGGACTGTTGCCCACCATCTCCACGAAGTTGTGCTCGCGGCGGATCTCCTCCTGCAGGTAGGTGTTCTCGCGCTCGAGGCGCGCCTTGAGCGCGGCGATCTCCTCGTAGGCCTTCATGTTCCCGACCGCCAGGGCGATCTGGTTGGCGACCTCCTGCAGGAAGGCGGCGTCCACCTCGGAGTACCGATGGCGCGCTCGGCTCGCGAGGTTCACGGCACCGATGCTCTCTCCCCGCACGATGAGGGGGACTGCGCAGATCGATCGGATGCCTTCCTGCGCCGCCTGTCGCTCGGAGGAGAACTCGGCCTCGACCTCGAGGTCGCCACGGACCAGGGGACGCTGGTGGTCGAAGGCCCACCCGAAGTGACTGTCCGCCCGCGCGAAGGCGTCGCCGACCTTGAAGTGCTCCGAGCGGAACGGGCCCTCGAAGGCGACCAGACGGAGCAGATCGCCGGCGGGCTCGTAGAGCGCCAGCGCGACGCGGTCGAAGGCGACGGGTCGCTGCAGGGCCTGGCAGACCGTGTGAAGCAGAGCTTCCTGGGTCAGGTTCGAGATGATGGCGTTGTTGATCTCGAGCAGCGTGCGATAGCGCTCGGCGGTGAGCGCCGACCGCCGGCTGAGATCGGTCAGCTCCTCGTAGGCCTTCATGTTCTCGACGGCCAGGGCCACCTGGTTGGCAACCTCCTGGAGGAAGCGCACGTCCGGCTCCGCGTACTGGTGGGGCGTGGTGCTGGCGACCGCGAGCGTGCCGATGCTCCTCCCCCGCGCGATGAGGGGCACGATGACGTAGGACCGGACGCCGTCCTCGTAGGCCCAGTCCTCGGCCGGGTACAGGCGCTCCGCGCGGAGATCGCCCCGCACGACAGGTTGCTGGCGCTGGAAGACGAGTCCCACGTGGCTTTCCCACGGGTCCATCTCCAGTCCCACCGTGAAGTACGATGACGGGAGCGAGGACTCGAGGATGAAGAGCTTCAGGACGTCCTTCTCGGCGTCGTGCAGGAAGATCGCGGTGCGCTCGAACGGCACCACGCGGCGGAGGGCGCGCGCGATGGCGTGGAAGAGGGCTTCGCGGGTGAGGTTGGAGATCAGCGCGTTGTTGATCTCGAGGAGAGTCCGGTGGCGGTCGGTCTCCCCGGGGGTTCCCTCTCCCGCAGGTCGGGCCGGCATGGGCCGTATTGTACGCCGGCCGGCGACCGGAGACGAAGGCCGGTGAGCCCCTCCGAGTGTCCAGCTACGCTAGCTAGTTTCTGTCGCGAAACTCAAAAACGCTTTTGCCGAACAGGGCTTCGCGCGCAATGACCACGCGCGACATCTCACCCGTCAGGCCCTGTTTGCGCGCGAATTGGCTGACCCGCCTCGTGTTTTGGCACGGGTCG
>DASXTC010000052.1:0-4053 GCA_036505635.1 Candidatus Polarisedimenticolia bacterium
CTCTTCCTCGGCGTGCTCGCCTCGTGCTTCGCGATCGGGATCACCCTCATCGCGATGAACAAGGCGCTCGAGAAGTTCGTGCCCGCGGATCTCGCCGTGGACGTCGCCCACCCGGCCGAGGGCGTCAACGTGGAGGGCACCAAGGAGTACAACGGGCAGACCTACACGCTGCTGAACGTGATCGGCTCCACCACGGTCGCCGAGGGCAAGTACCTGCTGAACCCGGCCACCGGTCGGATCGAGCTGCAGTGGATCCAGGGAATCGGCAGCCAGGACGCTCCCGCGCCGCAGGCGCGCCTGATGTCGGTGGTCATCAACGGGATCCTCAACCGCCGTCTGCCCTGGGGCCTCGTGTTGCTCGGCGTCTTCCTCGTCGTGGCGGTGGAGCTTCTCGGCATCCGCTCGCTGAGCTTCGCGGTCGGGTCCTACCTGTCGATCGGCACCACGGCCGCCATCTTTTGCGGCGGCATCGTGCGCTGGCTGGTGGAACGCGGAACGAAGACCAGGACCGACGACGAGGCGAGCCCCGGCGCGCTCTACGCGAGCGGCCTCATCGCCGCGGGCGGCATCATGGGCCTGCTCGCGATCTGCGTGAAGCTGCTGGCGAGCGTCCAGGAGAAGGTCCCCGGGCTGGGATGGGTGCCGACGCAGTGGGGGAGGGTCGGCGAGAGGCTGGGTGTCGCCGGCAGTTCGGCGCTGGGAATCCTGACGTTCGCCGCGCTCGCATTCTCGCTTTATTACTTCGCGCGGAAGCCGTTGGAGAACGTCAGGAAGGGCTAGAGGGGTCTGAAGCACCCCGGAGGGCGCCCTCGCCCTCCGGGGCCGGTAAGCTGTTGGGATTCGCCAGGTCTTGACGTCGACAGGTACGCCCGCCCAGCGGCCCCCCGAAGTCCCGGGAAACCCTCCGGGACCGGTTCAGGAGGCTATCCAGTTGGAACGGCGCCTCGATGTTGAATACGCTGAGGTCGCAACCTAGGCGTCAGCCACCTCGCAGGGTTTATGGCAACTGTCCACTGGACCACCTCCTTTCTTGCGTAAACCGAGTTTAAGGAGGCGCGATGGCGAGTGTCAAGAGGGAAAGTACCATAAGTGGCGTCGCGTCCGCGGAAAACCACCAAGCGTTGGGCCGCGGGCGCGAGGTGAGACTCGCCGCACTTGACACATCCGCGGAGCGCATGCTACCGTCCCGACGACCCGCCCCTTCCCAACAAGTGCAGGCACTTGAGTTACTTGGGGCGAGTGCAGCAACATGAAGCTGAAGGTCCTCGGCTGTTATGGAGGGAATATCCCGGGCCACGGGATGACCTCGCTCCTCATCAACGACACGCTGGCCCTGGACGCCGGGTGGGTCTCCGAGGCGCTCTCCCTGAAGGAGCAGGAGAAGGTCAAGAACATCCTGATCTCGCACTCCCACCTCGACCACACCTGCACGCTGCCGTTCCTCATCGACAACAACTTCTCCGCCCCCGGCTTCTCCCTGAAGATCTACGCGATCCCGGAGGTCGTGGCCTCGATGCGGGCGCATCTCTTCAACAACCACACCTGGCCCGACTTCACGTGCCTGCCGAACGACCTCACGCCGGTCCTGAAGCTGATCGAGATCGCCCCCGAGCATCCCTTCACGATCAACGGCCTCACGATCCGGGCGGTCAAGGTCTCCCACATCGTCCCCACCGCGGGCTACATCGTAGAGGACAAGGACACCGCGATCGCGTTCTCGAGCGACACCGGGCCCACACACCGCTTCTGGGAGCTCGTCAACGGGGTCAAGAACCTGAAGGCGGTGATCACCGAGACCTCATTCCCCAACGAGCTGCAGGACCTGGCGCACGTCTCCGGGCATCTCACGCCGGCGACTCTCGATGCGGAGCTGCGCAAGCTCAAGAAGGACGTGCCGATCTACCTCTACGGGGGAAAGCCCAAGCACCTGAAGACGATCAGGCGGCAGCTCCGGGCGTTGAAGCGCACGAAGCTGCACATGCTCGTGCAAGGAAAGACCTACAAGTTCTAGCCGCGAGCGTAGCGGGATTCACGCCCGCGGAGTCAGTACCCCCCAGCTCGATCAGACCTGCGTCCGGCCGAGGCTGATCAAGCTGCCGACGACCCCGACGGCCATCCCGCCCAGCACGATGACGACGCACACCGCGGGGGGCAGGAACACCACCGCGCGCCCGAGCAGGTCGGACGCCGCGACGGCGTCGCGGGCGAGCACCCGGAACGCGACCCACAGCATCGCCACCGAGATCGCTCCCCCGAGAGCGCCCTGGATCATCCCTTCCACCACGAAGGGACCGGTGACGTAGGCGCGCGTCGCGCCCACGAGGCGCATGATGTCCAGCTCGTCCTGCCGCGCGTACACGGTCAGGCGGATGACGTTCGATATCGTGAAGACGCCCGCGAGGACGAGGATCCCGCCCAGGAAGGCCCCCAGCCCGCGCACGAGCCGCACGGCGGTCGAGAGGCGCTCGATCCACAGAAGGTCGTACTGCGCTTCCTCCACACCCGGCGCGTGCTCGAAGTCGTGCACCAGCTGCTGCACTTCCGCCGGCGACTGGTGGCCGCCCTTCAGCGTGACCTCGATCGCGGCCGGGAACGGGTTGTCGCCGAGGTCATCGGGCAGCGATCGGAGGTCGTGAAAGAGCGCGCGGAAGCGCTCCAGCGCCTGCTCGCGGCTCACCAGCTCCACCGAGTCCACCGCGGCGTGGTCCTTGAGCCGGTCCACCAGCATGCCGCGGATGCGGTCCTCGACCTTGTCGTCGAGGTAGAAGGTGACCTGCACCTTGCGCGTCCAGCGCGCGACCACCTCGTTGAGGTTGCTGGCCACCGTGAGGAACGCCCCCAGCACGAACAGGCTGACCGCCATCGTCCCCACGGACAGGGCGTTGATGAGGCGGCTGCGCCAGAGACTGGTCAGCGCCTCTTCGAAGAAATAGACCAGGGCGCGGAGCGCAATCATTCATCGACCCCGCATTTGCGGCGGGATTATAATCCGCCGCGCATGTCCATCCTGGTGGGAGTAGCGGGGGGGACCGGCTCCGGCAAGACGTCGTTCGCGGAGAAGCTCCTCGCGCACCTCGGCCCCGCGCGCTGCGTGGCGATCGCCCAGGACGCCTACTACAAGGACGGCAGCACGCTCAGCCCGGAGGAGCGGGCCGCCATCAACTACGACCATCCCGATGCCTTCGACACGTCGCTGCTCATCCAGGATCTGCGCGACCTCAAGGCCGGCCGGCCGGTGCCCCAGCTCACCTACGACCACGCCAGCTACTCCCGCCGGGTGCTGTCCGATCCCTTGACCCCGAAGCCGCTGATCCTCCTGGAAGGCATCCTGATCCTGGCCGAGGAGCCGCTCCGGCGGCTGATGGACATCAAGCTCTTCATCGACACCGATGCCGACGTGCGCATCCTGCGGCGCCTGCGTCGCGACCTCAAGGAGCGTGGGCGGTCGTTCGAGTCGGTGGAGAAGCAGTACCTGGGATCGGTGCGCCCCATGCACCTGGAGTTCGTCGAACCCTCGAAGCGCTACGCGGACCTGATAGTGCCGGAAGGTGCCGAGAATCAGGTCGCGCTCGACCTCGTGGCCGCCCGCGTCGCGGCCATGCTCGCCCGCTAGCCCGGTTTCCCCTCTCCCCCTACCCTGCCACCACCCGCCCGTGATCGAGCGTGATCACGCGCTTGCCCATGCGCTGGATCATCTCGCGGTCGTGCGTGGCTACGAGCACGGTGGTGCCGCGGGCGTTGACGTCCTGGAAGAGGGCCATGATCTCCTGGGCCATGGCCGGGTCCAGGTTGCCGGTGGGCTCGTCGGCGAGGAGGAGCATTGGCTCGTTGATGAGCGCCCGCGCGATGGCCACGCGCTGCTGCTCGCCGCCGGAGAGCTGCATCGGGTAGGCGTGCATCTTGTGGTGCAGGCCCACGGCCTTGAGGGCGTTGAACGCCCGCCGCTTCTGCTCGCGGGCCGGCACCGCGAGAATGCGAAGGACGAAGGCGACGTTCTCCAGGATGGTCTTGCGCTTGAGCAGCTTGAAGTCCTGGAAGACGACGCCGATGCTC
>DASXTC010000053.1:0-214154 GCA_036505635.1 Candidatus Polarisedimenticolia bacterium
CGACGCGTCACCGGCGGCCCCGGGGGTGCAGGCGGTGCCGATCTTGCCGACATCGCATGTGCTGGTGCCGGTGTTGCAGTGCCCGCCGATCCGACGGCAGTCGTTCACGCCGTTCGGGTCCTGATCCGCAGGGTGCTGCTCCGACCACTCGAAGTACGGGTCGTCAACCGTCCAGCCCTTCGCTCCGTCGCCGCCCTCGGATTCGAACCAGCCCATCTCGAACTGGAACTTATCTCCGCTCGGTCCACGGAAGTCCTCGTAGGAGCCGGCGATGGCGTCGATGAGCTCACGGTTGCGGACCGGGCCCCACGCGGTCGTGTGACCGATTCGTGTGCCCGGGCCGGTGCACTGGAGGTTGGTGGTACAGGCGACGCCGATCTTGGCATCACCGCCGCTCACGCAGATGCCTCCCTGGCAGATGCCAAGGATGCAGGGCAGCTTAGACGTTCCCTGGCACCCGGGGTAGAGCGTTGAATTGGTGTTCGGGTCGTCTATCTGCGTATTGCTCTGGAAGCCGCGGGTGTTGGAGTCGGTGTCCGCCACGGGGAAGGGCATCAGAGGCCGCTCCAGGAAGAAGGTCTCGTGGAGCTGCGAGTTGGCCGTACCGTGGATTCCCTGCTCGTCACCGTTGACAAGCCCGACAGAGTTGATGGAGTTGTCGCTGTCCCGCTTGGGACCGAAGGTCCGCTGTCCGGTGGTGATGTTCGTCTGCGGACCGACGGCGCCGAACAGGACGCGGTAGCTGTACGAGTCACCCAGGTTGATCGGGCGCCCGTCGTCCTTGTCGACGTTGTTGTCCAGCTCGAGGTTGGTCGCCGTGCCCGCGTCGGCGAAATCCACCTCCTCGTTCCATCCGAGGGATTCCATGCGGACGTCGAACGAGATCCCTCTTGCGTCGGGAGTCGTGTTCACCTTCTTGATCACCGGCGACCAGAGCACGTCGTGGATGTACTCGGTGAAATCGGCCGTCAGTGTGTCACTCGGCACCGCGTACGTCGGACAGGCCGAGCCGAAGGTCGGGACCGGACCGTGACCGGCGTGCCAGACCCCCTTGGGAGCCGTATCGCTGCTGCTGACGACTCCGGCGTTCTGACTCTGCCAGCCGCAGCCGCCCCCTGTGCCATAGAACCAGGCAAGGTCGTTCTGGGCGGAGCCTGCTGACAGACCGGGCTTGCTGTCCGGCGTGCGGAATGCCAGGAACCCACCATTTCTGCACTGAAGGGCGACGCACTTTCCTCCGGGGGCCAGGCCGCCGGCCTGACACTGGGAGTCGGTTGTGCACGCCGGGCCCGTGTCCAGGTGCCACGGCATCATCGCCGCGATCGCCTGGTTCGGGTTGCCGCTGTTGTTCAGCGGCGCGTAGGTGGCCAGCTCGAGGTTACGTGCCTGGGACCCTTCCAGCAGGACGAGGATCTCGCCGTCCCGGTTGAAGTCCCTGGCAAGCGTGCCGCCGCTGGGCAGATCCGTGTTGTAGCGCAGGATCTGCATGTCGGCCTGCACGGCCTCTCTGGACGTGAAGCACTGGCTCGCCGACTCGAGCACACCCGAGAAGTCGGTGCTGCGAGACGAGAAGCAGACCTTCAGGTCCACGGCGCCATCGGCTCCCGTCAGCGTCTGGGCCGAATCCTCGACCCTGAGGGTCCAGGACGCGATCGATTCCCGGCCGGACGGAATCAGGCCGAGCTCGGCCGTGGACTGGAGGATCGTGATCGAGTTGCACGGGTTGGCCGAGGTCCCGATGTTCGGATCCACGCAGGAAAGGGTCGCCCTCAGGTTGACCGGGACGCCCACGCTCTGGTTGGAGAACCCGACCTGATAGACGATCGTCTCGCCGGCATCCAGGGAGAAGTCGCCGCGGCCGCCAACCTGCCGGCCCACGTCGCATCCACCAGAGATCACGGTCCGACGGACGTTCTCGTTACCCACGCCCCGGACGGGCAGCGAGCCGCCGCCCAGGAGTACTTTGCCGATGAAGGGCTTGCAATTCACCTTGGAGGTGGTCACCGCGTCGTGGGGCTCTGGTGAGCCGCCGACCGCACCGCTCCGAGGCGACTTGTCGTCGTAGATCGCCTTGATCGTGTACCCGTCCCTCACCTCCACGATCCCGTTGTTGCACGCGGGAAGCGAGATGTTCGTGTTCTGGACGCGACGCGCCAGAGGCGTGTTGTAAATGACGTCGCGACCGGGACGGAACGCGCTGCCGCACGGAGTTCCCGCGGCGGCGATCGAGGCGCAGTAGGCGGGGTCATTTGCCAGCGAGAGGAAGCTGAAGCCCGACTCCTCGTCGAAGACCACGCCGTTCGGGTCCAGGACCTGGACCTTCGTGTTGTCGCCGACCGAGAGCTGCGGCGTCGACTGGCGCGAGCCGCAAGTGCCGCTCGTGCAGTTGCTGTTGTCCCCCACCTTGATCAGGAGGGAGTCGGAGCAGTCGTAGATGTTCCGGTTCAGCGAGATGACGCTGTTGTCGGCGTCCGTCGCGACCGGACCGGCGATCGCCAGGGCGAAGGTCTGCCCGAAGCTGCCGACCGGGATCAACTGGACGTCGTCGGAACCGCCCGCCTTCGCCGAGTTGCACACGCCGTCCGGCCCGGTGCCGATCACCGATCCTATGGTGCCGTTTCCGAGACGGAAGGGAAGTGTCGTGTCGTCGGAGCCGCCCGCCGGAGTCGTCGTGAGCGCGTTGTCCGCGCCCGGAGCGACACACGGTGCGTTGGGCGCCCCCGTCGGGCTCAGCCCGCCGGTGGGGAAGCTCACACGGATGCGGTACTTGCCGTTGCCGCCGTTGCCCCGCAGGTTACCGAGCAACGGGTCGCCGAAGTAGTGCAGCATGACCGATTCGGTCGTGTTCCTTCTGTCGAACCCGTTCTCTGCGGGCTGGTTCGTGTTGGGATCCACGGGCAGGATGGTGAACGTGCTAGTACTGCACTTGGCGACGGTGGAGAACTGTCCCGTGAAGGTGCTGAACTGGTTGCCGTGGTAGATGCGGTAGTAAGGGTTACCCACCTCCGTGAGGTAGGGGGCGTCGCTTCCCGCGTTGGGGTCGACGTTGGCCGTCGCCTTGCAACTGCCGCAGTTGGTCTCCCTGCCCGCGAGAGAGCCGCAAAGGCCTGCGGCGTTCCTGTCGTAGTCGCCATCCAGCACGGTCAGGTCCAGATCGTTCCTGAGCGTCTCGCCCGTCGCGTCGTACCATGCGAGCGAGACCCTCATCTGGTCCCAGCCATGACGGCGGAAAACATCGAACGAGACCGACCCGCCGACGGGGACCACACCGATGCCGGTCGTGCTGCCGTCGGCCGCAGGAGCGGTCGCATCACGACGCAGCCCGCCGTCAAAGTACTCGTCCGCCACCAGCAGGGCCTGCGGCACGTTGGTGACCGGAGCCACGTTGGTGGTGTCGGGCGGCCTGACCTCGGTGCGGTAGTTGGTCAGAGGCAGCGTGTTGGCCAGCTCGACCTTGCCGTAACCCTCTTCCGTGATGCAGTTGAGCGGACCGCGCCCCGTGCAGGTGCTCAGCAGCGGACCCTGCGAGGCCCAGTCGGTGCTGTTGATGAGCAGCGCCTTGACCAGAGCCCCCGACATCTTGGAGATCCGGTCGGCGGTCGTGGCCGTTGCGCTCGGGTAGAACCCCTTGGCGAAGTAGTCGCGGATCTGGAGGGCCGCACCCGCGATCTTGCCGGCCGAGATGGAGGTACCCGCCTGTCCCTGTATCAGGATGTTCTCGACCGGAGTGGGGAGGTCGTTGTTATCGTTGTCGAACGACACGGTCTGGGCCAGCGAGATGAAGTAGTCGTTGGAGTAACGGCCTTCGCGGCCCTCGAACCCGCCGCCGATGTCCACGCCCGGGGCGATGACGAGGGGCGCGCCCCTCCTCGATGCGAAGGTCGCGGGGCCCTTGGAGGTGAAGTTCGCGATCGACTCACCGGGATCCAGCGTCGCCTGGACTCGATCGGAGTTGTTCGTGCCGACCGTGACGATGTTCTTCGCCGTGGCGAGGTCGTTCACCTGGATGTCTTCCGCCGTGAACGTGTCGTTCGCGTCGGTCGGAGTGAACGGGTCGATGTCGGCGTTGGTCGTCGGGTCGGATCCGTCGTTGCCGACCGCGGAGACGTGCAGGACCTCGCGGTTCTTGAAGAGCAGGTCGTCGATCCCTGCGGAGCCCGTTCCGGGGCCGGCGGGGTCGTACGAGCCCTGGCCGTTGGTGAAGTTGTCGTCGAAGTTGACCGGGGCGCCGAACGCGAAGACCGTGACCTTGGCGCCGCGGGCATCGATCGTCGAGTAGTTCGCCGGAGACTGGTGCAGGTCGCGCCGGAAGATCATGTCCGCGATCCGGTCGGCAGGCTCGTCGCCGGCGTCGACATCCGAGAGGAACACAACCGCGCAGGCCGGCGGGGAGGAGATCGGCGTGGTGGCTATGTCCTCGAAGATGACTCGAGCGCCGCGCGCCTGGCCATCCAGCGAGAGATGATCCTCGGAGGTGTCATTGAAGAACGTGACGAACTGGCTGACGGTCCCGATGTCGTTGTACTCCCGACCGAGACCAATCGTGCCGAAGCTGGGGTTCGCGGCGGCGCCGCCGGCCACCAGAGTGCCGTGGCTGTTGCCGCCCGACTTGCTGATCGAGTCGCAGGTCAGGAAGTCGCCGGTCGACGTCGCGTCGAAGTCGCCACCCTTGAGGTAGGCCTCCACCTTGCGGTGGTTCGCGCCGACCCCCGTCAGCCCGCCCTTGACTGTAGAGCCCGAGCAATTGGCGTTCAGACAGGCGTGGGCGTTGTCATTTGCGAACGAGTGCGTGTCGATCGTCAGGCCATTGTCGGCCACTCCCAGGAACTGCGGCTGGACGTCGTAAACGGCGCCCGACAGCGAAAGAGCCGCTCCCGGGTTCGGGTTGGTGTAGGTGGGAAGGCCTGATGTGAAGGTGCCGCCTCCGTCCACGCCCGCGTCCCGGAAGGGAAAGAGCTGGCCGCCGACGAGACGAGTATCGATCAGACGGCCGATCTCGACCATCTGGCTCGTGACGTAGTTCATCTGCTCGAACTCGGACGACTCGCTCACGCCCGAGATGTCCTCGGCCGTCCGGACGAGGGTGAGCAGGCGGTTGTTGCGGATCGTGAAGGAGATCGACTGGTTGCCGACCAGATCGTACTTCTGCACGATCTCGCCGCCCAGACGCGTGATCGCCTCTTCGACGGACTCCATGCTCCCGCCCGGCATGATCCCGGCGTGAAGCTGGAGGATGTCGGAGTTCGCGCGCGCTTCGTCGCGCAGCGACTTGCGGCCCACGGCCGGATGGATCCGGTCGGCCGGAGTGAAGAGGGTCGAATACTGGAAGACCGCCGGCTCCTTCAGGTTCTCGACATCCTTCGACTTGTTGATCCGGACGAGGAAGGCGTTGTTGGGGACGTAGCTGACGACCTCAAATCCCCTCTTCGCCATCTCGGCGCGGGCATCCAGGACACCCCTGGTCGCGGCGAAGGTGGGCGTGAACTGGACGATGTAGTACTTGCCGCCGCGGCCTGCGCCGTTGGCTGACGCGGGCTGGGCCATCTCGGTTGGCAGGGAGTTGCGATCGCTGGTGCGCCCGATCTTGATTGAGCCCTTCGAGTTCGGAAGGATCAGGACGTCCGAGTCGGCGAGCTCGCCGACCGCGACATGTCCGTATCCCATGAGCCCTTTGGCATCGGCCTCGGGCCACCAGGACTGGGTGTCGGGCCTCTTGTAGAACTGCCTTCTCAGGCTGTCGGTGACGCGCAACTCCGCCTGGGCCGCCCAGGGAACTCGCCCATCGCGGGTGCCGGGACCGCCCATATCGATCTCGGTCCCTTGGACGCCCTGACTCTGCTCCCTCGTTGGGGCGCTGATGAGGAGCGTAAAGGGCAGCACGAGCAGGGCGACGAGCGCCACAAGCCCAAAGCTCCTCCAGGAGACGACTGTAGTGCGCCTAGTTGACATGTGTTCCCCCCCAAATGACAAACACGCGCCCGCCATCTCCAGCGGGCACCGACATACTGGGACAAACCTCTTGAAAGACAACTTGTGCCCGAACAGGGCAAGGGATAAAGACGGAAGATCTCATCGAGAGACCACTACCTCCTGAATTGACGTTGGTCTGAAAACATGAAGAGCCGCGTGAGAGCCTCCCACTGCGGCTTTCGGAATGACGGCGCAACTGTATGCCCGAGACGGCAAGAACGCAGAACTGGACAACTCGCCCCCACTCGATGGGTCCAGAAGCGTCTTCTTACGGAGAGTAGCGACTGGGCGTTTAGATACGGTGCGACTGGTAAAGCGTCAAGGAGAATCTTTACCCGCATGACTGAATTTGTTTGACTCCACATCCTCCGGGGAGGCGGTCGGCTGGCCCGATTGCGCCTTCATGCCGCCCGGACCCACCGCACCATCTCCCCGAGAGTCATCTTCTTGCCAGTCATCAAAATGCCGACACGGAATACTTTGGAGACGACCCACAGAGCCGCGATCACGGCAAAAACGAGGATCGCGATCGACGCGACGACCTGTAGCGCCGGTGGCGGGGAGAGGGCCAGTCTCATCACCATGACGCTGGGCGTGAAGAACGGGATCATGGAGAGGACGACCGCCAGCGTGCTCCCCGGCTGCCTCACGATCGCCATGGCCATCAGGAACGGAAATATCTGCATGAGGACCAGCGGCATCTGAGTCTGCTGCGCCTCCATCTCGGTCGTGCAGACCGCCCCCACTCCCGCGAAGAGCGCGGCGTACAGGAAGTAGCCGAGCAGAAAATACAGGACGAGATAGGCGAGCAGCGAGGGGGTGACGCCGGCAAGCAGCTCCGGAGTCTGCCCGGCGGAAGCGCCTCGCGCGTAGAGCGCGAACCCCAGCATCGCCCAGATCCCGAGCTGGCTGAGGATCACCAGCGCCTGGCCGAGGATCTTGCCGGTCATGAGCTGGAAGGGGGTCACGGAGCTGATGAGGACCTCCACGACCCGGTTGGCCTTCTCCTCGAGGAGCCCCCTGGAGAGGGCCATGCCGGACATGAGGGTTGAGGAGTAGAGGGCGATGGTGAAAAGGACGGCCGTGAGGTATTCGTGCATGAAGTCGCGCTCGCTGGCCTTGCCCTCCTGGTCGATCTTGACGCTCTTCATGTCCACCTGGCGCGCCAGCGAGCGCACCTGGTCGGGGGTCAACGATGTCTCCCCCAGGCGCACGGCGATGACGACCGCCGAGAGGGCATCCTCGATCCTCTTGATCGGCTGGAAGTCGCCGACGTTGCCCGAATAGTAGGTCGGGCGCTCTTCCCCGGAGATCACCCCCTCGCCGATCTCCACGAGGGCGTCCACCTCCATCTGGTCGATCACCGGGCCCGGGACGTTGGGGTCCAGCATGGCGGCCTGCTCGGGGGTCGCCAGCGAGAGAAGGTACCGGCGCTCCCCCCCCTCCAGGAAGTCCTTCTCCCGATCCAGTGCCAGCTCGCCGTCCAGCTTCTGGAACACCTTGCCCGTCGAGTCGACCACTCCGACGCGCAGCCTGGTCTGCGGGGTGGTCCTCGCCAGGAACTGCGGCAGGAAAATGGCCGCGGACATAAGGACGGGCACCAGCAGCGTCGATATGATGAAGGCCTTCGTCCTGACGCTCTCGACGTACTCCCGGCGGATGATCGCGAGCAGCTTATGCATGAGGCGCCCCCTCCCTCGGGAGAGCTGCCTCGTTCTCGCGGATGCTCTCGATGAAGATGTCGTGCAGGGACGGCTCGAGGACCTCGAACCTGCGGACGCGGACGCGGCCGGCTATCTCGGACAGGAGCTGCTGGGGGTCGGCCCCTTCGGCAAGCCGCAGCTCCAGGAAGCCGTTGTAGGGGTTGAGCGACCGCACGAGGCGGTGCCCCTTGAGGAACTCCCCGTCCCCCTCGAACGCCAGCGCGACGGAGTTGCGCCCGTAGCCTCCCTTGATGGAGGCCAGGGTGCCGTCGAGGACCTTCCTTCCGCCGTTGATCAGGCAGATCTGATCGCAGAGCCTCTCGGCCTGCTCCATGATGTGGGTCGAGAAGATGATGGTCCGGCCCGCGCCCTTCAGCTCGACGACGATGTCCTTGAGCAGGTCGGTGTTGATCGGGTCGAGCCCGGAGAAGGGCTCGTCCAGAAGGATCAGGTCCGGATTGTGGAGGACCGTGGAGATGAACTGGATCTTCTGCTGCATCCCCTTGGACAGCTCGTGGAGCTTCCGGTCCCTGCAACGGGGCAGATCCACCTTCTCCAGCCATCGGTCGATCCGGGGGCCGGCCTGGCGGGCGGAGACCCCCTTGATGGCCGCCATGTAGATCAGGAGGTCCCCCACCTTCATCTTGGTGTAGAGACCCCGCTCCTCCGGGAGGTATCCGATCCGGTTGGAGATCTCGCCCGACCACGGGGCGCCGAAGAGCCGCACGCTGCCGGAGTCGGGCAGGTAGATGTTGAGCGCCATCCGGATGGTCGTGGACTTGCCCGCCCCATTGGGCCCCAGCAGCCCGAACACGGCGCCCCGGGGCACCTCGAGGCTCAGCCCCCGGACGGCCTGCTTGTCACCGAACGACTTGCTGACGTCGTTCAGGGCGAGCGCCGGCCCGGCCCCTGTCTGGTGGGTCATCATGTTCCCCCCGAGGTTTCGGGCGCCACGTGGCGGCGCCCGCCCCTTCCCACGCGATGAACGGGCACTATATACGATGCGGCGGGTCCGGCGTTGCAACGTCCGCTCGCCCCTCCTCCTTGATCCACCCCGGGATCTGAGCCAAGATCAAAGCGTGATCACCGGCTACAACACGGACATCAAGCACAACGACCGGGTCTTCCACGTCCAGACCGAGGACAAGGGGGTCGACAACCCGGTCATCGAGTCGCTCGTCTACATGGGAGGCAAGATCGTCGCCTCGCGCCAGTACTCCTACGCCCCGCTCCTGCGCGAGGGATACACCGAGAAGGCGGTCCAGGAGATGCTCGACTCGCAGCATCGCAAGATGGTGCGCGACATCAACGGCGGTAAGTACGACCCCGAGGGTCCGCCCCCCTTCGGGGCGGGGATCATCAGCGAACGCACGTTCGACGAGGTCGTCCTGGAGTTCGTGAAAGCACAGGCCCAGTCCGAGAGCCTCGAGCTGGTCCTGGCGGCAGGGGGGCCTTTCCGCGCCGGCGACATGGTCGTCCTCGATCTGGCGGTGCGGGGCGAGGTGCTCAACAGGCCCGTGGCCGGCGCGCAGGTCGAGGTGAAGGCCGCGGCCCCCAAGGGGGGCCGGACGGTGAGCCTCTTCATGGGGGTCACCGGGGACACGGGGATGGTGCGCGCCGGCGTGGACGTGCCGGAGGAGTTCGCTGGCGGGACCCTGACGGTCAGCGCGCAGGCGGGCTCCGGCGCGGACGAGATGGTCCTGGAGATCGACGCGTCATGATCGAGATCGTCGTCAACGGACGCAGGCGGGACGTGGATCCCGGGCTCACCCTGGAGTCGCTGCTCGCGGCGCTCGAGCTTCCGCCGGGCCGCGTCGCGGTGGAGCGCAACCGCCGGGTCGTGCCGCACGGCAGCTTCGCCACCGAGCCGGTGGAGCCGGGCGATTGCTTCGAAGTGGTGACGCTGGTGGGGGGAGGCTGAGCATGAAGTCGGAGAAGCTGACCATCGCGGGCAGGAGCCTGGGCTCCCGGCTGATCGTGGGGACCGGCAAGTACCCGTCCTTCGAGATCATGAGGCAGGCTCATGAGGCTTCCGGGAGCGAGGCCGTCACGGTGGCCGTGCGCCGGGTGAACCTCTCGGATCGATCGAAGGAATCCCTTCTCGACTACATCGATCCGAAGCGATTCATGCTGCTGCCCAACACGGCGGGCTGCTACACCGCCGACGACGCGGTGCGCACGGCGCGGCTGGGGCGCGAGGCGGGCCTGTCGAGCTTCGTGAAGCTCGAGGTGATCGGAGACGAAAAGACTCTCTTTCCCGACAACGAGGGGCTCCTCGAGGCCACCAGGATCCTCGTCAAGGAGGGGTTCGTGGTGATGCCCTACACCAACGACGACGTGGTCATGGCGAAGAAGCTGCGTGACGCCGGGGCCGCCGCGGTCATGCCCCTGGGCGCCCCGATCGGCTCGGGGCTCGGCATCCGCAACCTCGTGAACCTGACCTTGATCCTCGAGGCGATCACCGACATCCCCGTGATCGTGGATGCCGGCGTGGGGACCGCCTCGGACGCCGCCGTCGCCATGGAGATGGGATGCGACGGCGTCCTGATGAACACGGCGATCGCGGGGGCGCGCGACCCCGTCAGGATGGCCCGCGCCATGAGGCTGGCCGTGGAGGCGGGCCGACTCGCCTTCGAGGCGGGCCGGATCCCCAGGAAGCTCTACGCAACCGCCTCGAGCCCTCTGGAGGGGACCCCCTTCATTCCCTGACGGCCGCTACCGGCGCCTCTCGCGCACGGCGGCCTCGGTCTCTCTCTTGAGGTCCTTCTCCCTGAGGGCGGCGCGCTTGTCGTAGCTCTTCTTGCCCTTCGCCACCCCGAGCTCCACCTTGATGCGTCTGTCCTTGAGATAGATCTTGAGCGGAATCAGGGTCGACTTGCCGTGGGTGACCTCCCGTTCCAGACGCACGATCTGATTGCGGTGCAGCAGCAGCTTGCGGGGGCGCAACGGCTCGTGGTTCATCCGGTTGCCGTGGGGGTAGGGACCGATGTGGCAGTTGTAGAGCCACATCTCCCCTTCCTGGCACCGCGCGTAGGAGTCCTTGAGGTTGCACAGTCCGAGCCGCAGCGACTTGACCTCCGTGCCGACGAGGACGATCCCCGTCTCGACGCGATCCAGTATGAAGTAGTTGAAGTGCACCTGGCGGTTTGTGGCCAGCACTTTTTCGTAGGTCATCGGTCTTCCCGCGGTGGGGGCGCATCATATCACCAGCGCTTCTGGTACGATATGCGGCCATGAACCGCCACGACCTCATCGTCATCGGATCGGGCCCCGCCGGACAGCGAGCCGCTGTCCAGGCCGCCAAGCTGGGCAAGCACGTCGCCATCGTCGAAATGCGCCGGGTCGTGGGCGGGGTCTGCATCAACACAGGCACGATCCCCAGCAAGTCGCTGCGCGAGGCGGTCCTCTACCTGACCGGCTTCGGCCAGCGCGCCATCTACGGCTCCTCCTACACGCTCAAGGAGCGCATCACGATGGAGGACCTGATGCTCCGGACCTCCCACGTCGTGAAGCGCGAGATCGACGTCATCCAGTCCCAGATGAAGCGCAATCGGGTGGAGATGCTGTTCGGGGAGGCCTCCTTCGCCGACCCGCACACCGTGAAGGTGACCGGCGAGCAGGGGTCCACCACCCTCGAGGCCGACTTCGTCGTCATCGCCGCCGGCACGCGCCCGGCCGCGCCCCCCGGCGTCACCTGCGACGGGGAGCATCTGATAGACAGCGACGGCATCCTGGACGTCAAGACGCTGCCCCGCACGCTCACCGTGGTGGGGGCCGGCGTGGTCGGCCTGGAGTACGCCTCGATCTTCGCCACGCTGGGAGTCGAGGTGACCGTGGTCGACAAGAGGGATCGGCTCCTCGACTTCGTGGACGCCGAGATCATCGAATCGCTCTCCTACCAGCTCCGCCAGCGCGGCACCACGATGCGGTTGGGCGAGGAGGTCAGGCAGATCACGTGCAGCGAGGGCAAGGCGGTGGCCGAGCTGGTGAGCGGCAAGAAGATCGTCTCGGATCTGGCGCTCTTTTCGGCGGGGAGGATCGGAGCGACGGCCGCGCTCAACCTGGAGGCTGCCGGCCTTCAGGCCGATGACCGCGGGCGGATCCCGGTGGACGAGCGCTTCCGCACGAAGGTCCCACACATCTACGCGGTGGGGGACATCATCGGCTTTCCGAGCCTGGCCTCCACGTCCATGGAGCAGGGGCGCCTCGCGGCCGCCCACGCCTTCGGGATGGCGGCCGGACCGATGCCCGTTCTCTTCCCGTTCGGGATCTACACCATCCCCGAGATCTCGATGATCGGCCCCACCGAGGCGGAGCTGACGAAGGCCGCCGTCCCCTACGAGGAGGGGATCTCCAGGTACCGGGAGATCGCCAGGGGGCAGATCCTGGGGGACGACACGGGGCTCGTGAAGCTTCTCTTTCACCGGGAGAACCGCCGGCTCCTGGCAGCCCACATCATCGGAACCGGGGCCACCGAGCTGATCCACATCGCCCAGGCCGTGGTGATTCTCGGTGGAACGCTCGACTACTTCCTGACCAATGTCTTCAACTATCCCACCCTCGCGGAGTGCTACAAGGTCGCCGCGCTCGACTGCGCCAACAAGCTGGCCTGACGGGCAGGCACCCTGTCCCCTTGCGCTCTCCTCCTCACTGGTGCCATACTTCGCGTTGTTTCACCCGACCGGCGCGGCCGGTGGCGACCGGGAAGCCCCGCATCCCGTGACGCCTCCGGGCTTCCGCGACCGTGCTACATATAGAGGTGTGCCATGGGCTGCGGAAGCGGCGCCTGCACTCTGGGCGACGGCGGATGCGGCTCCGGCGGCAGTTGCGGCTCCGGCGGTTCGTGCGGAGCCGGTGGATGCGGCTCGGCTAGCCGGGACGGCACCATCAGGGACGTCGTCGGAGTCAGGTTCAACAACACCGCCAAGACCTATTACTACGACTCCTCGGGCTACGACCTCCCCGTGGAGACTCCTGTCATCGTGGAAGCCGAGCACGGGGGGGAGGAGTACGCCCGCATCGTGCAGGCGACCGGGCCTTCGCGCAAGTTCGCCGGCGCCAGGCTCAAGAAGATCCTCCGGATCGCCGCTGCCCGGGACATCACCTGGAACCTGGAGAACCTGCACCGCCAGAAAGAGGCGTTCGAGTTCTGCCAGGCGCGCGTCAGGCACCGGCGCATGGACATGAAGCTCGTCTACGCCGAGGAGAGCTTCGACCGGAGGAAGCTGACCTTCTATTTCACCTCCGAGGAGCGGGTCGACTTCCGGGACCTCGTCAAGGAGCTCGCCCAGCAGTTCCACAGCCGGATCGAGATGAGGCAGATCGGGCCTCGCGACGAGGCCAAGGTCCTGGGGGGCTACGGTATCTGCGGGCGGCCGTTGTGCTGCACGACTTTCCTCAAGGAATTCGCGCCGGTGTCGATCAGGATGGCCAAGCGCCAGGGGCTCAGCCTCAACCCATCCAAGATCTCCGGACGATGCGGGCGCCTGATGTGCTGCCTCAAGTACGAGGATACGGGGGAGGACCTTCGCCAGAAGGGACCGGCAGGCAGGCGCCCACCGGAGGAGACGGAGCAGCCCACCGCCTGACCGCCGCGCGCCGCGCCCTCAGGGATCGCCCTCTTCCTCCCGAAGGTGGATCGCCGCGTAGACCCGCGCACGCGGCAGGCCCGTCTCGCGCACCAGTGCCTTGAGAGCCTCGCGCGGATGGGCCCCCGACTCCACGAGCCGGCGGTGGCGCTCGCGCAGTGCGTCCGGTGTCGGAGCCTCCGGGACGGACCCTTCAGGACGGGCCTTCTTCTCCCCTGCGGTTGCGCCTTCCACGACGAGAGTGAACTCCCCGCGCGCTTCCTCCTCCCGGAGACGGGCCGCCAGCTCGGCGAGTGTCGTGCCCAGCACCTCCTCGTGGATCTTGGTGGCCTCCCGGACCAGTGTGATCCTCCGGTCACCGAGGAGCGCGTGGAGGTCGGCGACCGCGGCCGCAACCCGGTGCGGGGCCTCGAACAGAACGATCGGGACGGCCAGCGGGCGCAACGCCTCGATCGCGCGTCGCCGGGCGCCGGAGCGCGGCGGGAGAAAGCCCGCGAAATGAAACGACGAGGCCGCAAAGCCGCAGACCGATATCGCGGCGGCGGCGGCCGAAGGCCCCGGGATCGGGCTGACCGGGATCCGCGCCTCGAGGGCCGCGCGCACCAGCGGGGCGCCCGGGTCCGACACCCCCGGCGTCCCGCCGTCGCTGACGAGGGCCACGCAGCCTCCCTGACGCAGCACATCGAGGATCGGCGACAGCCGGCTGGCCTCGTTGAACTTGTGGCACGAGATCAGGCGCGTGGGCCGGATGCCGAAGCGCGCGAGGAGGCCGCGCGTGCGGCGCGTGTCCTCGCAGGCGATGAGCCGCGCCCCGCGCAGCGCCTCGAGTGCGCGCGGCGTGACGTCCTGCAGGTTGCCGAGCGGAGTGGCGACGACGTGGAGGGTGCCGGGGGGCCCGTCGGGCATCAGGTGCCCCAGTCGCGCGGATATCTGAAGTCGATCCCGACGGTTCGATCCGAAATCTTCGCGATGAGAGGAAGCCTCCGCTTGTACTGGGACCTGACGATCAGGCCGGTCACCCGCTCCACCATCCTCGCCGGCCAGCCGGCCTCGATGGCGGCCGCGCGCGTGCAGCGCTGGTCCACGAGCAGGTGGAGAAGCCGATCCAGGTCCTCGTAAGGGAACCCCAGCTCCCCCTCGTCGGTCTGCTGGGGCCACAGGTCGGCGGTGGGGACCTTGCGCAGGATCGCGGCAGGCACCTTCAGGTGCTGCGCCAATTGCCTGACCTGCGTCTTGTACAGGTCGCCGATCGGGTTGAGCGAGGAAGCCATGTCGCCGTGGATCGTGCCGTACCCGAGGAGGAGCTCCGTCTTGTTGCTGGTGCCCAGCACCAGCGCCTCGTGGACCCTCGAGCGGTCGTACAGGATGCTCATGCGCTCGCGCGCCATCTTGTTGCCGCGCCGCAGGCGGTCCGCCTTCGGATCCGACCCGAAATACGCCTCCACCATCGGCGTGATGTCGAACGTTTCGGTCTTCAGGCGTAGCCGGCTGGCCAGGTCGAGCGCGTCCCTGGCGCTGGACGGATGGCTCAGCCCGTGAGGCAGCAGCACGGCGATGACGCCGCCGGCGCCCAACGCCCGGGCGGCGAGACAGGCCGCCAGCGCCGAGTCGATCCCGCCCGACAGCCCCACCACCACGCGCTTCATCCCCGCCCGGCGCGTCTCCTCGGCGATGAACCCGGTCAGGACCTCTTCCACGATTCGGGGGTTCAGCGCCAGGTCGACCTCCTCCACCTTCCCCCTCATTATTCAACTCCCTCTAACCAAGGTGGGGACGCGTGACGCATTGCCGTCCACCGCGAGGCGACCCTCCCTCGGGCACGCCTGCGCGCGGCCCCGGGCCGTGCTCGGCTCCACGCTCGCGCGGCGCTCCCGCCCGGCGGGAGCACCGCCGCGCTCACGAGGGCACCTCGGAGGGTCGCCTCGCTGCGGCCGGCAGGGCGAGCACGCGCCCTGCCCGCAGGTGGACTCCTTCGTCCGTCAGGTGGAGCTGTGGTCGACTCAGGATTCGACACGATACCGCGCCGCCGAGATCCGCTCCAGCTCGCGCCTCACCAGGTCCAGCTTCTCGTCCCGCAACAACGGGCAGGCCGTCCTCATTCTGCGCAGCAGCATCGCGTCCAGGGAGACCGACACGCTGTCCGTCTTGAACAGCTTTCCTTCGCCGATCACCTTGCCCGAAGGCCCCACCGCGAAAGAGCCTCCACCGAAGTTCCACCCGTCCTCGTATCCGGTCCTGTTGACGTAGAGGACGAAACAGGAGAGAAACCGGGCTATGACGGTCGCCAGGCCCATCCACGACGCGCGGCTGGCCGGACTCCCCGAGGCATCGAGCCCCTTCGTGGGACTGCTCGAGACCACGATCAGGACCTCCATGCCCTCCTGAGCCAGCAGATAGGACGAGGAGAGGTGCCAGAAATCCTCGCAGATCAGGACCCCCGTGCGCCCCCACGGGGCCTCGAAGGTGCGGAGGATCTCCCCGGAACCAAAGTAGCGCCCCTCGTCGAACATCCCGTAAGTGGGCAGGTAGACCTTGCGATGCAGGTGGGCGAGCGAACCGCGCATGAAGCAGGCCACGGCGTTGTAGAGCGACAGGCCGGGCCCCTGCTCCACGAAGCCGGCCACGATGCCGATCCGCCGGCTTTCCTTCGCGAGGCGCTCGATGATGGGGCTGTCCGAGGGGCGCTGGGCGCAGTCGGCCGTCAGGTCCTGGAGCAGGTACCCCGTGAGGCTCAGCTCGGGAAAGACGATGAGGTCGGCCCGGGCGCGGATCGCTCGGCGGATCTCCTCCAGGTGGAGCTTCAGATTGCGATCGAGATCCCCCAGGGCGGGGGCGATCTGGGCCAGCACCACGTGTGCGCTCATGGCACCTCCACGCGAACCGGCCGGGATGCTACCACAGGTGAGGGAGGGGTCAGGGATGCCCCTGCGGCTCCGCGGTCATCCGCTCCTTCATGATCCTCTCGTGAATGGCTCGATGGCGCTCGAGCGCCTCGCGCGCCTCCCGGGCCTTGCCCAGCTTCATGAGGGACTGCCCCATCAGGTACCAGGCTCGGTTGTTCTGAGGGTCGTCGGCCGTCACCGTGCGCAGCACCTCAACGGCGCGGGCGTGCTCCCCGCTCTGGGCCAGCGCCGTGGCCAGGCCGATCCGCGGCGGGATCGGCGCCTTGTCGGCTGCCACGGACTTCTCGAGGAGCTCCACCGCACGGGGGAGTTCCTGCATCAGAAGACAGATGGAGCCGGCGTTGGCCAGCGCGGCGGGATCGGCCGCCCCGGCGGCGATGACCTTGTCGTACTCGGCCAGCGCCTCGGGGTACTTCGAGGAGGCCATCAGGGCCGCCGCCAGCTCCGCGCGGACCTCGTTCTTGTCGGGCTGGGACCGGAGGAACGCCTCGTAGTGCCCGATGGCCTCGGCCGGCAGGCGCGCCTGGTTGAGCATCCGCGCCACCTTGAGATGGGCCGTGCCGGCGCGCGAGGAGGTGGGAGCCGCGGCCAGGTACTTCTCGTACGTCTCGAGCGCCTTGTCGAGGCGCCCCGTCGTCTCGTAGAGGCGCGCCAGATTGAAGAGGACCCCTTCGTCCGCGGGCATGAGCTCGGCGGCGCGCGCCAGGTAGGGCTCCGCCTCGGCCGTTTTGTCCTGCACCAGCAGCACTTGCGCGAGCCGCGACAGGCACCTCCCGTTGTCCCCGTTGATCTCGACGGCGGCCCTGAGCCGGCGTTCGGCTTCGGGGTAGCGCCGGGCCGAGGCGTCGATCTCTCCGAGGCGGCAGAGGCTCGGCCAGTGCCTGGGGTCGGCCGCGAGCGCCTCGCCGTAAAGCGACGCCGCCTCCTCGGTCCGGCCGGCCGTAAGCGCTTCGTCGGCCCTCGCGAAAAGCTCGTCGGGCGTGGCGGGGGCGGCGCGGACCGCCACCGGTGCCCCGAGCGACATCAACCCGGCGGACAGGAGCATCCCGAGGATCCCGGGCGATCGGCTCATCATCCTGATCACTTGATGATCTCCTGGCCTTCCACCAGGTCGTACGTGCGCCCGGCGGCGAGATCCCGGAACCGCTGCGTCCGGCCCGAGGGCCAGCGCACCTCCAGGGTGTCGATCTTCTCCGCCGATCCCAGACCGACCTGGATCCACGGATCCCGGGACCAGAGATATGAGCCTCCCCCCTGGGCGTAACGCATCATCGTGCGCCCAGCCGCCGTCACCGTGAGACGCGCGCCGATCGCCGAGCGGTTCGAGGCGGTCCCCACGAGATGGAAGGTCGCCGATCGGCCCGACGATCCCGCGTCGTTGCGCAACAGGACCGGCTCCGAGTCGATGACCGTCAGCAGCAGGTCGGCATCGCCGTCGCGATCGAAGTCGAGGGGGCCACCGGCCCGGTAGCTCTTCTTCGTGACGAAGGAGGCCCCCGCCCGGTCGCTCGCGTCCTCGAAACGCCGGGCCCCCCCCGGCCCCGCCTCGTTGTGGAAGAGCTGGTTGGACTCCAGGTAGGTGGCGCCGATCTGCATCGCGTCCACGCCAGGGTAGACGTGCCCGTTGGCGAAGAAGAGGTCGAGCCAGCCGTCGTTGTCGTAGTCGAAGAAGTCGGTGGCCCAGCCCAGCGGCAGGTAGGTCTTCTCGGAGAGCCCCACCGCGGCGGTCACCTCCTCGAAGTAGCCCTCCCCCGCGTAGCGCAGGAGCTGGTAGAACTGATGGGAGAAGTTCGTGATCATCAGATCGAGGCTCCCGTCCCCGTCGTAGTCGCCGAAGCTGGTCCCCATCGATCCCATCTCGGCCCCGTCCACGCCGTACGCCACGCCGCTGAGGGCGCCGACCTCATCGAAGGTCCCGTCCCCGCGGTTGCGGTAGAGCTGGTTGGGCGTCGCGTCGTTGGCGACGAAGATGTCCACGTCGCCGTCTCCGTCGTAATCGGCGGCGGCCACCCCCAGCCCGTAGAGTCCGATGTCGGTGCGGATACCGGCGGCGGCCGACACGTCCGTGAAAGTGCCGTCGCCGTTGTTGTGGTAGAGGATGTCCACATCGCCTTTCAGGCCCGTGGGCCCGCACATGACGAGGTTGCCGCGGTAGACGCAGGGATGCCGGGCGTCGCCGCGGCGCGGGACCTTGCCCGGATCGAACGCCACGTAGTTGGCCACGTAGAGATCGAGCTGTCCGTCGTTGTCGAAGTCGGCGAAGGCGGCCGAGGCTCCCCAGCGTGGATCGCCGACCCCCGCGCCGGATCCGACCTCCTCGAAGGTTCCGTCCCCCCTGTTGTGAAAGAGCTTGTTGGGACCCCAGGAGGTCACGTAGAGATCCGAGAAGCCGTCGTTGTCGTAATCCCCCACCGCGACGCCGAAGCCCCAGAAGGGATCGGCCAGTCCGGCCTTCGCCGTGACGTCCTCGAAGAGGCCCTTCCCCTTGTTGCGGAAGAGGCGGGGTCTGGGCTCCTGTCCTCTGGGGTATCCGTCGAGGCGCGACCCGTTGGGCAGGTAGATGTCCAGCCATCCGTCGTTGTCGATGTCGAAGGCGGCCGCCCCGGTGCCGGTCGTCTCGAGGATGTAGTCCTTGTCGGGCGAGCCGCTGACGAATCTGACGCCCGCGAGGCCGGCGTCCCGCGTCACGTCGGTGAAGATGGCCGGGCCGGTCGACGCGGGCGCGGCCACGAGGGCCGCGGCGGCGGCCAGGGCGGCGATGATCCTCAGCATGGGCCGGCTCCGGTTGGGGGACAGACAGGGATTATACGCACTCGACCTTTGAGGAGCGAATCCGTATGATACGAGCCCATGCCCGCCCGATCTAAGACCCCCCTTCATCGTCAGATCCTCTACGGGATGCTGGTCGGCGCCGTGGCCGGAATCGTGGCCAACGCCGTCTGGGGCCCGGCGCACGCCGAGCGGATCCAGTCGCTGGTGGCCAACGTGACCTATCCGGCCGGCCGGATATTCATGCGCCTGATCTTCATGGTTGTGATACCGCTCATTTTCTCGGCCCTGGTGCTGGGGGTGGCCGAGCTGGGAGACGTGCGGCGCCTCGGGCGCGTGGGCCTCAAGACCCTCGCCTTCACTCTGGTGCTCAGCTCTATCTCGGTGCTCGTGGGCGTCGGGATGGTGAACCTGGTGAAGCCGGGCGCGGGGCTCGCCGAAGCCGACAAGCAGTCGTTGATCGACATGCTGGGGGGCTCGGCCGCGCAGGTGCAGCGGCCCGAGTCAAAGGCCATCGCGCAGACGCTCCTCGATCTCATCCCCGAAAACCCGCTCAAGTCGATGGTGGACGCCTTCAAGGGCGAGATGCTCACCGTCATGATCTTCTCGCTCTTCATCGGGATCGCCCTGACCCTGTGCGACCGCGAGCGCGTCAAGCCTCTGCTCGACTTCCTCCAGGCGGTGTACGAGGTCGTCATGAAGGTCATCGCGATGGCCATGAAGCTGGCGCCCTACGGCGTCGCGCTGCTGCTCTTCTCCCTGACGGCGCGTTTCGGCCTCGAGATCCTCTCGAAGCTCGGCTGGTACGTGGGCACCGTGATCGCCGGGCTGCTGATCCACCAGTTCCTCGTCTACTCGCTGGCCATCAGGTACGCGGTGGGCTACTCGCCGCGTCTGTTCTTCTCGCGCATCAGCGAGGTGATGGTGACGGCCTTCTCGACCTCGTCGAGCAACGCCACCCTGCCGGTCTCGATGCGCGTCACCGAGCAGGAGCTGGGGGTGCCGCGGCAGATCGGTGGCTTCGTCCTGACGGTCGGTTCCACCGCCAACCAGAACGGCACGGCGCTCTACGAGGGGATCACCGTGCTCTTTCTGGCGCAGTTCTTCGGAGTGCACCTGGGCCTCGGCTCGCAGGTCATGGTGGTCGTCATGTCGATCCTCGCGGGGGTCGGCACCGCCGGAGTGCCCGGCGGGTCGTTGCCGATGGTCGGGGCGCTGCTCGTGTCGATCGGCGTGCCGTGGGAGGGGATCGGGATCATCCTCGGCGTCGATCGGTTGCTCGACATGTGCCGCACCGTGCTCAACGTGACGGGGGACATCGTGGCCGCGGCCTGGGTGGCCAAGTCCGAAGGGTACGAGCTGAAGGCGTGAATCCCCGGGTCCGGCTCCTTGCTAACCCCTTGCCTCGTTGATACGATCGCGTTGCGTTCGGTGGACAAGGACGGGCCGATGATCCACGAGGCAGCCGGAGCCGGCGGTGGCGGCGGCACGAGGGAACCCGCCGTGGCGGGCACCTTCTACCCCGGCGATCCCGGCCTGCTGCGTTCGGAGGTCGAGGGGTGCCTGGAATGGCGCCCGCCGGGGATGGAGGCGGGTCCGCGCGTCCCCGCCACGGCGGCCGCGCTGATCGTGCCGCACGCGGGCTACGTCTACTCGGGCCGAGTGGCCGGGGCGACCTACGCGTCCGCCGAGCTTTCCGCCACGCTGGTGATCCTCTGCCCCAATCACACGGGGATGGGAGAGCCGATCGCGGTGATGAGCCGCGGCGCCTGGCGGACGCCGCTGGGCCCGGCCCGGATCGATGAGGCCCTGGCGGATCGGATCCTGGAGCGATGCCCGCTGGCCGCCGAGGACGACCGCGCGCACCTGCGGGAGCACTCGCTGGAGGTGCAGATCCCGTTTCTTCAGGTGAAACTGGATGAGTTCAGCTTCGTGCCCATCTGCGTGGGCACGGGAAAGCTCGATGCCCTCACGAGGCTCGGGCGGGACCTTGCCGAGGTGATCCGGGAGTGGGACGTGCCGGTGGGGATCGTGATCTCGAGCGACATGAGCCATTACATTCCGGCGCGGGAGGCCCGAGACAAGGACATGGCGGCGGTGGACCGCGTCCTCGCGCTGGATCCCGAAGGACTGCACCGCGTCGTCCACGAGCGCGACATCACGATGTGCGGCGTCTCCCCCGCCGTCGCGGGGCTGACCGCCGCGAAGGCCAACGGCGCCTCGTCCGCCCGCCTCGTCGCGTACGCCAACTCGGGGGACGCGAGCGGCGATTACGACAGGGTCGTGGGTTACGCGGGCCTTCTCATCTCATGACCTTGACTGGTCCCCGCGGGTCGCCGGGCCCCGCGGTTCTCCTGTTCGCCGCGCTGGCCGCGGCGGCGGGGCTCGGGGGCCGCGCGTCGGCCGACGACGCGGGTCCCCTCAAGCCCTCCGCCGGCGAGCGCCCCGTCATCTCCGCGACGCGCATCGAGCAGGTCGCCGAGGGAGAGCTGATGCTGACGGGGGACGTCGACCTGCGCTACGGTGAGCTGCGCCTGCTGGCCGACAAGCTCCACTACAACGACATCACGCACATGGCGTCTGCCGAGGGCAACGTCGTCCTGATGTTCGGCAAGAGCGAGATCAGCGGCGACCGGCTCGAGATGAACGTCGAGACGCGGCTCGCCACGGTCTGGAACGCGCACGGGTACATGGACCCGGACGTGATCTTCCAGGCCGAGAAGCTCGAGCGGATCGCGGACGACAAGGTCGTCATCACCGACGCCACCGTCACCACCTGCACCCAGCCGACCCCCTACTGGGCCTTCCACGTCTCCAGCGCCACGCTTCATCTGGATCACTACGCCTACATGCGCAACGCGGCCTTCAAGACCGGCAAGGTCCCTGTCATCTACATGCCCTACCTGATATGGCCCATGAAGAAGGATCGCTCCACCGGGATCCTGCTGCCGAACATCGGCTATTCGAGGCGCCGCGGTTCGTTCATCGGCAACGCGCTCTACGTGGTGCTGGGGCGCAGCCAGGATGCCACCTTCTACTTCGACCGGTACGGCAGGACGGGCACCGGGCTGGGGTTCGAGTACCGCTTCGTGCCGGCAGACCGGGGCGAGGGCTCCTTCACCGGCTACCACCTCGATGACACCGCGCCCGATCCCAACATGCCGACCGAGGAGCTGCGCCGCAAGCGATACCGGTTCAAGTTCGTCGAGAACCAGAAGTTCGCCAATGGCTACAGCCTCCTGGCCGAGATCAACAAGGTGAGCGACCTCGATTACTATCTCGATTTCGAGCGCGACATCACGCAGACCACGAGCCCCACGGTCTTCTCCCACGTCGACGTCGTGCGCAACTGGGATAACTTCTCTCTCAACGTGAGGGCCGACCGGCAGGAGCAGTTTCTCTCCACCGTGTCCGACGTGACCTTGCAGCGGCTCCCGGAGCTGGAGCTGAGGGGGCGCGGGATCCGCTTTGGACATTCCCCCTTCTACTTCTCGTTCGAGACATCCGGCGGCGTCTACAACAAGGACCGGCGTTTCGAGGCCGACGGACCGGAACGACGCGAGGTCACTTACAACCGCCTGGACCTCTTCCCGACGATCTCGGCCTCCTTCACGCCCACCCCCTGGCTCGACATCTCGCCGTCGGTGTCGGCGCGAGAGACCTTCTACAGCGAGTCCGCCGTCGATCCGGCGGACCCCAACACGCTTCTGTCGAGCAAGAACGTCACCCGCGAGTTCGCCTCGTTCAACCTCTCCGTGGTGGGGCCGCGTATCTACCGGCTCTTCGGGGACTCCAGGGAGGCCGGGGCGACGATCTTCAAGCACACATTCGAGCCGCGCGTGAGCTACTCGTACATCCCCGAGGTCAGCGGCGGCGAGCACGTCATCCCCTTCGACGACGTCGATGTCCTGCCGGGGGACGTCCACCGCGTGACCTACTCGCTCACGAGCCGCCTCTTCATGAAGCGGCCCCCCAAGACGGCGCCCGCGCCGAAGGTCGCCACGGAGGAGCCTTTCGCGTCCGACATCACTGGGCCCACGCAGGCGCAGACTCCCGTCACCGACGTGAAGGACCTGCCAGGCGAGATCAGGCAGGCGCTCAAGGACGAGACGCGAGCTCCCGGCGTGGGGGCCGTCGAGATCGCCACCTTCGACCTCTCGCAGAGCTACTCGCTCGACGATCAGAAGCCGCTGAGCCGCAGCACACCGACGGAGCCCGAAGCGATCCTGGGCGAACCGATCAATTCGCCGGCGGGAGACGTGGTCGCCACGGTCCGGTTCAATCCGAGCCCGGCGGCCAGCCTGGACGTGCGGGCCGCCTATGACGTGCTCTACGACGACATCAGGACCGTCAGCCTCTCGGCCAACTTCAGGAGCGTGAAGCGCGGCTACGCCCGCTTCTCCTACTTCCTCAATCGCGACCTCGGCGGGACCCTCTTCGAGCCTGATCCCGACCCCGACCCGAACACCCCCTGCGATCGCCTGGTCGTCGACCCGAACAACCGCTGCGAGCGCCGGTTCGTTGACTCGAGCCAGATCCGCCTTATCGGCGGCACGGGGTTCCTCAACAGGAAGGTGACACTGGACGTCGAGGGCTCGTACGACATCCAGAACGGGATCCTGCGCGACCAGCGGTACCGCTTCGGGTACAACACCCAGTGCTGCGGCATGCTCATCGAGGTGGCCCGCCGGGACTTCGAAAGGATCGATGAGATAGAGTACCGGTTCGTCCTCAACCTGCGGGGGGTCGGGACCTTCCTCGATCTGCAGGGGAGGCCGCGCTGATGACCCATCTTCCTCTCATCCTCGGCAGCCACGGCCGCCTCGGGCGGTCCCTGTGCGACGTCATCGAGAACGAATACGCCCAGACCTTCCCCGGAGCGGTCTTCGCCACACGGGCGGAGCTGGACACCGGCGATTACTGGCGCCTCCGATCTGAATTCGAGAGGATCGAGCCCACGGTGGTGGTGAACTGCACCGCCTACGCCCAGGTGGACGGGTGCGAGACGAACCGCGACCTGGCCGTCGCGGCCAACGCCCTGGGCGCGCGCCACGTGGCGCGAGCCGCGGCCGCCGCCGGCGCCCGCGTCATCCAGATCTCCACCGACCTGGTCTTCGACGGAGCGAAGGGCCGGCCCTACCGGGAGGAGGATGCCCCTAATCCGCTGTCGCATTACGCCCGCACGAAGCTCGAGGGGGAGAAGGCGGTGAGCGAGGAAAATCCCGATCACGTCATCCTGCGCAGCTCCTGGTTCTTCGGGCCCTGGCCGGAGAACCGGTATCCCGAGGTCTTCCTCAAGGCGCTCCAGGAGGGGCGCCGCTTCGCGATGGTGTCGGACCGGATCGGCTCGCCGACCTACCTGCGCGACCTGGCCCGGGCGATCGTCCACGTCATCGTGACCCCCCACCGGGGGATCCTCCACTTCGCCAACGCCGGCGAGCCGACCTCGCGCTATCACCTGCTGGAGGCGCTGGCCCGCAGGCTCGACATCAGCACGGCGGGGATGACGCGGATCAGCGACGAACAATGGCAGGAGGACGCCGCGGTGCGCCCACCGTACTCCGCGCTCGACCCGGGCCGCTACGCCGAGGTGACCGGCCACCATCCCCGCACCTGGCTCGAGAGCCTGGAAGAGTACGTCCGGGAACGGACGGGGGGCGAATGAAGATCTTCATGACCGGCGCGACCGGTTTCCTCGGCATGCGGGTCGCCGCGCGCCTTGCGGAGGCGGGCCACGACGTGCGCGCGCTCGTCCGGCCCTCGCAGGTGCCGCGGCCGATGCCGCCGGGTGTCACGACAACGCCAGGCGACGTGACCGACGCCGCCAGTCTCGAAAGAGGGGCCGCGGGCTGCGACGTCATCGTGCACAGCGCCGCGCTGGTCAAGATGTGGGTCCGGGACCGCGGCTCCTTCGATCGGGTCAACGTCGGCGGGCTCAGGAACATCCTGGAGGCGGGGCGGCGCGCCCGCGTCTCCCGGATCCTCTACACGTCCTCCTTCATCGCACTGGGTCCCACCGACGGACGGGTGGCCGACGAGACGTGGGTGCATGCGCCGGCAGGCCATCACAACGACTACGAGCGCACCAAGGCGGCCGCCGACCTCGTCGCGCGGGAGGCCGCGGCGGCGGGAGCGCCGCTCGTGACCGTCTATCCCGGCGTCGTCTACGGCGCGGGAAGGATGACCGACGGCAGCCTCATGACAAAGACGATCCACGACTTCATGCGCCGCCGGGTCCCCGGGTACCTCGGGAGCGGCCGGCAGGTGATCTGCTACGCCTACATCGACGACGTGGTGGAGGGGCACCTGCTCGCGCTCGAGCGCGGCGCCCCGGGCCGGAGCTACATCCTCGGGGGGCCCAACGCCGACTACTTCGAGCTGTACGGGCTGCTGGCCAGACTGAGCGGCGCGCCGGCTCCCACGCGCCACCTTCCCTTCTGGTTGATGGGGCTGGCCGGGAAGCTGCTGCGCTGGCGGGCCGACTATTTCGGAATCGAGCCCCCCATCACCGACGAGGTCATCGAGATCTACCGGCACGACTGGGCCTACGCCTCCGAGCGCGCGGTGTCGGAGCTCGGGTACCGGATCACGCCGCTCGAAGAGGGGCTGCGTCGCACCATCGAGTGGCTGCGGAGCGCCGCCTCGTGAGCCGGACGGCGGGCGCGCCCGGCCTGACGGCCGGCGAGATCGCGCGCAAGACGCTCCACGTCGGCGTTGGCCTCATGGCGCTCCTGCTCCCGTGGCTCACGCGGTGGCAGGCCGCCTCGATCTGCGCCGCGGCCTTCCTGATGAACTGGCAGGTCCTTCCACGGATCACGCGCCACCGGCTCGAGCGCGAAGACGAGCGGCGCAAGGGGTTCGCCGAGGGGATCCTGGAGTACCCGCTGGCGGTGGGAGCGCTCTTCGTGCTCTTCGGCTCCCGCATGGAGGTCGTCGCCGCGGCATGGGCGATCCTCGCTTTCGGCGACGGCTTTGCGACGATCGCCGGCAAGACGCTCGGCGGCGCGAGGCTCCCGTGGAACCCGGACAAGACCTTTTCGGGCCTTCTCGCCTTCGTCGCCTTCGGCGGGCTCGCCTCCACGGCGATGGCCACGTGGGTCTTCAGCGGGGCGCACCCGACCGCCGTGGAGCCGCCGCTCATGATCGCCTGCTACACGGCGGCGCTGCTGGCCGGGCTGGTGGAGAGCCTTCCCACCGGCGTCAACGACAACATCTCGGTGCCTCTGATATCGGGGGCCTTCCTCTACTCCCTGACCTACGTGGATCTCGGCCGGCTCACCGGCAACACGGATCACCTCGCGCGCCAGCTCGCGTGGGGCGCCGCCGTCAACCTTCTGGTGTCGGGCGCCGCCTGGATGGCCCGGACCGTCAAGACCTCCGGAGCCATCGCAGGCTTTCTGATCGGCGTGATCGTCTACGCCTTCGGCGGATGGCAGGCGTACGTCATCCTCATCCTCTTCTTCGTGCTGGCGTCGGCGGCCACCAGCGTCGGCTACGAAAGAAAGGCCGCGAAAAGGATCGCCCAGGCGGAGGGGGGGCGCAGGGGTGCGCGCCACGCCATCGCCAACTGCGGCGTGCCAGCCTTCCTGGCGTTCCTGGCGGCGACCACGGTCCACACCGATCTCTGCATGACGGCGCTGGCCGCGGCCCTGGCCACCGCGGTCTTCGACACCGTCTCCTCGGAGATCGGGCAGGTCTATGGAAAACGCCCCTTCCTCATCACCACCTTCAGGCGGGTGCCGCCGGGAACGGATGGCGCCGTCAGCATGGAGGGGACCCTGGCCGGCCTCTCGGCCGCCGCGGTGCTGGCCGCCGCGTCGTTCGGGCTCGGGATGATGGGAGGGATCGGGTGGGCGGGGGCCATCATCGTCGTGGTCGCGGCCTTCATCGGGACCACGGCGGAGTCGTATCTCGGGGCGCTGTCACTGGGGGCGGCCGGCGACATGCTCAGCCGCATCGACAACGAGGCGATGAACTTCGCCAACACCGCGGTGGGGGCCCTTTCGGCCATGGCGCTCTGCGCGCTTGTGTTATCTTGACCGGCCGATGAACGACCCCGCCAAACCCCCCCTCGCCTCGCGCATCCGCAGCTACATCGACTTCACGAGGCCCTTCACCCTGCTTCCTCCCACGTTCGGGGTGATATCGGGGGCCATCACCGCCTTCGGCTCCGCCTCCAACCCGGACCCGATGCGCCGCGTCACGCTCGACGTCGTGCTCACGGTGCTTCTGGGCTCGGCCTGCGCGGCGCTGCTCAACGCGGCCTCCAACGGCATCAACCAGTACTACGACATCGAGATCGACCGGAAGAACAAGCCGGGCCGGCACCTCGTGACCGGCGCCATCTCGATGCGCAACGGGTACATCTTCTCTCTGGCGCTCTACGCCGCCGCGATCCTTCCGACGTGGCTGGTCGTGATCTACCCGTACACGGGACTGACGGCCAAGCTGACCGCGCCGCCGGTCCGGCACGAATGCGCGCTCATCTATCTCATCGGGCTCCTCTTCACCTTCATCTACTCGGCGCCCGCGCTCGGGCGCACCAAGAAGCACGGCATCTGGGCCAACGTCACGATCGCGATCCCGAGAGGCTGCCTGCTGAAGGTGGCGGGCTGGTCGATGGTGGCGTCGATCTTCCACGTCGAGCCCTGGTACATCGGCTCGATCTTCATGATCTTCCTGCTGGGGGCCTCGACCACCAAGGACTTCTCCGACATGGACGGGGATCGGGCCGGCGACTGCCAGACGCTGCCGATCAAGTACGGCGTGCGCCGCAGCGCGTGGATGATCTCCCCCTTCTTCGTGCTGCCGTGGCTCCTGCTGCCGGTGGGGGCGCTCGTGGACAACCCGATCGAGCCGGGCCGGAAGATCCTGACGGGCAACCCGTGGCTCCTGTCGGCGCTGGGGGTGGGTCTGACGCTCTGGGGGCTCTACGTTTGCTACCTGATCCTCAAGAAGCCCGAGGAGCTGGCCGAGGTGGAGAACCACATCTCCTGGAAGCACATGTACCTGATGATGATGGCCGCGCAGATCGGGTTCGCCGTGGCGTACGTCGTCTGACCTGTGCGCAAGCGCATCGCGTTCACCGTCTCGATCCCGGTCGTAGCCCTGTTCATCGGTTTCCTGATCGCCCTGGTGCTTCCGTCCAACATCTTCGTGTTGACGGAGGCGCTGGCGAGGCTCGGCTTGCTCGGAGGGCGGCAGCGGATGCCGGGGCTGTCCGCCGCGCCACCGGGCGCCAGGGCAAGGCCCCCCTCGCTCCGCATCATCAACGGCACGCTCTGGGACGCCGCTTCCGGCAAGCGCCCGAATCCCGGGCTCACACTTACGGGCGGCCGGATCGCGGCCGAGCCCGGGGAGGGGGCGAGGACCATCGACGCGGCCGGTCTGACGATCCTGCCCGGCCTCATCGACATGCACGTCCACTCCTTCGGTGGAACCTTCGCGGACGAGATGTTCATCGGAAACGGTGTCACCACCGTGCGGGATCTCGGCACGCAACTGGCGGGGGTGCTGGAGCACCGGGCCGAGTCGGAGCGCGAGGAGCGGATCGCGCCACGTCTGTTCGTCACAGGCCCCTACCTGGTGGGCGCCTCCGGCGGCAGCGATCAGGAGATCGAGGCCCCCACGCCGGTGGCGGTTCGCCGCATCGTCGAGAGCTTCGCCGGCGCCGGCGTGGACGGGATCAAGCTCCATTCGGGGATGACCCCCGTTCTGATGGAGGCGGCGGTGGAGGCGGCGCACGCCCGGGGCCTCTGGGTCGCGGCGCACCTGGACGTGACGGGCGCGGCCGTCGCCGCGCGTCTCGGGGTCGACACGGTCGAGCACGCGTGGAGCCTGGCTCCGGGCGACGACGGTGGCCCGGGTGACGCCGGCGCGGATGACGCGGGCGCGGACCAGGCGATCGCGGAGATGGTCGGGCGCGGTGTCGCACTGACTCCGACGCTCGTCGTCGCGGAGCACGCCTTCACCATCGCGGATCTCTCGCGAGATGGAAGCCCCGCCTTCCCCTACATGCCGCGCTTCCTGCGCCGTTTCTGGATCTCAACGCAGATCACCAACGCATCGGCGGCCCGCATGGACGCGGAAGAGATCGCGCGCCGGCGCGTGCGTCTCGAACGTCTCGAGCGCCTGGTGGGCCGGTTCCACCGCGCGGGAGGACGGGTGCTGGCCGGCACCGACGCGCCGGCCTATCTGGTGGCGCCGGGATTCGACATCCATCGCGAGCTGGAGCTACTGGTCGCGTCGGGTCTGACGCCGGCTCAGGCGCTCGCCTCGGCCACGAGCGAGGCCGCCTCCTTCCTGCGGCGGGCCGGCGAGATCGGCGCGCTCTCGATCGGGATGCGCGCCGACCTTCTCGTGGTGGAGGGGGACCCTCTGGCCGCCGGCACGCGCGACGCTCCGGGGATCAGCGCGACCCGGCGTGTCGTTCTCGTGGTGAAGGACGGCTTCATCCTGATGGACCGGATGGGCAAATTGACAGCCGCGGAGCCGGCGCAGTAGATTGGCGCCCATGAAAAAGGTCATCTTTGCGTTCATCGTCCTGCTCGCTTTGATGGCGGCGGTCGTGGTCATGTGGGGGGAGATCAACAAGACCCTCAAGAACCTGGATCCCGGCCGGAAGTCCGAGCTTCGCGCCTCGTCTCCCGCCACGCCCGGCGCCTGAGCGTCACCCCGGCGGCCGCACCGGGACCCCCGTAAGAGAACCGATGCCTCGGCCGATCGACCGCATTCAGCGCCTGATGACATCCGCCCGCGGCTGGGCGCGCTCCTACCATCCCCTGCGCTCCACCGAGGCGTCCTACGTCATCCTCATCGTGTCCGTGGGGATCCTGGGGGGCCTGGTGGGCCTCCTCTACCAGCTCGGGCTGAAGATCTTCCAGCTCGCGTACTTCGCCTCCAACGAATCGATCCTCGACATCGCCGAGGGCCTCACGTGGCAGCGCCGGCTGATCGCCCCGGCGGCGGGGGCCTTCGTCGCGGCGATGGTCATCCGCTACGGCCTGCGCGAGACGGGCGGCGAAGGGATGGCGGAGATCATGGAGGCGGTGGTCCTCAAGGAGAAGCTGCTGCGCGTGCGTCGTGCTCTCTGGAAGGGGCTCTCCTCGCTGATCGCCATCGGTTCGGGGGGTTCGATCGGGCGCGAGGGTCCCATGGTCCAGATCAGCGCCGCGGCGGCCGGCCGGATCGCCGAGATGATGAGGCTGTCGGCCGAACGACGGAGGATCCTGATCGGATGCGGAGTGGCCGCCGGAATGGCGGCCGCCTATCACGCGCCGATCGGCGCCGCGCTCTTCGTCATGGAAGTCATCATCGGCAACTTCGCGATGGAGATCTTCGGACCGCTCGTGATCGCCTCGGTCGTGGCCACCCTCGTCTCGCACGGGGTCCTGGGAGGACCGATCTACCACGTCCCGGAGCTGAGCCTGGTCTCGGCCTGGGAGTTCGTCCCCTACGTGGGGCTCGGGATCGCCTGCGCGCTGATCGGCCGTCTCTTCATCGCCGTGATGTCCGGCACCACCTGGGCCTTCGGCAAGCTCCCCGCCCCGCACTGGCTGCGCGCGACCCTCGGAGGGCTGGGGGTGGGCGCCATCGCGATCTGGGTCCCGCACGTCTGGGGCAACGGATACGAGGGAGTCAACCTCGCGCTGACCGGTGAGATGCCGGTCCAGCTCCTGGCCTGGGCCCTCGCGGGCAAGATGGTGGCCTCCGCGCTGTCGATCGGGTCGGGCTCATCGGGAGGCGTCTTCACGGCGACCCTCTTTCTCGGCGCGACGTTCGGAGGGCTCGTCGGCTCGGCGGCGCACTCCCTGTGGCCTGGGCTCACCGCCCCACCCGCCGCCTACGCTCTGGTCGGCATGAGCGGGCTGCTGGCCGCCACCACCCACGCGCCGATCATGTCGACGCTGATGGTCTTCGAGATGTCTCTCAACTACAACCTGATCCTGCCGGTGCTGATCTGCTCCGGCGTGGCGGCGCTCATCTCGCGCGCCATCAGGCGCGATTCGATCTACACCGAGAGGCTGCGCCAGCGCGGCGTGGACATCGACCTGGCGATCGAGGAGACGGCGCTTTCGTCGATCCACTGCGCGGACGTGATGTGGGCCAACCCCCCCACCGTGACGGCCCATACGCCGCTCAGAACGCTGCTCGACAAGTTTCTCCACATGAAGGGCGAAGGGATACACGTCGTGGAGGAGGACCGCCGGTACGTCGGCCTCATCGACGTGCACGACCTGCTGGCCGCCACGGAGCAGAAGGCGCTCGAGCAGCTGCTCATCGCCGGGGATCTCGCCAGGGAGGTCCCCCACGTGAAGGGGACGGACCCTGTGTCGGCGGTGACTGAGAAGTTCTGGTTCCTCGAGCACGGAGAGCTGCCCGTGCTGTCGGACGATGACCCGCCTCGCTTTCTCGGGGTGGTGACGCGGCGCGACGTCCTGCGCGCGTTCGACAAGGAGGTGCTGCAGCGCAAGCTCATGACGGTGCGCTACGCGGGAGGCGGCCAATCGGGCACGCCGCCCGGGCGGGCGCGGCGCGGCGGGATCCTGGATCTGCCCGTGGAGTTCGCCATAGAGGAGCTGCCGGTGCCGGCGTCGCTGGTGGGGAGCACCCTGACGGAGCTGGACCTGCCGCACAAGTATCTTCTGACGGCGCTGGCGCTCAAGCCGGCCAACGGCGCAACTGCCGAGATGATTCCGCCTCCCATCGACCGCGCGCTGTCTCAGGGTGATCGTCTGGTGCTGGTTGGAAAGCGCCAGGACCTCGCGCGCTTCGCGCAGGCGTGAGCCCCCGGCCTCCCTGTCAGATGAACATCTTGAGCTGAGGCCAGACGTTGGCGAGGGTCGCCTTCGGACGGCGGCCGACGAAGACCGGAAGGTCGCGCTCGTAGGGCATGCAGCGCTCGCAGCGGATCGTTCCCACCTGCTCGACCTGCTCGAAGAACTCCGAGTTGTCCTCGTAGTTGCTCCCCAGGATGATCGCCACCTCGCCGGCCATCTCCCGCGTCCCCCAGATCCAGTAGCTGTTGTGGCCGCTGAGGACCCTGCCGGGAGGCAGCCCGAACCTTGGTCCGAGCACGTCGAGCGCGCCGGCCTCGCCGTAGTTCTGGCCGAAGAAGAGACACCGGGCCTGCTCCTGAGGCGTGAGACCGTGATAGGCGTCCGCCGCCTTGCGGGCCATCTCCTCCCAGCCGAACATGTCGGCGTAGTACTGCGGCAGCTCCGCGACGCTGGTGCGCTCCTGCTGGCGCGGCGTCAGACCGATGGCGTGCTGGTAGCGGATGAAGGAGTCGACTGGCAGGATCGGAACCGCGAAGGGAAGGAACACCGCCCCCACCGCGACCGGAAGCGCGAAAGCGGCGGCACGCGCCCACGCGAGGCGCGGGGAGGCGAGGATCCTCTCGAGAGCCAGCGCGCCGGGCGCGAGCAGGAACGGGTAGGCGGGCGCGAGATAACTGCCGCGGCTGGTGCCGCTGGCGGCGAGGATGGCGAAGACGGTCAGATAGATGAAGCCCAGGATTCGCCACCGGGCTCCCTCCTTCGAGAAGAGAGACCAGATGAGCCCCGCTATCCAGATGGGCGCGACGGCGGGGTTCATCACCAGCACCTGCTCGCGGATGGCCTCGAGCAGGCCGGTGCGCACCATCTTCTCCTGGGTGGCGTTGCGCATGAACTCCAGGGTCGCCCAGTCGTGCCTCACCTGCCAGATGACGTAGGGAAGGAAGAGCGCCGCCGAGATGGCGCCCGCGACCCAGGGCCCGCGCGTGAGCAGCGCCTTCCGGTGCGACGTGAGGAGGAGCCCCACCGCGAGGCCGGCCCCCAGCCAAAGGACGCTGATCTTGTTGGCGAGCCCCAGGCCCAGCACGGTTCCCAGGAGAAGCCAGAGCCTCCGATCGCCCGATGCCAGCACGCGGATCAGGATCCATCCCGCCAGCGCCCAGAGTAGCAGGTCGAAGGCGTTCATCGAGTAGTAGCGCGTGTTGCCGATGTGCACCGGCGAGACGAGGACGGCCGTGGCCGCCAGCGCCTGGGCGAACCGGCCTCCGCCCAGCTCGCGCGCCATCAGCCCCGTCATGATGACCACCGCGGCGCCCGCCAGGACGGGCACGATCCTCAGCGCGATCAGCGAGTCCCCCAGCAGGACGCGGATGACGGCGAGGATCCAGATCGACAGCGGAGGATGGTCCACGTACCCGAAGTCGAGGTGGGAGGTCGAGGCGAGGTAGTAGAGCTCGTCGCGGAAGTAGCCGTACTGGTTGATGGCGGCCAGGTGCACCAGCACCGACGCAAGCCCGAGAAGGAGCAGGTGGCGCGGGATCCGCGGCTCGACCATCGTCTGCGCCCTCACCGTTCATCCCTCCATGACGTCACTTGTCCTGGATCAGGAACATCTCCGGCGCGGGGCGGACGGGGCGCGCGAGCCAGAGGGGCCGGCGGAGCCCCCCGGGGCCGGGCGCGGGATGGCACATCTCGCGCCAGCGGCGATAGATCTCCATCGACAGCCGTGTGTCGACCTCGATGTCGCCGTAGCGGTCCTCCGGGCCGGCTTTCTCAACGCGCACCTTCTGATGCCAGCAGTGCATCCCGGAGACCGGATCCGGATGCACCGGGAAGGTCAGGTTCTGGTTCACGCCGGGCTCGCGCCACCAGATCCTCTCCGAGTCGGGGTCGTCGCTCGTGAAGGGCTTGATCCCCTCGAGCTGGCGCATTCGCCAGACGCCTTCCCCCTTCCTCTCCAGGGACACGCGGGCCGTGGCCCAGCGGCTTCCTCCCTTCTCCGAGATCCGCCACCGCCCCATGTGGTGCGAGCAGGCGACCACGCCGGGCCGGATCCCCTCGGTCACCCAGGCCCGGTTGATGAAGTAGCCGATCTCCGTGCGGACCTTGACGAGATCCCCTGTGGCCACCCCCAGCCGCGCCGCGTCGGCCGTGTGGATCAGGACGGGGTTGCGGTGCGAGATCTCGTTGAGCCACTTCGCATTCCCCGAGCGGGTGTGGATCATCGTGGGGAGCCTGAAGGTCGGCAGCAGCACGAACTCCCCCTTGTCCGCGTCGATGGCGTCTGGATGGACGTGGCTCTGGATGTGCCCCGGCAGCGAAAGCTCCGGCCACCTCCACTCCTTCATCGTGCGGCTGAAGAACTCCAGCCGGCGCGACGGCGTCTCGAACCCGCGGCGCGGCACGCCGTCGATCATCACGCCCACCGGTGCGCCCTCCCTGCGGATGACTCCCGTGGCCGGATCGGCCTGTGCGCCGTCCACCTGCCCGGGAGAGAGGATCGACTCGTGGACCTCGTAGACCTCTCGCTTGATCTCGAAGGCGCCGAAGCGCCGCATGTACTCGAGGGGCGCCAACCCCTTTTCGGCCGCGGCCTCGGGAAGCCCCGGCACGGCGTTCTCGAAGATCCAGCGGTAATACTCGTCCACGGTGATCTTCCCGGAAGGCCGGTAGGGGGACTCGAACCACTTGCGGATGCCCAGCGAGCCGTCCGGATCGATCCTCCACGACAGCTCGATCCAGAACTCGTCCTCCTCCCAGACCTCGCCGGGATTCGTCTCGTGGGTGAAAGTGGTAGGACGACCCGCGCGCTCGGCCGCCGCACGCAGGACCGGCTGGCGAAACGAGACCCACACGCCGGCCTGCGTCTCCTGGCTCTGGATGTCGTGGCGCTCGCCCGCGTGCCCCATGGGCAGGACGTAATCGGCGAAGATCGTCGTCTCGCTCCACGTGGGGGTGAGCGCGATGTGACAGCCGACCTTCGATTCGTCCGACAGCACCTCCATCCAGGTGAAGCCGTCGGGGTTGGTCCAGACCGGGTTGTAGACGCGCGTGAAGTAGACGTCGAGCCGCCCGCGTCCCTCCTTGAGGAAGTGCGGCAGCAGGAACGACATCTCGTAATGGGCCAGCGGCCACTCCTTCGGAAAGAGCAGCTCGTTCCAGAAGCGCTGCGCCGGGGGCTCGGCGAAGAGCTTCGGCGTGTACTTGTTCCACGACGCCGGCGATGTCCCCCCGCGCGTGCCGACCGCACCCACAAGCACGCTCACGAATTCCAGGGCGCGGGCCACCTGCCATCCCCCCATGTTGCCCGACGCGGTGCCGCGCCACAGGTGCGCCGCGAACGCCGTTCCGGCCCGCGCGATCTCGCGCGCCAGCGTGACGATCGTGGCGGCCGGGATTCCGCTCTCGCGTTCGGCGAGCTCCGGCGTGAAGTCGGCGTAGATCTCCTTGAGCTTCCCGATGAAGGCCTCGAAGGTGACCGGGCCGCCGGGATGCTCCTCACGCAGGAACTCCTCCCAGTTGACCCAGCGGCGCACGAACTCGCGGTCGTGGAGGTTCTCCTTGACGATGACGAGCGCCATGGCCAGCAGCACCGCCGACTCGCTTCCGGGCCGCGTCGGAAGCCAGTAATCGGCCATGCTGGCGGTGTTGGAGAGCCGCGGGTCCATCACGGCGAGCTTCGCGCCGCGCATCTTGCCCTCGATGATCCGCTGCGCGTGCGGGTTGAAGTAGTGGCCGGTCTCCAGGTGCGACGACAGCAGGAGGATGAAGCGGGCATTGGCGTGGTCCGGCGAAGGGCGATCCGAGCCGGTCCAGAGCTGGTACCCCAGGCGGGCCGAAGCCGAGCAGACGTTGGTGTGGCTGTTGTGCCCGTCAATCCCCCACCCCTTGAGCACCCGCTCGATGTAGCGTTCGTGGCCCGGCCGGCCCACGTGATACATCACCTCGTTGTGACGCCCTTCGACGAAGGCTTTGCGAATCCTGCCGGCGATTTCGTCGAGCGCCTGGTCCCATGTGATCCGGTCCCACTTCTCCTCGCCGCGCTTGCCGCCGCGGCGCATGGGGTGGAGGATCCGCTCCGGGTCGTTGATCTGGTTGATGGTGGCGGGGCCCTTCGCACAGTTGCGGCCGCGGCTTCCCGGATGCAGAGGGTTCCCCTCGAACCGGCGGATGCGGTTGGAGTCCTTGTCGACGTAGGCCAGGAGCCCGCAGGCCGCCTCGCAGTTGAAGCAGATGGTGGGGACGATCGAGTAGGTCCTCTTCTCGCGGCGCGGCCAGGCCTTCGCCTCGTACTCCTCCCAGTGGTCCCACTTCTCGACCGGCGGGTAGAGCGAGAGGGGGCCGCGCGGCTCCATCGGCGGGATCTCGAGCGGCGGCTTTCCCGAAAGATGCCTGAAGAAGCGTTCGATCAGGCTGGGGCGGAAGCCGCGCCGCGGCGCGACTGGGTGGGCGCTCACGAGAGGGCCACCGACTGGCCGGCGCGCACGTAGAGGTGCTCGTAGATCGCCAGGCCGGCGAGCGCGAGGAGCGCCGCGGCCCCCCGCGCCGCGTCATTGTCTACATAAAGGAGCGCCAGCGGCGCGGCATGGCCGGCGGCGGCGACGCCCCAGGTCAGGGCGTGCCACCGGCTCCCCGTGCGGGCCCACAGCGCGGCCGACGCGGCATCCTCGGTCGGGTGGATGGCGAAGAGCTCCAGCGCGATCAAGGCGGCGTTGAGGGCCAGCGCGCGCCAGAGCCAGGTCTCGAAGAAACCTTCGTCATCCAGAGGGAGCGGTCCGGGGGACGCGGCGCGGACCAGGAGCATCGTCGAGAGCCCCGCGGCCAGCGCCTGAACGACCAGGTGCAGCGGCAGCAACGAGCTCTGCCACAGATCGCGCCCCTTGGCCTGCCAGAAGAGAAACGCCGTGTAGGCGGCGCCGGCGGCCCCGGCGAGCACCGCGGGAACGGCCAGCAGGTTCGAGACGCGCCGCCATCCGGCGTACTGCGCCGCCGTCAGGGCCGCGGCGATGACGCCGAACGCCAGCAGGATGTACGAGCCGCGCGTGAGCCACGATCCCCATTGCGGCCTCGTGATGACCCACAGGAAGCGATCGGGGCGCTTGAGGTCGGACACCAGCAGGACGCCGGTGACCGCGAGGAACAGGAGCGAGAGGATAAGAGCCGACAGACGAAGCCTCGCCTCGTAGGGTCGATTGCCCCATCCCCACAGGAAGGGCGCCAGCATGAGGCACCCGGCCGCAATCGACTTGGTCCACATGTAGGCGGAGACCTTCCACCCCCAGGAGTCCTGGTGCGTCTGGCCTGCGTCATAGACGCGGCGGGCGCGGTCGGCCTTCTCTCCGACGGCGGCGCGCACGCGTTCCCAGAGGTCGTCGCTGAGAATGCCGGGGCCCGCGCCGGAGGCCGGCCGCTCCGGCAGGACACCGGGCTCGCGCCCCTGGCTCCAGACGTAGGCATCGGGGACCGACGTCTCACCCGGCACGAGCGACGCGCGGTCGCCGTTCACGTAGAAGACCTTCGGGCGCGTCCCCTTCTCGGGTTTGCGCACCGTGAGCTCCTCCATCTTGATGATGTGCGCGATCTCTGTCGTCGGGTCGTCCATGTCGCCGGCGATGATCGCGTGCTCGGGGCAGACCACGGCGCAGGGCGGCTCGAGGCTCACCTCCACCCGGTGAGCGCAGTAGTTGCACTTGGCCGCCGTGTTCGAGTTGGGGTCGATGTAGAGGGCGTCGTAGGGGCAGCCCTGGATGCAGGCCTTGCACCCGATGCACCGGTTGGGATCGAAGTCCACGATCCCATCCTCGCGGGTGTAGAGCGCGGTGACCGGGCAGATGGTGACGCAGGGGGCGTTCTCGCAGTGGTTGCACCGCATCACGGAGAAGAAGCGGCGCGTGTCGGGAAAGGTCCCCTTCTCGATGTACTTGACCCAGGTGCGGTTGACGCCGAGCGGGACATCGTGCTCCGCCTTGCACGCGACCGTGCAGGCGTGGCACCCGATGCACTTGCGATTGTCGATGACGAAGCCGTAGTTCATGCGCCCCCCGCCGCGGCGTGAGGGCGCATTCTATCAGGCCCGGGGCCGGAGGATTCTCTCCACCAGGCGGCGCACCGCCGACGGGGCCGGAGCGGCCGTCCTTCGGATGAGCTCCAGCCGTTCGGCCCTTCCGGACGGCCACGCGCCGGGGGCGGGCCTCAGGCTCTCGAGGTAGCTCGCCGCGGCGCGCGCCGCCTCGGGCACCCAGTGAAGACGCGGCTCGGCGGCGGCAGCCTCGGCCAGAGCCCAGGCGGCCAGCGCCTGCGTTCGCACCGTGTCGCTGAAGCGGCCCGCCGGGCCCTGCGCCGCGACGAGCCCCGCCAGCGCGGGGAGCCCCTCGGTGCGTGAGAGTCTGCCGTCATCGGCGAGGTCCGCGAGAATCCGCAGCGACGCCTCCTCGAGCCGCTGCCCCGTTTCGGGGGAGCGCCCCCGTGAGACGCCGGCAGGATCGAACCGGGCAACCGTCATGGGCACGGAATGCGCGAGGAGGGAGGTATCACGCGCACTCTGGACCACGCCGCCCGGCACGCCTCCCAGTACGCCCGATCTTGTCTTCAGGTCGGTGCCGGCGAAACCACCATCGGCGCGGCCGTATTCCGCCGAAGTTTCAGAGGTGATGACTTCAACCTCCTGGATGAAGTCCGCCTCAAGTGCCGGCGCAGTGGTCTCCTCGGCCGGCCGATGGATGCCTGCCGGGCCGCCACTCCCGAAGACCCCCTCGAAGGAGACGAGCTCCGGGATCGGGACCGCCTGTTCGACGCGCACGGGGTTGCCCCCGGGATTCACGACGCGGGACTCGTCCACCGCCACGAACGAGGTGAAGGGGCTCATCAGACGGAAGCCCAGAGCGAGCGACGTGACCTCGGCCTGGATCGCCGCCGGCGCGGCGTCTCCGGGGTGAAGCGTCAGATCCCTGATCCGCTCCCGCGCCCAGACCGACGCGAGCGACGCGTGCCCCTCGGCGCGCTCGGGAAGGTTCACGCGCACCTGCTTCTCCCACGGTACCCCGCCCAGACGCCCCCGGATCATCACCGTGTCCTCTCCTCCCCACAGATACCGGCCGACGAGGGAGAGCGTCTGGCCCGAGTAGAGGTCAGGGAGCCTCGCGGGTTGCGGGTCTTCGACCCTGAGGCTTCCCCAGTCGATCTCGAGGTCGGTGAGATAGGGTCTCGTGACCCATTCCTGGAAGCGCTGCACCGCCTCCGCCTCGCGCCCGTCGGGCCGGATGTACTGGTAGGCGCCGTGGCCCAGGTCGGCCATCTCTCTCAGCAGGTAATGGTTGACCGAGGAGCCGATTCCCAGCGAGAAGATGCGCGCGTCGCCCCGCCCGCTCCGGATCAGATCGAAGATCTCCTCCTCGTTGCCGATGAAGCCGTCGGTCAGGAAGATGATGATCCGGATGCACCGAGGATCGCGCGGCTGCGCCATCGCGGCGCGGAAGCCTGCCATCATCTGCGTGCCGCCCCCGCCACGCATCCCTTCGACCGCCTCGAGCCCCAGCTTGACGTTGGCCGCGGTATTGTCGAGCGGCGCGGGCGCCAGCACGACGGCCGAGCCCGCGAAACGCACGATGTTGAATCGGTCGCGCGGCGCGAGCGACTCGAGCGCGAGACGCATGAAGCGCTTGGACATCTCGATCGGGACGCCCGACATGCTCCCCGATTCGTCCAGGACGAAGATAATCTCCTTGGGCGTGGCTTCCGCCGCCGAGATCCCGGCCTTCGGCTGGACCAGGAGGGCGAAGAACCCGTCGTCGTCAACCCGATGGGCCAGCACGCCCACCTCGGGGATCGTTCCCGCCACGTCGCAACGCAGCATGAAGTCCTTGTTGGGCAGCGTGTCCCCTGGCGCGAGCCTGATCGTCGCGCGGCTCCCTCCCTTGCGCGCCACGTCGATCCGGTGGCTGTCGCTCGCGAGCGCCCGTATCGGGACGCCGGCGTCGAGGTCCACCGTCACAGAGATGTCGTGCCCGGAGCGCAGGCCCGGGCGGAGGACGGGAGGCTGGTCGGGCGCGGCCCTTCCGGCCGGCGTGTAGCGTGGGCCGACCACCATCGGAAAGAGGAAACGGTAGGAGCCTTCCGCGTAGGAGAGGATCTCGACGTATCGCAGGCGCACACGGACCTGCGCGCCCGGGGCGATGTTGGCCACCGACTGCGTGAAGATGTTGGGGCGCTCCTGCTGCAGGAGCGCCGCCGTGTAGCCGGCGGCCCGGGCCATCTCGTAGGTCCTGCGCGCGTCCTCGCGCCGTTTAATCTCGCCCCGGATGCGCCGCTCCCCGATCTCCATGACGAAGTCGTCCACCGCGGCCCGCTCGGGAAGCGGAAAGACGTAGACGGCCTCGATCGGCTCCTTGAATGCGTTGTCGAAGAGCTGGGTGACCTCGACCCGCGCCACGAACCCGGAGATCTCCGCGCGGACCTCGGTGTGGCGCAAGGGCATCTCGACGAGCTTTCCGCCCGCCTGCGCCCGAAGGGTCCCCTGCCCTGGCGCCTCCTCGGGGGCGTCTCCCCACGATGCCGTGATGACTGCCAGAAGAACGGCCGCGAGCGACGCGAGCGCGGTGCGCGACATGGGGTGCCTCCTTCGGCCGGGAAAGCGGTCCATGCCGTGATAGACACCACGCCAGCGGGAAGGTTCCACGCCGGCCCTGAACCTGACGAGAGCAGTTCAGATCAGGACACGCATGCAGGCGCTCCCGGTGGATCGCCTTCGGACGCGGGTTCGACTCCCGCCGCCTCCACCACCCCTCTTTCTTCCTCCAGGCAGGCCGCAAGTCTTTGCTTGAAATCTGCAAACTCATATTGCAGAATTCAATGCATGAGGCAGCCCGTCGAGCGCCGCGATCATTGCAGGAGAATCGAACGCCTGCTCCGCGAGAGGCCGGTCGTGGCGATCCTGGGTGCCCGTCAGGTTGGCAAGACGACCCTCGCGCACCTGACCGCGGAACGGCGCCGTGGCGGCACGGTATTTTTCGACCTCGAGGATCCTCGGCATCTGGCCCAACTCGAAGAGCCGACCCTGACCCTCGCGCCGTTGCGCGGCCTCGTCGTCCTGGACGAGATCCAGAATCGCCCCGGCCTCTTTTCGGTCCTGCGCGTCCTCGCGGACCGGCCTGGGACGCCGGCGAGGTTTCTCGTCCTGGGCAGTGCGTCGCCGGACCTGCTCCGGCAGGGCTCCGAGAGCCTCGCGGGCCGCATCGCTTTCCATGACATGGGGGGATTCGCTCTTGGGGAAGTGGGCCCGGCAAACCTGACACGACTCTGGCTCCGAGGTGGCTTCCCACGTTCGTACCTCGGACGCAGCCAGAGGGAGAGCGCGGAGTGGCGCCGCGACTTCGTACGGACGTTTCTGGAGCACGACCTCCCGCGCCTGGGAGTAGCGATTCCGCCGGTGACACTTGCACGGTTCTGGACGATGCTTGCGCACTGCCACGGACAAGTGTGGAACGCGTCCGAGTTCGCGCGCTCCTTCGGTGTGTCGCATACGACGGTGCAGAAGTATCTCGACCTGCTATCCGGTCTGTTCGTCGTGAGGCAGTTGCGTCCTTGGTGGGAAAACGTGGGCAAGCGGGCCGTAAAGGCAGCGAGGGTTTACCTGCGAGACAGCGGCCTGCTTCATACGCTGCTGGATCTGGATTCGCCGGCTTCGTTGGAGCGCCATCCGCGGGTGGGCGCGAGCTGGGAGGGGTTCATTCTCGAGCAGGTGATACTCCGCCTGAGGGCGCGATCCGAGGAGGTCTACTTCTGGGCTACCCACGCGGGTGCCGAACTGGACCTGCTCGTCACGAAAGGATCAACAAAAATCGGCTTCGAGATCAAGAGGACCGACACTCCACGCATGACGCGCTCCATGAGGAGCGCTCGCGAAACCCTCAGGCTGAAAAAGCTCTATGTGATCCATGCCGGCAGCGCGAGTTTTGATCTTGAAAGCAATGTTCGGGCAGTCGCCGCGGCCGATCTCCTCGAGGAAATCCGACCCCTGCGAAGTTGACCAGAGCCGTCTGGCTCTCCGCGGCCGATGCGAACAGGCATTTCTTTTCTTTCGGACTGCCGGGACGCGTACTTCTCGCGCCTCAACCCGATCTGGAAGCCGACCTGCGCATTGGAAGTTTGAGCTGCGCTTCTGGGTCGGGTAAGGTCGGTTCGAGGGATCGGCCCGTTCGTCATCGCGGAGCCGCGAAGGTGGGCAGGGGCCCCGTCCGGGTGGTCGGGGCCTCTAGCAGCCCTGGGACGTGACAGGGAGGGAGGCCGCCAGACCTTGTGCGGCTTCCCTCCCCCGAGTCGCTTACCGGGCCTGCCTCAGGGCACGGTCTTGATGGCCAGCCGATCGACCTTGAGTGTGTTCAGCTGGCTCCCCGAGTTGTTCGGATCGCTGTCGCGCACCTGGATGTAGATCCGGCCACTCAGACTCCCCGAGCCGAAGAGCGGCTCCAGCACCTGGTCCACGAAGGCCTGCGTGACCGTGGCTCCCGATACCGCCGTGTAGTTGACGTTGTCGGTCGAATAGTAGAAGACGAAGTCGTCGTCACCCGCCTCCAGCTTCTGCCCCTCGATGTAGAGCTTGTGGGCATACCCTGCCGGCACGTTGTCGAAGAACCAGGTGTGCACCAGCTTCGACTTGCCGCCCACCTTGGCTTCCTTGATGCTCTGCCAGGAGTTGTCGGAGACCTGAGTCAGCACGTAGGTCCCAGTCACGGTGCCCGTGCCGGCGATCTCCCCGTTGGCAAGAACGTCGGGTGGGGCCACCAGGCACTGCTCGCGATCGTCGAGGTCGACCAGTCCGTCGCAGTCGTTGTCCTTGCCGTCCGAGCAGTTGGCGTTGCCCGGAGGGCCCTCGACGAGACCGGGGCTCTCCTGAGGATCGGCGTCGTCGCAATCCAGTATCGGGCAGTAGCGATTAAAGCAGCTCGAACAGCTCGTCGTGTAGCCGTCCTGATCGGCGTCTCCGCAATTCACGAATTCGCCCGGCTTGAGGTACAACCGGTCGATCGAGACGGTGTCGGCCTGACTATCCGCACCGGCATCTTCGAACTTGATGCACAGCAACGGACGGCTGTTGGTCACCGTTCCCACGCCGGTGGTCTGCAGCGTGTTTGAGTCCGAGCCGATCTTGCTCACCGACATCAGGGTAGTGTTGTACACCTCGTCGGTGCCGCAGGCGGCGCTGTTGGCGTAGCTGATCGAGAAGATTTCGCTCGTGTTGTTCTTGAACCCCTCGAAGGCCAGCAGGTAGTTCAGGTTGTTCACTCCGGGGAAGGTGTACAGGACCTTGAGCCGCTTGTTGGTTCCGCCACCTCCTTCGGTCAGCGTCTGGTAGACGTTGTTGGGCGAGGAAGCAGCCGCGATGTTGCTCAGCGGTCCGGACACCTGAGTGGAAAGCAGCGACAGGTAGGTCGAAGCGTCGGTGGCGCAGTCCAGGTCGATCACATTGTCGCAGTCGTTGTCCTGGAAGTCGTTGCACGCCGGCAGGTGGTAGATGTCCTCGGGGGACGGGATGAAAGTATTCAGGTCGTCGCAGTCGGCGGGCCTGTTCACACCGTCTCCATCCGCGTCCAGGTCCACGCAGTCCTTGATCCCGTCGCCGTCGAAGTCGGGGAACCCCTCGTCTACGCCGCTCACGCAGTTGTCGTCGATTCCGTTGCACACCTCGGTGGCGCCATGGTAGACGGCGGGGTTCACTGGCGCGCAATCGGTCGTGTCCGGATCCCCGTCGTTGTCGTCGTCCGGATCCCCGCAGTCCGGCACCGTGTCGCCGTCCGAGTCGGCGCTGGAGCCGGCCGGATAGGCCGTCACGCAGGTGCAGGCGCTGCTCTGCCCGAAGCAGGACTCCGAGGCGCCCACCGCCGTCACGGCGTAGCAGTACTGACGGCCCCCCGCCACCTCGGGGTCGCTGGAGCTGGTGCCGGTGGGGGTGGCGATGATCGCCCGGCCCATGTCGCACCCGGCGTGCCCCTCGGTGCGTGTGACGCGATACGAGGCGGCCGAGGCCACGCCGCTCCAGGAGAGGTCCACCTGCCCGCAAGTCGGCGTGACCGTGAGGACAGGTGGCGTCTCGACGTACGGGGTCCCGGAACAGCCGCTGTTGACCGGCGTCGGTCCGCCCTGTGCCGGTGTGCATGCGATGCCGTGCCTGTTGAAGGCGTCGTATAGCGCCGTCATGTGCGGCGTGCCGTTGGAGAGGTTATCGTCGTCATCGTCGAGCGTGAGCCACTGCATGTAGCCGCTGCTGGCCGCGCAGCCGTCCGCAGTCCCGGCTTCACAGTCGCAGGCGTACCAGTTGGTTACCATACCGCTGCCGAGGTAGAAGAGGCGGTTGGCCAAGTCGAATGCGGTCACCGAGTCGTAGCTGAAGGGGGGTGACTGAAGGTCGCGCGCCGCCAGATCCCACGCCGCCTGCGCCGCCGGGGCGTTGTCGCAGTGGATCTCGCGGCCGCAGGGACCCGACCCGGAATTACATTTCGAACAGACGAAGTTCTGCGGCGTGTCGGGGGTGTTGTCAGCGTGCTTGCCCCAGTCGGAGTCGCGGAAAGCGGTGCAGTCGGTCAGGCAGTGCGGAGCGCTCTGGCCCTGGTCGCCGTTCCAGCCGGTCCCGTCCGGGGCCATCCCGCAGCCGGAGTCGTTGTTCCAGTAGGATGTGATGAATCCGTACCCGCCGCACGAAGTCTGAGTGCGGTACATGGCCGCGATGTCGGCGTAGCTCTCCGCCGAGTTGCTCATGAACCCGCCGGTGTCGTTGTCGTCGAGCCCGTGTCCCCACTCGTGGTCGATGACGCCGGCGATCTCGCCGAGGTTGCGGCACTGGTGACAGCACGGGAAGGGACATGCGCCCTGCATGCACATGTTGAAGTTGCACCCATCGGGCTCGGCCTCCGCCGAACAGCAGGCGCTGTCGCACACCGTATCGCCCTGCCAGGTCAGGATTCCTGAGCCGTCCCAGGCAGCGTTGCAGTAATAGAAAAAGGTAGGCCGATTGACGGTCACGCCGACGCTTCCGTCGGCCCAGGAGCCGCCGGGAAGCCAGCCGCGCGCCTGCTCGGACATCTTTTGCAGCTCGTACATCACAGTGCGGGAGGCGGCGGTGTCGCCGGGCGAATGTCCGAACGGTATGGAGCAGTTGTGCTGCCCGTTGGAGCCGGCCAGATCGATGTCGCCTGAAGCCGCGCTCTCGCTGATCGTCCCGCAGGTGTCGGTGACCCGTACGTGGCTCGCTTGCAGCGTGGTAGTGGCGTTGCCGGTCCACTGAAAGACGCCCGCTCCGTCCACGTAGAACCCGAGCATCTGAGTGATATTGGTGTAGGGCATCGGGTAGCCGGGCTGCATCGTGCCGCACTTGTCCGGTGAAGGGCAGATCCCTGTATTGGTCAGCGGGTAGACTCCTCCCTTGACCTTCCTCTCCTGGTAGTTCACGACGTCGTGGAACTGGATCACCTCGCCCGTGTGGGCGTCCACGATGACCTCGTAGCGCCCCGGATCGGGCGCCCGCTCGAACCCGAAGACCCATGCGAGCCGATGCGAGTAGCCGCCGCCTGCGGGCGCCCCCTTCTCGTAGGCGATCTCGCGGCCGGGAGGAGTGTGCGGGAGAATCTCCAGGGCCGGCTCCTTCCACACGACGTCCGCCGGGCTCCGCCCGCCGGCGTAGTCGAAGCCGACCTTAAGCGCCTCCTGCGCGTCGAGTCGCGGGCGTGTGCCGACCCGCACTGCACCCCACTGCGAGGCTCCGATAAGGACCAGGTTGCCGTGGCTGACGGTGGCAGTAATGAGACCGTAACGTACGGGGATCCTATCGACCTCCTGCTGGATGGTGACCTGCCAGAGGTCGTCCGTGACCTTCGTCGCCTGGGAGGCGCCCATCTGCGTTGCCTGAATGCCCAGGACCTCGGAGTTGACCTCGACGAACCTTCTGACTTGAGCTCCCACCACGCCGGCGTCGACCTCGGAGACCGGAGCGCCCAGCGCGGCGGAGAGGTCCCTCAGTGATACCTGGTTTCCTCTCGCGGTGCCGGGGATCACCGGTGTGCTGAGCAGCACGCTGGTGGGGACTCCCGATCTCGGATCGATGTGCGCCCTGACCTGGGGGCCATGTGCGTGCAGGAATCCCTCCCAGGCGTGGGCGTTGGGGAGATTGACGCGGATCTCGTCCAGCGGGATGTTCGCGGTGCTGATGTAGAGGTCGGGGCGGGAGAACTCCAGCTTCGCCAGGGGCGAGTCCGATCGTTTGACGTCCACGGCAGGCAACAGGGCCGCGGTAAGGACGAGCAGGATGACGGGAATGAGAAAACGACGGGCGCGTGGCAGCATGCGATTCCCCCCACGAGAGTCGAAATAGGATCCCTCGCGGCCGGCACGCCCGGCAGTTTCCGGGATCGACGCGGCCGGGATATCGACGGACCAGGACCATTCGCCGGTTATATTGTCGGTGGGGGCATTCAGGTTCCCTGTTTTCCCTCGATTGAAGGAACGCGAGAGTGGGTCGGCGACGGTCGCCGCGCACTTATGATGACGCGAGATGCCCCCTCGGGAGTAGAATCCACCCACGGGGGTGTGGGAGGGCCGCCCCCGGTGGTGCTCGAATGGCGTCCCGTTTCCCTCCATCGACAGCGGCCCGGGGAGCGCTCGATGCCGTACGACGAGGACAGCCTTCAGGGCCGGCTCCTGGCGGGCGACGACGATGCCCTCGCTCTGGTCAGACGCTGGATCGCCGATTCGCTGTCGGCGGCGAGATTCTGGCGCCTTCGAGGCGAATGGAGAGACCTCCAGCAGGAGGTGCTTTCCCGACTTGTGGCGAGTCTTCGGAGGGAACGATTCCGCTCGGATGGAGAATTAAAGAGCTACGTACAGGGGATCTGCCGCCACACGGCACAAACCCGCCTCGCGGAGCGGGTCCACAGGCCGGTGCTGGCGGCAGGGGTGGATCCCGCGGACATTCCATCGACGGGCGACACCGAAAAGCAGGTCATCACGGATCAACTCGTTCGGAGAGCGCTCGAGGAGGCCTCCACTGAGTGCCGCGAGATGATCCGGGCGTATTTTCTGGAGGAGCTGTCGTACGCGGAGCTGGCCTCGCGGTTCGGTGTGCCCGTGGGAACCGCCAAGTCCAGGCTTTTCCGTTGCCTCCGATGTCTGCGGGAGTCGATCGGGTCCGGCGCGCCGCGTCCCGTGCGGCCGGCCCGGTGACGGGAGCGGACCTCGGCGTGCGACACGCGCGTCATGGGTGAGCGAGGGGGTGGATCGATGACGCACGAGGAATACCAGTCCGCTGTCCCTGCCTATCTGGCGGGACGCCTGGCGGAAGAGGAACGGCGCCGGCTGGAGTCGCACCTGTCCGTGTGCGAGGACTGCGAGGAGCTGGTGACGAGCCTGCACGTGGTCCCGGAGGCGGTCGCTCGACACGGCGCCTCCCTGTTCGACCCTCACCCCGATCCTTCGGATCTGCGGCGCTTCGTGGGAGACGAGCCGGTCGAGGATCGGGAGCGAGTGCGGAAACACCTGGCGGTCTGCGTCTCCTGCGAGCTGGAGGCGGCAGGCTGGTCGGCGCCGGTGTTGCACGCGGCGGGACGCGTCGAGGGTTCGGACCGGTGGGGACCGGTGAAAGCGGGGAGGCTCGCGGCGGCCGTCTCGTTGCTGGCGGCGGGCCTCGTCCTGGGGTTCCTGCTCGCTTCCCTGGCGCCGGGGCGAAGCTCGTCCGGTGATGGGCCGATCGATCTGCCGGTTCTCGATCGAGCGACGCGCGGTGGTTCCGCGGTCACGCGGATCCACGTCCGAGCGGGACAGAGCGCGTTCGTGATAGCGGTCCCCTTCGTGGCGCCCGAGGGACGCTCCGGGACGGAGCCGCTCCGTCTCGATATCCTTTCCTCGGACGGGCGCCCGATCTTCACCCTGCGCGACACGGCGGCCGGCCTGCGGCGACGAGCCGACGCTTCCGGTGTCATAGCACTTCTCATCGACCGCCGTCGCCTGGCCCCCGGCGCCTACCAGGTCGCGATCTCAGGAGCCGGGGGGCCGGAGGACCGCATAGCGGTCATGCCGTTCGAGGTGGTGGGGGAGGAACCTCGGACGGGAACCGATGGAACGGAGGCGAACCCTGCCACCTCGCCGAACGACTGAGTGATACATGAGCTCGAGGAGCGCGAGAGAACTGGACCGCGGGACCCTTCTTGCCGGCGTCGTCATCCTGCTGTTCTGCCTGCCGGCCGTTCGGGCCGGACCCGCTTCGACGGGAAGCCTGCTGGAGACGGGCTCCATCCGGAGCCTGATCGAGAAAGGAGCTCTCGAAGCCGCGGAACGCCGGACCCGCGACCTGATCGCTTCGCTGGACCGGGAGGGGAAGCAGGAGACCGCCGAGGCGGCCGAGGCGCTCGATCTCCTTCTTCAGGTTCTCGACCTGCGAAGCCCCGTTGCCTCTCGTGCCCTGACCGTGGCCCGGCGCGCCGCTGATCTGCGCCGGCGGCTCGATCCGGTGAGCCCCGCCTTTGCCCTCAGCCTGGAGAATCTGGGCCGGTGGCTGCACAGGTCGGGGCTGGAGCAGGAATCCCGTAAGGTCCACAGGGAGGCGCTGATCCTCAGGGAGAGGATCCTAGAACCGGGCCACCCTTCCATCGCTGTGTCGCTCAACTCGCTGGGGGCGTCCTTCGCGAGGTCGGGGGATTGGGTGGTCGGCCGGTCCTACTACGAACGCTCGCTGGCGACCTTCGATCGCTCGTCAGGTCTCGCGCGCCCGGAGGCGAGGATCGCGCTGTTCAACCTCGCCGAGCTGCTCGAGAATATGGGCGACTACACGGCTGTCAAGGGACTGTACGAGCGCCTCCTGGAGGACTTGGACCGCCGCGCCGATCCCTCGCCTCTGGGTCGCGTCCGGGCGTTGTCGTGGATCTGCCAGATGGACCATCGGCTCGGAGACGATGCGCGCGCCCGGATCAGCTACTTCGAGGCGCGCGAGCTGTGGGAATCGGCCCACGCTCAGGACGGCCCGGTCCCGGGGGTCGGCTTCAGGGAGCTGGCCAACACCGCGGCGCGTCTGGGCACTGCGGCGAGAGCGGCAGGCGAGGTGGAGGACGCCAGGCGGTTCTATCTGCGCTCGGTGGAGGTGCGGGAGGGGATGCTTGGAAGGGATCATCCCGAAACGTCCTGGGATCTGCGCCGTCTGGCGGAGACGCTTCACGAGTCGGGAGACTCGGCGGGGGCGAGACCCTTCATCGACAGGGCCTGCCGGATCCAGCCCGAGGACACGCCGGGCGACCGCGCCACGCTCGCCTGCTGTCTCGCGCTGCAGAGCGCCATCATGAGACGGATGGGTGAAGCGGGATCCGCGCGCGAGGTGAGCCGGCGGGCGCGGAGCCTCGGCGAGTCCACGCTCGGCGCCGCCAGCCCCGAACTGCTGCCGATCGTCTTCGAGCAGGCTCGTGTGAGCCTCTCGCTCGGCGATTTCAACGAAGCGCGCCGCCACGCGCTGGGAGGAGAAGCGAGCGCCCGACGGTTCTTCCTTCGCACCGCGTCCGGACTCTCCCACGGTGAGGCGCTGCGTTTCGAGGAAGCCCGCGTGAGCGGTCTCGACATCGCGCTGTCGTCTCTGACGGCGCCGCCGGACGGTCCCACCACCGCCGCCGTCCAGGAGACCTGGGACGCCGTGATCCGCTCGCGCGGCCTCACCCTCGACGAGCTGATCGCGCGCCGCCGCATCACCTCGGCCGCCCGGATGCAGGGGTTGAACGACCTCGTGAAACGGCTCGAGGCGGACAGGAGCCGGCTGGCGCACGTGGCGGCGCGCGGGCCCGCGAAGGACTCGGTGGAGGACTTCGCCGAGACTGTGCGCTCGCTCATGCATCGGCAGGAGAGCACCGAGCGGGAGCTCGCCGCCCGCAGCGCTCCCTTCCGGCGGCTCCTGGATCAACAGGAGGTCGGATGGGCGCTAGTCGTCGAGGCGATGCCGCGCGACGCGGCCCTGGTCGCGTACGTCCGGTACACCCGCTCGCGCGAGGTCGGCGGTCGTCTGACCGAGAACCCCGGGTACCTGGCCTTCGTGAAGAACGCGTCGGACGGCAAGCCTCAGGTCGTCCCCCTCGGCGATGCCTCGGCGATCGAGTCGCTGGTCGGCCGGTGGCGTGAGAGGGTGGCCGCCCCGCCGCGCAACGGTCTCGGCTTCGACGAGGAGAGGGACGCCGGGGAGCTCGCCGCCGCGGGGAACCGGCTCCGCGAAGCGATCTGGGATCCGGTCGAGAAGCGTCTCGGCCGCGAGCGGATGGTGCTCGTCGTCCTCGACGGCGAGCTTCACCGGATCAACCTCGCGGCGCTGCCGGCCCCCGACGGCCGCTACCTGGTCGAATCCGAGCGCGTCGTTCATCACATCGCCTCTGAGAGAGATTTGGCCGGGCCCGGCGCCACGCGTACCGGCGCGGGGCTCCTTGCGGTGGGGGCCCCGGAGTTCGACACGCGCCCCATTGAAGTTGGGACCTCCTCATGGCCCTCACTGAATCGAGGTGGCTCGTTCGCCGGAATCAGATCCACTCCGTTTCGACCGCTGATCGGTGCGCGGCTGGAGGTGGAGGAGATCGCGGCCCGGTGGAGGGAGGCCGGCGGCGGGCCGGGCGCGGACCCCGTCGTGCTGGTGGGGCGGAACGCGACGGAAGCCGCCTTGAAGTCGCTCGCTCCCGGACGTCGAGTGATTCATCTGGCGACGCACGGTTTCTTCGATGGGGCGCCGGTGGCGGACCCCAGGGCCGGTCGCCGCGCGGGTGTCCTCGACTCGAACCCCCTGCTTGCCACCGGTCTGGCCCTGGCCGGGGCCAACGAGAGGAGCTCGGGCGATTCCACGGCGGAATCCGGTGACGACGGGATCCTCCTGGGCGAGGAGGTTCTCTCGCTCGATCTCACGGGGGTCGAATGGGTGGTCCTCTCGGCCTGCGGTACCGGCCTGGGACCTGTGCAGCCGAGGGAAGGGGTTCACGACCTCGGACGTTCCTTCCAGGGAGCCGGCGCCGCCACCGTCATCACGACCTTGTGGGAAGTAGAGGACGAGTCGACGCGCGCCTGGATGAAGGGGCTCTACCGGGCCCGCCTCGCGGGCCGCTCCACGGCGGAGTCGTTCCGGCAAGCGAGCCTCGACGTCATCGAGGAGGGTCGAACGAAAGGCCGCCCCTACCACCCGTATTATTGGGGCGGGTTCGTCGCCGCCGGTGACTGGAGGTGATGGCTCCGGATCAGAGGCCGCCGGCCTCCGTCCGCTGCAGCGGGAAGAGCGCCGCGAGCATCCGGTCGAGATGGCCGCGCCATGTCCCAGGCCTCGTGGGGCGAGCGCATGTGGTACCTGCCCCAATCCATGTAGATGACCACCGGCTGCTCCTGCGCGCTCCGCACGAGGTCCGTGAACTCCGAGACCGAGGCGCGTAGGAAATTCAAACTGCGCTTCTGGGTGCGGCGGATTCAAGCTGCGCAGTGGGCGGGTGGCCACGGGCGGATGGATCGCGGCGAGGATCCGCATCCGCCCGCCGCTGATTGCTTCTGCGCCCCGCGGTCCGGGGCACTGGCGCCGTCTCCCCCTTTACACTCCTGGGCCAGTCTTCTCATCCGGAGCATGCCTGCAGCGCATGGCCCGCTCGGCCTTGCTCTGGTGAGGCGCCGTTGCCATGCAGCGTGAAGCCCATCGCGTGATACTCGCGTTGGCAACTCCGTCTCCAGCATGTCTCCAAGACTGGGGAGCACTCCAGAGCACAGCAGAGCACTCCAGAGCACAACGAATTGACCACATGGCAACGAATTTCCAGCGAGTTCCGACGAAGGTCGCGCGTCATCAATCAATCAGCGTTTTGAGGTGGCGCGGGTTCGACTCCCGCCGCCTCCACCAATCCATGGTGCGGCCGATCCGGCGCCCCACAGATCTCCCCCCCGCGGCCAAGGCTGGCCTTGCGTGGCCCCCGGTATATATTGCCTGGCATGGAGACCTTCGGACAGAAAGTGCGGCAGGCGGTCGAGAGCCAGGGACTTCCGCTCGCTGAGGTGGCGGAGGCGACCGGGCTCGGCATCGAGCACATCCAGGCGCTCGAGCGCGACGACTTCAGCGCGTTGCCAGGTAACGATACCGTCGAGGAGGGCCTTCGGTCGCTCGCGCGGCTCCTCGACGTCGACCCGGACGAGGTGATCGCGGACTACAACCGGGAACGACAGAGATGGCTTGCGGCGATGCCAGCTGAGGCCGAGGTGGAACCATCGCGCACGAGATCTGGCCGCACGGGCGGAATCGCCATCCTGGCGTCGGCGATCCTCGCTCTCATCGTCATCGCCTTCCTCATCTGGTCCCGCTCGTCGACGGCGCCCGAGTCACGCCCGTTGGCGCTTGCCCAGGGCAAAGCGCCAATGAAGAGAGCGGTGGAGGAGACGCGGGACTTGCCCGGTGCTCCGGCTGGGGCGGTCTCCCCGACGGACGTGAACTCCCGGCCCCCCGATTCGATGAAACCGGGTTCTGTGATCGAGCAGCCAACCGACGCTTCGGAGCTGTCGATCCGGCAGAATGGTGTCGGCAGGGGTGTCGTCCACCACGAGCTGGTGGGCGGGGCCACACAGTTCGAGGAGGGGGAGCGGGTCTGGTTCTGGAACCTGATCGAGGGGGGCGCCGTCGGCGAGGCGATCGACCACGTCTGGCTCCACGAGGGAAAGGAAAGGCTCCGCGTGCAGCTCAAGCTGGGCGGAGCGCGCTGGCGCACCAAGAGCTACAAGGATCTGAACCCAGGCTCGAAGGGGGACTGGGCAGTCGAGGCGCGGGACGAGGCTGGCCGCGTCCTGGCCCGGCGGGAGTTCCTCTGCTCCCCACACCGCTAGATCGAATCAGCCCCGCTCCTTGGGCGCTCCGGTGGACTCGTACCTCGCGACCAGAGCCGCCGCGGCGAGATCGCCCGTCACGTTGAGGACCGTGGCGAACGTGTCCGGAATGACGTCGATCGCGATCAGAATGCCGATGCCTTCGACGGGCAGGTTGAGCTCGGAGAAAAGCGGCGCCAGCATGATGAAACCGCCGCGTGGCACTCCCGGTGCCGCCGCCGTGAGGAAGATGGAGGCAAAGGCGACGATGGATATCTCGCGCGGGCCGATCGGTATCCCGTAGAACCAACCGACGAAGACCGCGCCTACGGTCCACGTCACGGGTCCCGCGAAGTGGAAGGTGGATACCGCGAGCGGCAGCACGAACCCTGAGATCCGCTTCGATAACCCGAGCCCTCGCTCCGCGCTCTCCACGAGCGCGGGCAGCGAGGCCACCGACGAGCTCGACGTGAACGCGATGAGCTGCGCCGGGAGCGCGGCGCGTCCGAACCGCCGCATCGACACACCACCGGCGGTGGCGACGACGGGATAGAGCAGCAGCACGGCCCCCAGACTGAGAAGCGAATACGCCAGGATGTAGAAGCCGATCGCCCCGGCGACGTTCGCTCCCGCGTGGGCAGTGAGCGGCAGCATGAGGGCGAACACCCCCACGGGCGCCGCGAGGATCACCCAGCGCACCAGGGTCAGCATCACCTCACTCACGGCCTGGAAGAATCCAACGACCGTCGCGCGCGCCGCGGGTGCTGCCTGCGCGACGGCCAGCGCGAACAGGAGCGTGAACAGGATGACCGGAAGCATGGCGCCGCCGGCTGCGGCCGCGATGGGATTCGGCGGGACGAGCGAGACGAGCCACGCGGCGAGCGATTGCTTTGGATCGGCGGCCAGGAGCTGCGCGGCCTCCGCGGCGCCCGCCGGCAGTGGCGGCGCGTTCGCGCCGCGCTCTCCCAACAACCCGAAGACCGACGTCGTCAGGGGGATGGCCACAACCGCAAGCGACGCCAGCATGGCGACGAAGACCAGCAGCGTCCTGCCGCCGAGCTGGCCGATCGCCTTCACGTCCCTGGCGGACGCCACGCCGGTGACGATCAGCGATACGATGAGCGGTATCACGGTCATCCGGATCGCATTGACCCAGATGGCGCCTATCGGGGCGATGGCGTCTGCCGCGCGCAGGAGCGCCGCGTTGCCGCTGGCGGACACCGCTATCCCGCCGGTCATGGCGGCGCCGAGGGCGAGGAGAACGCGCGTGCTTTCCTTCATCTCATCGCCGCCTACATCATCAGGTCCCCGCCGTTGATGTCGAACGACGCGCCGGTGATGTATCCGGCGGCCTCCGAGGCGACGAAACAGATCAGGTCCGAGACCTCGAGCGGCGTGCCGAGCCTCGGCACCGGATACGACGCGGCGAGACGTTCCAGCAATTCAGACGACGCGCTCTCGCGCGTGAGCTCGGTGTCGATCATTCCGGGGCAGATCGCGTTCACGGTGATGCCGAACCCGCCGAGCTCCTTCGCGGCGGCTCGCGTGAGGCCGAGCAAGCCGGCTTTCGACGCCGTGTAATGCGCGCCACCGAGGGTGCTCACCATCCGGCCGGCGGATGACGAGATGTTGATGATGCGTCCGTAGCTCTGAGCTTTCATCGCGGGCAGCGCCGCCTTCATCAGGAGAAACGGCGCCGTCATGTTGGTCTCGAGCGCCAGGTGCCATTCCTCGAGGGCGAGGTGCTCGAAGCGTGTCGATCGCGCGTGCGCGGCGTTGTTCACGAGAATATCGATGCGGCCGAACCGGTCGAGCGTCCTGCGCACGATCTCCGTGGCGACACGGTGGTCGGTGATGTCGCCGGGCACGGCGAGCGCTCGCGGGCCGAGCGCGCTCGCGACCTCGTTTGCGCGCGCCTCGTCGCGCGCGTTGATGGCGACGGCGGCGCCGCGCTCGTGGAGGCGCGCCGCGGCGGCGCGGCCCAATCCGCGCGATGCCCCCGTAATGATGGCGACGCGTCGAGTGAAGTCCATGTGGTCATTCTATCCTCAGAATCACCTGCTGTGGAGCGAGGTCACGCCGGGTAACCGACTTCGATCGACCGTACAATAAGACCGAGCCGCGATGCGGCTTCGAGCCGGAGGGTCCCGTGATCTCAGTCCTGGACTTGCGCAAGTACTACGAGGTGCACAGACGGCCTCCCGGGCTGAAGGCGGCCCTTCGCTCCGTCCTCCATCGAAGCTACACGACGGTCAGGGCCGTGGACGGGATCGCGTTCGACATTCGCCCGGGTGAGCGTGTTGGTTTTCTCGGGCCGAACGGCGCCGGCAAGACCACGACGCTCAAAGTTCTCGCCGGACTGCTGCACCCCACGAGCGGCAACGTGATGGTGGACGGGCACGTACCCAGGCGGCGGGAGCACGCCTTCCTGAGAAAGATCATGCTGGTGACCGGCCAGAAGCAGCAGCTCCTGTGGGATCTGCCCCCCGCGGAGACCTTCGAGCTGAACCGGGCCATCTACGACGTTCCGATCGCCGATTTCCGGGAGACGATGGCCGAGCTGACCGAACTGCTCGAGCTGGGCGATCTGATCGCGAAGCCGACCCGGCAGCTCTCACTCGGCGAGCGGATGAAGTGCGAGCTGGCGGCGGCTCTCATCCACCGCCCCAGGGTTCTCTTCATGGACGAACCGACCATCGGTCTCGACGTCTCGATGCAGGCCGCTATCCGCGGGTTCATCAAGCGCTACAACGAGCGGCGGGGCGCCACGATTCTCCTCACCAGCCACTACATGGACGACGTCGCGGCGCTGTGCCCCCGCGTGATCGTCATCGACAAGGGGAAGCTGTCCTACGATGGCGGCCTCGACGCTCTCGTCCGCCGCGTGCGGCCCGAGAAGCGGGTGGTCCTCCACCTGGACCGGCCCGTGGACGCGGCGACGCTCGCACAGCTCGGCACGATCGTGACCCACGACACCGCGGAGGCTGTCCTGCAGGTGACCCAGGAGGCTGTCAACGCGACGGTGACGAGGGCCCTGGCGACGCTTCCCGTCCGGGACCTCACCGTCGAGAACGCGCCGCTCGAAGAGGTCATGAGCGAGCTGTTCGCCCGGAGCCGGGCGGCGCGCGAGTCCGAGCAGGAGGCCACGCTGACATGAGCCTCGCCGCGACCGCGCGCGCGTTGCCGTCGCTGTTCAAGGTCAGCTTCGCCGAGGCGGTGGCCTATCGCGCCGAGTTCCTCATCTGGATGCTCTCCACCACGATGCCCCTCATCATGCTCGCGCTCTGGTCCGCGGTGGCCCGGGAGGCCCCGGTGGGACGGTTCGGGCAGAAGGAGTTCGTGTCCTACTTCCTGGCGACTTTCATCGTGCGCCAGCTCACCAGCTCCTGGGTGGCCTGGCAGATGAACTACGAGGTCCGCCACGGAACCCTGGCGCTGCGCCTTCTGAGGCCCATTCACCCCATGCTGACGTTCGCGGTGGAGAACATCGCGGCGCAGCCGATGCGGCTCGTGGTGGCCCTCCCCATGGCCGTCCTCTGGCTCTGGTCGGTTGGCGCCGATCAGATCCCTCGCAATCCCGCGCGGTGGGCCGCCTTCGGCCTGGCGATCCTGGGCGGCTGGCTCATCACCTTCCTCGCCAACTTCGCCATCGGCTCACTCGCGTTCTACATGGAGAGCAGCATCAAGGTGATGGACGTGTGGCTGGCCCTGTACTTCGTGTTCAGCGGCTACCTCATCCCGGTGGAGCTCTTTCCGCCGGCGCTGAGGGCCATTGCGGGCTGGCTCCCCTTCCGCTACCAGATCGGGCTGCCGGTCGAGCTGATCACCTCGGCCCACGACCGCGGAACGGCTCTCGCCCTGCTCGGCGGCCAGTGGATCTGGGTCGCGGTGATGCTGACCGCGACGATCCTCCTGTGGCGGAGGGGGCTCGAGCGGTTCGCCGCGTACGGGGGATGATGAACGGCACGCTGCGTTACTGGCGGCTCCTCGGCGCTCAGGTGCGGGCCTCGACGCTCACGCTCCTTCAGTACCGCTTCGATTTCTTCGCGGACGGGCTGCTGGAGATCCTCTGGGCCATGACGGCTCTCATCCCGCTCTTCGTCGTCTTTCGGACGCGGGAGTCGATCGCGGGCTGGTCGTTCGGCGAGGCGCTTCTGGTCACCGGATGGTTCATCCTGCTTCAGGGCATACTGGAGGGGGCGATCAATCCCAGCCTGACGAGCGTCGTGGATCACATCCGAACCGGCACGCTCGACTTCGTCCTTCTCAAGCCCGCCGACGCGCAGTTCCTCGTCTCCACCGCCAAGTTCCAGCCCTGGCGCGCGACGAACATCCTCACCGCCGCGGTCGTCTTCGGCTACGCGTTCCACCTCCTCGAGCGGCCCCCCTCGCCGTGGGGGCTGCTCGCGGCGGCCTTCCTTCTGTTCACATCCACGCTTCTTCTATACTCTCTGTGGATCCTCATCGTGAGCGCCGCCTTCTATGTCGTGAAGATCGACAACCTGAGCGTTCTGTTCACCTCGATCTTCGACGCCGCGCGCTGGCCCTCCACGGTCTTCCGGGGCGTGGTGAGCTTCGTTTTCACCTTCGTGATCCCGCTTGCCCTGATGACGACGTACCCCGCGATGGCGATGCTCGGGAAGCTGCACAGTTCGAGTCTGGCGCTGGCGGCCGTCGGGTCGATGCTCTTCGCGGTTCTCGCGCGCATCGTCTGGCTGGGCTCCATCGGCAAGTACACCTCGGCGAGCAGTTGAACCGGGGCCCCGCGGCCGGTCCGGCACGTTCAGTCTGACGCCTTCCCCACCTTCACGCGGGCGGGACGCAGCACGGTCTCGCCGTAGCGGTACCCGCGCTGGATCTCCTCGACGACGAGGTTGTCGCGGTCGGGGCCAACCGGCTCGGTGATGACCGCCTCGGCGACGTGAGGATCGTACGTGAGGCCGAGCGTCTCGATCGGCTCGACTCCTTCGGCCTTCAGGATCGAAAGAAGCTGCTGGCGGACCAGATCGATCCCCGCGGCGATCGCTGGGGCCGTCTCGTCCGCGTGGCGGGCCGCGCGATCCAGGTTGTCGATTACCTCCAGCACGGAGGTCATGAGCGCCGACTTGCCCTGCGTCACGCGTCGCTCCAGGTCGCGCTGCAGTCTTTCCCGCACTGCGTCGATCTCGCCTTCGGCGCGCTCGATCGCCTCACGCGCCTTCCTCTCGGCGGCGTCGGTCCGCGCACGGAGCTGCTCGACGATGGTCGGGTACCGTTCCGAGGGCGCGCCGGCTTCTCCGGCATCGTCCGGATGAGCGTGATGCCGCCGGTCCACGACGTTTATCTTGACCGGGTTGTCGTCGCCGTTTCCCTTGGCCATCGCCCCACTCAGGTCAGATCGACCGTCACGTTGTACTGGTACCGCCCGCGCACCACCTTGAGCAGCACCGCCGAGCGCCCCACCATCCTCGGCACCGCCGTCCTGAGCGACGGCACGTCCTTCACCGGCAGGTTGTAGATTCCGCGCAGGATGTCCCCCTGCTCCAGCCCCCGGAAGTAGGCGCGGCTGCGGTTGCGCACGCGCGTCACGATCACGCCGTCGAGCGGCAGGCTCCCGTACCTCTGTCTCGTCTCAGCCGGAATCTCGCCCACCTCGATGCCGATCTGGTCGGCCAGGTAGTCCTCGGAGAGATCGGGCGGAAAGTCGGAGGCGCTAAGCTCGGCCTGACGCTCCGCGCTCCCTTTGCGCCAGGCCATTGATACCCTGTCCCCTGACTTGAACCGCGAGAGCGCCGTCTCGAAGTCGGTGCGCGAGGTGATCGTCTCGTCGCCCAGTCTCATGACGAGATCGCCCGCGGAGAGTCCCGCCTTCTCCGCGGGGCTTTCCGGATAGATGCGCCGCACCTGCACGCCCGGCGCCGGCACCGAGACGGCCCCGCCGGCGTCGGGGTCCCCATCGGCCCCCGCCATCGCCGCGTACTCGCGGTCATCGAGGTCCTTCACTTCGATCCCCAGCCAGGCGACCCTCACCTCGCCGTAACGGACGAGGTCGTCGAAGACCCGGCGCGCCCGATCCACCGGGATCGCGAAACCGATCCCCTGCCCCTCGCCGAGGATGGCGGTGTTGATACCGATGAGCGCCCCTTCGATGTTCAGAAGCGCCCCGCCGCTGTTTCCCGGATTGATGGAGGCGTCGATCTGGACGAAGTCGGAGTAGACGCGGTCCCCCGCCTTGATGGAGCGCTTCAGGGCGGAGACGACTCCCGTCGTCACGGTGTTGGACAGACCGTAGGGGTTGCCGATCGCGATCACCGTCTCGCCGATGAGCAGATCGGAGGAGGTCCCCGGCGTGACGGCCGGCAACGTCCCGGAGGCGTCGATCTTCAGGACCGCGAGGTCGGACCGCGGGTCCACCCCGATCACCTCCGCGTCGAACCTGCGCCGATCGGCCAGCGTCACGCCCACGCGCGACGCCCGCCACACCACGTGCTCGTTGGTGAGGATGTAGCCGCGCGGGTCGATGATGACGCCCGAGCCGAGGCTGTTCTGCACGTACTGGCCGGGCTGGCCGGACGGCGAGCCTTCCCAGAAGCTGGAGAAGAAGCGGTCGAGGGAGGGGGAGTAGAACGGGTTCTCCACCTTCTGCTCGGTGGAGATGTTGACGACGCTCGGGGAGACGCGCTCGACGACGCGCACTACGGGGCCGCGGCGCTCCGACGTCGCCAGCGCCTCGACGGGAGCACCGGAGGCTCCCGCGCGGGCGGGCACGGAACCGGCGGCCGCCGCCAGGAGCATCGCCGCCCCGGCGGCCGCGCCGGCCCATGGTCTCCGCATTCGGCTACCGGCCCAGGAGTCTCCGCACCCGCTCCTTGATCGGCGGGTGGGTGCTGAACAGGTGCATGAGCCCCTGGCCCGACAGCGGGTTGCAGATATAGAGATGGTTCATCGTCGGGCTGACTGCCAGGGGGGGCACTCTCTTTCCGTACTCCTCGAGCTTCTGCAGCGCCGCGGCAAGCCCGTAAGGGTTGCCCGCCATCTCGGATCCGGACGCGTCCGCCTGGTACTCCCTCGAACGGGAGACCGCCATCTGGATGAGTCCCGCCGCCATCGGCGCCACGATCGCCATCGCCAGCAGCCCGATGATGCCGCCACCGCCGTTCCGGTCGTCGTCGCGCCCGCCGCCCATGCCGCCGAAGATGGCGCCCCATCGGGCCATCGAGGCCAGCATCGTGATGGCGCCCGCGAGGGTGGCCGCCACCGATGAGATCAGGATGTCGCGGTTCTTCACGTGCGACAGCTCGTGCGCCAGCACCCCTTCGAGCTCGGTGCGGTTCATGATCTTCAGTATTCCGGTCGTGCAGGCGACCGCCGCGTGGCTCGGGTTGCGTCCGGTGGCGAACGCGTTGGGCGCGTCGGCCTCCACGAGATAGAGCTTCGGCATCGGGATCCCCGAGCGCGCCGTGAGCCCTTCCATGATCGCGTAGAGCTCGGGCGCCTGAGCGCGATCGACGGGCTTGGCTCCGTGCATCTTCAGCACGATCTTGTCGGAGAACCAGTAGGCGCCGAGGTTCATCACGGCGGCGATGAGGAGGGCGATCATCATCCCTCCCTGGCCGCCCAGGATTCTTCCGAAGATCACCAGGACGCCCGTCAGGGCCCCCAGCAGTACCGCGGTCTTAAATCCGTTCAGAGTGTTCACCGTCTCCTCATTTCTTCACGTCGACCTTGATCTGCTTCGGCCTGGTGTCCTCCCGCTTGGGCAGGTGGACCTCGAGCACACCGTCCTTGTGTATGGCCTGGATCTTCGTCTGATCGATGCTGCCAGGAAGCTGGAAGGACCGGGAGAAAGTCCCGTAGGATCTTTCGATCCGGTGATAGTCCTCGTCCTTGGCCTCCTTGAGGAACCGGCGCTCGCCCCGCAGCGTCAGCGAGCTGTTCTCGATGCGGACGTCGATGTCCTTCTGATCGATCCCGGGCAGATCCGCCCTCAGGATCACCAGCTCGGGGGTCTCGAAGATGTCGACCGGCGGGGTCCATGCCCCCATCGGCATCTCCTGGTCGGTCGTCTTGGAGCGCGACATCGAATCCTCGAACAATCGGTTCATCCTCTCCTGAAGATTGACCAGATCACGGAAAGGGTCCCAGCGAGTCAGCGTCATCTTCCTAACCTCCGCGAGATGAGGAGCATAGATGTTGCCCCACGCATCGTCAAGGCGACGGGGCGGCCGCGTCCGCCGCGGCTCCGCGGCGGGTGAACGTCACGGCGGAGCCCCCCACGTCCACGACCACCGTGTCGCCGGGCGAGAAGTCTCCCTGAAGGATCTTCAGCGCCAGGGGATCCTGGACCTTTCTCTGGATGAGTCTCTTGAGCGGGCGCGCGCCGAAGTCCCGGTCGTATCCCTCCCGCGCCAGGAGATCCCGCGCCGCGGGAGTCAGCTCGAGACCGAGCTGCCGCCCTGCCAGCAGCTCCCTGAGCTTGAGGATCTGCAGATCCACGATGCGCGCGATGGCGGCGCGGTCCAGGCTCGAGAAGACGATGATCTCGTCGAGCCGGTTGAGGAACTCCGGACGGAAGTGCTCCCTCATGAGCGCGTCCACCCGCGGGCCGACCTTCTCGCCGCGCTCCTCCATCTCGCGGATCAGGGCGCTCGCGATGTTGGAGGTCATGATGATGATCGTGTTGCGGAAGTTCACCGTCCGCCCCTTGCCGTCGGTCAGCCTCCCCTCGTCGAGTATCTGGAGAAGGATGTTGTGCACGTCGGCGTGGGCCTTCTCGAACTCGTCGAACAGGACGACCGCGTAGGGATGTCGGCGCACCGCCTCGGTGAGCTGGCCTCCCTCCTCGTAGCCGACGTAGCCCGGAGGCGCGCCGATGAGGCGGGACACGGCGTGCTTCTCCATGTACTCCGACATGTCGAGCCGGATGAGGCTGCGCTCATCGTCGAAGAGGAACCCGGCCAGCGCGCGCGCCATCTCGGTCTTGCCCACCCCGGTCGGCCCGAGGAAGAAGAACGACCCGAGCGGGCGATTCGGATCCTGGAGCCCCGCGCGCGAGCGGCGCAACGTGCTCGACACGATCGAGACCGCCTCGTCCTGGCCCACGACGCGCGTGTGGAGCTCCTCCTCCATCCTCAGGAACTTCTGCACCTCGCCCTCGAGCATCTTGGCCACGGGGATCCCGGTCCACCGCGACACGACGCCGGCGATGTCCTCCTCGTCGACCTCCTCCTTGAGCATCCGGCGCTCGCGCTGAAGCTCGGCGAGGCGCGCGTTGTCCTCGGCGACCTGCTTCTCGAGAGAGGCGATGGTTCCGTAGCGCAGCTCGGCCACCTTGCCGTAGTCCCCGGCGCGCTGCGCGCGCTCCTCCTCCACGCGCGCCGACTCGATCTTCTCCTTCGCGGCGCGGATCCGCTGGATGACGTCCTTCTCGGCCTGCCACTTCGCCTTCATCGCCGAGGCGCCCTCCCGCAAACGGGCCAGCTCCTCCTCGATCTTCGGCAGGCGCTGGACCGAGGCGCGGTCCTTCTCCTTCTTGAGGGCCTCGCGCTCGATCTCGAGGCGCGCGATCTCGCGGTTGACCTGATCGATCTCCGCGGGCATCGAGTCGATCTCCATCCGCAGGCGGGCCGCCGCCTCGTCGATGAGATCGATCGCCTTGTCTGGCAGGAACCGGTCGGTGATGTAGCGGTGCGAGAGGGTGGCCGCCGCCACCAGGGCGGCGTCGCGGATCCGCACGCCATGGTGGACCTCGTAGCGCTCCTTGAGGCCCCGCAGGATCGCGATCGTGTCCTCTACCCCGGGCTCCCCGATCATGACGGGCTGGAAGCGCCGCTCGAGGGCCTTGTCCTTCTCGATGTGCTTCTGATACTCGGAGAGCGTCGTGGCGCCGACGCAGCGCAGCTCGCCGCGGGCCAGCGCCGGCTTGAGCATGTTGGAAGCGTCGATCGCTCCCTCGGCGCTGCCGGCCCCCACCAGCGTGTGCAGCTCGTCGATGAAGAGGATGATGGTCCCCTCGGCCTCGGTGATCTCCTGGACCGCGGCCTTGAGGCGATCCTCGAATTCGCCGCGGTACTTGGCGCCGGCCACCATCGCCGCCAGATCGAGCGCCACGATCTTCTTGTTCTTGAGCGACTCGGGGACGTCACCGTCGATGATGCGGCGGGCGAGCCCTTCGACGATGGCGGTCTTGCCCACGCCGGGCTCGCCGATCAGCACCGGGTTGTTCTTGGTGCGGCGCGCCAGCACCTGGACCACCCGGCGGATCTCGTCGTCACGCCCGATGACGGGATCGAGCTTGCCGCGGCGGGCCAGGTCGGTCAGATCGCGGCCGTACTTCTTGAGCGCCTCGTACTTGCCCTCGGGATCCTGATCCGTGACGCGCTGGGTGCCGCGCACCGCCTTGAGGGCCGACATCAACCCGTCGGGCGTCACGCCGGCCTTCGAGAGGATCCCGGTCGCCGGCAGCCCCTTGGCGGAGGCGAGCGCGAGCAGCAGGTGCTCGGTGCTGATGTACTCGTCCTTGAACTGGGAGGTCAGCTTGAAGGCATCGTCGAAGATGCGGGCCAGATCCTCGCCGAGAGGCGGCTGGTACCCGGCTTTGCCCGTGATCTTCGGCAGGTGGGTGAGATGTTCCTTCACCTGGGCGCGGATGGCGGCCGGGTCGGCTCCCAGCTTGCGCAGGAGGCTCTCGGCGATCCCCTCGGGCTGCGCCAGCAGCGAGTCGAGCAGGTGGAGGGAGGTGGTCTCCGGGTGACCGGAGCTTTCAGCCAGACCGATCGAAGCCTGAAGGGCTTCCTGGCACTTCACGGTCAGACGATCCCATCTCATCTTGTCGGCCTCCTGTCTCGCGACGGGCGCATAAGTAAGACCCGCGCGATCCGGGTGTCAAGCCCGCTCCTCCGCGATGGCCCTCTCATTATTGTATGTCCCGCCTATCCCGCCCAAGCCCAGGGTCCAGATCACCTCGAGGGGCGCCCGGCCCCGGCACGAGGCCAGCTCCCCATGCTCCCCGCGCAGGTGATGGCAGGCACAGAGGCACCCTCGGTTCCACTCCGCGTCGGTGCCCCCGCGCGAGCGGTAGGCGTAGTGATGCTCCTGCAGGTTGTTCCTCGCGGTGCATCCCGGCGCCGTGCATCGCCAGCCGTCCCGGATGAGGACCGCGTCCCGGCGGCGCGGCCGGCCAGGCACGGCCGCGTCCCACGTCGACGTGAAATCCTCCAGCAACGCCAGAAGCCCCACCCATGCGGGAAGCCGCCTGCCCCGCTCGAAGAAGTCGCGCCTGATGACTCACGGGCGATGTTGGCCCAAGGGACCCACGCGGATCGAGACGTCGACCGTCCGGTGCTGCCTGTGTGGCTTCAGCGGCTCCTGTTGCCGGCCCCGGGCGCGTCGAGAAGGGCGCCGGCGCGCCCGCCGCCGCCCCGGGCGAGGACCTCGGGGCTGGCCAGGAACCCCTCGATGAGACGCAGGCACCGGCGCGTGTGGGTCAGGAAGACGTGATGTCCCGAGGATTCGATAACCTCCAGACGCATGAACGGATACTTGCGCGGAAGGTCCCTGACGTTGCCGACCGGGGCCACACCGTCGCGCCGGCCGTGCAGGATCAGCACCGGGACCGCCTGCAGGTTCGGAAGCACGTCGTCGAGGCGATAGTTGAGAAGGCAGTGCTCCAGCGTGGAGGTGAGGGATCTCATCGTGAACTTCCGGCAGTCCGCCACCACCCCCCAGGGGAATCGCACGAGGTACTTGAGGAACAGATCGATCCCGGAGCGGCGCACCTGGTAAAGGTTCTCCACCAGCGAGTGCTCGTTGAGGAGCTTGCGGTAGGACGGGGACCCGAGCCAGAAGAGCTGGTGCGCCTCCTCGGATGACGCGTACCGCGGCAGGTTGAGCAGGATCAGGGCCTGCACCTCCTCCGGGTGCTCGATGGCGTACTCGATGGAGATGAGCGCTCCGAGCGAGTGCCCGATCAGCACGTGCGGCCGGCCCGCGACCCCCTCGGCCTGCAGGTACCCTCTGAGGCTGCGCTGGAAGCGCGCCACCGTGTAATCGACGGCAGGCTTGGGCGACAGGCCGAACCCCAGCAGGTCGGGGATCACGATCCGGTAGCGGTCCGCGAGGCTCGTCACGCGGCGCTCGAAATACCGGCGCGACCCGGTGATGCCGTGGACGAAGACGAGGGGGTGCGCCAGGGGAGGCCCCAGCCTCACACCGTGCAACGGCCCGTCGGGCCCGTGTTTGTGGTGGTCGTGTCCTGGCGGCGACATGGAGGCGGGTGACACTACCCTCCTCTCTGCTTGCTGTCAATCTTGCGCATCAGAGCCTGGCCATCCTCGGAGTCCGCCAGCCCCGGCACCGAGGAGAGGACCTCGCGGGCGCGCGGGAAGATCCCGCGGCGCCGGTACGAATCCGCCAGGGAGAGGTAGTGGGCCCGGCGCTTCGCCGGATCGTCCAGACCGGTGACATATGTGGTGGGATCGATCGCCACCTTGCGCAGCTCGGCCTGGTTGGCGCTGCGCGTCTCGTAATGGAGGCTCTTGGGCGCGTGAAACTCGATCAGCGCGTTGTCGTCCGTGTTGAGTCCCGCCCCCCGGGTGAACTGGTCCACCTCCCGGGTGCCGAACACCAGATACGAGAGCAGATCCTGGGGTGTGGTCGCGTGCAGACGCATGAGATCGACCTTGACCGACAGGTCCGACATCCTGCGCGACAGCTCCTCCGTGTCGATCGACAGCGGGCGTTCGGAACCGATGAGCAGGAGGTCCGCATCCTCGATGGTGTTGAAGACCAGCACGTGCGGGAAGACCGAGTGGAAGGTGCGGACCAGCGCCTGGAGGTCCGCGGGGGACATCCCGTAGAGCTGGAGCCACTGCGCGAAGACGCCCCCCGGCTTGAGCCGTCCCTGCCCGAGCTGGAAGAACTCGCGCGTGAAGAGGTTGGCTGCCACCGTCATCCACGGGTTGGAAGGCTCCGAGATGATCACGTCGTAGCGCCGACCGCTCACCAGCAGGAAGTTCCGTCCGTCGTTTCTGACCGCTTTCACCCGCGGGTCCTCCAGCGGCCTGTGGTTGAACGGGTCGAAGAAGTGCGAGGCGTCGAGGATCGCCGGCTCGATCTCCACCGCCGTGATCGAATCGACGGGATGCTGCGCGGTCGCGCCCACGGTGATGCCGCTGGCGAAACCGATGACCAGCACGTCGCGTGGGTTCTCCGCCATGAGAAGGGGGATGTGCCCGCTGAGGATCTGGGTGGGAAGGTCCCCCTCGGAGGAAGCGTCGATCTTCCCGTTGACGGCGAGCAGGTAGACCCCCGTGGATTTCTCGCGCACCACCATCACCGAAGTGGTCATCCCCTCCTTGTAGAACTTCAGGTCCATATCGTCCACCATGAAACGGTTGAACCCCTCGGGCGTGAGGTCGGCCTCCTCCATGTCGTCGGCGTACTGATAGATGCCGCTGTTCATCACGAGGGTGTTCCACGGGGGCGCGAAGTACCAGAGCCCCGCCGCGAGCGCTGCGAGGGACGCGGTGCCGGCGAGTCGCCGGCCCATGGACCAGCCGGTCATCTCGCGCAGCGCGCCCGTGGCCCCTGTCACCAGGACCGCGGCGAGCGCGAGGTCGAGCACGATCGCCGCAATCAGGCTGTTCTGTATGCCGAGGCCGGGGATCAGGAAGAAGCCGCTGATGAAGGAGCCGAGGATCGTGCCCACCGTGTTTGACGAGTAAACGATCCCCACGGAGCGGCCGATGCCTCCGACGCGGGGGGCGCAGAGGCGGATGGCCAGCGGGAAGATCCCACCCAGCAGCAACGTGGGCGGGAGCATGACGGCGAAGGCCATGCCGAACTTGAGTGTGAAGATCCAGACGCTGCTGCCGCGCACGTCGTGGTAGATGCGCGCGAACTGGTAGGGCAGCTCCGGAAAGAGCAGCAGCGTCCCGAACGCCGCGAGGGCCGTGCCGGTGAGCAGCGCGATCATCCCCTCGATGGCGAAGCGGCCCCGCAGCCGATCGGCGAGGCGGGCCACCACCGCGGCCCCCACGGCCAGTCCGACCAGGAACGTGGTCAGCATGATCGTGAAGGCGTAGACGCTGCTGCCGATGATGAGAGCCAGCACGCGGGTCCAGACGATCTCGTACATCATCGCGACGAACCCCGAGCCCGCCAGGACCCAGAGGATCAGGCGCGCCTCGGGGGGCATGCCGGCGGCGGCGCCCGTCGCGGGGCGCGGGGCGCCCGCGGGCAGGCCCGGCGTCTTCGCGTCCGCGCGCCGGCTCGCGAGGAGCGCGGTGAGCCCGACCAGCACGTTGAGGCCCGCGGCCAGAATGATCGTCCGGCTCATCCCCCAGCCGGGGATCAGCAGGAAACCGGTCAGGGCGGTTCCCGCCACGGCGCCGAAGGTGTTGACGGCGTAAAGCGAGCCGACCGACAGCCCGATCCTCTCCTCGCGCCGGGCGATGAACTTGCTGAGGATCGGAAGGGTGCCACCCATCAGAGTGGTGGGCACTATCAGGACCGCCACGACGAAGAGAAACCGCAGGAGGCTGAAGATGAAGTAGTCGGGCTCGAACGTCTCCCAGATTGCACGGTAGACAGGCACGAGACGATCGAACAGGACGGGGACCGCCAGCGCGTAGAGCCCGATCCCGATCTCCACGAGCCCATAGAGCCGCACCGGATCGGTCCGCCGATCGATCCAGCGTCCAAAGAGAAACGACCCGAGCGCGAGCCCGCTCATGAAGGCGGTCAGGATGGTGCTCACGGCGAACTGGGTCGAGCCGAAGACGAGGATCAGCATCCTCAGCCACAGCACTTCGTAGACGAGGCCGAGGGCTCCCGAGATGAAGAAAAGAAGGAAGAGGGCGGCTGCGAGAGGCATTGGCGGGAGATGTTAATCCAGCCCCTGGGGGCCGTCAACCACGCGGTTTTCCAAGGGTTTGGAGCGATCGCGCCATTGACAGCCCGCCGGACGCGCGCGTAAGTTTGGGGGCCATGCGACACGTCCCCCGGCTCGCCCTCGTCGTCGTCGCGGCGCTCATCGTCGTCGCGTGGGCGCAGCAGCCGGCTCCGGGGCTCTACGGGTACGACGGGCACTTCCACATCAAGTACAGCGAGCTGCTGCGCGAGCGCCTGGCCGCCGGCGAGGGGCTCATCCGCGAGTTTCCCTGGTGGCAGGAGACCTTCTTCAAGGACCACTTCGCCGACAAGGACTTCCTCTACCACGTCCTCCTTATGCCGTTCGCCTCGGGCGACCTGGAACGGTCGGGCAAGACCGCCTCGATCGTCTTCGCCGTGGCCCTCTACGCGGCGCTCTTCGCCTCGCTCGCGTGGCTGCGAGCGCCGGGGCCGGCCGGATGGACGCTGGCGGTGATGCTCTCCTCCACCACGCTGCTCTACCGCGCGGGGCTCCTTCGATCCCACGTGCCGGCCATCGCGCTGGCGATGCTGGGCGCGGCGGCCGTGCTGACCGAGCGCCCAGTCTGGACCGCGGCGCTCTCGGCGGCCTACGCGCTGACGCACATCGCGTGGCACCTGATCCCGGGCATCGCGCTGCTCTACGACTCGGTCCGCTCGGTGCGCGAGAGAAGGCCGCGCTTCGGCATCACGGCAGCGAGCCTGGCGGGCACGGCGTGCGCCGTTCTGTTGAGCCCCTACTTCCCCGAGAACCTGAAGCTCTGGTGGGTGCAGAACGTCGGGGTGCTCACGATGGCGTGGTCGCCGGGGGCCCCCGACCTGGGGCTGGGCCTCGAGGTGCTCCCCTCACGCCCGGCGCTCCTTCTCTACTACAACATCGGGCCGGCTCTCTTCACGGCTCTGGGACTGATCCTCCTGCCGGGGGTCCGGCGCGATCCCGCCTCCGTAACCCTCGCGATGATCACGGCGGGATTCCTCGCGATGAGCCTGATGAGCCGGCGCTTCGTGGAGTTCTGGGCTCCGATGTCGGTCCTGTTCGCGGGCGCCGCGGCCTCGGGAAGCCGGCTCTGGGAGAGGCACGCGGGACGTCCCCGGGCGCGCGCGGCCGCGGTCGTGCTTTTCGGGCTTCTGGGGCTCCTCAACCTCCATGAGACGCGGCGGATCGTGGGCGATGATCCGGGCCGCGTCTTCGACGCCTGCGCCTCGTGGCTGCGCGACGAGGTCCCGGACGGCGAGAAGATCTTCACGACCGACTGGGACGAGTTTCCGGAGCTCTTCTTCGTCGCGCCCCGGCAGCGATACCTCGTCGGCCTCGATCCGACCTTCATGTATGCCACCGACCCCGAGCGGTGGCGCCTGTGGCGCGAGGTCGCTCAGGCGCGCTTGGCCGACCTGCGCGATCCGATCGCGGAGACCTTCGGATGCCGGTACGTCTTCGCCGATGGCGGGTACGAGCGGTTCATCGAGCGCGCCGACCAGGATCCCCTCTTCCGTCTCGAGACGCACACCCCCGACTGCGCTGTTTACGAGATGGGGGATCCCGATGAGGCCGGCGCGCTCCACGTGGGCTCCTGGCGGGTGGAGGGCCGTGAAGGATCCCTGGAAGCGGGTCCGCGCGACTTCATCGACGTGGAGAAGCTGGAAGGAGACCCTGGGCCTTGCGCGCAGCTTCACGGCACCCTCGAGAGCGCCACGGCCGGTCAGGCGCTCTTCACGCTCGGCACCGACGACGCGATCCGCGTGGATCTGAACGGAGCCCGCGTTTTCGACAGCGCGGCGGCCCGGGCGCCGACCATCGACGAAGTGCTGGAAGGGAGGTCTCAGGGACGCGGCGTCAATGTCCGGTCCTTCGGAGGCTCCCTCACCGCCGGCTATAATGACGTGAGCGTCCACATCTGCCGGACCGGACAGGTCTGGGGCTTCCATCTGTGGGGGGCGTCCAAGCCGTGAACAGGATCCTGATCCTCAGGACGGGGTCGACCGCCTCTCAGGTGCTGCGCGTTCACGGCGACTACGACCGCTGGTTCCAGGACGCGATGGCGGCGCACCCACTCTCCTTCGAGGTCCACGACGTCACCCGCGAGGCGGTGCCCGCTCCTGACGGGTTCATCGGCGTCATCGTCACCGGCTCCACCAGCGCCGCCTACAGGCAGGAGCCCTGGATGGCCGGCCTGAACGATTTCCTGCGCGGTGCTCGGACGAGCGGCCCGCCTCTGCTTGCCGTCTGCCTCGGCGCGCAGATCCTCGCGCAGGCGCTCGGCGGTCGCGTCATCCTCAATCCCGAGGGATGGGAGATCGGAGGCATCGACGTGCACAAGACCTCCGAGGCATCGAGCGATCCGCTCTTCGCGAACCTCCCGGCGACGTTCGGAGCCCTCGCCACGCACGAGGATCGCATCGAGGAGCTTCCGCCCGCGGCCGTCCTGCTCGCCTCCAACGCCAACGCGCGCGCGCAGGCCTTCCGGATCGGCGAGCTTATCTGGGGGACGCAATTCCATCCGGAGGCGACTTCTCAGATCCTCGAGAAGCTGATCCTCAAGAGGGCCGACCAGCTCGCCCGCGACGCGGCCTCGCATGGCCGCGAACCGGACGGACACGTCGGGCGTCTGATCGAGACGCTCCGGGGCCCGGCGATCGATCAGGGAAGGATCGTGCTGGACAACTTCGTCAGGGTCTGCCTTCGCTCGGCGGGGAAGCGGGAGGAGGGACCGGAGCCGGTGTCGCGGGGTGCTCTGGGGGCTTCGCCTCGCCGCTGAGGAAGCTCTCGACCAGGATCTCGAACCGGTCGCGGGTCACGATACGCGAGGGCGTGGTGGTCCTGATCTTGAACCCCAGCCCCGCCAGCAGGCTCACCGCGTCGGCCTCCGTGAGAGGCGAACCCAGCTCGGCGCGCACTCTGATCCCCTTGAGCACCAGCGCCCAGGCGGCGCTCTCGGGCGTGAATCCGCCCGCGGGAGCCGTCAGATTCAGAGCGCCCGCGGCCCTCACGGCGAGCTCGCCAAGGGTCACCATCGGCATGGCGGGAGGGGGCGGAGGCTCGGGAGGTTTCGCCGCATCCTCCACCTCGGGAACCTCCTGGGGGAGAGGATTCTCGGCAGGCGGCGCCTGCTCTTCGGGCGGAGTCTCCTGAGCGAGTGGAGCCCCCAGCGCGAGGAGTGCCGGCAGGATGAGGGCCAGCGCGGTTCTCATGCGCGCCACTTTATCACACCGAAAAGAAAAACCGCCGGGCGTCGAGCCCCGGCGGTTTGTTTCGTATCCCGAAGATCTTGTCGAGGAAGCTGATGGAGAAGGCGGCGCCTAGTCGCTGCCAGTCTGGCAATTCTTCTTCTTCCTCTTGTACTTTCCACCCGACCCGTTGCCGTTGTTGAAGTCGTCGACCGGGTTGCTGCCCTGGCCATCGCTGCACCCGACGCATCCCGTGTCGAGCCCGCCGCTCTGCGCGGAGAGCTGAGAGCCGAAGGCCGCGAGCACTTCGCGTCCCCTCGGCTGGTCGACGCTCTTGTCCGGCTGGGTCGTAGTCACGGCAACTCCGGCCTGCGACAGCAGGTTGACCAGATCCCCTTCAGTCAAAGGAGCAGACGGGTTTCCGATCCGAATACCGCGACCCTGGAGGGCCGCCACGGCGTCACCGGCCGGCATCCCCATCGCCGTAGCCAGGTCCGACGCGAACTGAGCCACCGTGTAGGGCGCGTGGCGCACCGGAGCGGGCGCCCGTGAGGCACGTGAAGCGGCCGCAAAACCGGCAGCGTTCGCGAGGCCCACGCAAAGGGCCAGCCCCAGGAACCCTCGAAGAACTCTCTTCATACCCCTCTCCTTTTGAAAAAACTCCCCTAAGCAACCTCGAAAGAGACTTAGGCCCCCCTACGGAGATACCTGGGACTCGCTGATCGTTGCCAACGTATATACCGCGACTCGTCCCGCCCGTCAATATGAAATCTCCCGCAGCGACGCGCTTTCCGCGTCATGAGAGCGACCTGCCTCGGCCCGAAACCGGTCGTCCGGGGTCATCGGACACCACTCAGGTTGACACGGTTCCGTCTGTTCGGTTACGATGACTCGCCCTTTGATTCTACTCATTCAAACCTCACGACTTAGGAGGTTTCCGGTGGGATCCGGCGCTGGGACAGCGGAAGCCTCCTCCACCGGCACAGGTGGGGGATCACCCCTGAGCCGACCCTGGACCCTCAGGGACATTCCCCTCGCTGTCCGGCTCTCCTTCGACCTCGAGAAGCTGGGGACCGGCGCCCTGGGCCTCACGGCCGCCGCCCTCGCGTACGGAGCCTTCGACTGGCTCGGCGCCAGGACGGGCGAGAGGGCGGCTCACCGCATCTTCGCGGCGCTGGGGGCGCTTCTGGCCACCTGCCTCTGCGTGCTTTTCTCGGGCCTGATAGCCCGCATGGTCACCACCCAGCTCCTGGAGGAGCGCCGCGCCGGCGCCGCCGAGATCCGGGAGTTCCTGAGACGCCGGTGGTCGACCCTCATCGGGATCCCGCTCGCCTTCGGCGGCTTCGCCCTCCTGATGCTCGGGCTGGAGGCGATGCTCGCCCTGGTCGGCGCGATCCCGGGAGTCGGGCCTCTGGTCTACTCCTCCTCCTTTCTCCTGGCCTTCTCACTGAGTCTTACCGCCGTTCTGACAGTCGCCGTTCACATGATCGGAGCGTTTTTCTACCCGGCGATCGTGGCGATCAGGGGGGTCGGGGCGGTCGGCGCGATCCTCGAGGTGATCGAGCTGGCCCGCCGTAAACCCCTCTACGTCATCATCTACGAGGGGGTCATGGGAGCGGTCGGCGCCGTGATGACGTTCATCATCGGGGCTGCCGTCTGGGCCAGCCTCAACCTGACCGTCTTTCTGGGGGGCGCCATCATGGGGGACGCCTTCACGCAGACGAGCTCGCAGGTGCCCGATTTCTTCCGCGTCTTCCTGCGCCCCTTCGCGCGCCTTCTCCCGCTGCAGGCCGAGCAGGTGGAGGCGGCATGGCACTACGACCTCTCCGGAATCCTCCTGGGCGGTTCCCTGATGGTGGTCGTCGTGCTGGCGCTCGTCTATCCGTTCGTCTTCTTCACCTCGGCCGGCTCGATCGCCTACCTGATCCTGAGGACCGAGCCGGCCCCCCCCGAGCTCAGCCCCATCGAGGATCTGTGATCGAGCGGGGCTACTTCGGCCGCGCCCTTCAGATCGTGGCCTCCGACGCGGTGACCTACGTGGTGGGGGGGATCGTCCTGCACCTCGTCTCACTGGTTGCCTTCGGGCTCCTGACCGGCCCGGCCATCTGCGGGATCGTCTGGATCACCCTCAAGCACTGCCGCGGGGAGGAGGTCTTGTTCGGGGACCTGTTCCGCGGCTACGAGATTTTCGGCGCCTCGTTCCTCGCCGGGATCGTCTTTTCTCTCATGGTGGGCGCCGGCCTGATCTTCTGCATCGTGCCGGGGCTGATCCTGGGGGCCCTCTTCTGCTTCGTCTTTCCGTTCATGCTGGACCGCGGCCTTTCCTTCCCCGATGCCATGAAGGCCAGCCTCGAGCTGGGCAAGGGACGTCACGACCTCCTCGATCGGGGGTTCTTCTTCCTGCTGGCGCTTCTGGCCGGTCTGTCCGGGATCGTCCTGTGCGGGGTGGGGCTTCTCTTCACGTGGCCGTTCATGTGGGCGGCCATCGCGGTGGCCTACGAGGACCTCGCCCCCGAGAAGCCGCCGGCGGCGCCGGCCGATTGATCTGGTGGAGCCGGTTCGGATAACCTGTCTTCAGGATCATCCCTGCGTGCCCCCCGAACGATCAGGACAACCCGACCCGGAAGATGCCTCGAACCTTCAACGACGACGTGAACCGGGAGAACCTGGAGAGAGAGGAGGAGCGACGCCTGGCCCCCTGCGCCATGCGAAGTTCGGGTGCGCGGCGCTCCTTCCCGCTGGAGAGGGAAGGCCGGATCTTCGACTACCGCACGGAGTTTCAGAGGGACCGCGACCGGATCCTCCACTCGCGCGCCTTCCGGCGCCTCAGGCTCAAGTCCCACGGGGGCGCTCTGCCCCCCAACGAACGGTACCGGGACCGGCTCACCCACACGCTGGAGGTGAGCCAGCTCTCCCGGACGGTGGCGCGCGGGCTGGGCCTCAACGAGGACCTGGTAGAGGCGATCGCGCTGGGGCACGAGCTGGGGATCCCCCCGTTCGGCCGCGCCGGCGAGGCCGCGTTGTCGGACCTCCTGGGGGCCAGGTCGGGGGGGTTCCGGTACGACCGGCAGAGCCTGCGCGTGGTCGAGCACCTCGAGAAACGCTACGAGCATCCAGGGCTGAACCTCACCGACGCGACGCGAGAAGGGATCCTCAAGCACGCGATGGTCGAGCCCGGCTCGGGGAAGGACGATGGCCTGCATCCCGGATGGGCCCCCTTCTTCGAGGCGCAGGTCGTGGGCGCCGTGGATGAGATCGCATCGGTCGTGCAGGACCTCGACGACGGCCTGCGATGCGGGGACCTGGAGATGGCGGCCGTCGAGGATCTGCCGATCGTGCGCGAGCTCATGAGGCGCATCGGCTCGCGTGGAGCCTCCCGCGCCGGGGGGACGCGGGCCCGGACGGGACGCGGAGCGCTCTTCATGAGGGCCAACGTGGTCAACCGGGGCCTGACCCACATGCTGGTGACCGGCATCATCCACCACTCGCGCCGCACGCTCAAGGCATGGAGCCGGGCCATCGGGGTGGAGTCCCCCGAGGCCTTCGCCGGGGCCCGCGAGCGCCTGCCCGCCGGCGCGATTGGGCTGTCCCCGGCGGTGCGCAGGTTGTACGATGGTCTGCGGCTCTTCGTCGCCCGGAACCTCCACCAGGGCGCCTGGCTGAGCGCGGTCTCGGCCCGCGCAGGACGCACGATCCGCGGGCTCTTCCAGGCTCTGGTCGAGGACCCGAGGTTGGCTGACGACTACGTCCTGTTGAGGTTCAAGCAGGAGCACGGCGGCGCCTATCTACGCGACGTGGCTCCCACCGAGATTGGCGCCGAGATCGAGCGGCGGTACCGCGGCAACGCGCAGTTCGCGCGGCTGGTCGCCGACCACATCGCGGGAATGACCGACCTGTTCGCCCTCTTCGAGCACGACAGGCTGATCGGTCCCATGGTCATGGGAGGTTCGAGATGAGCACGACACGGATCGTCATCGGGTGCGACCACGCGGCGGTCGCCCTGAAGGACGAGATCGTCAAGGAGCTCCGCGGATCCGGTCAGCAGGTGGAGGACGTCGGCACGTTCACGGGGGACTCGGTGGACTACCCCGACTTCGCCGCCATGGTGGCCGGGCTCATCCGCTCGGGGACCGCCGACCTGGGGATCGTGATGTGCGGCACCGGCATCGGCGTCTCGATCGCCGCCAACAAGCTGCCGGGGATCCGGGCGGCGTTGTGCCATGACGTCACCACCGCGCGCCTGGCGCGGCAGCACAACGACTCCAACATCCTGTGCATGGGCGGGCGGGTCCTGGGGTCCGCCGTCGCTCTCGACATCGTCAGGACCTGGCTCTCCACTCCCTTCGAGGGGGGCCGGCATCTGCGCCGCATCCGGAAGATCGAGGCGATCGAGAGCCAGGCCTGCGCCCCGGAAGAGAAGGGTCGATGACGATCCATCCAATTCTCGCCGCCGACCCCGAGATCGCGGCCGCCCTCGACGGGGAGATACGGAGGCAGCAGGAGACCCTGGAGCTCATCGCCTCGGAGAACTTCGTCAGCCTCGCGGTGCTGGCCGCCGCCGGCACCATCTTCACCAACAAGTACGCCGAGGGGTACCCCGGGAAGCGATACTACGGCGGGTGCGAGTACGTGGACATCGTGGAGCGTCTCGCGCGCGAGCGCGCGTGCCTCCTGTTCGGCGCCGAGCACGCGAACGTCCAGCCCCACTCGGGAAGCCAGGCCAACATGGCGGTCTACTTCACAGCCTGCAAGCCGGGCGACACCGTGCTGGGGATGAACCTGTCCCACGGCGGCCATCTCACCCACGGCCACCCCCTGAACTTCTCGGGGATGATGTACAAGATCGTGCCGTACGGCGTGAAGCGCGACAGCGAGACGATCGACTACGACGAGATGGAGTCTCTCGCGCGCGAGCACCACCCGAAGCTGATCGTGGTGGGAGCCAGCGCCTACTCCCGCATCATCGACTTCGAGCGGGTGCGCGGCATCGCCGACGCCGTGGGCGCCATGGTGATGGCCGACATCGCGCACATCGCGGGCCCGATAGCGGCCGGCCTGCACCCCAGCCCGATCCCGACCGCCGACTTCGTCACCACCACGACGCACAAGACCCTGCGCGGCCCGCGCGGCGGCGTCGTCTTCTGCAAGGAGGCTCACGCCAAGGATCTGGACAGGAAGGCCTTCCCGGGGATCCAGGGCGGGCCTCTGGTCCACATCATCGCCGCCAAGGCGATCTGCTTCAAGGAGGCGCTGGAACCGTCATTCAAGGAGTACCAGCGCAGGACTCTCGAGAACGCGCGGAGCCTGGCGGCGGAGATGACGTCGCAGGGGTTCCGCGTCGTGTCGGGTGGTACCGACAACCACCTCTTCCTGCTGGACGGGGCCTCGGCCGGCGCGGGGGGCAAGGCCGCCGAGGCGGCGCTGGAGAGGGCGTCGATCACGGTCAACAAGAACACGATCCCCTTCGACGTCCGGCCGCCGCTCGACCCGAGCGGGATCCGGATCGGGACCCCCGCCGTCACGACGCGCGGGATGGGCCCGGCCCAGATGGAGACGATCGGCGGGCTGATCGCCAGGGTGTTGAAGGGCCTTCAGGGGCCGTCGCTCGATCGGATCGTGGCCGAAGTGCGCGACGAGGTGAGAAGGCTCTGCCGGGAGTTCCCGCTGCCGTACGAGCCGCTCGGCGCAGCGACCGGCACGGGGAGGCGGTGACGACGCGGTTCTCCACCCAGGTGTTTGGCGCCGGAGGGCTCCTGTCGCGGGCCTACCCGGGCTTCGAGCTTCGCCCCGGACAGATCCGAATGAGCGAGGCGGTGGCGGCGGCCATCGAGAACGGCCGGCACCTGATCATGGAGGCTCCCACCGGCACGGGCAAGACCTTCGCCTACCTCGTGCCCGCCATCGAGTCGGGCCGCAAGGTGGTCGTCTCGACCGGGACGAAGAACCTTCAGGAGCAGCTCTTCTTCAAGGACCTGCCCCGCCTCGAGCAGGCGCTCGGACGTCCGGTGCGCGCCGCCTACATGAAGGGGCGCGACAATTACCTCTGCATCAAACGCTTCCGCGAGTTCGAGGAGAACCCTCTCTTCGAAGAGATGGACGAGGCCGGATTCCACGGAACACTTGCGGACTGGAGCCGCACCACCGGGACGGGGGACCGGGGCGAGCTGGAGGAGCTGCCCGAGTCGCTGCGCGTTTGGGACCGCATCAACGCCCGCGCCGACGTCTGCCTGGGACAGCGATGCCCCGACTTCGAAGAGTGCTACCTGACGCGGATGCGGAGGCAGGCGGCCGATGCGCAGATCGTCGTGGTGAACCACCACCTACTGATGGCCGACCTGCTGCTCAAGGAGCACGCGTTCGGCCAGGTCATCCCCGAGTACTCGGTCCTGATCCTCGACGAGGCGCACTCGCTGGAGGACGTCGCCACGATGCACCTGGGCCGGACGATCTCGTCCCGGCAGGTGGCCGAGCTGGCCGACGACCTTTCGCGGGCGATGGGCGCGGGGCTCGAAGGGCGCGAGGCGGAGCGGCTGAGGCTCGACAAGGTGCGCGAGACGGCGCGCGGGTTCTTCGGGCTCTTCCGGCAGCAGGAAGGCAGGTTCGCGTTGGAGACCTACCGTCACGACGAGCTGTGGGGGGCCGCGGGAGCGGCGCTGCGCGAGGCGCTGAGCCTCTGCCTGCCCATGGCGCGGGAGGCTGCCGAGGGATCGTCCGGGCCCGGCGAGGAGGCCATGCCGAGCCTGGTGGCGCGACTCTCCGACCAGACGGCGACGCTCGACCTCGTCTTCGCGCCCGAGCGAGCGCCCTACCCCGTGGTGACCTGGGGCGAGGCGCGCGGCCGCTCGATCGCGCTTTCGGCCTCCCCCATCGACGTGTCGGGGCCCCTTCGCGGGATGCTCTTCTCGCAGGTGCCCACGGCCGTGCTGACCTCCGCCACCCTGGCGATCGAAGGCTCCTTCTCCTTCGTCAGGAGCAGGCTCGGCATCGACGAGGCGACCGACCTGATCCTCGAGTCCCCCTTCGACGCCGCGTCCCAGGCGATCCTCTACGTGCCGCGAGGATTCCCCGAGCCGCGCCACGAGAGCTTCATGCCGCGCTTCGTGGAGGAGGTCCGCGCGATGCTGGCGATCACCTCCGGGCGCGCCTTCATCCTGTTCACCTCCTTCGCGAACCTGCGCCGCGCGCGCGAGGCGCTGGCCGGCACCATCCCCTGGCCCCTGCTCGCGCAGGGGGACGCTCCGCGCCGCGCGCTGCTGGACAGGTTCCGGGCGACGCCGGGCGCCGTGCTGCTCGCCACCTCCTCCTTCTGGCACGGCGTGGACGTGCAGGGGGACGCGCTCAGCCTCGTGGTCATCGACAAGCTCCCCTTTGACGTGCCGAGCGATCCGATCGTCGCGGCCCGGATCGAGTCGCTCAAGCGCGGCGGAGGCAACCCGTTCATCGAATACCAGATCCCCGCCGCGGTAATCGATCTCAAGCAAGGCCTCGGCCGTCTGATCCGCAGCCGCCAGGACCGGGGGGTGCTGGCGGTGATGGACGCTCGGCTGACCACGCGCCCCTACGGGCGCGCTTTCATCAACAGCCTTCCCCCCTATCGCCTGGTGCATGACCTCGAAGCCGTCGGAAGGTTCTTCGCCGCAGCCCGCTGAGCCGCCGCGCCCGGCCGATCGCGCCTGGGAGTGGATCGACGCGCAGGAGTCCCTCGCGCGCCTCATCGCGACGCTGCGCGGCGAGCCCCTCGTGGGGATCGACACCGAGTCGGATTCGTTTCACCACTACCGGGAGCAGGTCTGCCTCATCCAGATCTCGACTCCCACGTCGGACTACATCATCGACCCGCTCGCCGTGGCCGACCTGTCGGGCATGAGGCCCCTGTTCTCGGAGACTACGCGCGAGTGGGTCATGAACGGCGCCGACTACGACATCGTCTGCCTCAAGCGCGATTTCGGGATCCACTTCGCGCGGATCTTCGACACGGTGGTGGCGGCGCAGCTTCTCGGATACCACGCCACGGGGCTGGCCGCCATGCTGGACCGGCACTTCGGGCTCAAGGTGAGCAAGACCCTGCAGCGCGACGAGTGGTTCCGGCGCCCCCTCACCGAAGAGCAGATCACCTACGCGCTGACCGACACGCGCTATCTGCTGCCGCTCCGTTCGATCCTCAAGGCCGAGCTGGAGAGCATGGGAAGGCTTTCGTGGGCCGAGGAGGAGTTCACCGCGGTGGCGCGCCGGGAGTGGACGCGGGAGCCCTTCTCGCCCGGAGACTTCTGGAAGATCCGCGGCGCACGGGAGGTGACGCGGCAGGAGCAGGCGATCCTGCGCGAGCTGGCGGTGGCGCGCGATCGGCTCGCGCGCGAGAGCAACCGGCCGCCGTTCAAGGTGGTCTCAGACGCGGTGCTGCTCTCCCTGGCGAAGCTCAAGCCGCGCACGCCCCTGGCGCTCAAGAAGGTGCGCGGGATCTCTCCCCTCATGCTGCGCCGGCTCGGCGACGACCTGCTCGCCGCCGTCAACCAGGGTCTCAACGCGGAGGGAGCCGAGGTGGACCTGCCGCTGAGGACGCCCCGCCGCCGCCAGGATCCGGGCGCGAGCCGGCGCCTGGAGGCGCTCAAAGCGTGGCGAAAGCACAAGGCCACCGAGCTTCACCTCGACCCGGGCGTGCTGAGCCCCCTGAGCATCCTCCAGGAGGTGGCTGGCTCCAACCCGAAGACGGTGGAGGACCTCATGGCGATCCCCGACCTGAGCCGCTGGCGCGCGCAGGAGTTCGGCCCGGAGTGGATCAAAGCGATGGCGAAGGCCTGACCTCCAGCTCGCCGGGCCGCCTCAGCGCGACCGGCGGTGCAGCAGGACGATCCGGCCCAGGTAGGCGTTGCGATCCTGAAGGTTCTTGGGAGACCAGAAGTCGTTGACGAAGGCGACCCGCAGCGAGAGGGCGGTCTCCTGGGCGACCTCGAACCCGAGCACGTAGTCGCGCCGATCCTGCTCGAGAAGGAGGGTCTTCTCCGCCGACGCGTCCTCGACCGTGAGATGGAGGCGGGCCGGCTCCCCCCCCGCGCCCTGTCCCGAGGCGAGAAGGACGAACGCGTACCGCCCCGCTCCGGCGCGCACGGGAGGCGTGAGCGCCCATCCCCCTTTGGTCATCTGAAGCGTTCCGTTCGGGTCAATCGCGTACTTCATGCTGGTCTTCAGGTCTGACGAGGCGAACCGCTCCTGACATGTCCATGTTCCCGCGGTCGAGCTTTCCGTCGAAGGGACGAGCAGCTCGACGAGCGGCATCGTGGAGTAGAGGTCGAGGAAGAGGGGGCCGAGGCCGAACGATTCGACTGCGGCGAACCCCGCGGGGGCCATCTCCTTCAGCATGTCCGCGGTCGGCTTCGCCTCCCCTCTGAACCCGGTGAACCTGCCCGGCCGCAGGATGACGGAGTAGGGTGCGGGATCGCAGACGAGATCCAGCCACGGCTTCACCGTCGCCGACGCACCAATCCTGGCCAGGTCGAGAGGATGGGCGCGCATCTCCTCTGCGATGCCGACGCGGGCCGGCGGCGGCGCCTTCGCGGCCAGCCGGGCCGCCGCGAGGAGCGCCTGGGACCTCGGCTCCGGGACCCTGAAGGCGCGCCACGCGATGGACGCCGCCTGCGCCCCGGGGATAAGCACGAGGATCGCGATGAGGATCGGCACCGCGACCGCCACCCACCTGCGCGCCTTCGAGTGAGGCAGGGCGAGGGCCGCCGCCACCCGCACGAGCGCCATGGCTCCCGCGCCCGCGGCGATCGCCGCGAAGGCGTAGAGGACCACGAGGTTGCGCTCGACCTTGACCCGCTGGCCCGCCATGAAGAGCGCGTAGAGGACCGGGTGCAGGAGCACAAGCCATCCCGCGCGCCTGGCGAGCATCGAGACGGCCCCCAGGACCGCGAGCAGCGTCACGGGGATCCCCAGGGTCGAGGAGATCATGCCCGCCTGCCAGGCGAGATGGGGCCAGCCGGGCGCCGTGGTGGTCGTCGTGCCGTGACCGAGGACACCGTAGTGCCGCACCTCGGTTCCCACGTCGATCAGGAATTGCCGCAGGTCGAGAAGCGCGCAGGGCGTTCCGATGAGAAAGGCGACCGCCGGCACCGCCGGCAGGGCGGCCCAGAGCCACGGCCTCGGGACGGCCCGGCGCGAGAGGAGCGACAGAAGGAACGCCGCCAGCGGCACCGACAGCACGACTGCGGCGTTGTACTTGGTGGAGGCGGCCAGCCCGCCGCACGCCAGCGCGGCGAGGAGCTGGCCCGGCCTGCCCTCCTGAAGGTGCCGCACGCTCAGGAGGACCGTGGCGATGGAGAGGAAGGACGCCGGAACGTCGGTCGTCACATAGGCCGAGTACTCCACGTGGAGGGGGAGGCCGGCGAGAAACGCGGCCGCGAGCAGGCCGGCCCACCCGCCGCCGACCGCACGCCCGATGAAGTAGACCAACGCGACCGACCCGGCGCCGAACAGGGCTGTCAGCCAGCGGTTCCAGAGGTAGAAGGACGGATGCGAGATCGTCCAGTGCCAGCCGGTGTCGTGCTCCGTGCGGATATCGTCCAGGGCGCCCAGCGAGCCCGCGTTCTCCTCCGGCTGGCCCATCAGGTGGTAGTAGTGAAGGACGTCCACACCGAGGTTCATGTAGATGAGGAGCGACCCGTAGTTGAAGAAGTGCGGGTTGAGATCGCCCGACCGCATGATCTGCAGCGCCGTGCTCGCGACCTGCGGCTCGTCGAAGTGGTGCAAGTAGGGGAGCCCCTCGTACGCCTGCATGAGCCGGACGGCGAGGGCGAAGGCAAGGATCGCGCCGAGCATGAGCCTGGAGCCGGCCGGCCCGGGCGCGCCGGCGGGCGGCGCGGCGAAGGCCCCGCGGATTGCCGCGACGAGAGGGGGTCGGGCGGAGCCCGCCCCGGAGGGCCCCTCGACGCTCAGTGCGCCCCTCCCGCTGGGGCCAGCGCGGCTGCGAAGATCGCCATGCGGGGATTGTACCTTACCGTCCGGTCAGCGAGTCGAGCCCAGCTTCTTTCCAGAGCGAACGGCATCGACCACTTGCCGGATCGCGTCGGTGACGAGGTCCGGCTCGTAGAGATGCACCTCGTGGAAACTCCGGCGCGCGATCAGAAACCGGCTGTTGCGAGAGAGGGACGCCAGGAAGGCCTCGCTCTTGACGTGAGCGCGGAGTTTCTCCTGCAGCGACCGCCCGGCCTTGCGATCCTCAGCGCTGTAAGACAACCGCCCGGCACTGATGACTATGAGCGGCCGGTCGCCGAGCGGGGCCTTTCCATTCGCGACCGTGGCTCGTATGAGCGCATCGGGATCCTCGTTCACGTCGGTGATATCCGGCTGCCGCTTCCTGGCCGCCGCCCAGTCGTGGGCGCTCCGAAGCGTGGCGGGGAGGTTGACCGCGGGCTCCTTCTCCTCCTCCTCACGCAAGTCAAGCTCCAGCGCTTCCGCCGGCACCTCCCCGGTCCCCTCCGAGAACGTATCGATCAGGACCATCCCGGCAACCTCCTCCGGGTAGGTGTGCGCGAACAGCCGCACGATCCGCCCACCCCACGACTGCCCTACCAGGACGTAGGGTGGCTTGACCCTGGCCTGGTCCAGGAGGCGGTGCAGCTCGCTCACGCTCGTGCGAAGGCCGCGAGGCTCCGGACCAGGGTCGCTCCACGCGTAGCTCGCACGGTCATACGAACAGACCCTGGCGAACCTGGCCACCTGAGGCTGCACCAATCCCCAGTTCACACTGAATGCACCAAGACCAGCTTCCAGAATGACGGTTGGGCTCCCTTCCCCGGAGGACAGGAGGTGGAGTTTGTATCCCCCGATGTCGATCAGACTCCCCGGCGGCGGTGGGGCGCCAGATGCCGGCGAGTTCTCAGCCGAGAGTGGCTGAAGAACAAGTAACACAGCGGCGCCCATCACGAACGAGCAAACCTTGAATTGCATACGCATAAGAGAATCCTCTCACCACTGAACCGGACTGCCTGGTGCTGTGGCCGGCAAGGGGGAGGAACTAGTCCGCTCGAAGCCCCACGCCCGCCGCCGTGTAGGGCGTGTGGTTGGGCACCCTATGGCTCAATCGATTAGGTCCTCGATCTTTACGCCTCGCCCTGCTCGAAGGCTCGCTCTTGCTGCCTCGATTCGCCGCGGGAATCGCGGATCGTGCTCAAGCCGGTAGTCGAACCAGTCATGTTCAGACTCGAACCCAATCAGGATACCCGCAGGTTTGCCATGCCGAGTTATCACCACTCGGACAAGGCCACTTTCTTCATGATTTCCCACCTGACTCCGCGAGCCAACCTTCAGCTTCTGACTTGAGGATGACTGCGAGCACACGAACAGTCTGCCCGCCACGTCAACCTGCGCGGGCGAGAGTGTGGACGAAGTCCGCGCCGAGCCCGACGCCCACCGGCCGCTGCAGCGTGTTGCCCGGTGGGTGGTCCGAAGGCGGATGTGAGACATCGGTCAGGCAGCGACTTCAACGGTTGCGTAAAAGTCGACCTGCCGAGATGTCCTACGAGGCACCACGACACGACGCCGTGGGCGGGGTGGTTTCATGCCGTCGTACCTCATGCCTTCCAGATGCAACTCGATAGCCCCCTGGATGCGCCGCAACGCAGCATCGATTGTCTTGCCTGTGGCCACGCACCCAGGCAGGTCGGGCACGGAAGCACCCCAGTCACTGCTACGGTCCTTGTTGATCCGAACGAGATACCTGAGCTTTCTTACCACTTGACCCCCTTCAACCCGGGCCGGCTTTGACGGGTGCGTGAACTGTCTGTGACTACCACGCGTCACGGCCAACTGCCATCCGTCACGCTCGAGAAGTCGAATCACTTCGCGCACCTTCATTCGAACAACCTACCAGAACACCACCCCTCAGGCCACCTCGAAACCCAATGATTTCCGCCAAGGCTCGCACCCAACGGCTCGCGTCCGCTACAGCGCGGAGTTGGGCTGAGCGCATTCAGAACCCAGACTGCGAACCGTCATGGCCATGTCCAAGGCGCACACACCACCCACGCATAGAGCTGCTACCGTTCATCTGGCGCTGGCTATGCTGCCGCTGCCAAAATCCACACCCCACGCCTTCAATTGCGTAGAGTTGATGAGGTCTATCCTGGTATTCGACCAGTAGGTTCCTGACTGGATATTCATGAACGGATGGCCGGATGGGAGAGTAGGTCCGAAAGGCAAGTTGGGGTCCAGCAACACCAAGCTGAACAACTCCTCTTCCGTGGGCAACCTCCACCCCCTGCGGCCTCCTACATCCTTGGAGTAGCAGTCGATCAAAGCCTGCTCCCAGCTCTTGAATGCCGTATCCGGGGACTTTCCCCATACGAGCTGCGTTTCCCTGTCCAAGACGGCCGCACCACCGAAATTAGACGGAGAGCTCGAGAGAACCACGAACCGGGTGCCCGCCGGAAGCTTCAGATCCCAACTCCGCAAGTCCATCGCAAGTGCGTCCCGGCGATCGTCATGACGATCAGCCCAGCCACAACTCCGATGACGCGCTTCTTCTTTTTCCCATACATGGCCTTTCCCCGCCGTAGAGTCGAAAGAGTTACTCCCTGCCCACCTTGGTTTGCCGTGGGACATCGCATGCATCAGTCCCCAACTCAATCTGTACTGCCGCCCCTGCAATTGAAATAACAATTCCATCCTTACGGTTCCGTTAGCAACCTCATCCTGTTCCGGTCACAGTTCGTGCACGATCACTTGGGTCGGTGCATTCATCGCCTGGGCACTCGCGCGGACATGCTTATGGTGTGTGAACAACACGATCTGCGTGCTCGCTGCCACGTCGGCCAGGACGCGAAGTGCTGCCGCGGTTCTTTCATCATCGAACTGCACCAATACGTCATCGACAATGAACGGCAGCGCCTCGCTGGTCGCGCACGACGCCTCAACGGCAGCGAGTCGTAGCGCGAGGAAGAGCTGGTCCCGCGTGCCCTCGCTCATGCCCTGCACGGGTACCCGCTTCCCGTCTGGTCGCACACCAATCAGGATGGGCCGGTCGTCGTCCATGTCAGCCTCGAGCCTCTCGAAGCTGCGAAGAGTCATCTCCCGGAACAGCACGCCGGCACGGAGCAGCAAGGGGGCCTGGTTCCGGCGGCGGTAGTCGTCGATCCTCCTCGCGAGGAGCACTGAGGCGACGCGCAGACGGACGAATCGTAAGACGTCCTCTCGGAGCTTCGCAAGCGTCGCTTGAGCCTCCTCGGCCTTCTCGCTCGCGACAGAAGGGCCATGAAGCAGCAGCAGATCTGCCCGAGCCGTGGCTTGTCGGTCGCGCCCTGCCGCAAGGCTCTTGTCCATCTCGACGAGGAGCGCACTGATCTCGCCAGCCCGAACGTCCAAGGCGTCGCGGTCTACACCTGCCGCTTCGGCTTCTAGTTCGGCGATCGACGCTCCATCGCCGCCACGAACGAGGTCTCGCTCGACGCGCTCGATCTCCCTCGAGCACGTCCGGAGCTCAGTGCTCCTCTTTTCGACCACCGCGAGATCAACGTCCGCCTCGCAGCGTGCTTCGCCGCGCAGCTTTGCAAGCGTGAGCTCCGCCCCTTGCACCGTCTGCCTGTAGCGGTTGATCTCACCCGAAAGACCAACCAGTCGCTCCCGCGCCTGACGCCGGCGCTCCTCCTCCTGGAGCGCCACGGCGAGCAGGTTGTGCACTGAATCGACCCATTGGCCGTCGTATTCCTGTTCAACAGTCTCGCCGAGTCGCAAGGTAAGCGCGCGAACGTCGCCCCGGAACCGCTCAGCATCTCGATCGATCCCCGCAATGCGGACGTCGTAGCCCGCCGCCTCATCGAGCGCACGTAGCACCTTCTCGATGGCGTCGAGCGCCGTAAGTGCGTCGTCGGGAGGAGCAGCATCGCCGGGCAGGAGTCCGCCGGTCGCTTCCGTCCACTTCCGCTGCCAGGCGTCAATCTCTGCCAGTGCCGCGCGTTTGGCCTTCTCAGCGTCAATCACCGCTTGGTTGCTCTCCCTCGTCCGGCGCGCGTGATCGCTTCGCGCATGATTCTCCTTCTCGGTGTCCTGCCGCACTCTTTCTGCCGCCGCAAGGGTTGCGGCCAGCCCTGCAAGAGGACGCGTGTCACCTTCCAGCTCTGTTATCGCCGCGATCAGGTTCTTAACCTGCTTCTCGATCCACGTGTCGAGCCGATGCATCTTTTCGTTTTCTTCCTCTAGGGCCGCTGACCGATCGAGCAACCGTTCGAAGTCCGTTCGCCAAGCGCGCGCGTCTTCGATCGGAGGCGGCATCGCGAGCACGGGCCTCCATAGAGCACGCCATTCGGATTCGATCACGGCGGCCGATTCCATCTGACCCCGCGCGGAGGCCTCCTCGTACTCCACCTGCGTCCCGAGGCGCTTTCGCTCCTCCAGGTACTGCGCGAGCTTCGCGACGTGCTCCGCTTCACCACGCAACCGGTCGGCGACGTTGTCTGCGTCCCTCACGGCAAGCGGGTAGAGCTCGATTAGGTTTCCCCTGCCGAGGAGCTCACGCACCTTCTCAGTGACGTCGCGGCCCTTCTCCCAGTGTTCGCGCAAGAGTTCGAACGCGGCATCGCGCCGCGACCGAGCCGCCGCGAGATCTTCGTCGGTCGGGACAGCCTTCTTGGTGTGGAGCATCTCAATCTTCGCACTCAGCTCCCGGATCTCTTTGTCGAGGCGTTGGCGCTCGGACTTGGTCGCGCGGGCGGCGTCCTGGACTTCCTTATAGCGCGCCTCGAACTTCGCGATCAACGTTGCGCTTGGCGCGCGCAACTCCTCCAGACGATTGGTAGTCGCCGCTGCAAGGCTGAGCTTCTCGAGTCCGGCATCGCGTTGCGCAGTGAGCCGCTTCACCATCTGCATGGCCTTGTCCCGTTCGTCCTCGGCTGCCCCACCGCGGCGGGCCTCGTTGATTGCGACGACGAGTCGCTCGGCATCTTGTGTCCGTGGGAGATGGGAGTCCTCGCGCTGAAGGTCTTTATTCTGCGCTTCCGCTTTCGCACCATCCCTGATGGCGGACACCAAACGCTCGTCCAAGCGCTCGCGCTCTGCCGCCAGCTTCTGAATGCGAACGCGACGGCCGACGAAGACTCGTAACGCAGCGGATTCCTCAAGCTCAAGGTCCGGACGCCATTCCGCGAGCAGTCGCGTTGCCACCGAACGCTGTTCGCCCCTCTGCCCGATGAGCCCTGGCCGGTCAGAGAGCGCTGAGCGGTGTTTTCCCAGATCGATGTGTAGCCGGTTGACGGTTTCCGACTCGCCCACGAGCGTCGGCGTTGGCCCCAGCCGATTTATCTGCTCGTTCAGTTCGCGCAGGTCCCTGTCTGTGCGTTCGAGATTCTGCCCTGCAGCGAGAAGTGCTGCCTCTGCCTCCTGACGTCGCTTCGGGAAGTCCTCGGGGAGGGGCACGACGTCCGCAAGTGCGGCAAGACGCTCCTGCAACCCCTGGCGCTCCGCGAGCATCGGCAGGACGCGTTTCAAGCGCTCGATCCGCGATCGTTCGTGGAGCAGCTCCCGCTCTCGTTTCGAGAGCCGCGTGACTGCTTCCGCGGCGTCGCCCGACGCCTGCTCCCGCCGCGCCCACTCGTCGGCTGAGACGGTCGCCTCGCGCTGCGCCATGCGGAGTTCGCGCAGCTTGCCGACGCCCTGGTTTACGGTGCGCTGGCGCCCGAGCGGCGCGTAGAGCCCGGAGGCTTCGTCCTCAAGCGTGCTGCGCATCCTCCGGAGATCTGAGACTCCCGAGCCCGCGGCAAAGAGACTCTCCCCGAGATCGCCTCGACCTTCGAGGATGTCATGGCCGCCTTGGACGAGCCGGGCATGGTCGATTCCCCAGAACAATTCGAACTTCTCGCTGCTCTCTCCGCCCAGGAACCGGTCCAGTGCGCGATCATCGAGTCGCGTGTTGTCCGGCGCGAGCAGCGTATTCTTGGTCCCCTTGCGCCGCACGAACGCGATCTCGGTCCCGCTCGAGTGGCGCAGACGTGCGCCGATGCGCAGTGCGTCGTAAGGATAGAGGAAGGCATCGCTCGTTTGTCCTGGGATGCCGTACAGTGTCGCGTGGAGCGCGCGGAGCGCGGAGCTTTTCCCGGCCTCGTTGGGTCCAAACACGACATGGAGGCCGGGATTACCTGTACTCAGATCAAGCGTCTGACCGCTGAACGGACCGAACGCAGTGAGTTTCAGTTCGAGGATTCTCACAAAGCGGATCCCTTTCGAGCGATTCGCCCGAGGAGCAGTCCCCTAGCCTCAATGACCATCCGCGCCAGGATTTCCTGCGAGTGCGGGTCAACTGCGTCCTCACCGTCGAGCAGTTCCCGCGGCAACACGCCGCGAATGTCGGCGAGGGATGCGCGCAACGCCTCGATTTCTGTGGGATCGCCCGCGGCGGATGCGATGTCACGGATGAGACTCCCGATTGCGTCGTCGCGCGTCGCGAGTTGCGCGAGATCGGTCGGGCGATCGGTCGCGAACCGCACTTTCTCTATCCAGACGTCAGCCGAGCCGACACCGGCTGCCACCGCGCGGATCTCCTGCGTCCACCGATCCGGATCGGACGCGATCTCGTCGTGACAGGCCACAGGACCGCGGACCTCGACACGGACCGCCAACGCGCGGCCATCCGAGCAATCGGCCTCCGACGCGATGGTGTGCGCCACTCGATCGAGCACCTCGTCCGTCGATGAAGCTCCCTCGGCGTCGACGCGGCTGACGGCCCAACGCAGGACATCAATCGGGCGCTCCTCGATCTGCTTGACCGCGCCGTTCTCTACTGTCACAAGCGTGCAGCCCTTGGGACCGGTCTCGCGTGCGTGACGGCCTTGCAGGTTCCCTGGGAACACGATCCAGGGGTTCTGCGACACGATCTCCCGCTTGTGAACGTGCCCCAGGGCCCAGTACTGATAGCCCTTCTGCGCGAGGAGCTGCGACGACGTCGGCGCGTACGGCGCGTGACCCGGGCGCCCGTCAAGGCTCGTATGGAGCAATCCCACGTGGAAGAGATGCCCGTCGGCTGCTGGATACGCGGCGGAGAGATCCGCCGTGATCTCGCGGGTCGCATAGCTCTGACCATGGACGGCGACGTCGAACGCCTCGACGAAGCGCGTCTCGGGCTTCCTCGTGGAGAAGAAGTGCACGTTGTCGGGCGGACGCAGGCGCTTCGTGAGCTGGCTCGCGGCGTCGTGGTTGCCAGCAACCACGAAGACTGGGATTTTCGCCTCCCGCAGTTTCGCCATCTGTTCCACGAAGAAGAGGGCCGTGCGGTAGTCCCTCGAATCGCCGTCGTAGAGGTCGCCCGCGAGCAGCACAAAGGCCACCCCTTCGTTGATCGCGAGGCCAACGAGGTTCTCGAACGCGCGCCGCGTGGCACTACGCACCGCGTCAACAGGAGCAGATTCATATCGGTCGAGCCCGATCAGCGGGCTGTCGAGGTGCACATCAGCTGCATGCAGGAACCGAAACATCTCGCTCGTTCCTCAGTTCGATCGGGCTAACGGTCCGCTTTAGGCGCCGCGCTCGAGCGAGGACGGTTTCTGTCGGCTGCAGGACCGACGCCAAAAAGCGCCTGCAACGGGAGGTTCGGCACTGAGTGCAATCCCCTCATAGCGATGATCCGATTCATTGGCTCACCTGGTAGAAGACCAGTAAGTAAAACAAGAAAACCAATCCTGTTCCCACCGGGATTCCATAGAAGAACATGAGCACTGCTTCCGCGTGGTGGCGTGAGACTCTTTGCGACAGATAAAGCGACAGGCTGAAGGAGGGGACTGTCTCAGCGGAAACGAGCCTAGATAGTTCACGCTCGATGACCTCACCTCGTTCAACCGCCGCCAACAAAAGCCGATAATAATAAAGGTAGTCCAACAAAAAAACGCAGAGTAGCAGCACCAACCCGAAGGCGATGACGACCGCGCTGATATGTACGGACCAGCGACATACGGTGATGAGCCGGGTGGGGTACTGACCGACTAGGGCCGCGGCCGCCCCGAATACCCCGATGACCACGGTCGCGGCCAATGACCGCGCGCGCATGAGCATGTCGTTAAAGTGCATCTGGGCATTGATGGTCGTCTTCCACTGTTCGAGCAAACTGGGCTTGTCTGCAGCCCGGGAGGTTTGCTCGTGCATCCTAGATCGACCTCCTCGCTCCCACATCGGCCCTCAGGAGCGAGCACAACGCTGGTCGTGAGCTACAGGAGGCCTTGGCGCGGACCGTGCGCCTTCTGCACGGGCCGAGACAGGGTGGACCGGCAGCTTCACTGCCCATGCTAGGCGCCGCCCAGCTGATCCAGCAATCGGAGGGCGCCCAAGTGATCGGGGACCTGCCGAAGTACTTCAATCGCATCTGACTTTGCGTCAAGCCGGTCACCGCGGAGTAGGCGAATCCGAGCCCTGAGGTACCGGGACTTAGTCGAGTACGGAATCAGCTCGAGGGCCCGCTGAACGTCGACAAGGGCTTCGTCGTATCTCTTTAGCTCCGCGCGGGCGTAGGCGCGCTCATGCCTCAGGCTTGCCTCATGTGAAGGTTGATCGGGCCCGACCTCAAGACCTTTTGACAGAGCCGCGTCGGCTTCCTCACATCGACCCATTCGGTTGAGGGCGAAGCCGAGATTCCGATACGCTTTGTCATTTCGTGCATCCTTTTTGATCGCATCCCGGTAAAGCGCGATCGCATCATCCCAGCGCCGGAGGCGACTGAGATGATACCCGCGATCGACAAGGTCGTCCGCACTCTCCTCGGCCTGATGTACGGGAACCGGTTGCGGCACGGGAATGTCCTTTCGTTCTTCGAGGGTCGACCCGCAGAACCCACAGAAGCGGTAGTGCTCTGGAATGCGCTCACCGCACTGTGGGCACTCCTGGAATGGCTCGAGGTCCTCAATGACTTCGATTGCCTCTCGAGCGCTCGCGAATCTTCCTGCGCGTTCGCGGTTCAGGAGCCGAGTCACCACAGCCGCGTATTCACGAAACAGACGCTGTTGGCTGGCAGTGAGCGATGCTAGTGGCCGCGGCGAATCGGGGGTAAAGTTCTCGTCCCTGATGAAATCGGGGATCGAGAAGAGTCCGCTTGGGTGCGCGAAAGGGTGCCGGCCGGTAAGCAGCAGATACCCGATGATCCCGACCATAAACAGGTCAGATGACGCATCTGCCTCTTCTCCACGGTGCTGCTCAGGTGCCATGTAGTTCGGGTTGCCCGTTCCACCGTGGACGGAACTCGAAGGCGCGAGGTTGGATTGGGGGTCGAGGACCCGAGCGATGCCGAAATCCCCAAGCTTCGGGATACCCGTGGAGGTCAGAAGGATATTGGATGGACTAAGATCTCGGTGGACGATTTTCTTGTCGTGCGCGAACGCGACGCCGGAGAGAACGTCTCGCAAGACTGAAGAGGCCTGATCGAGCGGCAAAACTTCGCCCTTCTTGGCGAAGTCACGAAGGATCGTATTGAGCGAAGGCCCATCTACGTACTCCATTACGATCAGGTGTTCGCCCTCGCATTCGATCACGTCGTAGACCTGGACGATGTTTGTGTGAACGAGCCCCGCGTGTTTCCGTGCCTCCGACAAAAGCCGGGCCGTATCGTCACCTGGGACTGCTCCGGGACGCTTCAAGAGCCATTTCAGGGCAACATCTCGACTCAGCTGCTTGTCGGAGGCCTTCCACACGGATCCGTATCCACCTGCACCGATGGACTCGTGGATGACATACCGGTCGTCAAGTTCCTTTCCCTTGACCAAGGTCAGCGCCATGGCTCCTCACTTCGGGTCTGGGCCACCACTTGTCGTCTTGCCACCTGACATTTTCGTGCGCCTGCACAATCTCTAATGAACTGGGTAGCGGGCTCCGCTGGAGCCCCGTGTGGCACTGGAGTGCGTCGGCGAGGACGCCGCCAAGTCACATCGACAAGCTCACTTATACCACAGGCTCGCGGCGGCGGTCGTACTTATCTCGCGAGAGAGAGGAGGCGTGGCATGGCGGCGGTCCACCAGCGAGGCTCACCGACAGGGGATGCGATCTCGGGCAACATCACTCGGTAGCCTGACGTGGAGCAGCGGGCGCAGAACGCTCCCGCGGGCCCTCTCGGAGCGAGGCGGTGGCCCGAGCCGGGCGAGGGCGCCGAGCGAGAGCGGAGCCGCGGCCGGCCCCGGGGGCCGGACGACGGCGTGCCCGAGGGAGCGTTCTTCGCTCGCGGCGGCAGCGCAGGACTACGTGATCTTCTCCGCGATCGACTTGGCCTGCGTGAACAGCAGCAGGTAGTCGCGGCCCCCTGCCTTGGAGTCCGTCCCCGACATGTTGAACCCGCCGAACGGATGCGCCCCCACCATCGCGCCGGTGCACTTCCGGTTGATGTAGAGGTTTCCCACGTGGAAGCGCCGCCTGGCCTCCTCGATCCGCTTCTGCGAGGCCGTGTAGACCGCGCCGGTCAGGCCGAACTCCGTGTCGTTGGCAATTCGCAGCCCATCCTCGAAGTCGCGGCACTTGATGACCGCCAGCACCGGCGCGAAGATCTCCTCCTGCGCGATGCGCGCCTTCGGATCCACGTCGGCCACCACCGTCGGCATCACGAACCAGCCCTCCGAAGGGCCTGGCTCTCCCCCGGCCACGATGCGCCCCTCGTTACGCCCGATCTCGATGTACTCCATGGTCGCTTTGAAGGCGCGCTCGTTGATGACCGGCCCCATGTAGACCTTGCCGTCGGTGGGAGGCCCCACCGTGAGCGCCCGCACGCGCGCCACCAGCTTCTCGAGAAACGCGTCGTAGAGCTTGTCGTCCACGATCGCACGCGAGCAGGCCGAGCACTTCTGCCCCTGGAAGCCGAAGGCCGAGGCCGCGACCCCCTCCACCGCGGCGTCCAGGTCGGCGTCATCGGCCACGAGGATGGCGTCCTTGCCCCCCATCTCGAGGATCGCCCGCTTGATCCAGATCTGCCCCGGCGCGACGGCCGCCGCCTTCTCGCTGATGCCCAGGCCGACCGGCTTGGAGCCGGTGAACGCCACGAAGCGCGTCTTCGGGTGCGCGACGAGATAGTCCCCCGTCTCGGCCCCCGGCCCCGTGATGAAATTCACCACGCCGGGAGGCAGCCCCGCCTCCTCCAGCACCTCCATGAGCTTGTAGCCGATCGCCGGAGAGTCGCTCGACGGCTTGAGCACGACGGTGTTGCCCGTGGCGATCGCCGCCGTCGTCATGCCGCACAGGATTGCCAGCGGGAAGTTCCATGGCGGGATCACGACCCCCACCCCCAGCGGGATGTAAACCAGCTCGTTTCTCTCGCCCGCCACGCGCGTGAGCGGCTGCTCGCCAGCGAGTCTCAGCGTCTCGCGGCCGTAGAACTCGCAAAAGTCGATCGCCTCGGCCACGTCGACGTCGGCCTCCACCCACGACTTGCCCACCTCGCAGATCATCCAGGCTGCCAGCTCGTGCTTGCGCCGTCTCATGATCGCCGCGGACCTGAAGAGCAGGTCGGCCCGCCTGTCGGCCGCGACATCCCGCCACTCCTCGAAGGCCTTCAACGCCGCGCGCATCGCCTGCTCGGCCTGCTCCCGGCCCGCCTTGCAGAAGTAGCCGATCACCTCTCCCTTCTTCGCCGGGTTCAGGGAGGGGAAGAACTCCGGCGTCGAGTAGCGCTCCCCGCCGATGATGAGCTGGTAGCGCTTGCCGAACTGCGCGTGGACGAATTCGAGCGCCTCCTGCATCCGACGGGCGTTCTCCTCGCGGGAGAAGTCGGTGAAGGGCTCGTTGGAGAAGGCAAGTGGAGTCATGGGGGTCACGGGCATCGGTAGGGTCTCCAGAAGGCGTGATGGCTGCGCGATTATACCACCCGGGTGCGCCGGCCGCGGCCGGCGCGACGCTCGCTCAATTGACGGTCACGCGAAACGCGACGCTGCCGCTGCCGCCGGCCGGCAGAAGCGCGGCGCGCTGCCATCGGACGTTAGTGACCGGCGCCAGCTCGGAGGAGTCCCATGACAGTCCCGAGTCGTGGCTCCATGTGATCGTCATCCCGGCGCCGGCCGCCGAGCCGGTCACGTAGGTGGTGTTCGCCGGCACGGGGTCCACGACGACCACCGAGATCGCGTCGCCGCTTCCCGCGTTGCTGTAGGTCACCGTATAGGTCAGCACCCCCCCGGGCGGCGCGGTCGCCTTGTCGACGGCCTTAACCAGCGTGAGGGAGGGCTGGACGATCGTGATCGTGTCGATCGCGGTGTCGGTAACCGAGACCGTCACGGAGGAGCGGGCCCGAAGGGTCAGCGTGCAGACCTGCCCGAGGGTCGGCGAGGAGCCGATGGCCGCCACCGCCAGCACCGCGCGCGGGGCCCCTCCCGCCGCCATGGACCCCGTGTCGACCGTGCCGTCGCCGTCGGTGTCGACGAGGAGCGTGTCGCCGGGGGTCAGCGTCCCGCTCGCGTCCACGTCCCTGTAGAAGGTCACCGATGAGGGCGCATAGGCACCGGCGGAGGTCCAGGTCAGGTCGAAGACGTCGGCCACGTTTCCGAGGTTCGCGACCGTATGGGAAAGGACGAGATTTCCTCCGGGCGCCGCTCCCACGGACCGGTTGGGGGAGAGATCGACGCCGGCGAAGGCCGTGCCGGCCCCCGCGTTGTCCTTGATCTGTCCCGGGTAATCGTTGAGCCGGCGGCTCGTGGACAGATGCCATCGCAAGGCGGTCCCGGCCGCGACCCCCAGCGAGCTCCACAGGACCCGCGCCTCCATCTCCAGACCACTGGCGCTTCCGCCGTTCAGGCTCTCGAGCGCCGGGCCCGGCACGCGGTTGCCCGGCAGCTTGTAGCCGTCGTGCTCTCCGAGGCCGTTGGTGATCGGGTCCCCCGCCAGGACGTTGACCGCCTGGTAGGTGTCGAGGCTGGTGTCGGTCCTCTGATTGCTGCCCCACCAGCCCACGCGGAACAGAGGGGCGAGGTTGGCGACCAGCCCGTCGTTGTTCAGGTCGAGGTGGAAGTAGTAGTAGTTGAACTCTCCGGTGGAACTCAGCCGATGGACGTAGAAGTAGAGGTAGGTCGCGTCCCAGGTGAATGCGATCTTATCCAGGTTGAGGCTCGCGGGGACCCCCGGGTCGGCGTCGATGAGGCCTCCGCCTGGTCCGTCGTTGATGACGTTTTCCGGGTTCGAGAGGACCGTGGCCCAGTCGGCCATGTCACCGTCGATCGCGATCGTGGTGAGGGTGGGGGCCGCCCCTCCGAGACGGATCCCGACAACCCCGACAGCCGCGACGAGCAGGATGGTCCCCGCGATCCTCCGCCAGCACCTCATGCGCGCCAATATAGGAGGGAGGACCGATCGGTCAATGACGAGGTGTATACTGGCAACCTCTCTGCCAGACCTCAGGTATGGAGCGCACCGTGCAAGCCAAACAAACAGTAAGAGAGTTGCTTGACCGGCTCCCCGATGATTGCAGCCTGGAAGAGGTGCTCTACCATCTCCACGTCGTCCAGAGTATCGCGCAAGGCCAGGCGGATGCGGATGCCGGGCGGAGCATCCCGCACGATCAGCTTGCCGAAGAGCTACGCGGGAAGTGGCTCCGAGGCGGCGCAGAGTAGCCTGGTCCGAATCCGCGAACGTCCGACGCGCGATCCATCCCCACAAGCCCGGCAGGCAGATCGGTCAATGTTAGAATGCCCGCGCTCTTCAAACTGCCGACGGTTGCGCCACGACATGTGCCGTCGACGAGCAACACGATCGGTTCGGCGTCGGGCGCTCGCAGACAACTGGGAGTCGCGGGGAACCCTTCCGCAGGCCCTATGACGCGAGGCCGTCACGCGCCCCGGGGGCGCGTGGCCGAGCGGAATGGAGGCGAGCAGCGGCCCGGGGCCGCGCGCAGCCGTGCCTGAGGAAGGGTTCCCTGCGACGCCGGGTGTCCGAGGGAGCGTCCCCTCGACCCTCACCGATAGAAACGCGGACGGAGCCATCGCGACGATGCCGAAGGATCGGACCCTCTATCTCGTCGACGGCACCTACAACATCTTCCGCGCCTACCATGCGACCCCCCGCATGTCGACCTCCAAGGGGCTCCCCACCAACGCCATCTACACGTTCGCCGGCATCCTGCGGAAGCTCATCGTGGACGAGAAGCCCCCCTTCCTCGGCGTCGCCTTCGACACCGACAAGCCGACGTTCCGCCACGAGGAGTTCGAGCAGTACAAGGCCCACCGCCCGCCGCCCCCCGAGGACCTCATACCCCAGTTCCCGTACGCGCGTCGCGTGTGCGAGGTCCTTCGCGTCCCCGTCCTCGAGAAGGACGGCTTCGAGGCCGACGACATCATCGCCACGCTGGCGGAGAAGGCGAAGAACCAGGGCTTCGACGTCGTCATCGTCACCTCCGACAAGGACATGTTCCAGCTCGTGGACGACCACGTGAAGGTCCTCAACCCGGCCAAGGGGAACCTCCTCATGGACGCCGCAAAGGTCGAGGAGGTCTTCGGCGTGCCTCCAAACCGGGTGGTCGACGTGCTCGCGCTTCAGGGGGACGCTTCCGACAACATCCCGGGCGTGAAAGGCATCGGCGAGAAGGGGGCCCGCGATATCATCCGCCGCTTCTCCAGTCTCGAGGAGGCGTACGAGCACGCCGACGAGATCGAGCGCAAGGCCTACCGTGAGGGGCTCAAGACCGATTACGAGCAGGCCCTCAAGTGCCGCGGCCTGGCGACGATCCGGCGCGACGCCCCCGTCGAGCTCCAGCTCGACGCTCTCCGGTACGAGGCGCCCGACGCGCCGGCGGCCTACGCGCTCTTCTCCGAGCTGGAGTTCTCGAGCCTCCAGCAGGAGTTCGCCCCCCGCGAGCAGCCCGGCTCCGCCGACTACCGCGCGGTGCTCGAGGAGAGCGACCTGGACGAGGTCCTGGCCAAGGTCCGCCGGGACGGAATCCTTTCCATCGACCTGGAGACGACCGGCACCGATCCCATGCGCGCCGCGATCGTGGGGGTGGCCATCTGCAGCTCCCCGAGAAAGGCCGTCTACGTCCCGGTGGCCCACTCGTACCTGGGCGCCCCGAAGCAGATCCCCCTGGACCTCGTCCTGGCGAAGCTCAAGCCGCTTCTGGAGGATCGCAAGCTCCCCAAGGTCGGGCAGAACGTCAAGTACGAGCTGATCCTCTTCCGGCGCCACGGGATCGACCCGGCCCCGATCGGCTTTGACTCGATGGTGGCCTCCTACCTCATCGACCCGGGACGGCGCCAGCACAACCTCGACGTCCTGGCGCTCGACTACCTGAACCACCGCACGATCCTCTACAAGGAGGTCGCCGGGACCGGACGCGCCGAGGTCACCCTCGACAGGGTCGACGTGGAGCGTGTCGCGCAGTACGCGGGAGAGGACGCCGACATCGCTCTGCGCCTGAAGGAAGTCCTCGAGCCAATCCTGAGGGAGAGGGAGCTCGACGAGCTGTTCCACGATCTCGAGCTGCCGCTCGTTCCGGTGCTGGCCGACATGGAGATGGCCGGCGTGAAGGTGGACCCCGCGATCCTCGGCAGGATGTCCGGCGAGTTCGCCCTGGAGATCGAGAGGCTCGAATCCGAGATCTACGAGCTGGCGGGATGCACCTTCAACATCAACTCTCCCAGACAGCTTGGCGACATCCTCTTCGAGAAGCTCGATCTGACGAGCCGTCGCCGCACCGCGAAGACCAAGGCGCGCTCCACAAGCGTCGACGTGCTGGAGGATCTGGCGCCGCTGCATCCCCTGCCCCGGAAGATCCTCGACTACCGCTCGCTGACCAAGCTCAAATCCACCTACATCGACGCGCTGCCCCTGCTGATCAACCCGCAAACCGGGCGGGTGCACACCTCGTACAACCAGGCGGTGGCCGCCACGGGACGGCTCTCCTCCTCGGACCCGAACCTCCAGAACATCCCCGCGCGTACGGAGATGGGCCGGAAGATCCGCGCCGCCTTCGTGCCCGAGGCGGGGCATCTGTTTCTCGCGGCCGACTATTCGCAGGTCGAGCTGCGCGTGATGGCCCACATGGCCGACGTGCCCGAGCTGGCCGACGCTTTCCGCAAGGGGGAGGACATCCACCGGCGCACCGCCGCTGAGATCTTCGGGGTGATGCCGGAGCTGGTGACCTCCGAGATGCGCAACCAGGCCAAGACGATCAACTTCGGCGTGCTTTACGGGATGGGAGCGGACAGCCTCGGCAAGCAGCTCGGGATCCCGCGCAAGGCGGCCCAGGAATTCATCGACCGGTACTTCAAGAGGTTCCCGCGGATCAAGGAGTACAACGAGGAGACGATCGCCCGGGCCGAGAAAGACGGCTTCGTCACCACCCTGTTCAACCGCCGGCGCTACTTCCCCGACATCAGGAGCACCGATCGGATGGCACGCCAGCAGGCGCTGCGCGCCGCCGTCAACACGACCATCCAGGGGACCGCGGCCGACCTCATCAAGAAGGCGATGCTCGACCTGAGCGCCGCGCTCAGGAAGGGGAGGTTCCAGTCCCGAATGATCCTTCAGGTGCACGACGAGCTGGTGCTCGAGTGCCCCGAGGGGGAGGTCGAGAAGGTGCGCCCGGTGCTGGCGCGGTGCATGGAGGGGGTGGCCGATCTGTCGGCGCCTCTGACCGTGGACCTCAAGACGGGGGACTCCTGGGAGGCGGTCACCTGAGCCGGCGGAGCGGGGTTTGCCCGGAGTGGCGCGCGGCATATATTGGTTCGGGGCGGGGCAAACGGAACGCCTTCATACCGGTCTCACCATCCATCATGGTCTTTTCATGACGAAAGGCGAAGCGACAGGATGAAGCCCAACCTCTTGATCGTCGACGACGAGCAAGTCATCCGGGAAGTCCTCACGGAACGGCTCACGGTCGCCGGGTACCACTGCGACGCGGCCTCCAACAGCACCGAGGCGTTGCGGCGGCTCACCGACGGCGACCGCTACAGCCTCGTCCTCTCGGACATCGACATGCCGGGCCTCAACGGCATGGCGCTGCTCAAAGAGATCAAGGCGAAGTACCCGGAGATCGACGTGGTGATGGTGACCGGGGTGGTGGAGGTAGACACCGCGGTTCAGTCGATCCGGATGGGAGCCAGCGATTACATCACCAAGCCGTTCCACCTCGACGAGGTGGTGATCACGGTCGAGCGCACGCTGGAGAAGCGGCGCCTCATCAAGGAGAACCGGGAGTACCAGGTCTCCCTCGAGCGCATGGTCGAGGAGCGCACCCAGGAGGTCGTGCGCAAGAGCGCGGAGGTCGAGCGCCTCTACCAGGAGCTCAAGACCGCATTCGAGCGGATCCACACGACCTACAACACGACCCTCGAGGCGCTGATGGAGGCGCTCGACACCCGGGACACCGAAACTCAGGGGCACTCCCGCCGCGTCTCCGAGTTCACGCTCGCCGTGGCGCGCCGGATGGGGGTCACCGAGCCCGAGCTGACGCAGATGAAGTGGGGGGCGCTCCTGCACGACGTGGGCAAGATCGGCATCCCCGACGCGATCCTCCGCAAGCCGGGCCCCCTCACGCCCGAGGAGTGGGTCGAGATGCGCAAGCACCCGGAGCTCGGGCGCCGCATCCTGGCCGGCATCAAGTTCCTGGAAGGGGCCGTCCCGATCGTCTACTGCCACCAGGAGAGGTTCGATGGCACGGGCTACCCGCGCGGCCTTTCGGGAGATCAGATCCCCCTGGGGGCCCGCATCTTCGCGGCGGTGGACACCCTCGACGCCATGACGATGAACCGTCCCTACCGCAAAGCGATGGAGTACCAGCGGGCGCGCGAGGAGGTCATGAAGTTCGGCGGGACCCAGTTCGACCCCAGGGTGGTCGAGGCGTTTCTCCAGATCCCCGAGCAGGAGTGGGAGACCATCCGCCGCAGCATCAAGGCCGATCTGGCCGCACGGGGCATGGCGCACAGGTATTGAGCCCCCATCCCGGCGCCACGCCTGTCCCGGTTGTCTTGCCTTCCTTGCCCGTCTCGGAGAGGGCACCTATAGTTGAACCCGCATCGATCTTGCGGGCCGGCCCGGGTCTCCCTCCATGAGCCACCACGAGAAGATCCTCGCACTGAGGCGGAACGTCGAGCAGGTCATCCGCGGCAAAGCCGACGTGGTGCGCCTGGCGACCGTGGCCCTGCTCGCGCGCGGCCACCTGCTCATCGAGGACATCCCGGGAGTCGGCAAGACGACGCTGGCCGCCAGCCTCGCGCGATCCTTCAACCTCACCTTCCGGCGGATTCAGTTCACGAGCGATCTGCTCCCCTCCGACATCATCGGCATCGCCGTCTACAACCAGGTGACGGGGGGCTTCGAGTTCAAACCGGGGCCGCTCTTCGCGAACATCGTGCTTGCCGACGAGATCAACCGGACCACCCCCCGCACGCAGTCCGCGCTGCTGGAGGCGATGAGCGAGTTTCGGGTGTCGGTCGACAGCGCCACGCACACGCTCCCCACCCCCTTCTTCGTCATCGCGACGCAGAACCCCGTCGAGCACCACGGCACCTACCCGCTCCCCGACTCGCAGCTCGACAGATTCCTGATGCGGATACGGATCGGCTACCCGGAGTCGGAGGCCGAGAAGGAGATCATCCTGCGCCAGCGCCTCGTCCATCCCGCGGACACCCTGGAGCCGGTCCTGACGGGCGCGGACCTCATCGAGCTGCAGAAGCGTGTGCACGAGGTGCGCGTCGACGAGACGCTCCTCTCCTACCTCGTGGAGATCGTCAACGAGACGCGCCGCAGCGGGGCGATCGAGATGGGAGTCTCGCCACGCGGCTCGGTGTCGCTCTATCGCGCGGCCCAGGCGCTCGCGCTGGTTGAAGGGCGTGACTTCGTGACCCCGGACGACATCAAGGAGCTGGCGGTCCCCGTGCTGGCCCACCGCCTCGTGCTCAAGGCGGCCACCGGCCCGGGGGCTGGCCTGATCCTGGAGGAGATCCTCCAGCGGGTGGAGGTCCCGGTTTGAGCGAGGCTCGGGCGGCCGATGGCCCCACGCTCGGCCTTCTCCCGGCTGGCCGGATCGGGACGCGTCTTGCCCTGCTCTCATTGGCGATCGGGCTGGCGGCCGTCAACACCGGCAACAACCTCCTCTACCTGATCCTCTCCCTCGTGCTCGCGCTCGCCGGTCTCTCGGCGGCCGCCTCCACCTGGTCGCTGCGGCGGCTGCGCGTGACGGCGCTCCTCCCCGAAGAGGCGGTCCGCGGGGAGCCCTTCCTGATCGGCGTCGAGGTGAGCGGACGGTTTCCCCTCCTGCCGCAGACCTGGGTCGAGATCCATCTCGACGGGCTCCCCGAGCCGGTCGAGCTGACCGTCGCCGTCCCCTCGGATCGGCGGCGCGGGGTCGGGTCGGCCAGGGCGGTGATCCCCAGGCGCGGGATATTCGGAGGATTGACATTGCGCGCCGCCACCGGATACCCGCTCGATCTGTGGCTGCGGCGCGCGGGGAGCCTTCCGTGGCGCGGCTCGCTCCTCGTGCTGCCCCGTCATCGGAGGATCGCCTGGCTGAGGATCCTCGGCTCGGGGCGATCGGCCGGCGAGGCGGACTCGCGCTCGCGCCTGGGCGGCCGCGCCGGAACCGATCTGCACAACATTAGGCCCTACACCACCTCCGACGACGCGCGCCACATTGACTGGCGCTCCTCGGCTCGCAGCGGACGCCTCATGGTCAAGGAGTTCGAGCGCGAGCAGGAGCGGCGGATCGATGTGGTGCTCGACCTGGAGGCGGACGACGACGTGGCGTTCGAGGAGGCCGTCGAGCGGTGCGCCGCGATACTGGATCTGGCCCGGCGCGAGAGCTTCGACACGCGGCTGCTGGTTCCCGGAGCGGGGGCCGGGCTGGCCGGCCGGGACGCGATGCGGCGCCTCGCGGGAGTGAGGCCCGTGAGGCGGGCCCAGGCCGGACCGGATCGAGGCGATCTCGCGGAGGCGCTCCGCCTCGCCCGGCGGGGGGCCGAGGTGGTGGTGATCTCCGCCGACCCCGCGCGCGCCACGCCGATCGAGATGGCCTGAGATGCGCGCGGGCGCGGGACGGTTCGCCATCCTGACGGTAGGCAATGGGGCGGCCGCCTGCCTGATGATCGCCGCCGTCTCGCTGCTCTCGGTGGAGGCCATCGGCCCGCTGCACGCCCTTCTGCTCGCCGGCGCGATCCTGCATGGCCGGTGGCGCGGCGGGCGAGCGACCGTCCCGAGGCTCTGGGACCTCCTCGCCCTGGGCGCTCTGGTTTTTTTCCCGTTCGATCTCTTCATCCTGTCGCGCAGCCTGATCGGCGCCGCCCTGCGGCTCCTGACCTTCGTCGTGGCCTTCCGGTGCGCGAACCTCTCGGGACAGCGCGAGCTGAGGCAGGCGATCGCCCTGAGCTTCGTGCAGATGGTCGCGGCGGCCGCCTCCACCACCGAAGTGCGATTCTCCGTCCTTCTGGCCGCCTACCTCGCGATGGCGATCTGGACCCTGATGGCGATCGCCTCCGCGCGCGACGACGCTCCCGCGGCCGCCCGCGGGGCTCCCTCCGGACGCCCGGTGCTGGTGATGACCGCCTCGACGCTGGCCGCGGGATCGATCCTCTTCTTCGCCATCCCGCACCTCGGGACCGGCTACTTCCACCCCACGTCCCTCGTCCGGCCGCCGGGAGACGCGCTGGCCGGGTTTGCCGACCGGATCGAGCTGGGCTCCATCAGCCGGATCAAGAAGAGACGGACGATCGTCATGCGCGCGAAGGTCGCTTCCGCGGAGGGTTCCTATCCGGGCCTGATCGACCCCGCCTCGATGACGTTGCGCTGGCGCGGCGTGGCGCTCGACACCTTCGACGGGCGCTCCTGGAGCGTCGCGCGGCCCGACCGGGAGTGGATCAAGCCGGGCCCGGACGGCTCGTTCGCCCTCGGTGGTTCACCGCCGGCGGGCCAGGGGATGATCGAGCAGGAGATCACCCTGAACCCGTCCATGGCGCCGGTCCTGTTCGTCCTGCCCGGCGCGGTGCGGATCGTTTCCGAGGGCATCGCGTCGGTCGGCGTCGATGCGGGCGGTTCGATCGTTCTGCCGGCGCCGCGGATGAGGCGATTCACCTACCACGTCCTCTCGCCGGACCCGGAGGAGACGACGCGACGGCCCGGTGACGGCCAATCCACCGAGGGGCTCGCCGACCGTGAGAGATACCTGACCCTGCCGCGACCCGATCCCCGCGTGGCGGAGCTGGCCCGGCGCGTGACCTCCCCGGCCGACTCGGACTTCGAGAAGGCGCGGCGGATCGAGGACTACCTGCGAACCAGCCACGCCTACACGCTGGACGTGAACGACGCCGGTGTGGCCGATCCCGTGGCCCATTTCCTTCTGGAGGGGAACCCGGGCCACTGCGAGTACTTCTCCACCTCGATGGCCGTCATGCTGCGCCACCTCGGCATCGCCTCGCGCGTGGTCAACGGGTTCGCCTCGGGCGAGTGGTCGAACCTGACCGGGGGTTTCGTGGTACGCGAGTCGGACGCCCACTCGTGGGTCGAGGCCTGGATCCCGCAGCGCGGGTGGATCACCTTCGATCCGACCCCCACGTCGCGGGAGATCGTCGCGCGCGCCGGCCTGCTCGCGCGCTTTGGCCATGCCTTCGACCGGATCGAGCTCATGTGGGACACGTGGGTCATCGGTCTCGACCTGCTCGATCAGCGGTCGCTCGCCTCGTCCCTCTACGACGTGGGCGCGGCCATCGCCGGCGCCGCGCGGCGCGGGATCTCCCCCCTCGGCAGCGGGCCCCGATGGGGCGCCGTCCTGCTGGCGCTCGCCCTGACCCTGCTCGCGGCGCGACGGCTGAGGTGGCCGCGGGGGCTCCGGTGGCCGCGCTTCGGCGGCGGGGCCGTAACCGAAGAGGGGCACCCCCTCTCCGAGGCGTGGCGACGCTTCGAGGCCCGCTGGGCCGCCCGCGGCTTTCGCAGACCCCCGGGCCAGACGCCGCTGGAGTTCGCGCGCGATCTGGAGCGCGTGGCGATCGAGCCGTCCGGTACGGCCCTCGCTTTCGTCGAAGGCTACTACCGCTCGCGCTTCGGAGGCTGAGGCTTGGGTCGCGTTGCGAACGCTGCTGCGCCTCCGGTCGCCGACACGTCGAAAGGATTGTAGAAGACTTCGAGGATCAGCCCGGCGAGGTGACGCTCCCGAGGGGGCTCTCGGACCGAGCCCGCTTGCCGCCCCGGGGGCGGCAGGGCGAGGGAGAGGCAGGGGGGCGCGGCGCCCGGGGCGACGCGCAACCCCGTCCCCAAGGGAGCGTCACCTCGCCGGGCAAACCTGAATCCTTCATCGGATCAAGCGGGCGTTACGAGGAGGCCGTCCTTCAGATGGAGGCACCGGTCGGCCCGGCTCGCGAGATCCTCATCGTGGGTGGTCAATAGGATAGCCAGGGATGTGGAGGCCGCCAGCGACTGGAACAGATCCAGGATACGCGCGGCCTGCACCGAGTCGAGGTTTCCGGTCGGCTCGTCGGCCAGCAGGAGGGAGGGCCCGTGGATCAGGGCCCGCGCGATCGCCACGCGCTGCTGCTCCCCCCCGGAGAGCTGGTGGGGATGGAAGTCGCGGCGCGCTCCGATGCCGGCGCTCTCCATCACTTCGTGCGCGCGGTCGGGGCCCCGGTCGCGTGAGAAGACCAGGGGGAGCCGCACGTTCTGGATGGCGCTGAGCCCGGGGACCAGGTGGAACTCCTGGAAGATCATGCCCACGTGGCGGCGTCTGAGGTCCGTCAGCTCGCGTTCGGCCAGGTTCTCGATGGGCCTCCCCTGGAACAGGACGCTTCCCGAGGTGGGCCGGTCGATGCCGGCCGCGATGTTGAGCAGCGTCGTCTTGCCGCTCCCCGAGGCGCCGGCGATGGCGACGATGGTGCCCGGCTCGACCGCGAGGTCGACCCCCCTGAGCGCCTCCACGACCTCGGGGCCACGCGTGTAGGTTCGATGGACCCCGCGCATCGCAAGGACCGTCATCGTTTCGCAGGGGAAAGAGGCGGGACCGGCGCCGGCGGTCCGGGGCGCGATATCGTCATCCTGCGATCCGCCTTCTGATTCTCCAGGACCTGCCGCATCCCGTCGGGCCAGCGTATCTCCAGACGATCCACCTTCGTCGCGCGCCCCAGCCCGAAGTGGAGCACCGGCGGATCGGTCGAGCCGAAACCGCGGCCCGCCGTGACCTCCTGCGCCTGCCTCATGCCCGGGGCGATCAGCGTCACGCGCGCGCCGATCGCGTCGCGGTTTCGCTCGGGCTGCGAGAGCTTCACCTCCAGCCAGTGGTTCTTGTTTCCAAGCTCATTGAGGAACAGGGCGCTGTGCCACCAGTCGCCGTGATAGAACCCTCCCAGGGACTTGTAGATGTCGAGGTCGCCGTCGCCGTCCCAGTCGATGTAGGTGATGCCGTGCCCTTTGCCCTGCACGCCGAGCCCCGAGAAACGCGACATGTCCTCGAAGGTTTTTCCGCCACGGTTGTGGTAGAAGATGTTGGGCTCGAGGCGGCGCAGCTCGGGATTGCCGGTCCCCAGATCGATGTCCTGGTATCCGTCGTTGTCCACGTCCCCCACCCCCGCCGCCATGATCCCCAGCGGGTACCGGAAGCCCACCGCGAGCGACTCGTCGGCGAAGGTCCCGTTTCCGCGGTTGCGGTAGAACCTCGGGATGTCGTCGAGAGGGCCCATCCGGTAGTCGGCGCGGTACCCCGCCACCACCTGATCCCACGCCGCCAGGCTTCCCGTCCAGATGTCGAGGTCGCCGTCGTCGTCGAAATCGACGAGGAAAGCGATGTAGCCATTCTCGTTTCCGGCCCCCGCCACGCCCGCGACGAGCGCGACGTCCGTGAAGGTCCCATCGCCGTTGTTGTGATACAGACGGTTCTGGGTGAAGCGTCCGTGATAGAAGATGTCGGGCCAGCCGTCGTCGTCGTAGTCGCCCAGCCCGACGCCGATGGTGCCCCAACCCGGCTTCTCGCCGACACCCGCCGCCACGGTCGCGTTGGTGAAGGTGCCGTCGCGGTCGTTGTGGTAGAGCTGGTTGGTGGAACCGTCCGCGTAGACGCCGTTGCTGACGACCAGGTCGAGCCACCCGTCGCGATCGTAGTCGAACCAGGCGCAGTGAAACGAGGACCCGGGGTCGGCCACTCCGGCCGCCGCGGCCACGTCGGTGAAGGTCCCGTCGCCGTTGTTCCGGAGCAGGCCGTTGGCCGCCGGACCGTTCCAGCCATTGCGCGCGATGTAGAGATCCGGGTCGCCGTCGTTGTCGTAGTCGCCCCAGGCGGACCCGAACCCGGGCTCCAGCCGGCCGAGGTTCGCCTCCAGCGTGGCGTCCACGAACCCGCCCGCCTCCGCGCGGTAGAGGGTGCAGAAGTTGTCGCAGCCGCACACCACCAGGTCGTAGCGGCCGTCCCCGTTGTAGTCGGCCCAGCCGTTGGGTCCCGCCCCGGCGTATTTGTCGACGTGCAGGCGCGGCGCGATGTCGGTGAACTTGAGGTAGGGGGGCGCCGCCCGATCGTATTTCTCCTCGCGCAGAGGGAAGCGGTAGCGCGCCGGCAGATCCTTGGTGTAGCCGCCCAGACCATCGTAGGCCAGCATCAGATCATATTGATAGACGATGCCGGGCTTGAGGTCGTACGCCTTGCGGAAGGCGTCGACCGCGGCCTTGTAGTCCCCCTTGCGCCACATGGCGTGGCCGATCGTGTTCCACGCGGGGGCCAGGTCGAGCTTCCGGTCCGTGTATCCCGTGATCAGGTACTCGAAGGTCGCGCGCGCCGCGTCCCATTCCCCCATCCGGTACTGGATCTCGCCCAGCAGCGTGCGGGTTTCGATGGCCGTATCCGAGTCGCGCGGCGCCATGTCGAGGACCTTGTCGAAGTGGAATCGCGCCAGATCCATCGCCCATGCCGAGTCCTGGTACACGCGGCTCGGGTCGCCGGCGCGCATCAGCCTCATCTCCGAGTCGATGATCATCCGGGCGAAGCGGAACCTGACGTCGTACCGGTCCGGGTGCTTCTTGAGGAAGTCCTCGAACAGCTTGACCGCCCTCATGGGATCGAAGGTCCCCACGTACCTCCTGCCGTACACCTCCGCGAGCTGGATCCTGACGTAGTCGAGCGAGGAGTCGAGACGCAGGGCCTCCTCGAGCTCCTGTACGACCTCGGTCAGAGGGAGCCTCCGGCGCAGCGCGATGTCGAGCAGCGACCGCGCGAGCTGGAAGTGGGCGTCGGGGTCCTTCGGCACCTCGGCGAGGTACCCGCGAAACTCCGCTGCGGCCCCCTCGTGCAGCCCCTGGCGCGCCAGCTCGAGCCCGCGGCGGAAGTGCTCGCGCGCCTCCAGGCCTCCCGGCGGGGACTGCGCCTGCGGCGGCGCGGAGCAGGCGGGCGCCATCAGAAGCGCCGCCATCCCGAGCGCGGCCGCGGCTCCCGCGAGTCGCATCAGGCGCGCCCGCCTCGCAGCGAACGCACCGCGGGCCGCGTGGAGGCCCGCCACGCGGGGATCAGGCCGGCCAGGAGCGACACTACCAGGGCCCCGGCCACTCCCACCGCCGCGTGGTCGGCCCCGATCGAGATGAGGTGGCCCGAGGCGGGCGTGGGGGCGAAGGGGAGGAGCCGCGTGACGAAGTCGTCCGAGAGCGCGCCCGCGATCGATGCCAGCGCCGCGCCGGCGAGGCCACCGATCAGCCCGATGAGGGCCGTCTCGGCCGACACGACGGCGAAGACCTGGGAGGGAGAGGCCCCCAGCACCTTGTAGATCCCCAGCTCCTGGCGCCGCTCGGCCACCGAGACGAGCACCGCGTTGAAGACCCCCAGCCCGGCGATGATGACCGCCACGCCGGTGCCCAGCAGCATCAGCGCGCGCGCCGTGCCCAGCAGATCGAGGATGGTGCCGCGGAACTGGGAGACCGTGATCGCCTGCATCGACGGGATCTCGAAGGCCCGGTCCAGGAAGGGCCCCATCTTCGTCACGTCCCTGAGCTTCACGCCGACACCCGTGAGCTTGCCCTTCCTCTCGAACATCTTCTGCGCGTAGGTCAGCGGCAGATAGATCATCCCGTCATCCTGGCTGCCCGACCTGTCGAAGACGCCGCGCACCGAGAGGGTCCTGCCGAAGCGCGTCACCACGAGCGTGTCGCCGGCGTTCTTGCGCAGGTTCTCGGCCACGTTGTAGCCGAGGATCGCCTCGGCCGCCTCGGGACCCGAGAACCAGGTCCCCTGCTGCAGCTTCATCCAGGGCTTGAGAACGAGGAACTGGTCGTCGATCCCCATGAAGACGGTGAAGACGTTGTGCTCGCCGTTTTCGATCCCCTGCATCAGGAAACGCGTTCCGTTCTCCCACGCCGGGTCCGCACGCAGGGTCTCCACCAGCGACTCGTCCACGTACATCGGGATGTTGCCGCCGCGCAGCACGAGCGTCGCGGTCTCGTAGGGGCATCCCTTCGCCGTCACCAGCACGTGGTACCCCATCCTCTCAACGCTGGTCGACAGCGCCGCGGCGTAGCCGTCGTGAAGGCCGAACGCGCCAAGAAAGAGAGCCACCGCTAGCGCGACGGCGAGCGCCGTCAGGGCCGCGCGCAAAGGGTTGCGACGCAGGCCGGCCACCGCCAGCCTCGCATACTGCTGCAAGGAAAAGAGTAACGACATGACGCGCCCCGGCGGAAGTTATACAGCCTGCCCGCACGGGGGTCAAGGCGTAGTGGTCCGCGGCGCCTACCTCTTCAGGAGCGCGGGCCAGTTGAGAATGACCCGGATGTCGGCGTGGAGCTGATCGTCGGGGAGGCGCTTGATCAGGAACCCCCGGCCGTCGGGAGCGATATCGTAGTAATCCCGCGTGAAGGGTTGCTCGGGAAGCAGGATCCGGAAGAGCGGTGCCGGCACTCCGGGCGAGAGCCCGGCGCTGCCCTGGACGATCGGCACCCTCATCATCTGGCTCTCCTTCGAGAGGTAGAAGAGCTCCTTGCCGTCGCGGCTCCACCGCGGATAGCCGCCCCCGCCCGTCGAGATCTGCCATCGGCCCCCACCCTCGGGAAACGAGCCCACGTAGATCTCCCGCCTGCCCGACTCGTCGGACCCGTAGGCGATCCAGCGGCCGTCGGGGGAGATCTGCGCCATCTCCTCGGTGAACTCCGTCTGGCGGTATGGGAACGGCTTTCTGGCTCCGAACATCGGCAGGACCCAGAGATCCCACCCCGTCCGGGCGAATAGCGCGTCATAGACAATGTACCTGCCGTCGGCCGACCAGTCGTGCATGACGAGGTTGTCGGAGTTGGGATCGATCAGGAGCTTCTCCTGGCCCGAGCCGTCGGTGGGCTTCTCGAAGATCTGCCACCGGCCGCCGCGGGTCGAGTCAAAGACGATCGTCCTTCCGTCCGGCGACCAGACCGGACTGTCCTCCGAGAAATCCCCGAAGGTGAGCCGGTCGTTCGTGCCGCGCGCCAGATCGAGGATCCAGATGTTGCGGGCGTCTCCCACGCTCCGCTCGCAGGCGATCCTGCCACCGTCGGGCGACAGTTCGATGGAGTTTGGGGCGATGTCGCCGGCCGCATCCACCCTGCCGATCTCGATGCCCGTCCGATCGGTCCAGACCAGCTGCGTCTCGGCCCCCCCACCCCGGTTGTACAGGAGCGTCCCTTCGCCCGAGACGGAGAAGGAGGCGTGGCCGGAGGCGGACAGGTGAGCCACCTCGCTGGCGATGACGGTCGGCTCGCCGGTGAAGCTCAACGACTTCTCATCGAACGGATGGGACATGAGGAGATCCTCACGCCGGTAGAGAAGGTAGCCGGGCGCCACGTACCGGACCATCCCCGCGATGGGCAGGAGCAGCTTGTGGTCGGGCGAGCCGAGCGTGCCGGTGTAGATGCCTCGCTGCGCCTTCTCGGTGTCGCTCCAGCTCATGTAGAGGTAGCGCCGCCCGTCGGGCAGGAACTCCGGCCAGCGATCGGTGTAGCTGCCCACCTTGGGATCGGGCGCCGTCTCTTGTTTCGACGGTCCACCCGAGGAAGAGACCGAATAGAGACCACCGTTGGCGGTCGGCGCGAAGAGGATGGTGCCGTCCCGGCTCCACGTCCCGCCCCTGCCTTGCAAGGCCTCGCACAGGGAGACCACGGGCGCGCCCGAGACCGGCACCTTCTTGAGCTTGCCGCCGGCGAAAAACCCGATCATCGCGCTGTCGGGCGACCAGAATGGGTACGTGGCCCCCTCGGTCCCCTGTATGCGGCGGGGCGCAAGCTCATCGAAGGTGCGCAGCCACAGCGACGAGTCGCCGTAGGGATCTTTGGCGATCATGAGGATGACACGGCCGTCGGGAGAGATGCTGGGAAGAGGGAGGATCGTATTGTCGGGAGGCTCCACGGAAAGGTGGACGACGCGCCCCGCGCCCATCGGAGCCTCCCTCAGGTGGGTGATGGTAGAGGGGAGCATGGCGACCAGGCCGGCAAGCGACAGCAGGGGGACGGCCCATGCGAGGCGGGCGCGGGTCCGGCCGCGGGCGGAGACGGGAGCCGGCAGGCCGGCCTGCGATCCTCCCTCCGCGATCCACCGCAGCTCGGCGGCCACGTCGTGGGCGCTCTGCCACCTCTCGTCGGGGTCCTTCGCAAGGCACCTGCGCACCACGCGCTCGAAGGCCGGAGGCGTCAGGGGCTGGGAGGCCGAGATGGGGGGCGGCTCCGCGCCCAGGATCGCCGCGATGAGGCTGGCCTGGCTCTTCCCCTCGAATGCCTTTCGGCCGGTGGCCATCTCGTAGAGGACGGAGCCCAAAGCGAAGATATCGCTCCGGGGATCGGCCTCCTTTCCCTCGAATTGCTCCGGAGCCATGTACTGGAAGGTCCCCACGACCATCCCCTTGCCGGTGAGGGGTCCCTCCACGGTGCACAGCGTCGAGTCACTCTGGATCGCCGGAGCCATCTCCCCGGCCGGCAGCTTCACCAGACCGAAATCAAGCAGCTTGGCGCCGGCCTTGGTGAGCATGATGTTGCCCGGCTTCAGATCCCTGTGCACCAGGCCCTGACGGTGCGCCTTCGCCAGCGCGTCGGCGATCTCGACGCCGCATCGCAGGACCTGGTCGAGCGGGAGCGGTCCCCTCGAGAGCCGCTGGGCGACCGTCTCCCCCTCGATGTACTCCATCACGAGGTAGTCGGTGCCCTCCTGGTGGCCGATGTCGTAGAGCGTGCAGATGTGGGGGTGCGAGAGGCTCGAGACGGCGCGGGCCTCCCGCTCGAAGCGCTGCCTCAGCTCGGCGCTACCGGACAGGTGGGAGGAGAGGACCTTGATCGCGACGGTCCGATCCAGGCGCGTGTCCTGCGCGCGGTAGACCTCCCCCATGCCCCCCGCGCCCAGCGGCGCGAGGATCTCGTAGGGACCGAGGCGGGTTCCTGAAGTCAGCGGCATCGATGTGGTCCTTCTCTTAGTGAGCCGGCGCGCCAGACTACGCCCGTGCAAGCGCCCCGGTCAAGGCCGCCGCCGCCCGCAGGGCGAACCGATCGACTATGATCCGGCGCATGCTGCGCCCTTTCATCATGGCCACGGCTCTGACCGGGCTCATCGCGTCGCAGGCGCCGGCCCCGGCTCCCGCCTCGTACGACCAGACGGTGCGGCGGGCCGGCGAGGCCCTCTCGCGCGGCGACCCGGTCTCGGCGCTCGCGCTGCTGGACCAGGCCCTCAGGCTCAACCCCGAGGGGCCTGACGGCTTCGTGCTCCTGGGACGGATCTACCGCAAGCTGGGCAGGCAGGCCGAGGCGGCCGCGGCGCTCAAACGCGCGGCGGCGCTGCTGGGGGAGTCCACCCCGGCGGGCCAGGATGCCCTGTGCGAGATGGCGGCCGCGCTGGCCAGCCAGGAGCGCAACGTCGAGGCCATCGAGGCGCTCAGGAAGGTTCTGGCCGCCGCCCCCAGGCGAATCGGGGTTCATCACGATATCGGCGAGATCGAGCTGGCGCTGGGCCGGCTCGAGTCGGCGGCCTCGGAGTTCCGCGAGGAGATAGCGCTGCACGAGGGGCGCCCCTCCGACCCCGCGCTCGTGTCGGCGCGAGAGATGCTGGGGATAGCGGCCTACAGGATGGGAGACGACGAGACCGCCCTGGCATCGCTCCTGCCCGGGCCCGGCACGGTCGAGGGGCGCTTTCACCTTGGGCTGACGCTGGCGCGGCAGGGCAGGGACGAGGAGGCCGCGGCCGCGCTGCGGGACGTGCTCAGGAGGGAGCCGGACCACCGAGGCGCGCTTCAGAGCCTCGCGCGCGTGGCCGGGATGCTCGGCCTGAAGGAGGAGCGCAGCGCAGCGCTTCAGAGGTTCCAGGCGCTCTACCTCAAACAGGAGGAGGGCAACGCGCTTCGTATCAGCGTGCGAGACCTGCGGGCGCGGGCCGAGGCCCTCAGGGCCGCGGGGGACACCGCGGAGGCCGTCGACGCCCTCGAGGAAGCCACGCGTCTGTCGCCCGACGACATCGACCTGCTCATGGACCTGGGCCGGCTGCGTCAGCTCGCCGGAGATCGGGCGCGCGCCGAGGATGCCTTCCGGGCCGTGCTGCGGCGCGATCCCCTGCGGGCGGACGCGCAGTTCCGTCTGGCGCGTATCCTGACCGACAAGGGGGATCTTGCCGGGGCGACCGCCGCCTTCGAGGAGGCGGCCCGGATCGAGCCAATGGCGACCGCGTATCACGTCGCCCTGGCGCAGCTCTACCTCAGGATGGCCCGGACCGACGACGGCGTGCGCGAGCTGAGGCTCGCCCGCCGGATCAACCCTGACGATCCGGAGAGCTACTTCAACCTCGGGGTGGGGCTGGCGCAGGCCGGAGCGCTGGCCGACGCGGCATCCGAGCTGGAGGAGGCCGTGCGGCGCGGCTACCGCGATCCCCTGGTGCACCAGATGCTGGCGCAGGTCTACCGCAGGCTGGGAGACCTCGAACGCAGCGAGAAGGAGAGGCTCATCTACGAGGGGCTGGCGGGAGTCAGGCCTTGAGGCGGGCTCGTCTTCCTTTCAGAGTCACAGGGGTGTGCGCCCTGGCTCTGCTTCCGGCGCTCGCGGGGCCGGCCACCGGCCCGCCGCCTCCTCCCCCACCACCGGCGCCCCGCATCGCCTTCCCCGAGGTCGCGAAGGAGGCCGGGATCGACTTCAGGCACGTTCATGGAGGCAGCGGCGAGAAGTACTACATCGAGACCATGGGGTCGGGGGCATGCTGGTTCGACTACGACGGCGACGGCGACATCGATCTGTTCGCCGTGAACTCCTCCGAGCTGCCCGGCTACAAGGGGACCGACAGGCCGATCAGCCACCTCTACCGCAACGAGGGAGGCGGGCGCTTCAAGGACGTCACGGCCGAGGCGGGCGTGGGGCATCACGGCTACGCGATGGGCTGCACCGCAGGGGACATCGACAACGACGGAGACATCGATCTGTACGTGACGGTCTTCGGGCCCAACGTCCTGTACCGCAACGAAGGGGGCGGACGGTTCAAGGACGTGACGGCCGAGGCGGGCGTGGGGGATCCGCGCTGGAGCGCCAGCGCCGCGTTCGCCGACATCGACAACGACGGAGATCTGGACCTCTACGTCACCAACTACCTCGACTTCACGCTGGAGAACAACAAGTACTGCGGCGAGCGCAAGCCGGGCTACCGCGCCTACTGCCATCCCGACGAGTACAACGGCGTGCCCGACACGCTCTACCGCAACAAAGGGGACGGCCGCTTCGAGGACATCAGCGTGGCGGCCGGGGTGGCCGACCCGATCGGCAAGGGGCTCGGCGTGGTCTTCACCGACATCAACGACGACGGCTGGCAGGACATCTACGTCGCCAACGACAAGACGATCAACTTCACGTACCTGAACCAGCATGACGGGACTTTCAAGGACATCTCGGTGACTTCGGGGGCCGGGTTCTCCGAGAGCGGAATCCCGCAGGCCGGGATGGGGACCGACGCCGGTGACGTCGACGGCGACGGCCGGATGGATCTGATCGTGACCAACCTCGACTACGAGACCAACGAGCTGTACGTCAACAACGGCGACCTGACCTTCACGGACGCGACGTTCCGGGCGGGGCTGGGCGAGTCCAACTTCCTGAATGTGGGGTTCGGCGTCGACTTCCTGGACTACGACAATGACGGGGACAAGGACCTGCTCGTGGTCAACGGCCACATCATCGACAACATCCACCTCTACCGCGAACAGGTGACCTGGGAGCAGGCGCCGTCGATGTTGGCCAACGACGGCGTGGGGCGCTTCAGGGAGGTGACGCGCGATCTGGGGGAGCGCTTCGCGCGGCCGAACGTGGGGCGCGGCGTGGCGGTGGGCGACATGGACGACGACGGCGACCTCGACCTGTTGGTCGTGAACAACAACCGGGAGGCCGAGCTGTTCCGCAACGACGGCGGCAACGACGCTTCGCGCGGCGGCGGCCACTGGCTGCTGGTGAAGCTGCGCGGCGTGAAGAGCAACCGCAACGGGATCGGCGCGCGGGTGCGGGTCATGACGCGCGATGGGAAGGGGGGCGAGCGATGGCAGGCGGACGAAGTGCGCGCCGGCTCGAGCTACTGCTCCCAGAACGACACCCGGCTGCACTTTGGCCTGGGCGCTTCGACCGCGGCCGCGACCGTCGAGATCCGCTGGCCCGGCGGGGGACTCCAGACGCTCAAGGACGTAAAGGTGGATCAGATCCTCGTCGTGACCGAGGCGGTCGAGGGGAGACGGCGATGAGGGTCTACCAGAGCGGAAAGTGCCTCGCGATCCGCGGGAGGATCTGCTCGACGATCGCGGGATGGCCCGCCACGACGTGGCCTTCCTCCATGAACCGCTCCCCGCCGACGAAGTCGGTCACCACGCCCCCCGCCTCGCTCACGAGCACCGCGCCGGCCGCCATGTCCCACGGAGAGAGGACGAGCTCGAAGAAGCCGTCGGCCCGGCCGGCCGCCACGTAGGCCATGTCGAGCGATGCCGCCCCCGCCCGGCGGATCCCGCTGCTCGCCTTGAACAGCTCCTTGAAGATCTCCAGGTACTTGTGCAGGTGGTCCTGCGCCTTGAAGGGAAAGCCGGTCACGAGCAGCGCCTCGTCCAGCTTCCGCACTCCGCTCACGTGGATCGGCTTGTCGTTGAGGAAGGCGCCCTCGCCCGCCTCGGCCCGGAACAGCTCCCCGCGCAGAGGGTCGAAGACCACCCCCAGCTTCATCCCGCCCTGGTGCGAAAGCCCCACCGACACCGCGAACATGGGATATCCGTGGATGAAGTTCGTGGTGCCGTCCAGCGGGTCGATGATCCACCGGTAGTCGGACGTGAACGGCCTGGGCTCGGTCTCCTCCGCCTGGAAATCGTGATCGGGATAGACCTCGCGGATCACGGAGATGATCCGATTCTCCGCCTGGCGATCCACCTCCGTGACGAAGTCGTTGATCCCCTTGGACGTCGAGGCGGTCGGGGTGCCGGGCACGCGGGCCCGGTGGGCCTTGAGGATCACCTCGCCGCCCGCCTGGGCCGCGGCGATCGCCACGTCCATGAGAGCTTCCTCGATCACCGCTCCCCCCCTGCCGCCGAGGCCCGCCGCCCGCGCTTGATGCTTTCCTGCGCCGCGTTGTAGACGGAGATCATCTGCTCGGTGCTGACGTGAGTGTATCTCTGGGTGGTCTTGAGCGACGCGTGGCCCAGCAGCTCCTGGATCGCCCGCAGGTCGGCCCCGCGGTCCAGCAGGTGGGTGGCGAACGAGTGTCTCAGCCCGTGCGGCGAGATCCTCTGCTTCACGGCGGTGAGCCGCACGTACCTGTCGACGATCCTCCGCACGCTGCGATCGGTCAGCCGGGTCCCGCGGGCGTTGATGAAGAGCGCGTCGGATCGGCTCCCGCGCCCGCCGCTCATTGCCCGGCGGCGCGCGAGGTACCGATCCAGCGCGGCGCGCGCCTTTCCGCCGAAGTAGATCCACCGTTCCTTGCTCCCTTTGCCCATCACGCGCATCTCGTTGTCGGTGGGGTGCAGGTCGTGGAGCGACAGCCCGGCCAGCTCCGACACGCGCATCCCGGTGGCGTACAGCAGCTCGAGGACCGCCCGGTCGCGCGCCCCTATCGCCGTGGCGTCATCCGGGCTCTCGAGGAGGCGCCCGACATCCTGTTGATCCAGGAAGCGCGGGACCTTCTTCTCCTGCCTCGGCGTGGAGACGTCGCGCGCCGGATTGGTCTTGACGATCCCCTCGCGGCGCATCCAGTCGTAGAAGGATCTGAGCGAGGAGATCCTTCGCGCCATCGTGGAGCGCTTCTCGCCGCGCTGGTGCATCCGCGCGAGGAAAGCCCTCACCGCCGCGGGGTCGACGCGGCGCGGGTCGGGTATGCGCCCGGCGGCCCCACCGCCGCCGCCGGACGCGAGAAAGTCGATGAAGCGGGTGCAGTCGCCCTCGTAGGCGCGCTGCGTCTCGGGCGAGTAGTTGCGCACGTGGCGGAGATAGGAGAGGAAAGCCTCGAGCCTCTGGCGCATGGCTCCCCCTGAGCTCAGACGGAGACGGTCTCCACCGCGACCTTGTAGCCGCAGTCCTCGGTGTTGCACACGAGCACGTCACCCTCCTTCTTGGTCCGGCGCTCCATCAGGAAGGCGGCGCCGCACTTCGGGCAGGGCTTCGCGATCGGCTTGTACCAGACGACGAAGTCACAGGCGGGGTAGTTGCCGCAGCCAAAGAAGGTCTTGCCGCGCTTGGACCGCCGCTCCACCACCGCGCCGCCGTCTTTCGGGCAGGGGACGCCCACCGTCTTGGGCTTGATGTAGCGGCACTCGGGGTAGTTGCTGCACGCGGTGAACTCGCCGAACCGGCCGTGCTTGAGCGCCATCGGCTTGCCGCACTTCGGACAAGGCTCGTCGAGGAGCCGGTCCTTCTTGGAGGTCACCTCGCCGGCGGCGCTGATCTGGATCCGACGCGTGTTCTTGCAGGCCGGGTATCCGGTGCAGGCCAGGAACTGCCCGAACCGCCCGCGCTTGACCACCATCGCCTTGCCGCACTTCTCGCAGGTCTCCTCGTGCGAGGCCGTGGGCGAGGGGGCGGGGGCCTCGGCGCCCTCGCCGCCGGCGCCCGGCTCGCCGCCGCCGTTGTTCTTGAGGTCGAACGTGTTGCGGCACTCGGGGTACCCGGTGCAGGCCATGAACTTGCCGTACCGTCCCCACTTCACGACCATCGGCTTGCCGCACTTCGCGCAGACGTGCTCGGTGGGGATCTCCTCGGTCTTCACGTTGCGCATCTCGACCTCGGCCAGCGCGAGGTCCTTCTTGAACTTCCCGTTGAACTCCTTGAGAGCCTCGACCCACTTGAGCCGTCCTTCCTCGATCTCGTCGAGCTCCTCCTCCATCTTGGCCGTGTACTCGATGTCGATGATGTCGGGGAACGACTTCACCAGCAGGTCGGTGACGAGGACCCCCAGCTCGCTCGGCTTGAAGCGACCCTGCTCCTTCTCGACGTACTCGCGGTTCTGGATGGTGGCCAGGATGCTCGCATAGGTCGAGGGGCGTCCGATGCCGTTCTCCTCGAGCGCCTTGACCAGCATCGCCTCGCTGTAGCGCGGCGGCGGCTGGGTGAAGTGCTGGCCGGGCACAAGGTCAAGCAGCTTCAGGTCCTGTCCCTGAGCGAGGGGCGGCAGAAGACCCGAAGCGTCGGTGATCTCCTCCTCCTCGCGGGCCCCCTCGGCGCCGGCACCCGGAGCCGACCCGTTCTCGAGCGGCGGCGTCTCGTCGGCGGGCTCCTCGCCGGCCTCCCTCTGCCTCTCCTTCCGGGCGGCCTCGTCCCCCTGGTAGACGCTCAGCCATCCAGCGAACTTCATGACGGCGCCGGTCGCTCTGAACGTGTAGCGCGCCGCCTCGATGTCGGCGCTCGTGGTGTCGTAGACCGCCGGCTCCATCTGGGACGCGACGAATCGGTTCCAGATCAGCACGTAGAGGTTGTACTCGTCCTTGCTGAGGTGGCGTTTGACGTCCTCGGGGCCCAGCTCGAGGCTGGTGGGCCGGATCGCCTCGTGGGCCTCCTGGGCCTGCTTGCGCACCGCGTAGACGCGAGGCTTCTCGGGGACGAACCGGTCGCCGTAGGTCGCCGCGATGTAATCGCGCACCATGCTCAGGGCCTCGTCCGACACCCGGGTCGAGTCGGTCCTCATGTAGGTGATAAGACCGATGGTGCCGCGCTCCCCGAGGTCCATTCCTTCATAGAGGCGCTGCGCCAGCATCATCGTCTTCTTGACGGTGAAGCCGTGGCGGCGGGCGGCCTCCTGCTGCAGCTTGCTCGTGATGAAGGGCGGGAATGGGTTCTTCTTCTTCTCCTTCGCGGTGACCTCACTGACTTTCCAGGAGGCCCCCTTCAGGCCCGCGAGGACCTCGTCCTTTTCCTGCGCGTTGTGCAGCTCGATCTTCTTTCCGTCCCTGCGCAGCAGCTTCGCCTCGAAGACGGGCGGCTCGGAGGCCGAGAGCTTCGCGATGAGGCTCCAGTACTCCTCGGGCTTGAAGGCGAGCCGCTCCCGCTCGCGCTCCACGATCATGCGCAGCGCCACCGACTGCACGCGGCCGGCGGACAGGCCGCGCCGGACCTTGTCCCAGAGCAGGGGGCTGATCTTGTAGCCGACCAGCCGATCGAGGATTCGCCGGGCCTGTTGGGCCTCGAACTTGTTCTGGTCGATCGTGGTTGGATTCTTCATCGCGTGCAGGATCGCCTTCTTGGTGATCTCGTTGAACATCACGCGGTAGATCTTCTTCTTGCCCCCCTTGAGCTCCTGGGCCAGGTGCCAGCAGATCGCCTCTCCCTCGCGGTCCGGGTCTGGCGCCAGGTAGATGGCGTCGGCCTTCGCCGCGAGCTTCTTGAGCTCCTCGATCACCTTCTTTCTTCCGGCGAGGACCTGGTACGTCGGCTTGAAGGTCTTCTCGTCGACTCCCAGCTTGTTCTTGGGCAGATCCCTGACGTGGCCCATCGAGGCCTTCACGGTGTAGCCGGGACCGAGGAACTTGGTGATGGTCCCCGCCTTGGCGGGCGATTCGACGATCACGAGAGACTTGGCCACGAGCCCTCTACCTCTTTCTGATGTACAGGCCGCCGGGAAGCTGCCCCGCGAGGCCCTTCACTTCCAGCTCAAGAAGATGACCCAGCAGAGCGCCGCCGGCAACCCCGGCCGTCCGGGCCAGCTCATCGGCGCTCCTGGGCAGATCCAGATCGAGCAGATGCAGGACGCGCCGGGCTCCTTCGGCCAGGTCGGCCGGCGGCTCTCGCCGCGCCCGCTTCCCCTCCGGCCCGTCCCGCAACCGCCGCGCCCTCTCCCTGGCGGCGTCCGGCAGGACGTGCAGGATGTCCTCGACGCCCCGCACCGGCGTGACGCCGTCAAAGATCAGATCGTTGCACCCCTCGCTCGTCTTCGAGGTGATCGGCCCCGGCACGGCGCATACCGGAATCCCCAGGGTCTCGGCCGCGAGCATCGCGGTGATGAGCGACCCGCTGTCGCGAGCCGCTTCCACCACCAGCACCGCCGAGGCGAGGCCGGCGATAATCCGATTCCTGACCGGAAAATTCCGCGGCAGCGGCCCCGTCCCGAAGGGAAACTCGGTCACGACAGCGCCGGCCGCCGGCACCTGCGCAAAGAGCCTCCGGTTCTCGCCCGGATAGACGACGTCGATTCCCGATCCAAGCACGCCGATCGTCCGTCCGGCGCCGGCCAGCGCCCCGCGATGGGCCGCCGTATCGACCCCTCTCGCCAGGCCGCTGACCACCGTGATCCCGGACCCGGCAAGGTCCGAGGCGATCCGCTCGGCGACCCGAATCCCGTAGGGGGTCCCCCTCCGCGACCCCACCACCGCCACGGCATCGGCGTCCCGCGGCAGCAGAGCTCCTCTCACATAAAGAAAAGGTGGAGGGTCGGGCAGGTACCGCAGGCCCGGAGGGTACGATTCGTCCTCCCAGGTTACGATCGAGACCCCCGCTTTCCCGGCGGCCGAGATCTCTTTGTCGGCCATTTCCGGAAAATCGCCGCTGAATATATCCCTCGCCTCCGGGGGGCGCAAGGAGAGGGCCCCCTCGAGCGCCTCGGCCGAACCGGCCAGAAGTCCCGCGGGATCGACAGCGCCGGGATGAATGGTCCGCTTCAACCTCGGGTGAACGGTCAGCAGGAGGCCCAGCGCGACCCAGGCCGCCCGGCGTTCTGCGGCGTGCGAATGAGTTAACATGTTCATTCCAGTTGGATTAGGTTCGTCGTGGCGGGATACGGCTGGTCGGATTGTAGCATATGATCCTTTGGTGTCAACGCGTTACGAAAGTTTCTCGTTGCCAGTGAGGAATCCTAACCGCATACTTGCGATGTCCCTGTGGTGAGTATGCATGACGCTTCATCGAGATAGGTGATCTGGACGATGCCTGGCGAGGCCATCTGGTTCCTGCTGGTAGGAGGGCTCCTGTGCGCGGTGGGAGCCCTCGGGGGAATCCTCGCGGAGCGCCGGCGCCTCTCGTTCGTCATCCGGGAGCAGGCGGCGCGCAACTCGGACCTGAGACGGCGCTGCGCGGACATCGAGCAGATTTACGACAAGGTGGATATCGACAACAAGGAGCTGTCAGCCTTCCTGGTGCTCCTGCCGGACGTCGTCAGGCGGCTCAACTCGCATATGTCGAAGCGCAGCATCCCGCCCCTCCTGGCCAGCACGCTCGACCAGATCTTCGAGCCGGCCCAGATCGCCATCTACACGCGCCGAACCAAGGATGAGCTCGTGCTGAGCCACGGCAAGGGGCTTCCAGACGGGCTCAACCGCGGCCAGATCGTGAAGCTGGGGCACGGACGGATCGGACTGGCCGCCCGGCACCAGATGACCATGGATCGCGACGACGCACAATCCGACACGCTGACGCGGCACAATCAGTTCGACCCGGGGGACCCGCCGGGGATACCGATCGACCTGATCGCTCCCATGGTCCATGAGGGCGAGACGCTCGGAGTGGTGTGCATCGGCGGGATCACCCGCCCGCAGCGCGCTGGCAAGAAAATGATCAAGCTGGTCGCCGATCTGGGTTCGCTGGCCCTCAACAACAACGACCTGTTCACGCGGCTCGAGAGCATTGCCAACGCCGATTCTCTGACGAACCTCTGCACGAAGCGGTTTCTCAACATACGCCTCGGCACGCTGACGGTCCAGGCCGAGCAGACCCACACGCCGCTGACGCTCATCATCTTCGACATCGATCACTTCAAGCTGTACAACGACACGTACGGACACCTCGCGGGCGACGAGATCCTCAAGACGGTCGCCTCGATCTTCAAGGCCCAGCTTCGCAACGATGACATCGCGGCGCGGTACGGGGGCGAAGAATTCGTGGTGGTCCTGCCCAACACGAACAAGGAGGACGCCGTCCGGATCGCCGAGAAGATCCGCAGCGCCATCGAACGGCATCCGTTCCCGGCGGGCAACGGGCCCGGCAAGCCGGGCAGCGTGACGATCAGCGGCGGCGTGGCCAGCCACCTGGTCGACGGCAAGAGCAGCAGCGAGATCCTCAGCGCCGCGGACCAGGCGCTCTACCTCGCCAAGGAGCGGGGCCGCAACCGCATCGTCGAGTTCCGGAGCCGCTATCTCTCCGACGACGAGGATGAGGAGCTGACGGCGTCGATCTGACGTCCGCCCCTCCCCTCAGCGGTACGGGTCGAGCCCCATCGCCTCCAGCGCGTCACCCACCAGATAGAGGGATCCGGTCAGACAGATCGCGTCGTCCGGGGCGCACGCCTCCCGCGCGGCGGCCAGCGCGGCGCGCAGGTCCGGGATAACTTGCGCCTCGATCCCCATCGATCTCGCGACGGCGGCGACCTCCAGCGGGTCGCGAAACCTCTCGGAGCGTCCCTTCGTGAGGAGGACCCGCGAGGCGAGCGGAAAGAGGTGTCTTGCCATCGGTTCGAGGTCCTTGTCCTGGAGCACGCCGAACACGAGATGGAGCTTTTCGAAGGCGCCGCCCCCGCGCATGTCCCTGAGCGCCCTCGCGAGCGCTTCGCAGCCGGCCGGATTGTGCGCGCCGTCCAGAAGCAGGAGCGGGGCGCTCCCGGCTACCTGTAGCCGCCCGGGCCAGTGCACCCGGGCGAGCCCTTCGACGATCGCCCGCGTGGGGATCTGCAGACCGGTCGCCTCGCCGAGCGCCTCGGCGGCCAGCACCGCGAGGGTGGCGTTCTCGACCTGATGGCGGCCGGCCAGCGGCACCATCAGCTCGCCGTACGAGGCCTGCCGGGTGCTCAGACCGAAGCGCCCCGAGGAGGCGCCCGGCGCGGGGGACACGAGCGCATCGGTGTGCCGCTCGATCAGGCGCACCCCCCGGCCCGCCGCCTCGCGGCGAATCACGCCGAGGACTTCCGGCCTGGTCTCGGCGGTGACGACCCAGCATCCCTCCCGGATGATGCCCGCCTTCTCGCGCGCGATCTCCTCCACCGTGCTTCCCAGGTATCGCGTGTGCTCGAGCGTCACGTTGGTGATGACGGCCACGACGGTGCGGGCCACGGCCACCGCGTCGAGCCGACCCCCCATCCCCACCTCGAGCACGCCCACCTCGATGCCGCGCTCGCGGAAATGATGGAACGCCGCCGCGGTGAGGAGCTCGAAGTGGGTGGGGTGGGAGGGGAGCCCGCCTTCCGCCAGGAGACGGTCCACGTGATCCCGGACGACGGTGACGGCATCAGCGAACTCGGTGGCCGTGATCGGGATCCCGTCGATCGCGATCCGCTCCTCGTATCGCACCAGGTGCGGCGAGGTGTAGAGCCCGGCGCGATGGCCCGCCGCCTTCAGGATCGAGGCCAGGAAGGCGCAGACCGATCCCTTCCCGTTGGTGCCGGCCACCACCACCGCGGGGAAGGCCTTCTGGGGATCCCCCATCCGGGCCATCAGTCCGTTGATGGTTTCGAGGCCCAGCTTGATGCCGCGCGCCTGGACCTCGTCGAGGTACCTCAGCGTGGCTTCATAGTCCATCGGGAGGAGGGGGGCTCAGGCGCCGGCCGGCGCCGGCTCCCCCGACAGGACGCGCAGGCACTTGATGAGGGTGGGGCGCATCTGCGAGCGCTCGACCACCATGTCGAGCATCCCGTGCTCGAGCAGGAACTCGGCGCGCTGGAACCCCTCGGGCAGCTTCTGCCGGATCGTCTGCTCGATGACGCGCGGTCCGGCGAAGCCGATGAGCGCCCTGGGTTCCGCGATGTTCAGATCGCCCAGCATCGCGTAGGAGGCGGTCACGCCGCCGGTGGTCGGGTCGGTCAGGATCGAGATGTATGGGACGCGCGCCTCGTGCAGGCGGGCGAGCTGCGACGCGATCTTCGCCATCTGCATCAGGGAGAGCGCCCCTTCCTGCATCCGCGCGCCGCCCGAAGCGGAGATGATGATGAGGGGCTTGCGGTCGTTGAGTGAGCGCTCGACGGCGCGGGCGACCTTCTCCCCCACGGCCGAACCCATCGAGCCTCCCATGAAGCTGTATTCCATCGCGGAGATCACGCAGGGCATCCCCCCGATCAGACCGAGGGCGTTGATGACGGCATCCTTGAGACCGGTCTCCTCCTGGTATTGCCTGAGCCGCTCCTTGTACGGTTTCGTGTCGCGGAAGCCCAGCGGATCGGTGGGAAGGACGTTGCGGTCGACCTCCTCGTAGAGGCCGTTGTCGAACAACCCCGCGAGACGCTCCCTCGCCGAGATCCGGAAGTGGTAGCCGCACTTGGGGCAGACGTTTGCGTTGCGAAGGACTTCCTTCTTGTAGATGATCTCCTTGCAGTTCTCGCACTTGACCCAGAGGCCGCCCGGCACCCGCAGCTTCTTGTCCTGGACCGCCTGCTTGGGCTGCTTTTCCTTCTTGAACCACGCCATCGTGCGGGGATCTTACGGGAGCCCCTCCGGGGTGTCAAACCGCGCCGTCACCCGGGCCGGCGCGACAAATCGCTTGACGTGGGCGCCGCAGCAGCCGTAGAGTAGGCTCCTGTTTCCGCTCTTTGAGCAGATCGTCAAGTACCACGGTTCGGGCCAAGGGAAGAGGGTGCGAAGCCCTCGCTGCCCAGCAACTGTAAGCGACGACGAACGCCGCGGGAAGATCCACTGGACCCCAGACAAGCGGGTCCGGGAAGGATCGGCACCACGACGCTGCCAGTAGGACCAGCATTTCACGTCGCGAGCCAGGAGACCTGCCCGAGCCCCATGTGTCACGAGCCTTCTAGGGCAAGGTCTCGCCTCCCCCGGACTTTCCCCCCGTGAAAGCTCCGGGGATTTTTTTTGGCCCGGAGATCCCGCCTGAAGGCCAGAGCCCCCCTGCCGCGCGGGCAGCGGGAGAAAGGAGCTGGCTTTTCCATGCGCAACATCGTTCTGGCCGTCGTCGCCGTCATGGTTCTACAGCACCCCACGGTCGGTTTTGCAGAAGCCGTCATCGTGGAGTTCTCGTCCGATCCTCTTGCGCCTCGCGGCAGCGATCCCCTCTTCGCCCTCCGCGGACCCGGAGCCTGGCAGTTCGTCTACGAAGCCGGCAGCGCGCCGCGCTTCCCCGGCGACCACACCGGATCTCTCACGGTCACCTACGACTCGCTGGAGCCGACCTCGCGTCTTTACACATCTCTGGGGGACGCGCTCACCGGCGACGATGACTTCGTCTTCGGCGCCGTGCTGACGATCCGCCCGGAAGGGTTCGCCGCCGATCCGTTCGGCTTCCATCCGATCGCGTTGTCCCTCTTCAACTCGACCACCACGGGCGACGACAGGACGGGCGATCTGTCCGATTTCAGGGCGGACACATTCGACACGGCGGAGTTCGCGTACTTCCCGAACGTCTCCCCCTTCTTCGGGGGGCCCTACCTCTCGCCAGACCTCTTCGGCGAGTCGGTGGCACCCGACGCCTTCGCCAACTTCTCCTTCGGGACGGTCCCCTTCGAGCTGCGGCCCGGTCTCACCTACCTCGTCGAGATGGAGCACTCGGCCGCCTCCCGCACGTTGACCGCGCAGGTTTCGATCGTGAGGTCCGACGGCCGCGCGGTGGCGCTCCCCGGCGGCCGCGTCGAGGTGGATCTGTCGGGGATCACGGGGTTCCTCGTCGACAGCCTCGGGTTGCCGGCCTACCACGACGGCTTCAACGAGTTCTCCCTGAGCGGTCGATCCCTCATGGCGACGGTGGACTACGACCTTCTCTACTGCGCGCGCCTGGAGGAGGGACACCGGCCCGCCGATCTGAACAGGGCGCTCAGGCGTCTCAGGAGGCCGGGGCGCCTCACGTCGACCGCGCCCCTTTCCCGGTGACGCGCCGGACCATGCGCTCCAGACTCCTGCGGCCGGCCCTCCTCGCCTCCCTCGTGGCGCTCGCGCTCGCTTCCAACCTCGAGGCCCGGACGGTTGATTGCTTCGCCGACCAGGTCGTCGCTTTCTCGGTGGGGTTCTCACCGCCGGAGGCGGGCCTCCGGGTGAGCGAGCTCCCCGGGATCGTGCTGGGCCCTCCCGGCGATTCGTTGCCCAACACCGGCTCGACGAGCACTGTGTCGCTGGGGCACAACGGGTGGATCCTGCTCGCGTTCACCGACAACGTCATCGTGGATGGCCCGGGGCCGGACTTCATCGTCTTCGAGAACGCCTTCTTCAAGACGTCGGTGCCGGCCGATCCGAACCAGCCCTACTCGGTCTTCGCCGAGCCGGGCAAGGTGGCGGTCAGCGCGGACGGCGTCACCTTCGTCGAGTACCCCTACGACCCCTCCGCCCTTGCTCTCGTTGGACAGGACGCCACGCCGTCGTCGGCGCTCCCTCTCCTGCGAGGCCTGGCGGGGATCACCCCCACCTTCACCGGCAACTACACGCTCCCCGACGATCCCGATCTGTGGGATCCCAACGGCAGCGGTGGGGTGTCGGGGGCCGGGGGGGACGCCTTCGATCTGGCCACCGTGGGGCTGACCCAGGCCCGCTACATATTGATCACCGACCTGGGGCTCGCCACCGGGTTCGCGGGGGCGGCGGAAGGGTTCGACCTGGACTCGGTGGTGGCGCTCCACTCGATCCCCGCGCCGACGGCGGGACCCGACACCGACGGCGACGGTCTGCCCGACGTGGACGAGACGGTCTGGTATGGGACCGACCTGGCGCTCGCGGACACCGACGGCGACGGCACGCCCGACGGAGAGGAGGTCGCGCGCTGCCGGAGCCCGCTCACGTCATCGATCGCGCCCAGTTTCGTGGCGCAGCTCGACCCGATCGTCTCGCTGGTCCCGGGATCCACCGACTCCTACGTGAAGTGGAACTTCGTCTCCTCCACCACGACCTACGACGTGGTGCGCGGAGAGCTTGCCCCCACCGCCGGCCCTCTCCCCTCGGATGTGGTCTGCCTCGAGGACAACTCCTTCAACCTGACCACGTTCGATCATCCCGACGCGGCCGTGCCGACACCGGGCCGCGTCCTCTTCTACCTGGTCCGGTTCAGGGGGCAGGGCTCCTACGGGAAGTCCTCCACCGGCCAGCCGCGCACATTCGCGAGCGGAGACTGTCCGCCATGAGAGGAGTCGCGCTGGCCGCGGCCCTCCTGCTGCCGGCGCTGGCGCGGGCCGCGGCGGGCGAGCCGGCCGAGACGGTCCGGGTGGAAGGGGAAGGCGAGAAGGCCCCGACCGACCTGACCGGTCCGGTGACCATCATCCGGGCGTCCGACTTCGCCTCCCGGATCACCACTCTGGCCGAGCTGCTGGAGGAGTCGGCCGGCCTTCGCGTCAGGTCGTACGGGGGCCTGGGCGCCTTCGCCACCGTCTCGATGCGCGGCTCGACGGCCGAGCAGGTGGACGTCTACGTCGACGGCGTCCTTCTGAACCCGGCGCTCGGCGGTGGGGTCAGCCTGGGCGATCTCTCCCTGAACAACGTCGAGGCCATCGAGATCTACCGCGGCTTCACCCCCTCTTATCTCCCCGGTGGCTCGATCGGGGGAGCCATCAACATCAGGACGAAGATCGCGAACGGCACGACGGGTACCTCCTCCCTCTCGTACGGATCGTACGGCACGACCGAGGCCTCGGGCGCCGCGAGCCGGCGCGGCCGGCGCGCCGACGGTCTCGTGTCGCTCGACCTGCTTGGCAGCAGCGGCGACTTCACGTTCTACGACAACAACGGCACTCCGCTCGAAGGGGAGGACGACGGCTTCGAGACGCGGCGCAACAACCGCTTCTGGACGGCGGACCTCGCGGGCCGGGCGGGGGTCGATCTCGACGGCGGCGGACGCTTCGACCTGCAGGCCGGATTCACCCGCCGACGCCAGGGGGTGCCGGGGATCGACGCGTTCCAGTCCGAAAGCGCGCGCTCCGGGATGAGCCGCGCCCTGGTGAAGGCCAGGCTCAGCCGGGACCTCGCCGCCGTGGAGGGCCTGCGTCTCGATTTCGACGCCTGGTACACGCGCACGACGCAGGAGTTCACGGACCGCTCCGGCGACACCACCGGCGGCCCCTCCATCGACACCGAGCACTTGATCGAGGCCGCCGGTCCATCTGCGCTGATGCGGTGGCATCCCCGCTCGTCCGGGCGGTCCAGCCATTACTTCAGCGTGCTGGCCGCGGCGCGGCGCGAGACGGCGCGCCTCACGGACCACCTGAACCCCGCCGGGGACGATGGCCGCGCGATGCGGTTCACCGGGGCGCTGTCCATCGAGGATGAGATCCACCTGGCGGGGGGCCGCTTCATCCTCACCCCTTCGGCACGCTGGACCCGCCTGTCGAGCCGGTTCCGCTCGCGGGAGGATGTGGGAGACTCGCGCCTGACCGGCAGGCTGGGCGCGGCCTGGCTCATCCGCCCGCGTCTCTCGCTCAGGGCCAGCGCGGGGCGGTTCTACCGCGAGCCGAGCTTCCTCGAGATCTTCGGCAACGAGGGGTCCGTCACGGGAGGAGGTCCCGACCTGCGTCCCGAGGCGGGCTCCAACTACGACCTGGGGCTCTCATGGGACGCGGCCCCTTCCGGCCCGGCCGATCGCGTCCACATCGAAGCGTCGGCCTTCCTCAGGCAAGTGGACGATCTGATCCAGTTCGTGCTGACCTCCCAGAGCCGCGTCACCGCAGCCAACACGGGCCGGGCGGTCGTGACGGGCGCCGAGCTGTCGGCCGGACTCGGGCTGTTCGGATGGTTCCACGGCAGTCTCGACTACACGTGGCAGGTGGCCAGGGACCGCAGCGACACCTTCGCGCGGGGTGGTGATCTGCCGGGCCGGCCGCGTCACGACCTGTCCGCGCGCGCGGGGGTCACGCGCCCCTGGGGTCACCCCTACTACGGGTTCACCTACCTCGGCCCGAGCTATTTCGACGCCGCCGCGGCCACCGTGGGAGGGGGATCGGGCCGGGACCTCTATCGCGTTCCGGGGCGGTACCTGCACGACGTCGGCTTCACGCGTCCCCTGGGATCCCGCTTCGAGATGACCCTCGAGGTGGACAACATCTTCAACGTGCTGACCGTCGACGTGGTGCGGTACCCGCTCCCGGGCCGGCTGGTGCAGGCGAAGCTCAGGATGACGCTGCCGTGAGGCGGACGATCATCGCGGCGGTCCTCGTCGTTGCGGCCTGGGGGAGCGCGGGATGCGGCGCCTCCTTCACGCCCGATCCGGGCCACGTGGAGAATCGCGATCCCCGCCCGCTCGCCTCCATCTACGACGCGATCGTCACGGTGCCCGGGATCGCGTTTCCCCTGCTTCAGGCCGCCGGTCTGAGTGTCGACCTCACCATCGAGATCGATCCGGGGAGCCTCGACCCCGTCACGGGCGCCTTCACCTGCGTCATCGAGGTCAACGAGGTGGAGGTTGGCGGCGTGGCGCGCGCCTTCACCGCGCCGAGCCCTCTCACCTGCGCCGGGTCGGCCGCCGGCGGGGACTGGTCGATCGATTCGTTCGGCCCGATCGAGATCGGCTCTCCCTCCCAGGGGACGACATCGGTCATGCTGAGCCTGTCGGGCACCCTCTCGTCCGACGGACGCGCGATCGACGGGGCCGCGCTCGTGACCTCCACGGGAGAGACCGGAGCGTTTCACGCCGTCAAGCAGCGCCGCTACCTGGTGGCCGCCACCGATTTCGGCGTCACCGGCACCGCCAGCCTCGTGAAGGTGAGGTTCAACACCACCTTCGTGGTGGAGCGCGACCTGGAGGCGATCTCCGGCGACCCGGTGGCGCGCGCCAGCGGCTCGGGCCTCTACATCGTCAACCGGTTCTTCTTCGACAACATCCAGACGCTCGACCCCGGGGCCGGCTTCAGGACCGCGCTTCAATTCTCCACCGGCAACGGCTCGAATCCCCATGACGTTCTGGAGGTCGATCCCAACCGGCTCTACATCACGCGCTACGAGCCTCCCTACAACGACATCCTCATCGCCGAGCGCGGCACCGGCCGGTATCTGGGCTTCATCGACCTGTCCCCCCTGGCGCTCAACGCGTCGGGGACCCCCCGCGCGGACGGCATGGCCGCGGCGGCCGGCCTGGTCTTCGTCGGGTTGCAGGACATCGACGGTTCGTTTCTCGAGTACGGGCCGGGGATCGTCGCCGCCGTCGATCCGGCGATCGACGCCGTGGTGGCGTCGATCACGATGCAGGGACGCAACCCCTTCGGGCCGCCGGCCATCGACCCCGCCACCGGACGCCTCTTCTACGCGATGGCCGGCGTTTTTTCGGGATCGCTCCCCCGCGAGCTGAGCGGCGGAGTCGAGGTGGTCGATCCGATCTCGCTGACCACGCGCGGGCTCCTGGTGGATGACGACGATCTGGGAGGCAACGTCTCGTCGGTGGCCGTCGTGAGAGAGGGCGCGGCGGGCGCCGGCTACTGCGTCGTCACCACGACGTCGGGCGCGAACGTCATCCGCGCCTTCGACCCGGACACGGGAGCGGTGCGGCCCGGGTTCATCTACCAGTCGGCGTCGCTGCTTCCCGAGGTGGTCGCGGATGGAGACGGCTACCTGCTGGTGCCCCTGCACGACATCGGGGATCCCAGGCTCGTGGTGCTCGACGCGGCCACCGGGAGGATCGTCGCCGCGCCGAGGCTCTCGCTCCCCCCCTTCTCCATCGCGGTGCTCACGAGGGAGCTGGCGGCGCCGCCATGATCCTGTGGCGAGGGGCGCGCGCACGAGTCATACTGTGCGGATGAAGAGGGGCCACCTGGTTCCGGCGATGCTGGCCGCGGCGCTTGCCGCCTCCACGGGCCATAGCTTCGCCCAGAGCGTCGTCATGACGGTCGATCGTCCCACCACGCTGAACTTCCTGCGCGCCGCCACCCCTTACAGCTTCGACGCCGCCGCCGCCGGGCTGACCGAGACCTTCACCCTGTTGAATCCGAGGGAGCTGGTATTCGAGGGGGGGCTCATGCGGATCAAGGTCGACTGCCGTGGCGAGCCGATCCCGTTTGCCGCGGTCCTGGAACCGACGATGAGCGTGACGTTCGATCGGCAGCTCAACGCCTTCGTCGCGAAGGTGCAGTCGCTCCCGATCAGGCTGGGCCCGCTGGGGACGATCCAGCTCGACCAGTACCTCGACCCGTTCGTGCTGCCCGTCTCCTTCTCGCAGACCCTCGAGGCCGGCATCCCGGGCCTGACCATCGACTACCTGATACGGGACGTGAAGGTCCTCGAGGACCGCCTCGAGGCCCGAGCCGACCTCGTCTTCCGAAAGAACCCACCCCCCAAGGCATCCGCGAGGAAGTAGACCCGACCCGCGCCGGAGCCGGGCACAGAATCGGCCCCTCACCGCCGGCTTTCGAAGTATGCTTAGGCGGCAATCAACGACCTCCTTCCGCACCAGGGGCATCCGAACCGATGGCCGTTCTTCGAGCCGGGACGACGCGCCGCGCCGCCATGCTGGCGGCCGGTCTGGCCGCGGCGGTTCTCTATGATCCGGTATGGGCCAAGGACGCCGCGAGCCTCTGGTACTTCGGCCTCGGACCGGCGTTCCACTCCACGCAGGACTACGCCCGCAGCAACGCCGCGCGTAGAAACGATCCCAGGCCCGACCGCTTCGAGGATCGTGAGATCACCATCGAGGATGGCTTCGGCTACGGGCTGACGGCGGGGCTCGGCCTCACGCGCCTGCTCTCCCTCCAGCTCGACGCGGGGCACTTCAAGGGGAGCGTCGGCCCCGTGGACACCTACATGATCGACACTTTCCCGGTGGTGAGGAATCCCTTCAATCCGGCCAGCGTGACCGGGTTCAATACCCGTGAGGCCACGATCCCGGTTTCGGCCGGAGAGATCACGGAGATCCCGGTCTCGCTCTCCGGCATCATGAGGTTCCGGCGGGACCGTCCGCTCAATCCTTACATCGGCGCCGGCTTCGGGATGATCTTCACGGGCTTTGACCGCTCCGACGACGTGGACCGGCTCAACGACCGGCTGGCCTCCCTGCGCATCCGGGCCATCCTCGACGAGCGCCATCATGAGCTGACCCCCGAGCGCTACAAGCCTCTCAAAGGGGATGGGAAGGTGCCGATGACCTACCCCGTGACGATCGACACGGAAAACGCCAGGGAATGGCACCTCACGGCGGGACTGGAGTACTTCCTCAACGACAGGATCAGCGTGGCCGCCGAGGCGCGCTACATGTTCGCCGATTCATCGGTGGTCATCGAAATGAAGGGGGAGGATCAGATCAACCTGGAGACCTTTTCCGAGAAGGTCTTCCGGAAGGACGGCTCCCTGAAGTTCTTCAACGACAGGAACGTGGCTCCAACCCCTCTGCTGGTCGATGCCAACAACAGGATCTATTACTGCACCGTCAACGGGCTCAGCGATTGGGACCAGGACGGTCATGCCGACGACTTCTGTTACTCGTATCAGAGCTTTCCCACCGCTCCCGAGGGGCTCTGGGTGGTCCAGGGTGGGGATATCAATCTGAGCGGCCTGACCGTCCACCTCGGGATGCGTCTCTGGTTTTGAGAGGGATGATGAGCGCGCGGAACCGGACCTTCTGGAGGGGTCTGCTGGCGACGATCCTGGTGCTCGGCGCGCCCGCGGGGATCCCCCACGCGCAGACATCGGGCACGGCCGAGCTGAGAGGGCGCGTGATGGACGAGACGGGAGGGGCGATGCCCGCGGTCCTCGTCACGCTGACCAATCCGACCGTGGCGCTTGGGGTCCGTTCCGAGACCACCGACAGCGAAGGACACTACTCTTTCAGGATCCTGCCGCCGGGCCGCGACTACTCCCTGAAGGCGACGATCCCTCAGTACGCCACCGTCGTCGCGGGGCCCCTCGAGCTTCATGCCGGCCGCACCACGGAGATGAACCTGACCTTGAAGCCCTCGTCGGAGCTGGAGGAGATCGTCAAGGTGGAGGCCACGGGCGAGCTGGCCGATCTGTCCCGCCCCGCCGCCTCGACGACCTACAACACCGAGTTCGTCGAAGGGGTCCCGCTGGTGGGGCGCCGCTTCTCGGATCTCCTGACCCTCGCCCCGGGCGTGTCGGACACCGACGGGGACGGCCACATCAACGTGCGCGGCGCCCGGGACACCGGCCTGCAACTGCGTCTGGACGGCACCAACGCCACCGACCCGCTCACGGGGCACTTCGGGCAAGGCGTCAATCTGGAGAGCATCGAGGAGGTCGTGGTGATCACCGGTGGAGCCGCCGCCGAGTACGGCCGCGCCGACGGCGGGTTCGCAAACGTGATCACCAAGTCGGGCGGCAACGATTTCGAGGGCTCCCTCAAGGTGTTCTACCGCACCGACTTCCTCGATGGCGACGGCGCCAACGCCGAGAGGCAGGAGACCCCGGAGTTCTCCGACACCGACGCCTACCTGACGGCCGGCGGCGCGATGGTACGCGACCACCTCTGGTACTTCGCCACGGTGGAGAGGCTCGACCGGGAGGAGCCCGTGATCTTCACCGACGGCTCCGCCGCGTTGACGACGAAGGACGGATGGCGGGCCTTCGGCAAGGTGACCTGGCAGTCGGGCATCGATCACAAGCTGGCGCTCCAGGTCAACTACGACCCCTTGCGTCTGGGAGGCAACAACATCGGTGAGCTGGTGAGCCCCGAGACCGATTACTATCTGAGGACCGGCGGCGCACTGCCCCAGCTCACCTGGACCGCGATCCTCTCTCCCACGCTTCTGCTTCAGGTGGTGGCCTCGCATCTGAACGGCAGGCTCGAGCTGGACCCGGTTTCGCCGAACTTCAGAACCATCGAGGTCGAGACCTTCGCGGATGCCAGAGGGCAGACGACCTTCGCCCTTCCGTGCGTGTCGCGCAACTGCCAGCAGGAGACGACGCTCAGGATCTTCGCCATACCTGAGAGCTCTTCGGGTCTGGGCCGCCGATCGGCCTCCGACCCGAACGAGAGCGGTCCCTACAGCTCGAAGGCGAACCTCGGCGTCGAGCGCTGGACCCTGAAATCGGATCTCTCCTACTCGATCGAGGATCGTCTCGGCCAGCACGCCATCAAGGGGGGCTACGAGTACAACGTCGAGTCCTATTCCGGGGAGGTCGTCAACAATCCCATCGTCACCGACCGGACGTGCGACTTCAACAATTGCGGACCCGCGGGGGCACTCCCGCCTCTGGATCCATCCTCAAGGCAGGGGATGATCACGCTGGAGGTTTTCACCCCGGTGGTGGCCAGATACTCGGCCGAGGCCTTCAACGTCGGCGCCTATCTCCAGGACTCCTGGAAGCCGATCCCCGGCATGGCCGTCAATTTCGGCGTGAGGCTCGATCAGGAATCGATCGAGACGGAGGGGCTGAGCGACTTCGATCCGGGGGCGGAGGGGCGCAAGGTGCTGAAGATATTCGATCTCTGGTGCGACGCGGTCGGCAATCTCTGCACCAACGGGCGTGCGCCGGGCAGGCCTGCCGGTCCGATGCCCTCCAGGTTCACCCCGCCCCCCGGCCATCCGGCCCTCAAGTACGACCTCAACGGCGACGGGGACCTGGAGACCTTCGGACCGGAGGGCGCGCAGGTGCTGGCTCCCTACACGACCCGCGCCGAGCGGCTCGCCGAGAACTATCTCATCAAGAACAACAACATGTCGCCGCGGTTCAGCCTCTCCTGGGACCCCTGGGACGACGGCAAGACGCGCCTTTTCGCAAGCTGGGGGAGATACTACGACAGGCTTTTTCTCGGAACCGTCGCCACCGAGCAGGACCCGCAGTCCCTCACGGCGACCTGGAACGCCCGGTTCGGCCGGGAACAGGCCGACCCGGGAAGCCACTCGGCGACCACGCCGGGGGCCTACACCGTTCCCCTGACCGACCGCGACCTGGCCACCCCCTACACGAACGAGTGGACGATTGGCGCCGAGAGGGAGTTCGCCCCCGAGTGGACCGTCTCCCTGAGCCACGTCAGGCGGCGGGGAAAGGACCTCCTTCAGGACCTTGACGTGAACCACATCACCTGCAAGGGATTCGACAGCGCTCTGGACACCGACCCCATGGCTGTCTGCGGGGACTCCGGGGGGATCCTCGAGCTCGATCGCTTCGGAAGGATCGCCTACAACCCCCTCACAGGTCAGGGGGTGAAGATGCCCAATGGCGCGATCGACCTCTACACCCTCAATCCCAACTTCAACCAGGTCCTCCGCGTGGGCAACTACAACTCGTCCACCTACACCGCCACGGAGCTCACGCTGCGCAGGCGGCTGCACCGGAACTGGCAGATGATGTTCAGCTATACCTACGCAAAGGCGCTGGGGGATTCCGAGTCGTTCATCAGCCAGCAGGGGAACGACCCGGCCGCCGTGTCGGACAAGGCGGAGGGGTACCTCGACTTCGATCAGCGCCACGTCGTGAAGTGGCAGGCGGTCACGCACCTCCCGCACGAGATCCTGCTGGGCGGCACGCTCCAGTGGAGCTCCGGGCTCCCCTACTCCCTGGTCGGGAACACGGCTGATATAGACGAGACGGGCAACCTCACGTCCCAGCGTATCTACTCCATCACCGGCTTGAAGAACGACCAGCGCAACAGCCCGCAGATCACCCTCAACGCAAGGGTCGAGAAGCGCCTCATCCTCGGCCGGACGCACATCTCGGCCTTCCTCGATGCGGAAAACCTGCTCGACTCCGACGACCTCGTGTACCGCCAGATCGATCAGAATGACGTGGGGATCGCCGATGACTCGCGCCGCTTCGGCCGGCGCTGGCAGATCGGCGCGTCGGTGTTCTTCTAGGGGCGGCTGCGGCTCGAACGCGCTGGCCGCGCTCAGGAGGCTGACCCGCCGCCGGTGACTCGCCCGCCCGGTGGCGGCATCGTGTAGGGAAGGCCCGTCTCCGCGTCGGTCATCACCCGCAACGGAGTCTCGTAGACCTGGGACAGGATCACCGGATCGAAGACGCGCTCGGGGGGGCCGTCCGCGCGGACGCTCCCTTCCTTGATCAGGACGATGCGGCGGCAGTAGCGGGCCGCAAGGTTGATGTCGTGGGAGGTCGTCACGATCGTGAGCCCCTCCTCGCGATTGAGGCGCGCCAGGAGCTCGTAGATCTCGAGCCGGTGCCTGATGTCGAGAAAGGCGGTGGGCTCGTCGAGCAGCAGGGCGCGAGGCCGCTGGGCCAGCGCGCGGGCGATGACGACGAGCTGCCTCTCGCCGCCGCTCAGATGCGACAGGAGCCTGCCGGCGAAGGCGAGCGTGGTGGTGCGCTCCATCGCCTCGCGCGCGGCGGCGATGTCCTCGGGCCCCTCCACGCCCAGGAAGCTGAGATAGGCGGTGCGCCCCATCAGCACCGTCTCCATCGCGGTGAAGTCGAAGGTCGCCGAGCTTTCCTGCGGGACGACCGCCACCAGCCTCGCGCGCTCCCGCGCGGATAGATCCGCCACCTTCCGTCCCCCGAGCCGGACCTCGCCCGAGGCGGGCCGCAGCGCGCCCGAGAGGAGCCTGAGCAGCGTCGTCTTTCCCGAACCGTTGGGCCCGATCAGGGCCGTCATCTCTCCGGGCTCGACCTTCATACTGATCCCGTCGAAGAGCGGGGTCCCCAGGTAGCCGAAGCGCAGGTCAAGGGCCTCGATCATGATCCGCCTCCGCGGGCCGCTCCCCTGCGGGCGAAGAGCCACAGGAAGCAGGGCCCGCCGAACAGCGCCGTGATGACGCCCACCGGGATCTGCGCCGGCGCGAAGAGAGTCCTCGCCGCCGTGTCTGCCATCACGAGGATGCCGGCGCCCAGCAGCGCCGAGGCGGGAACCAGAAGCCGGTTGTCGGGGCCCAGCCACGCGCGCGCCAGGTGCGGGACCATCAGACCCACGAATCCCACGAGGCCCGCCAGCGAGACGGCCGCCGAGGTGATGAGCGAGGCCGCCGCGAGCGCCGCGCCCCTCAGACGCGGCACGTCCAGACCGAGCTGTCCCGCAAGCTCTTCCCCCCCCGAAAGCACGTTGAGCCCCTGGCCCATGACCGTCAGCGCGGCAAGCCCCGCGAGGAGGCATCCGTAGATGAGCGCCAGCTCGCCGTTTGAGGCCGAGGAGAGGTTGCCGATCAGCCAGTACATCGTGCCGGCGTAGCGGCTGAAGTCGGCCATCGTGATGATGAACATGATGGCGGCCATGATGGTGGCGTTCATCACGACGCCCAGCAGGATCATGGTCTCGGGCAGCAGCCTCCCCCGCCCGCGCGCCAGCGCGAGCAGCAGCCCCACGGCCGCGAGCGACCCGGCGAAGGAGGCCGCCGGGCGGATGACGAGGACCGCCACGCCGGCCGCGGGCGCCAGAGCGCTCGCCGCGATCGCCCCCAGCCCCGCGCCACCGGAGATCCCCAGGATGTACGGGTCCGCCAGCGGATTGCGCAGCAGCGCCTGGAAGGCGACCCCGGCCCCAGACAGACAGGCCCCCACGGCCGCCGCCAGCAGGATCCGCGGCAGCCGGACCCCCAGCACGATCGTGGCCGACTCCGCCGCCGCGCCGGAAGGAAAGATGAGGTCGATGACGCGCACCGAGGTGGAGCCCACGGTGAGGCTGAAGAGGACGCAGGCCGTGAGGGCCCCGGCCAGCAGGGCGAGGACGCCCGCCGCCCGCGCCATTGTGAAGCGGCGTCCGACCGGCGGGGCGCGGCGATCCTCCAGTGGCGAAATGAGGTTTCCGGCGGGCGGCATTTGCGGCGATCCTATCATGTTGACAGCCCCCGACCGTGCCCCCTACCATCCGTGCGGGATGACTCTCAGCATCGACACCGATCACCTCCGGCGCATCCTCTCCGCCTCCCTTCCGCCCGGCGTGCGCGCGGCCGAGCTGTTCATCGAATCGCGGATCAGCCTGAGGGTCAGCCTCTCCCCCGGCGACGCGGGCGCGGCGCCGCGCGCCGAGAGACGCTGGGAGACCGGCGCGCACCTGAGACGTTTCTCGGCGGGACGCCACGAGTCGTTCGTGCTCGACGCCCCGAGGGGGGAATCGCTCGAGGCGCTCTGCCTCCACCCGGAGGCGATCGGGATCGAGTGGCTCTCGGGCAGGACGCCGATCGGAGTCCCCCGCCCGGTGGAGGGCTTCGGCATCGAGGCGATCCTTTCGGACGCCTCGCCCGCGAACCCCGGCGGCCCGTGGAGCTCCGCGTCCCTGGACTCCAGCGTGCTGCTCCTGCGGGAATGGCTCGACGATCTGTCGCGGCGGATGGCGGGCCGCCCCGGGCCGGCCCCCTCGATCGGAGCCGCCATCGAGGCGAGCCTGCAGGAGATCCTCGTCGTGGCCACGGACAGGGATCCGGCGCGCGACACACGATCGTTCGTCGACGCGACGTTATGGGCGCGCGTGCTGCGTCCGGAGGGGGGCGCCCGGATGTTGCGCGAGACACGGAGCGCTCCGTCGATCGCGGACCTGGCCGCGCGGTCCCGGGGTCCGGCCGCCGGCCGCACGGCGGCGGACGCGCTCGCGGCCCGCCTGATCCGCGCGCCCGAAGCGGTGGCATCACCGCGCGGAGAGATGCCGGTCGTCTTCGCATCCCCCTCGGGGGGCTTCCTCCTCCACGAGATCTGCGGGCACCTGCTGGAGGCCGACCATGTGCTGCGTGGCGCCTCTCCTTTCGTGGGGGCACGCGGGCGCGTCATCGCCTCGCCGCTGCTGACGCTCGCCGACGATGGGTCGATCCCGGGCATGCGCGGGTCGACGCTCTTCGACGACGAGGGTGTGGCGGCGCGACGGACTCCTCTCATCATGGAAGGGGTCCTGGTCGGATACCTCTCGGACCGCCTCACGTCGTTCGCCACCGACGGGATCTCCACGGGCAACGGGCGCCGCCAGTCGTACCGCGAAGCGCCGATGCCGCGGATGACCAACCTCGTGATCCAACCGGGAGGCGAGACCTTCGAGGAGATCCTCCGGCGCACCGACTCGGGTCTTCTGGTGGAGCGGCTGGGCCGCGGGCAAGTCGATCCCGCCTCGGGACGCTTCGCGCTCGCAGTGGAGGAGGGGTTCCTGATCGAGCGGGGACGGGCCGTGGCTCCCGTGGAAGGAGCCGTGCTGCGCGGCCGCGCGGCCGACCTGCTCCCCTCGATCGACGCGGTGGGGTCCGACGCGGCGGCCGACCTCGGGTCGCCGCTCTGCATCAAGGAGGACCAGGCGCTCCCCTTCGGGATCCTCCAGCCGACGCTGCGGGTCTCCTCGATGAGCGTGTCGGGATGAACGGGGTCGGGCCCGAGGACGCCGCCTCGACGATCCTGGAAGAGAGCCTCCGCCGGGGCGCGCTGCGGGGCCTGCGGGTCGCGTGGGCGGAGGTCTTCACGAAGAGCGGCGCCACGCGCACCGTCACGCTGCAGGCCGACGGCAGCGTCGTCTGGGGACGCACCGCCGAGGGAGGGATCTCGCTGCGGGTCCTCCTGCGGGATGGCGCGACGGGCTTTGCCTCCGCCTGTGGCCCGCACCCCGGTGAGGTCGCCGCCGCGCAGCTCGTCGACGCGGCGCTCGACGCCGCTCGATCCCCGGCGAGCCCGCACGACCCGCCGGATCCTCCCGCCGGCAAAGGAGGGGACGGGCGGGGGCTCGGCATCTTCGATCCGAGGCTTCACACCTCCACGCCGGCCGACCTCGAGGGGCTTCTGGACGACGGGGCCACCGAGGCCCTGCGGACCGATCCCCGGGTGCGGAGGCTCGACTCGGCCTCGATCGCCGCCTCGTCGTCCGAGGTGCGCCTGGCCAACTCGGCCGGGTTCCATGGGTCGTACCGCCAGACTCTGGTCCACATGTCGCTCGGGCTGGTGGCGGGGGACGCGGGCGGTTCGATTGTCGTGAAGCGCTCGCGTCCGGCCCGCACGCTCGCGGCCTTCTCCCCCGCCCTCTTCGGCGACGAGACGGCGCGGCTGGCGGCCACCGAGTTCGAGGGTCGCCCTCCGGGCGAAGGGATCTTCCCGGCGCTGCTGGGCCCGGCCGCCTCGGCCGAGCTGCTGCGCTGCTTCGCAAGGACCTTGACGGTGCCGGCCCCTCGGGCAGGAGCCGAAGTCGGATCGCGCTGTCTCACGATCATCGACGATGGCCGGCTTCCGGGTGGATGCGCCACGGCCCCTTTCGACGGCGAGGGGGTCGCCACGCGGCGCACGCCGATCGTCTCGCGTGGAGCGTTCGCCGAGACCATCCACGATCTGGCCAGCGCCTCGCGCCATCCCGGCGGCGCCTCCACCGGCAACGGCATCCGCGCCTCCTTCCGCGATGCGCCGCGCCGCATGCCCTCCAACCTGTTCATCGCGCCCGGCTCCGAGGAGCCCGAGGAGCTCATGGCCGAGCTGGGTCGCCTGGGCGGCGGCATCTGGATCCAGTCGGTGCGGCCCCCTTCCGCCGTCCGGGGGGACGAAAGCATCTTCACGGTGCTGGCGACGGGCCGGTGGGTCGCCGGCGGAAAGCCGGGAGCGCCGATCGCCGGGGCGCTGGTGAGCTGGCCGCTCGCCGATCTCCTGCAAGGCGTGCTCGGCGCCGGCAACGACCTCACCTTCGGGTTCATGCCGGGCTCCTACGGCGCCCCATCGCTTCTCGTGAAGGAGATCGGGCTGCGGGCGTCATGATCCTCGCGTTCATCCTGCCGGCGCTGCTCCTCGCGCACGCGGCGAAGGACCCGAACGATCCGGCCGCCCGGTCCGAGTCGCTGCTGAGGGAGGACCGTTACGAGGATGCCCTCGCGGAGGCGGCCGAGGCGCTGGACCGGACTCCCGCCGACGCGCGCCTTCACGTGGCGGCGGCCGACGCCCTCTATCGCCGGGGCGACTTCGAGGATGCCGAGCGCTACTACCGGCGCGCCGTGGAGCTCGACCCGAACGACGCCGGCGGGCATTACGGCGTCGGACGGATCCTGCGCACTCTCGGCAGGTACGCGGAGGCGGGCGAGTCGTTCTCCAGGGCCGCCGCGATCGCTCCCGAGGTCCCAAAGCACCTGCGCACGCTGGCCAACCATCTCGCCCGGCGCGAGGACGTGATCGGGATGCTGCGGCGATACCTCGAGATCGTGAAGCGGGAGCCCGGCCTCGAGGAGGAGTCGACGGTGCGCAACGTGGAGGCATGGTTGGCGTTGCTCGCGGAGCTGGGGGACCGGCCGATCTCCGAGATGATCCGGGCGGAGCCGTGCGAGATCCCGATGCAGGTGGCGGGGGGGCAGGCCTACATCAGGATGAGGGTGGCCAACCTCGGGAATCAGAGGTTCGTCTTCGACACCGGCGCCACGGGAGTGACGGTCTCACCGCGCATCGCGGCGCGCGCGAAGCTCGCGTCGATCCGTCCCTTCACGATCTCGGGGACCGGCGCGCGGCGCACCGAGACGGGGGACCTGGTGCTCCTGCCCGAGATCGCCCTGGGTCCGCAGGGCGATTCGGGCGAGCGCATCGTGCTCCGCAACGTGCCGGCCACCATCCGGGACCCGGCCGGCCCCGAGGAAGGGCTGATCGGACCCTCGCTCCTGAGCGCCTTCGACGTCACGATCGACATGAGGAAGGCGCGGCTCCGCATCGAGTCGCCCGCCGGCCCCCGCCCCGGCCGCGCCGAGCCGTTCCGCAACGTGGGCGGGCAGATCCTGATCGCCGCGCGGATCAACGGCCTCCCTTTCAACGCGATGGTGGACACCGGGGCGGCCTCGACCATCGTGGGCAGGACCACGGTGGGGCGCGTGCCGGGCCTGGCGGCGGTCCCCGCGCAGTGGCAGGAAGGGACCACGGTGGGCGTGGGCGGCGCGCTCGCCGACCGGAGGCGGATCCTGAAGGGGACCCTCTCGTTCGCCGATCGGGACTACACCGCCGCGGGGCTCCTGTCGGGAGACCTCTCGGGATTCAGCCGCGCGCTTGAATCGGAGGTCTACGTCATCCTGGGGGCCCAGCACCTGGACGACGCCCCCTTCACGATCAGCTACCGGAGCATGACGGTGACGTTCCAGGAGGATCCCAGGAAGCGCCGCGGAGCTCAGCGGTAATCGAGCGGGCCGGTGAAGAGCTCGAGGATCCCGGTGGCTGCCCCCTCGCCGGAGGCCGCCTCCCTCTCGAGGTTGGCGCGAACGTGCGACAGGGTGCGCGGCACGTACTTCAGGTATCCGCCGTTGCCCCGCAGCGTCGCCTGTGAGGCGAAGGTGCCGAGCGCCTTGATGTTGCGCTGGAGGCAGGTCCGGGCGAACGAGGTCCCGAGCTCATCCGGCGCCTCGGGGCACCGCGTCGCCTCGCGATAGAACTCGATCATCTCCGCCACGAGCTCCTCGGGCAGATCGACGTACGAGTCGCGCAGGAGGGAGGCCAGGTCGTAGGTGTATGGGCCCATCCGCGCGTCCTGGAAATCGATCATGAAGAGCCGATCCCCCTTGAGCATCAGGTTGCGCGAATGGAAGTCCCTGTGGCACAGGACGCTCCGGTATCCGGCCACCTGCGACGCCAGCCAATCGAACCACTCGTCGAGTCTCTCCCCCTGCTCCTCGCCGAGCGGCGAGCCCATCAGGCCCCGCACGTAGTGCTCCGCGAAGAACCTCAGCTCCCACAGGAGCCTCTCGCGGTCCAGGGCCGTCGTCGCCGCCGGCAGGTCGCGGGGGAGCGAGCGGGTCGCCTCCCCCTGGAGGAAGGCGATGATCTGGACCGACTGCAGGTAGAGGAAGCGCCGCCGCGAGGCGTCGCACCGTGCCAGGTGAGCCTGCATCACGTCGTCGCCGAGATCCTGGACCACCAGGATCCCTTCAGACGGGTAGGAGGCGACGATCTGTGGGACCGCCGCTCCGATCTCGTGGAGGAACCGCGCGTGCAGGAAGAAGGGGAGGGTCTCCAGGTCGAAGGGCTCGCGGTGCACCATCAAGATGAGAGGAGAGAGCGAGGGGGCCTTCAGCCGGAAGAAAGCCCGGTCGGAGGCGTCGCCGGCCAGCGGTTCCAGGCTGGCCCCCGGGCCGAACCTCTCGTGCGCGAAGGCCGACACGCGGTCCCGGTCGTCTCGGACGGGCCCGCTCATTCCGGCGCCCCCATCGGGTGCATGAGCACGCGCCCCCCCTTCTCCCGCAGCAGGATCGTGGAGGCCAGCGGGATCATGGGGACCTCGACTCCATGGGTCACGATGCAGCGTTCCAGGGTCACCCCTTCTCCCACCGTGACGTCGTCCCACAGAACGCACCCCTCCACCTGCGCGCCGCGCGCCAGCCTCACCCGCGAACCGATCACCGAGCGCGCCACGCGCGCCAGAGGATCGACCCTGTATCCGGGCCCCACGACCGAATCGCGCCCCGAGCGGGCCAGCATCTCCAGGTTCAGGTCGAGGTAGCGGGCCGGGCCACCGGCCTCGAACCACCATCCTTCGTGCAGCCACGTCCCCACCGAATCGGGGTCCTGGTCCAGGAGCCAGGGATAGATGTCCGCGTTGATGTCGCAGGCGGTCGCGGGCGGGATCTCCTCGAGCACCGAGGGATTCAGCACGTGGACGCCGGTGAAGGTGCGCTGCACGGCATCCTCCCGGCCCCAACGCCTCCCCGCGATCCCGACGACGCGCCCGTTCGGGCCTCCCGAGGCGGCCACCGCGACCGGCCGGTACTCGCTGGCGGGATCGTGCGACATGACGATCAGCGTGGCGGCGCGTCCCGAGGCGGCGTGTGCCGCCGCGGCCGCCGTGAGGTCGGCGTCCGTGAGGCTGTCGGAGTTGACGAGGTAGAAGGGCTCCCCCTGGAAGTGCTTCGCGGCTCTTTTCAGGCCCCCCGCCGTCCCCAGGATGGCGCTCTCGTTGGAGAACCTTACCTCGAGCTGATCCGGCCTGGAGCCCATCACGGCCTCCTCGATCCGCTCGGACATGTGGTGGCTGTTGATGACGGCCAACGAGACGCCGTGTGCGACGAGGTGTTCCAGCGCGTGGGCTATCAACGGGCGGTTCAGGACCGGCAGCGCCGGCTTGGGGGCCAGCGCCGTCAGCGGGCGCATCCGGATCCCGAGGCCGGCGGCCAGGACCATCGCGCGGGAAGGCCTCACCGGGAGGGTCCGCCCGGGTCCGGGCCCGAAAACACCATGTCCGTCTCGGGGAGGGAGCGATCTTTCAGCCACTCGAGGTGGAGCGCGCGGTAGTCATCCACGATGTAGTCGGATTCGGCGTATCCCATCCGGCCCGCGGCGCGGTCGATCCCCTCCTTGGGTCCCTCCAGCTCCATGAAGACCCCGATCGGAGTCTCATCGAGGGTGATCGCCAGAGCGGCGCCAGTCGCCGGATCGGTCCATGCATAGTACCGGCGGTACTTCTGGTAGCGGTAGATCCGCACGTACCCGAGCGACCTGAGGATCTCTCTCGTCGCCTCGGGCGACGTCACGCCCGTCTGCGCTTCGGCCCGGACCTTCGCTCTGAGGTCCGACTCGACCCTCTGCTTGAAGGTGACGGTCCCTCGCCCCTCGACGACCCGCAGCCGCAGGAGGTGGTGGCGACCTGACAGCGCGCGGTCCGGCGTGTCGTAGATGTCGTTGTCCTCGAAACGGCGCGTGTCGCGGGCCAACGCGGGCAGATGCGCGAGGCGCCGCAGCGCCTCGTCCACCGAGGGGGCCCTCACCTTCACCTCAATTTCCAGGGTCGTGCCGTCCGCTTCCACGCCGTTCATGTTAGCCGCCCGCCCCGCGAAGTGTCGAGGTTCGCCGGCACGCTCAGGTTCCGTGGATACGTCACTAGTTGGCAAGATGCGTCACATAATCACGTCTTGACACGGCGTGATATCAGGGGTATGAAGGCTGCGAACGTCCTTCTCTTGCAGGGAACTCGTGTCAGAACTCTATCTTCGACGCGGCGCCTCTGCGGCGCCCACACGTGCCCTCCTCCGGGCTCGGAGAGCCTCCCCATGAGTGTGCGCTCTGTCCTCCGTTCGTGCCCCATCCTGGTCGTGGCCGCAATCCTGGCGGCGCCCTTCGCCCTGCACCAGAGCTACACGGACGGTCCGTGCCCTATCGGAACGTACCCCGTCGTCAACACCGGCGACTGCGTCTCAGGGCCGGGCGGCAACATCGTCGTCAACAAGGTCGGAAAGCTGATGGACGTCGTCAAGTGCGCCACCTACAAGGGGCGCGAGTACGACGAGGTGAGTTACCACACCAACACCTCGCCCACGCCAAGCGGTTCGGCGTCGGCGTTTATCACGACCAACGACCGCGACGTGGGAAACGTGTCGGTGATCGTGGACAGCAGCAACGCCATCGTTTTCACGGATGCGACGGGCACGCGCATCGACACCGTGGACGCCGTCAAGCAGTACATGCAGACGCACGCGGACGACAAGGACTTCGTCTTCTTCTTCCCGAACTTCAACCATGCGGAAGGATCGTTCCACAACCACATCAGGAACGACGTGCAGGGCATCAACGTCCCGATCCAGGACAACAGCGCGACCTATGGGACACAGTATCTCAAGAGCCTCACCCTCTACCGCAATTTCCAGCTCTATCCTACCGACGTCTACGCGCGGATCCTGCTCCCGACCCCCAACAACGACTCGACGATGTCCCTGCTCGCCCAGGAATCGGGGCACCGCTGGGCCGCCTGGGTCCGCCGCGACAAGGACCCGGGCCCGCGCATCAGGATCGCCACCGACCTGCTCGGACGCAACGAGGCGCACTGGTGCTTCTATCTCAACACGCCCTCCCTGACGACAAGCGCCGACCCCAACAGGCCCGGTTTCTCGAGCATGGAGGGCAACTACTGGCGCGACAACGGCAACGGCACCTACACGACGATCCTGAAGAGCGACGGGTACAGCAAGCTGGACCAGTACCTCCTGGGCTTCCGATCCTCGGCGCAGGTCGATCCGTTCTTCAAGCTGGACGCACCGAAGGGGGGGAGCACGCCCGACTGCTCGCACCAACCCTACACGCCGACCGTGGACTCTCCGTGGACCAACGCATACCCGAAGATCAACGTGGACGTGCAGGACATCATCCGCGTCGAAGGCAGCCGCACGCCCGACGCGCAGACCTCCCAGAAGAACTGGCGCGTCGCCTTCGTCATCATCGCCAAGGCCGGCACGTTCCCGACCAGCGCTGAGATCGCCAAGGTGGACGACATCCGGGTCAACTGGGAACCCTACTTCCGGGACGAGTCGGGCGGGGGCAAGATGTTCACCACGCTGGGGCCCGTCGACATGGACGGCGACACCTACCTGTCCAATCAAGACTGCGACGAGCAGGACCCGATGGTCCACCCCGGCGCCACTGAGGTCTGCAACGCGGTGGACGACGATTGCGACGGGATCATCGACGACGGGTTCGATCAGGACGGCGACCTGTACACGCAGTGCAACGGGGACTGCAACGACGCCAACATCGCCATCAATCCCGGGGCCCTGGAGATCTGGAACGGGCTGGACGACAACTGCGACGGCGCCACGGACAACGTGAACCTGGTGGACGCCGACAACGACGGCTACTACGCCAATCCGCAGAACCAGTCGCAGGCCGACTGCAACGACAACAATCCGGCGATCAACCCGGGAGCGCAGGAGTTGGTCAACGGCGTCGATGACAACTGCAATGGCTTCGTGGACTGCGCCGATCCGACCTGGGTGTATCAGACCGACGCGGGCCCCAGAGCCCACGACGGATTCGACAACGACTGCAACGGGATCATCGACGGCTAACCCGGGTCCGGGGCGGGCCAATAGGTAACAGTCGTCCTGACGCGGCGCTCCTCCAGCGGGGGAGCGTCGCGTTTCTTTTTTACCTGCAAGGGTTTATCGAGGACGCCCGTTGACTGAGCGAATCAACGCCGTATAATCCATTATCCCCGATCACGATCCTCTGGAAGTTACGGCGGTGACGTACCCATGCGATCGCGAATCGTGAAGAGCCTCCTCATCTTCATTGGCCTCGGGTCGATCGGCCCCTCGCTCCGGGCCGATGTCTGCGCCGCCTTCAGGCCCACGCGCCTCGACACCCGGGACGTCAATCTCGACAGGCCGATCGCGGCCCTTCCAGGCCATTTCAATGGAGACGGGCTTCTCGACGTGGCGGTCGTGAACAAGTATGCCCCGGGGACCCTTCTGACGGGGTCGGTCTCGGTGCTGGTGGGGCGCTTCGACGGACAGTTCAACCTCTCCACGACGCAGACGACCACCGGTGGCTCGCACTGGGCCGCCACGGCGGACTTCAACCGGGACGGCAACCCGGACATCGCGGCCGTCAACGATGCCTCCGTCATGATCTTCCTGGGGGACGGGGGAGGCGGCTTCCTGCCTCACAGCACACTTTCGACGGGGTTCGACTCCGTCTACGTCACGGCGACCGACATGAACGCGGACAACAACCCCGACCTGGTCGTCGTGCAGCAGTACGTCGGCCAGCCCAACGGCAGGGTCGTGGTCCTGCGCGGCGACGGCCTGGGCTGGTTCACGAGCATGACCCCGGCGCAGGTAGCCCAGTCCCCGCTGTCGGGAGCTACTGGAGACTTCAACGGGGACGGCAAGCTCGACGTGGTCACGGCATCCTCCCTGACGGGCTACGTCACCTTCCTGCCCGGGCTCGGCAACGGCAACTTCGGGCCCGGCGTCAACAGCCCGACCGGCGTCTCCGGCTCCTCGTTCATCGCCGCGTCCGACTGGAACTCCGACACGCTTCTCGACCTGGCGATCACCAGCGACGACACCGGGATGTCGCTCGTCATCATGCGTGGGCTTGGCAACGGGTCCTTTTCGGTCATCGGGACGAAGGTCACCGGGTTCACCCCGAGAAACCCCGTGGTCTGCGATTTCGACCACAACGGCGCGGCAGACATCGCCGTGCCTAATCAGGGATCCAACGACTTGTCGATCCTCTACGGGGACGGCGGCGGCAATTTCACTGGGCCGGTCAACGTGGGGACCGACGTCGGGCCCTCGTTCGCGGTGCTCACAGACCTGAACTTCGATGGTTACTGCGACGTGGTGACGGCCAACGGCGCCAACAGCGTGTCGGTCCTCGTGGGGGGGCCTAAGGGGACCCTCGGAACACCCAGCATCAACACCGGGCGCGCGCCGCTGGGCTCGGCGGCTGCCGACTTCGACCGCGACGGGGACCTCGACATGGCCGTCGTCAACCGGGACGACGGGACGATCTCGATCCTCCGGGGGGACGGAGAAGGAGGGTTGGTCCTGGCTCAGACGGCTCTGGTCGGGGAGGCGCCCGGCTCGGTGGCGGCGGCCGACTTCAACCTCGACGGGGCCCCGGACCTCGTCGTCGCGGACCAGGGAAGCCCGGGCGACACGACCAACGACAGCCTCTATGTCTTCTACAACGACACGCTCGGGGGGTTCACCGTCGGCAATATCCTGACCGTGGGGGACTTCCCCCTCGACGTGAAGACGGGCGACCTGAACGCCGACGGGCGCCCCGACATCGTGGTGGCCAACAGCCGCAGCGACAAGGTCTCCTTCTACTTCAGCCTCCCGGGCGACGAGTTCAGCAACGTCAAGAACGTGAGGATTGGCGACCCGCAGCGCAGCCTGGCCATGGGGGACTTCAACGGCGATGGCCTGACGGACGTGGCGGCGGGGCTGATGGGCCAGAACACGGTGACGATGTTGCTGGCCACGCCGCAGTTCAGCTTAGAGGAGGGGCCCAGCATCATCCTGGGGGGCACCTCGATTCTCGACCAGGTGGCGTCCGGGGACCTGAACGGGGATCAGATCCCGGACCTGGCGGTTCTGAGCCAGTCCTCCGACCCGTTCGGCGACGGCACGGTGACCGTCCTGCTGGGGACCGGCGTTGGCGGCGATTTCACGAATCCGTTTCCGCCGGTGCCGACCGGGGCCGTCCCCGAGGCGATCGTGCTGCTCGATCTCGACCGGGCCGGTGGGCTCGACGTCGTGGTCGCCAACCGGCTCCAGAACGACGTGATGACCTTCCACGGTGACGGCACCGGAGCCATGATGCCCGGCGAGCGCTACGGGACCGGCAGCGATCCGATCCATCTCGTGACGGGGGATTTCAACGGTGACTTCCGGTCGGATGTGGCGGCGGTCGCCTTCGCCGGCGACGACGTGGAGGTCCTCCTCAACAACTCGCCCATCGATGACCGGATCACCTCGCTGGAGTTCGTGGACGACATGCTGTTCAAATGGGACCCCGTTCCGGGGGCGGACTCGTACCGGGTCTACAGCGACTACCTCAGCCTCCTCTCGGCGGGCAACTACGGTAAGTGCCTCGGCGCCTCGCTTTCGGTCCCTCAGTACGCCGATGCGGCCCCTGTCCCCGCGGGCGAGGGCTACTTCTACCTCGTCTCGGTGGTAAGTGGTGGCCGGGAAGGTCCGCTCGGATACAGCTCGATCTGCGTGAGCGAGCCGAACTTCAGTCCCTGCTCCGGCCCCTGAGGTTCTGGTATCCTATCCCCTCGCCAGGACCGGAAGAGGCGGGATGCTCAGAGCGCGCATCTATACCATCGCGGGAGTGGCCCTCCTGCTCTTCGTGGGAATCCTCGGCCTCCTCCTCTTTCTGTCGGACCTCAAGGAGCTTGGCGCCGTCATCTCCAATCTCCACCCCTCCTACCTGGCCCTGGCCGCACTGACCACCATCCTGAGCTACTTCTTCAACTACCTCGCCTTCCGCGGGCTCGCCCGGGCGGTGGGCTGCCCGGTCAGCGGCGGTAATCTCTTCCGGATCGCCTTCGCCTCGGCCACGCTGAGCTACCTGTTCTCCGCCGGCGGATTCAGCGGCATGACGATGCGGCTCGTGCTGCTGCGCCGCCAGGGGACCAGGACCCACACGACCCTGATCATCTCGCTGGTCTCCACGATGCTCAACAACGTGGTGCTGCTGCTGTTCGTGGTGATGGGCTTCGGGCGCCTCCTGCTGACCGGGAGCCTCAACCTGATCCAGCAGGTTCTCACCGGGCTCATCGTGGGCCTGTCGGGGCTCGTGGTGGCGGCCGCGTTCATCGGGCTCTACAACCGCCGGGTCCTCGACGCGGTGCTGAAGGTGGGGATCAGGCTCATGGAACGGTTGGCCGGGGTCTTCCCGTCCTCCCATCTGTTCACGGAGGTCACCTCGGAGAGGCTGCAGGCGTTCCGCCGGGACTTCCACGAGGCGACGGCTCTCATCACGTCACGCCGGCGCAAGATCGCGGTCCCCTTCCTCTACCTGGTGGTCGACTGGACCGCCGCGGCGTGGGTCCTCTACTTCTGCTTTCTGGCGACTGGATACGCGATCGGCGCCGGGACCCTGGCGGCGGGGTTCGCGGTGGGGGTCTTCGTCTTCCTGATCTCCGTGCTGCCGGCGGGTCTCGGCATCATGGAGGCTTCGATGGCCGGTCTTTACGTCTCGCTGGGGGTCCCCCTGGAGGTGGCCATCGTCTCGCTTCTGGCCTACCGGGTCCTCTATTACTTCGTCCCCTTCGGGGCGGGGCTGGTGGTGTGCGGACCGCTTCTGCGGGAGGTGCGGGCGGAGGCGGCCGCCGGGGATTGATTGGCCGGTTCCACTGAGATAGGATGCTGCCCCTTTGGAGACGAAGCGATGGGCTGGCTCAAGAGGCCGACCTGGCGTCTGGTCCTCTGTTATACCGGCATCCTCATCCTGATCTACTTCTCCGAGCCCACGCCCGTGTCGGTGGGCCTCGGTCTGATCCCGGTCGCGCTGGGACAGATCCTCAGGGTCTGGGCGGCGGGCCACCTGGTCAAGAACAAGCGCCTCACCACCACCGGGCCCTACGCCTACGTCAAGAACCCGCTCTACCTGGGCGCCATCACGATCGTGATGGGATTCTGCATCGTGGGGATGCCGCCGTGGAACCTCCAGCCCACCTGGCGCGATCCGCGGTTCGTCCTCTATCTCATCTTTCTGGCCGCGTTCTTCCTCTATTACATGCCGCGCAAGATGAAGATCGAGGGGGATCGGCTGCGGGCCATCTATGGCGAAGCCTACACCCGCTACGAGAAGGAAGTTCCCGACATGATCCCGCGGCTGACTCCGTACCGGTCCGGCGACGACTGGCGCTGGAGCTGGGCCCACACGGTGGACAACTCCGAGCACGGCACCATCATGTCGCTCGTCGTCGGGCTGGGGCTGATCCTCCTGAGGACCTGGCTGAGGGCCGGCGGGATCCTCTGAGCCGCCCTACCTGGCAAGAACCTCGAGGGCGCGCGCCGCGGCGTCGCGCACCGCCGAGTCCTCATCCTCGAGGAGCCGGGCGATCCGGGCGGCCGTCTTTCCGTCACCGCGCCGGGCCAGCGATTCGACCGCCGCCGCCCTCACGCCGGGGCTTCCATCCTTGAGCGCCTTCAGGAGCAGCGAGGTTCCCCCTGGGTCGGCGACGAGCCCCAGGTCGGACGCCGCAAGCGCGCGCCGGCCCTCGTCCTCGTCCTCCAGGTCCTCCTCGAGGATTCGCAGCACGGGACGCGGCGCGAAGACCCCCTCCACGGTGCGCACGACGAGGGCCTCCATCCCGGCCCGGTGGATCGAGACCTCGATGCGCCTTCGCCGGGGATCATCGACGGAGCGGGTGGAGTCGTAGGCGAGGAAATAGGACGCCATCAGGCGCTCGCCAAGCCTCTTCACGAGCCCGGGCAGGTCGTCGCTGGTATAGAGCCACCATCCTCCGGTCTGGACCGCGAGGTCCTGCGCGGCCAGCGCCGGCCGCCCGGTGGGCCCGGGCATGATGGTGACCACGGTGACCTGGGACTCCACGGCCCGGCGCACCAGATCGGTCAGCCAGTCGTCGCTCGCCGTGTTCCAGGCTCCGGGCCTGTCGTTGTCCAGCCCGTCGGTCATCAGAAAGATCACCTTGCGGCCGGGCCGCCGGCGCAGGTCGCGCAGCGTCTCGTCGACGGCCCTGAAGATGCGAGTGCCACCCCCCGACTCCTCCAACCCCTCCAGGGAGTCCTGAAGCGCCCGGGCGTCCCCCGTGAAATCCCGAAGGACCGTCACGTCGGATGTGAAGGTGGCCACACGGACTTCGTCGATGGGTCGCATCGAGAGGGCAAGGGCCACGCAAGCCTGCCGCCACTTTCCCATCTGCCTGGCGACGCTGCCGCTGCGGTCTACGAGAAAGACGGCCGAAAGGGGGCGGTCCAGGCGGTCGGATTCCACGCCGAAGTCGATGAGGTTCTGGCGGATACCTCCCTCGAGCACCGCGAAGTCGGAAGGGCCCAGCCCGCGCACCGGCCGGCCCGCCTCATCGAGGACCGAGACGCTCAGACGGACCCGCTCCGGCGGTACCCCTTCCACGCTCACCAGCTCGGGGGGCAGGGGGAGCCTCCGGGGGGTCTCGCCGCCTCCCGCTCCCGCCAGCAGGACCATCAGGATCGCCGGGAACATGACGTCCATCTTAGACCCGCGCCGGGGCCCACGGGTGGCCTGACCTGGCCCGCCCCGCCGCCCGTTCCGGCATGGGGCCCGCCAGGATTCCGTCATGGATTCACCGAAAAATAAGTCTTGACGGGTGGTCGATCCAGGGTTAAATTCACCCGCGTCAGGTAGTAGATCGTCCTGGGTTCGGCGGTGACAAGTTCCACAGGATCCTACCGGGTTCTGTGGATTTTTTTTTGTGCCACAGTTTTGGGACCCAGCGCGACGCTACCGTTTGGTCCACCGGCGACCCTTTCGACGGCCCGGTGGTGATACCTCGTGAAAGGAGGTCAGTCGATCGTGGCAGTAGGAAAAGTGAAGTGGTTCAACAACAGCAAGGGGTACGGATTCATCGAGCAGGAGGGCGGTAACGACGTCTTCGTGCACTTCTCCGCGATCCTCGGCACGGGCTATAAGAGCCTCGAGGAGGGTCAGCAGGTGGAGTTCGAGATCACCCAGGGTCCGAAAGGCCCCCAGGCTGCCAACGTCCGAGTGATCTCCTAGGATCCCCGGAACGCCACAAAAGCCCCGAGAGCCTCCGGGTTCTCGGGGCTTTTTTGTGTCAGAATCACGCCCATGACGACCACAACCCTCCTCCGTGCGGCTTCACTCTTTCTCTCCCTTCTCGTCGTGCCGATCACTCACGCCGCGGTGGATCAGGACGCCATCCGCCGCGACCGCATCAACAAACTCCTCCCGCAGTCGATGAAGGACCACAACATCGACATGTGGCTCACCTTCACGCGGGAGAACACCACCGACCCGATCCTCAAGACCCTCGGGATCGAGCACATCGTCGCGCGTGGAGCCTTCATCTTCACGCTCAGGCCCGACGGGACGTTCAGGAAGACCGCGATCGCCGCATCGTACGACGTCGAGCCGATGCAACGGAGCGGCCTCTACGACGAGGTGATCTCCTACAAGAAGGAGGGGATCAAGCCGCACCTGCGCGCGGCCGTGGCGGCCGCCGACCCGAAGAGGATCGCGATCAACCACTCCCGCGACGTGACCATCGCCGACGGCCTCACCGTGGGGCTGCGCCGGTATCTCGACGAGACGCTCGGCGGAGACCCCGATTTCACGAAGCGCTTCGTCTCCGCGGAGCAGCTCGTCGTCTCGCTGCTGGGGCGCAAGCTCCCGCAGGAGATCGAGGCGCTCACGCGTGCCGCCGAAGACACCCAGCGGATCATCCAGGAGGCCCTCACCGGCGGGGCCATCGTGCCGGGCGTCACGACCGAGAACGCGCTCAACGAGTGGATGAGTAAACGGGCCCTGGAGCTGGGCGATGAGGTGGCCTTCGCCTCCATCGTGGTGGGGCCAAGCCGCGGCCACTCCGAGCCGACCGACCGGGTGATCCAGCGCGGCGACGTGATCCGGATCGACTGGGGAGCATCCCACGCCGGCTATGCCGCCGACATCCAGCGCACCGCCTACGTGCTCAAGGACGGTGAGAGCCGGGCCCCGGCGTGGCTCGTGAAGCTGTGGGAGGACACGCTGGCGGCCAACCGCGCCGCCACTGCCGCGTGCCGGCCTGGAAACACGGGCAACGACGTGGACAGGGCCGGGAGGGAGGCGCTCACCAGGAGAGGATACGAGGAATACCCCCACGGGACCGGCCACGCAATCGGCCTGAAGGTGCACGACGTGGGCCCGATGCTCGGGCCCGACTGGCCGGAGCGCTACGGCGACCCGGTCTTCTTCAAGATCGAGCCCGCGCAGGTCTTCGCCATCGAGCCGATCATCTATCTCAATCCCCCCGAGCTTGGGTACGACTTCCACGTCGGGCTCGAGGAGGATGTCATCGTGGATGCAACCGGAGCGCACTACATCGGCACGCCGCAGACCGAGCTGATCCTCGTGGCTCCCGTGGCCGGGGTGGGCGGGGCCTCGAAGGCTCAGTGAGCGCGATCGTCGATCAAGGGCAGAGGAGGGCCGCGCCGTGCGGGGCGCCGGTCGAATCGAACGCCAGCGGACCCGTCCCGCACACGTTCACAGCGCGAATCAGGTAGTAGAAGATCCCCCCGGGAGGCGGTTGCAGGGCGCCCGACCCGGCGTACAGGAAGGCCCACCCTTCGTCGGCCGGAGCGTTATCGTCGGTGGGGGCTCCAACGAGGATCTCGCCGCGGCCGTCACCATTGACGTCGGCCACGGCGGTCAGCGCCTCGCCAAAGCCGGCGTCCGCGCGATCGGCCTTAAGATGAAGCGCGGGGGCGAAACTCAGACCGGTGCTCCCACCCAGGTACAGGGAGAGACGGCCGTTGTTGGACAAGCCGTCGTCATACCCGGGCGCGCCGACCATGAGGTCGACCAGCCCGTCGCCGCTCACGTCGCCGGCCGAAGCCACCGATGCGCCGAGCATGGCGCCGGCCTGGCCCCCCTCGACGCTCCAGGTGGCGCCGGCCGAAAGACCGGCGGCGCTTCCGGAGAAGAGCCACGCCTTGCCCTCGTCACCCGCCGTTTCGTCAAAGAAGGGGGCGCCCACGACTACCTCACTGTAGCCGTCCCCGTTGGTGTCGCCGGCCGAAGCCACCGAGCGGCCCAGCTCCGATAGAGCCTGATCGCTCTCGAAGGTCCAGGCAGCCGGAGAGAGAGGCCCCGAGGCCGAGCCCGGATAGACGAAGGCCCGGCCTTCGTTGGACTCACCGTTGTCATACAGGGGCGCCCCGACGATGATGGCGTCGTAAGGTCCCCCCGTCATGCGCCCCGCCGAAGCCACCGAATACCCGAACCAGGCGTCGTCCTGCCCTCCCGAGGCGGTCCAGGAAGGCGAGGAAGAAAGCCCCGCCGCCGAACCGAGGTAGACGAAGGCGCTCCCCTCGTTGAAGAAGGCATCGTCGTACTGGGGCGCGCCCACGATGACATCTTCGTAACCGTCGCCGTTGACGTCTCCCGCCGAAGCCACCGACTGGCCGAAGCCGGCCTCCGCCTGCCCCGCGCCGAGGATCAGGGCCGGCGACGTGGCAGGTCCCGTCGGGGATCCGTGGTAGACGAAAACCGCGCCGCCCCCTCCCAGCCCGTCATCGTAGTAGGGCACCCCTACCAGCAGGTCATCGTAGCCGTCCCCGTTGACGTCGGCGGCGGCCACCGCGACGCCGAACTCGGACAGCTCCTGGGTACCCTGTTTGCGCCACGAGAATGACGTCGAGATCCCACCGGGTATCCCCGGATAGACGGATACCTCTCCCTGCGACACGAAGGAGTTGGAAAGGCGGGGCATCCCCACGAGCAGGTCGATCCTGCCGTCGTGGTTGAAGTCCCCCGAGGCGACCGAGGCGCCGAAATTACCGCCGACACGTCCCCCTTCGGCCGACCAGAGGGACAGCGGCGGAGGGGCGGAGTTGGAGGAGGCGTTGGGGCCATCGTGGGACTCCACGCAAGCGGCCCCCGTGAGGAAGTCCTCCGGGTCGGGCGAGAGGATGACGTCGTAGCGCATCGCCCCTGGCGTTCCCCCCGGCGCGGCCGGCGGGCTCCAGCTCAGCAGGGGCCATCCGGCGCCTGATGCGAGGTCCAGGCCGGTCGCCTCACCGGGGAGATCCCAGGCCGTCTGGTTCACGGGAGCGCAGTCGGCGCCGTCGAGGACCAGGTCGTTGTCGTCATCCGGATCGCATTCGTCCCCCTGCGCGTCGCCGTCGGTGTTCGCCTGGGAGGGGTTGTAGAGATTCAGGCAGTTGTCTCCCGAGTCGCGCACCCCGTCCAGGTCGTTGTCCTCGCAGACGCCGATCGCCACAGGCGTGATCCCCGCGCCCGAGGCCGGCGTGTGGTAGGAGTTGCACTGGGACTGGGTCAGGACGTTGTTGGAGCCGGTATCGATCCCATACATGATGTTGCGGCTGTCGGAGGAGTGGAGCATTCCGGTGTTGTGCCCATACTCGTGAATCCAGAGGACCGCCTCGGAGCCCAGGTCGGTCATCCGCACGAGCGCCATGCCGAAGTTGCCGACATAGGCGCAGCCGATGACGTTGGAGACCTGCCCTCCGCAGTAATTGATCTGACGCACCACCTTGACGCGGGCCACCGAGTTGGTGAGCACCGCCGCAAGCTCCCCGCTGTCGTCGATGATGTCCAGCAGGTCAGCCGTCGAGCCGAACGTGCCACCGTTGCCCAGACGCGAGACCTGGATGCAGCAGCCCACGTCATCGCTGTAGTTCTCCGTTCCGGCCCGGTTGGTCGCCTCGGCCAGCACGCTGTCGAGGCGGCCGTTGTCCATGGTGGTGGTGAGCTTGATGTGGTTGACGTAGTCGAGGCGCGAGTCGTGCAGCGTCGTGTTGGTGTCGAGGAGCCCCGAGCCTCCCCCCGGCGAGGAGAGCTCGGATGGCCCTGATTGGGCCGCGGCAGCTCCGTCCAGCACGCCGCCTGGGAAGGAGGACGCCATCTGCCCCGTGCCGGGTGGGGCCGCGCCCCGAGGCTCCAGCGTGCGAAGCAGCTCGAGCGACCGGGTGGCCGCGCGGGCGAGGTCGCGGCCGGGCAGGTCGGGTCGGATCGCCCTCCGGCTGATCCCCTCCAGCCTCCCGCGCGCCTGGGGGGCGCGGGAATAAGCGAGGCCCCTCAGCGCCGCCTCCATCAGGTCACCGCGCAGCGCCAGAGGATCCCTGCCGCGGGCGGCTGCTTTCGCCAGTGGCCCCCCGTCGGAGCGATCGGCCGTCATCGCCATCAGCGCGTCGAGGCCAACCCGGTCCCCTCGCGCGGCGATCCATCCGAGCGCCTCGGGGGCCAGCAGCAGGGCGCGGTCCTCCTCCGGGGCATCGACAGGAGCCGGCGGATCGTTCAGGAAACCGAGAAGGTCCGTCGTCGCATCGCCCGCGTCGAGGTGGGCCAGGAAGGCGACCACGTTGTCGCGGCGGGGGAAGCTGTGCTCGGCCAGCAGCTTCCTCAGCGCAGGGACCGCCGACGGACCCAGCACGCGCCCGGCCAGGTCATCGTCCACGCCGTGGAAGTAGACCCTCAGCATCGCGGCCCGGACCAGCGGGTCATCCGGAGCTCCCGTCGCGCCGGGGGGCGCGGCCCCGATCACCGCGGCAGCCGCGATGACCAGCGCCACACACGCGATCAAGGACGATCCGGCCTTCGGAAGACCCGCTCGATGCATCCGGCTTCTCGTGATCGTGGTGGAATCCGGGCAAGTATAATCGATTGGGCGCGCCGGGAACACCGGAAAGAGGCGGCTTTCGAGCTCAGCCCCTCAGGCCCCCTTTGAACAGGGCGGGGTACTCGCGGCGGTCCCGCCAGACGAGCAGAAGCGTGAGCGCCACGTAGACGACCGACAAGGGCATCCTCAGGTTCTCCCAGAGAAGCTGCGAGATGAAAAGAACGAACAGCGTGAGGGCCCCGTACCACGAGAGGCTCAGGTTCGCCAGGATCGCGACGGCGAACAACGATTGCGCCGCCGTCAGCCACAGCTCATGCTCCTGACGCTGGTCAAGCGGCAGCGCGCCGATCCGCCCCAGACTGATCGAATAGACGATGGGGATGGTTCCCACCAGAAGCGTCCACTGGTTGACCTTGGAGGAGATCAGCGCTCCGAGCCCCGCCTGGGCATCGCTCCGGAAGGTCCAGATCAACGCGATGATGAACTCGGGGGACTCGGACGCCAGGGGGGCGAGCCACTGCACCAGGAGGAACTCGTTGATCCCCCACCCCTTGCCGGCCGCCACCAGCGACTCGGCGAATGGCTCGGCCGACAGGAAGATGATGAGGCCCGAGAAGAGAAAGAGCCCGATGGCCGATAGCCTCCGTCGCGCCGGGGGCATCTCGCCCAGCCACTTCGCCGGTCCGATCAGTTCCGGCTCGTGGGTCTCGGCCTTGGAGATCCTCATGGCGTACATCGCGAAGATGACGAGGAAGAAGAAGGCGTCCACCAGGCCGAGCGTTTTCTTGATGGGAAGCACGATGGCGTAGCAGGTGGCCAGTCCCATGAAGAGGATCTCGACCCGGTGAGCCGGCTCGAGCTTGACACCGACCTTCCGGAAGCGCAGAGCGAAGAGCAGCACGACGGCCGGCCAGCCGATCCCGACCAGAAGACGGTTGGCGCCGGTCATGTTAGCGAGCGCGTAATGGCCGTAATCCGGCTGGTGGGCGGCCTTCCAGGCGAAGACCATGTCCACGGCGTATTCCGGCAGGACGGCGATGAGCGCGAGGATCGCCACGGCGAGCGCCTGGGAGATGTCCTTCTGGGCCACCTCGGCGGCCCAGGAGAGCATGAAAGCCGCCCCCAGGATCGCCAGACCGAAGAGCCCCGCCTCCAGCGCGGGAGGCACGCCGAAGCCGCCGAACTTGATGCAGAGGCCGGGCAACGTCAGGGCGGCGGCCAGGATCAGATAGAGTCGAGCCAAACAGGTTCTCCCTCACCGCGCCGCCCGACCCCCGGGCGTGGGGCGTCATTATATACGCGGCCGGACCAGGCAAAGGGGGATGCGATCGTTGTATCCTTGCAGCGGACCATTGTGGCCGACAAGGAGCCCGAACCCGCATGGACCAGCCGACACTCACCATCACGGACAACCGCACCGGCAGGAAATACGAGATCCCGATCGAGAACGACACCATCCGGGCGATCGATTTGCGGCAGATCAAGGCCTCGCCGGAGGACTTCGGCCTGATGACCTACGACCCGGCCTTCACCAACACGGCGGCGTGCGTCAGCCGGATCACCTACATCGACGGCGACAAGGGGATCCTCAGGTACCGCGGGTACCCGATCCAGGAGCTGGCCGAGAAGAGCACCTACCTCGAGACGGCCTACCTGCTCCTGTTCGGCGAGCTGCCCGACCGCACGGAGTACGACGACTGGGTCTTCCAGATCACCCACCACACCTTCATCCACGAGAACGTCAAGCACATGATGGACAGCTTCCGGTACGACGCGCACCCCATGGGGATGCTGGTCTCCACCGTGGGCGCCCTGTCCACCTATTACCCGGAGGCCAAGATTGTCAGCGACCCGGAGATCCGGCAGCGGCAGGTCTATCGGCTCATCGCGAAGATGCCGACGCTGGCCGCGTTCTCCTTCCGCCACAGCATCGGGATGCCGTACGCCTACCCGGACAACGACCTCTCCTACATTGGCAACTTCCTCAACATGATGTTCAAGGCCACCGAGTCCAGGTACGTGCCCCATCCCGTGATGGAGAAGGCCCTCGACGTACTGTTCATCCTGCACGCTGACCACGAGCAGAACTGCAGCACCAACGCGATGCGTTGCGTGGGATCGTCTATGGCCGATCCGTACGTGGCGATCGCCGCGGCCACCGCCGCGCTCTATGGGCCGCTGCACGGCGGCGCCAACGAGGCGGTCCTGAGGATGTTGCGGCAGATCGGCTCCAGGGCCAACGTCCCCAACTTCATCAGAAAGGTCAAGAGCAGTGAAGGCCGCCTCATGGGGTTCGGCCACCGCGTCTACAAGTCGTACGACCCGCGAGCGGGGATCATCAAGAAGATGGCCGACGAGGTCTTCGAGGCCGTGGGGGGCAACCCGCTGCTCGAAATCGCGCTGGAGCTGGAGCGGATCGCGCTGGAGGACGACTACTTCGTCTCACGCAAGCTCTATCCCAACGTCGATTTCTACTCGGGGCTCATCTACCAGGCGATGGGGTTTCCCGTGGACATGTTCCCCGTGCTGTTCGCCATCGCGCGCACCGTCGGCTGGGTCGCGCAGTGGGAGGAGCTGCTGCGCGATCAGGAGCAGAAGATCTCACGGCCGCGACAGGTCTATCTTGGTGAAGGGGAACGGCCGTACGTCCCTCTGGAAAGCCGCGGCTGAGCGGAAAAGGCAAGGGGCCGGGCTCCCACATGCAGCAGCGCGGCCCCTTCGTGTCTCGAGATTGGGTTGACGGCGGTGGATCCTACCTCATGTGCTTCGAGACGAGCTTCGTCATCTCGAACATGCTGACCTGCTTCTTGCCGCCGAAGATCGGGCCCAGCTTGGCGTCCGCGTTGATGTTGCGGCGGTTCTTGGAATCCTGCAGACCGTTCTTCTTGATGTAGACCCACAGCTTCTTGGTCACCTCGGTGCGCGGGATCGGCCTGGAGCCAACCACCTCGGCGAGCGCGGCGTCCGGTGTCATCGGTCTCATGAACGCTGCGTTCGGCTTGCGGGCGCTCTTCTTGGCTGGCTTCTTCGCTGCTTTCTTTGCGGCCATTCAAATCTCCTCCAAAAGGTTGACAACGTCGGCGGAGTCACCTCCGCCAGCGACACAGCATACTCGTGGGCGCCCCGGGAGTCCAGCGTATAGCACGCTCCCATGCTGTTGACACAGGTTGGACGTCCCGGTAATCTCCCTTTCCAACCGAGATGCCACCTATCCCCGCTATGGAGGTCTGCCCGATGAAGTTGATGTCCTCGCCCGCGCTCGCTGTCCGATCGTGGCGGCGGGCCCTCTTTCTCGGCGTCCTGGCGTTGGCCGGAGCCATCCCCGCCTTCGCCCAGCAGGACCCCAACGAGAGATGGAAGGACTCCGCGGAGATGAGCTACGTGGTCACGGCGGGCAACTCGGACACGCAGACATTCGGCTTCAAGAACAAGCTGTGGCGCGCCTGGGACAAGAACGCCCTCGAGTTCAACCTGGGAGGCGTGCGGGCCAAGGCGACCACCCGGAGGTTCGCCATCGCCGATGATCCCAACGACCCTCAGAGGAGCTTCGACATCGAGGAAGAGCGCGATCTCGTGGCCGAGGCCTACTACTTCAACGGCCGGTATGACCGCAAGCTCAGCGATCGCTTCTTCTGGTACGCCGGAGCCGGGTGGGAGCGCAACCGCTTCGCGGGCCTTCAGAACAGGTACACGGCCGCCGGCGGCGTGGGCAACCTCTGGTTCGACACCGAGAGGGCGAAGTGGCGCACCGACTACTCGGCCACCTACACCAGGCAGGACGACGTCGTCGTCGACCCGGGCTTCGATGACACCTTCTTCGGCGTGAGGGTCACGTCCAGCTTCATGAAGAAGATGGGCGCCTCCACCACATACACGAACGACACCATCCTCGACGAAAACGTCGACGAGACCAAGGACTTCCGCGCCAACATGATCAACGGGTTGTCGGTCCAGATGTCCACGCATCTCGCGCTGAAGGTGAGCCTCCAGTCTCTTTACGACAACAGGCCCGCCATCCGCGAGCTGGAGACATTCTTCGACGACCCGGTCAGGGGCCTGGTTGAGACAAAGAAGCCCGTCATCGACGAGCTCGACAGGCTCGACACAATTTTCACGACGTCGCTGGTCATCAACTTCTGATTCATGGGCCGCGCCCATTCCGTACAGGAGAAGCTATGAGAAAGATCGCGCTGGTTCTGGCAGCCGCGCTGCTCGTCGCGGCGGCCCCGGCCTCCGCGGGACACGGCGGGAAAGGTGCCTGGGAGCTCGGGCCATACGGGGGATTCAGCTGGCTGGATGACTACGATTTCGTGAAGCCCGACAACAACTGGCTTTACGGCGCGCGCGTCGGGTACTTCTTCACCCCGGCCTGGAGCCTGGAGCTGTCGTGGCAGCGGCTCAAGACCGAGTCGGACATGAGCTCCGCGCTGTCGAGCTTCGGTCTGAACGATGACCAGGACGTCCGGTTCACGGCGACCCGGCTCAACATGCTCTACAACTTCCGTGAGGGCTCCTCCTGCCAGCCCTTCGTGACGGCCGGTCTCGGCAGCGAGACGGCCGACTTCCGCAGGGTCGGGGACACCACCGACCTCGGCGTGAACGTCGGGGGGGGCGCGCGATGGTTCTTCACCGAGCGCTTCGGCCTCCGCGGGGACGCGCGCTACATCTCGGTGAACGCCGGCGGGGGGATCGGCGAGCGGCAGGGGAACTACGAGGCGACGGTCGGCGTCCTCTGGGCGTTGGGCGGAGAGCGGGCGCCCGACGCCGACAACGACGGTGTGCCCGACAGCAAGGACAAGTGCCCGGGGACGCCGGTCGGCGCCAAGGTGGACGGGAACGGATGCCCCGTGGACAGCGACGGTGACGGGGTTTACGACGGCCTCGACAAGTGCGGCGGCACGCCAAAGGGGTGGCCGGTCGACGCGTCGGGATGTCCAAGGGATTCCGACCTGGACGGCGTGGTGGACGGCGAGGATGCCTGCCCGGATTCCCCAAGGGGCGCGCAGGTGGACGCCCGTGGGTGCACGACGGACGTCGACGGTGACGGCGTGTTCGACGGGCTGGACCGTTGCGCCGACACGCCGCGCGGCGCGAAGGTGGATGCCTACGGTTGTCCTCTCGACGAGGACCATGACGGCGTCTTCGACGGGCTCGATCAGTGCCCCGGGACGCGTCATGGCGCGAAGGTCGACGCGGTGGGTTGCGAGATCATCGAGAAGGCGCCGCCACTCTTCGAGATGGACAAGAGGACGCTCGTGCTCGAGGGGGTCAACTTCGAGACGAACAAGGCCGAGCTCACGCCCGACTCGGTGGTCGTTCTCGAGAAGGTCGCGCGATCGCTGAAGGACTGGCCCGAGGTGAGGGTGGAGGTCGGCGGCCACACCGACAGCAGCGGTGCCTCCGGTTACAACATGGATCTCTCCCGGCGGCGCGCCGAGGCGGTCAAGGCCTACCTGGAGGCCAAGGGGATCGACGCCTCCCGCCTGACGGCGAAAGGGTACGGCGAGAGCAGGCCGACCGCCGACAACAAGACCGCCGCGGGCAAGGCGAAGAACCGCCGGGTGGAGCTGACGAAGCTGGACTGACGCAGGGCTGGCGAAGCCCGGTGGGATGGATACAATGATAGCGGTGGCCGCGGCCGGCTGGCCGCGGCCACCGTGGCTCGAACCAGAGGAGAGGCTGCCCCGCATCAAACCGAAGAGGAGAAGGAGGCGCACATGCGCGGAAGGTTCGCGATGTTGGTCGCCGTCCTGCTCCTGGCGGGGACATCGATCTTCGCCTGGGGTGTGGACAGCGACAAGGACGGCGTCAGAGACAAGAAGGACCAGTGCCCGCAGACCCCGATCTCGGCACGGATCGACGAGACCGGTTGCCCCGTCGATTCGGACCTCGACGGGATTCCCGACGGCATCGACCATTGCTCGAAGACACAGCAGGGCTGGCCGGTGGACGCGTGGGGCTGCCCAAGCGACACCGACAAGGATGGCGTGGTGGACGGTCAGGACTCCTGCGCGGATACGCCATCCGGCGCGAGGGTCGACTATGCCGGCTGCCCCTCGGACTCCGATTCAGACAGGGTGCTCGACGGGCTCGATCGATGCGACGGCACGATGCCGGGATACTCGGTGGACGGCTATGGCTGTCCCGTCGATACCGACCACGATGGCGTGAACGACGCGCTCGACCAGTGCGCTGGCACGAGGCCGCGAGTGACGGTGGATGCCGGTGGCTGCCAGGTGAAGAGCTCGCCCCTGTTCCAGCCCGGAGTGGACAAATTGCGCCTGGAAGGGTTGACCTTCGGGAAGAATGAGGTCGTGCTGCCTCCCGAGTCCGGGACCATCCTCATGAGCACCGCCGCTTCGCTGAAGGACTGGCCCGACACCCGCATGGAGATCGGGGTCCATACCGATCGCGCCGGCAGCGCCGCCACGAACCTGGAGCTGTCGCAACGGCGGGCCGAGTACGTGAAGAACTACCTCGTCGGGTTAGGAATCGACGAGGCCCGTCTGACGGCGAAGGGGTACGGAGAAAAGGGCCCCGTCAACGAGAGATTCATCGAGCTGTCCAGGCTCGAAGAGTCCGTAGTCCAGAACCGCTGAAGATCTCGACGTCCCCGGGAGAGCCCCTCCCGGGGACTTCTTTCAAGCGCCTCCCCGGAGGACTTCACTCCGTTTTCTCTCCCTCCAGCGCTTCCGCCGGATCGATAGCCCGCAGATCCGACTCGCGCATCCAGAGCTCCGTCCTTTCGTCACGTTCCTCGACCTTCAGCCACGTTTCTCCCAGGTACCAGGCCGCCCCTACCACCCTGACGAGCGTCTCCGCGTCGATCCGGCGGCGGACGCCACCGTTGCGGGTGGCAGGAGCGTTCTCCCACGCGAGGGCCCGGCTGCCATCCGCGGTGGTGGTCACCAGCCGGGCATCGGCGTTGAAGCGCTCGTACTTGGTCCAGCCCACCTCCAATGAACAGGTCGATAGGCCGCGCCGCTCTCCCGTCAGGTGCCGATCCTCGATGGTCGCGCACATCTCCGCCAGACGTCTCCCGTCATCATCTTCGAGCTCTCCGGTAGCAAGAAGCCTGTGGCAGACGTCCTCCGTGTCGATCCCCTCCATCCAGACCAGAGACTCGAACGTGCTCTCATCCGGACGCCTCGCGAGGAAGGCGAGCACCCGACCCGCCGATGGGCCGATCCCCAGGGCGACGAGCGCCGCGGCGGCGGCTGCGCCGATCCCGCGGTCGGGATCCTCCAGGAGATCCATGAGGAGATCGCCACTGCCGGTGGATCCGACCCCGGCCAAAGCCCGGGCGGACGCCAGCCGGACCGGCGGATAGGAGGATCGGGCTGCCTTCTCGAGCGCCCTGGCGGCCGACGGGTCGCCGATCGGCCCCAGCGCCGTCGCCGGAGAGTCCTCCCCCACCAGAGTTTCACTCTCCAGAACGCGAATCAGCGCCCCCATACTTCGCCGGTCAGGTCTTGCCGCGAGCGCGGCGACGGCGGCGGCCTGAACGTCCCGCACGGGGTCTCCCAGCGCCTCGATCAGAAGATCCAGCGAGTCGACACCGCTTCCTTCCGCGAGGGTTTCGATGATCTCCTTGCGCACCCACCAGAGCTCTTCGTCAGGATAGGCGGCCACCAGCGCCGACTCGATGTCGGACGTGATCTCCTCTTCCGCGAATTCGATCGCGATGGCACGCAGGGTGGGATCCGGGTCGTGGAGCGCTTCCAGGATGATGGGATAGTCCTCCTCCTCGTCATGCTCGATCAGCGCCAGCAGCAGGTAGTAGCGGACCCACGGCTCACTCTCCTTCGCCAGCCACTCCCGCACCTGACCAGCGGCATCGTCCTCGAAGTATGACTCGCGCATCAGGTCGAGGGCCGCAGCAACCCTCTCAGCCACCTCGGGGTTTCTCCGGTCCTGCGCCATCTCCAGCAACTCGGTGCTCGGATCCTCCTCGTCGTTCGGCGACGTCCCTTCCGCCGGGACCAGGCAAGCAGCCACCAGGCTCGCCAGAACACAGGCTCGTATAGGCCGGTTCATGGAATGGCTCTCCCTGTATACGGGTGCCGTCGACCTGATAGACACCGCGGCCACGCACCAGGTAGCCGGTTCGTTTATCCGCGCGCGTGCCTGAGGGAGGGTCACCTCGACGTGACGCGGCACCATCAACGACGTCGTGCGGGATCGGAGACGAGGTGATCCTCCCGATGGCCCTCGCGCAGCGAGGCGTTGCCCTCGCCGGGCGAGGGCGCCGAGCGAGCGCGGAGCCGCGCGCATCCCCGGGGGATGCGCGACGGCGTGCCTGAGGGAGGGTCACCTGGTCGCACCACGCAGGACACAAGGAGATGCCCCGCATTACGCAGCCAGTCAATCCGCAGAAGACCCCCGACACGACTCGCCGTGACGCGGCACCATCAACGACGTCGTGCGGGATCGGAGACGAGGTGATCCTCCCGATGGCCCTCGCGCAGCGAGGCGATGCCCTCGCCGGGCGAGGGCGCCGAGCGAGCGCGGAGCCGCGCGCATCCCCGGGGGATGCGCGACGGCGTGCCTGAGGGAGGGTCACCTCGTCGCCCCCCGCTGGACACAAGGAGATGCCCCGCGCCACGCAGCACAAAAAACCCCGGAGGGCCCTGAGGCCGCCCGGGGTCTTTTGTGACGAGGAAGCGCAGGCCGCGTGCGAGGAGTTTCGTGCCCCCGGCGGGCGGCGCGCCGGCGGGCTCGGAGGTCAGTCCATCTGCCGCCTCAGGAAGGTGGGTACATCGAGGTCGTCCTTGAGGTTGGTGAAGTTGGGGCCATAGCCTCCCTCATCGGGACTGGGGGCCGCGTTGCGGCCCACCTGTCCCTTGCGTAGAAACGGAGTTCTGGGTTCTCCTGCCGCCGCGGCGGACTGGGCCGCCGCCTCGGCGCCGCCCCCTGCAACCGGGCGCGCGTGCAGCCCCTGGCGCCTGGGTGCCGCCATACGGGCCGCGTCCTCCTTGCCGCGCGACTCGCGGAAGCCGGTGGCGATCACGGTCACCTTGATCGCATCTCCCATCTTCTCGTCGATCACGGTGCCGAAGATGATGTTGGCCTCCTCGTGCGCCGCCTCGTGCACGAGGTTGGACGCTTCGGCCACTTCGTACAGGGTCATCGTCGGACCGCCGGTGATGTTGATCAGCACGCCGCGCGCACCATCGATGCTCGCATCCTCCAGCAGGGGCGAGTTGATGGCCCTCTGGGCCGCCTCCACCGCGCGGGATTCGCCGGTGGCGATCCCGGTCCCCATCAGCGCCATCCCCATGCCGCTCATGATCGTCTTGACGTCGGCGAAGTCGAGGTTGATCTCGCCGGGGATCGTGATCAGGTCCGAGATCCCCTGCACGGCCTGCCTCAGCACGTCGTCGGCGATGAGGAACGCCGCCTGGAGCGACGTGTTGCGGTCCACGGTGCTCAGCAGCCTCTCGTTGGGAATGCAGATTACCGTGTCGACGCACTCGCGCAGCTCGCGCAGACCCATCTCGGCCTGCTCGCGGCGCTTGCGTCCCTCGAAGTTGAACGGCTTCGTGACCACGGCCACGACCAGCGCTCCCAGCTCGGAGGCGAGGTTCGCCACGATGGGAGTGGCCCCGGTCCCCGTGCCGCCCCCCAGCCCGGTGGTTATGAAGACCATGTCGGAGCCGTGCAGCGCCTCGAGCAGCTTCTCGGTGTCCTCGAGCGCCGCCTGCCGGCCGACCTCGGGATTGGACCCCGCCCCGAGCCCCTTGGTGAGCTTGTTGCCGATCTGCACCTTGACCGGCGCCTTGGCGCTCTTGAGGGCCTGGCAGTCCGTGTTGGCCACCATGAAGTCCACACCCGTCATCTTCGACATGATCATCCGGTTGACCGCGTTGGAACCCCCGCCGCCCACACCGATGACCTTGATGCGCGCCCCTTGCACCGGGTCGTCATCGAAGCTCAGCTTGATCTTCTTGCCAGTGCCATCGCCTTTGTCTTCCATCCTGATCATTTCATCCCCCGATCTTTCGGTTGGGCATCCACCGACCTCCGCGGGCGTGCGGGTTGTCGCCCTGCGAATCTCACAACAGGATTGAGAACAGTTCGCTGAACCATGACTTCATCTTCACGCCCACCTTTCCCAGCAGATAGGTGGGCACGCTCAACTTCTCCAATTGCGCCGGTGAGGCGGCCCCGTACATCGCGAGACCCACCACCGTGGAGTAGATCGGGCTCGCGATTCCATCCGTGAGCCCCCCGACGCCCATCGGCGCCCCGCGCCGCACGGGAAGGTCGAAGACCTGCTCGGCGATCTCGGGGACCCCCTCGAGGATCGCCCCGCCGCCCGTCACCACGATGCCGGACGTCAGGCTGCTCTCGTAGCCGGCGCGCACGATCTCATCCTGCAACAGGTTGAAGATCTCCTCGGTGCGCGGTTGGAGGATCTCGCACAGGATGTGACGAAGCAGCACGCGCGGCTTGCGCCCGCCGAAGCTGGGCACCTCGATGGTCTGCTCGTCGTCCACCATGCCGGCCAGGGCGCAGCCGTACTTGACCTTGATCCGCTCGGCCTCCGGGTTGGGCGTGCGCAGACCCACCGCGATGTCGTTGGTGAAGTGCTCGCCGCCGGTGGGCAGGACCGCCGTATGGCAGATCGCCCCGCGCTTGAAGATCGCCAGGTCGGTGGTGCCGCCACCGATGTCCACGAGCGCGACGCCCAGCTCCTTCTCGTCGGCCGTCAGCACGGCGTCGGCCGCCGCGAGCTGCTCGAGCACCGGCTCGGCCACCTCGACGCCGGCGCGATTGACGCAGTTGGTGATGTTGGTGATCGTGGAGATCGCTCCCGTGACGATGTGGACGTTCGCCTCGAGTCTCGAACCGTTCATGCCGATCGGGTCGCGGATGCCGTCCTGGTCGTCGAGGATGAAATCCTGGGGCACGGAGTGGAAGATGGCGCGGTCGGCCGGGAGCTGGACGGCGCGCGCCGACTCGATGACGCGGTCGACGTCCATGTGGGTGACTTCCCGATCCCTGCCCGGGATCGCGATCACGCCCCGGCTGTTGAACCCTTTGATGTGCCCGCCGGCCACGCCCACGAACGCGCGCTCCACGCCGACGCCGGCCATCAGCTCGGCCTCCTCCACCGCCGACTTGAGCGCCTCGACCGTCTGATCCACATTGACGACCACCCCCTTGCGCAGCCCGCGCGAGGTCGAGCAGCCGATCCCGACGATGTCGAGGCCTCCGTCGTCCTTCTTTTCGGCGATGATGCAGCAGATCTTGGTCGTGCCGATGTCGAGACCGACGACGAACCGGTCGTTCCTCCGAGCCATTACCTACCTCCGTCCTTTTCCGCCCCTTCAACAGGAGCCGGCACGGGCATCACCGCGATCCTGTCTCTCCAGCGCAGGTCCACGTACTCGATGCGGCCGCCGTCCTCCTCGCCGGGCCTGATGCGATCCCTGATGGCGAAATAGCTGTCCAGGTTTCTCAGCGGGTCCTCGGTCGATAGCCTCAGGTCGTACTCCTCTGCCTCCAGACGCAGCACCACCATGTCCGACTCAGACACGTCGATCTCGGAGACCTGGGCGTAGAAGCCCGGATCCCTCTCCGCCAGGGCGCGCGTCACCGACACGCCCCGGGCGAGCGCCCGGCTCAGGCGCGCGCCGGCCGGGTCCGTCCCGGACGCGGGGGACGCCGCCCGCGCCACGTCCGCCCTCTTCATCGCGTCGAGCCCCTTGATGATCGGAAAGTCATAGCGCGCGTATCGCGGCCCGAAGCGATCGATCGGCATCCCGTTCACGTCGAGGAGCCAGACGGTGCCTCCCATCAGGGCGAGCCCTCCCGCCTCGCGCTCGCCGATGGCGATCACCACCGAGTCGGGCAGCCGGCGCTGCACCCGCACCGAGCCGGTCGAGCCGATCCACGGATGACGCCGCACCTTCTTCTCCAGCTCGTCGAGATCGAGCGTCAGGATGTTTTGCCCCATCGCGTCTTTGACCAGATCCTGGATCTCGCCGTCGAGCGCCTCGCCGGCTCCCTTCACCGTCACCGTCTCGAGCCGGAAGCGCCAGGGGCCGGCGGCCCAGCGCGCCCCCAGAAGGATGCAGACGCCCACCGACGCCGCCGCGACCGCCCAGCCGATGGTCAGCAGCGTCATCCTGAGGGCCGTGCGCCGTCTCCGGCGCGCGCGCACCATCCTGTTGCCGTCCCGCCTCAGGTACTTCAGCTCGTCGCCGCGAGCCGGCAAGTGGACCCGCCGCTGCACGTGCCGATAGGGCGTCGCCATCAGTTCAGCTCCAGATGATCACTTCCTCTTGCAGCGTCACACCCGACCTCTCCAGCACCTTCCTCTTGATCAGATCGAGCAGATCGATCACGTCCTGCGCCGTGGCGTCGCCTCGGTTCACGATGAAGTTGCCGTGCGCCTGCGACACCGACGCGCCCCCGACGCTCAAGCCTTTCAGGCCCAGGGAGTCGATCAACCGTCCGGCCGAATCCCCGGGTGGATTCTTGAAGACGCAGCCGGCGGAGCGCTCTCCGGGCGGCTGTGACCTCTGGCGCCTACCGGAGATCTCCCTGAGCTTCTCCTCGAGCTGCGCGCCGTCGCCCGGTTCGAGCTGGTAGACCGCCTCCACGATCACGTCGTCCGCTCCAAAGGGCGACTTGCGGTAGGCGAAATCGTCCGGTGTCACCGACCTGCGCCGCAGGGTCGCCTCGGCGCCGAAGTACGCCACCTCGCGCACGACGTCGGACATCTGCCCCCCGTACGAACCGGCGTTCATGAAGACCGTGCCGCCGACGGTGCCCGGAATTCCTTCGGCGAACTCCAGCCCTCCCAGGCCACGACGCACGCACTCGCGCACGAGCTTCTTGACCACCACGCCGCACCCGGCCCTCACACGCGTCCCCTCGATGATCGGGCCGTGCTTGATCCCGCGCGTCAGGATCACGGGGGCCGAGAAGGGCCCGGGCCCCCCGATCAGGTTGGCGCCGCCGCCCACCACCAGCGGTCGACAGGAGGCCCGCTTCAGCTCGGCCAGCAGACGCCCCATCGCCTCGATGGTGTCGGGCCTGAAGACCCAGGCCACCGGCCCCCCCACCCCGATGGTGGTGAACTCGGCCAGCGTGTGCCCCTCCTCGGCGGCCACGCCGCAGCGCCGGGCGATCTGTTCGACGGATTCGGCCATGCTCATCACCCATGCGGCCGGCAAACTCAAACCGCCTCCTTCAGAAAATGATCGGCGACCTTCCACACGTCGCCCGCGCCCAGCGTGATCACCATGTCCCCACTCCGCGCCCTGGCCTTGAGGAGCCCGGCGGCCTCCTCAAGATCGCTCGCGTACGCGACGTCCCGGTGGCCGTGCGACTTGATCGCCGCGGCGAGGCTCTCGCCCGTCACTCCGGGGATCCGGTCCTCCCCGGCGCGGTAGATCTCGGTCACGATCAGGACGTCGGCCTGGTAGAACGACCGGGCGAACTCGTCGGCAAGCGCCTGCACGCGCGAGTAACGGTGCGGCTGGAAGACGACCACCGTGCGTCGCTTCCATCCCTCACGCGCGGCGGCGAGCGTCGCGCGTATCTCGGTGGGGTGGTGCCCGTAGTCATCGATCACCATGATGTCCCCGGCGGTTCCCTTGTGCTGGAAGCGCCGGTCGGCCCCGGAGAACTCCGCCAGGTGCTCCGCGATGTCGGAGAACTTCAGGTCGAACTCGAGCCCGACACCGATCGCCGCCAGCGCGTTGTAGATGCTGTGGCGTCCCGGCACGCGAAGCCGGACGTCGCCGAGCCACCGGCCGCGGAAGATCACCTCGAAACGGGAGCTGAACTCCTTGAGCTCGAGGCTGGTGCCGACCAGGTCGGCCTGGCTGGCCAGCCCGTAGGTCATCAGCGTGCGCGACAGTCGCGGGATGATCGCCTGCACCTGAGGATCGTCGAGACAGGCGATCCCCATCCCGTAGAACGGGACCTTGTTGAGGAATCCCACGAAGGCGTCCACCAGCGACTCCATGCTGCCGTAGTGATTCAGGTGCTCGGCGTCGATGTTGGTGACCACGGCGATGGTGGGGGCCAGCCTCAGGAACGAACCGTCGCTCTCATCGGCCTCGGCCACCATCAGGTCCCCCTTGCCCAGCTTCGCCGAGCTTCCGAGGATGTTGAGCCGCCCACCGATGACGATCGTCGGGTCGAGCCCCGCGCCCGACAGAACCTGCGCCACCATCGCGGTGGTGGAGGTCTTTCCGTGCGAGCCGGCGATCGCCACGCCGTACTTCATGCGCATCAGCTCGGCCAGCATCTCGGCGCGCGGGATGACGGGGACCTTGCGGCGGCCCGCCTCAGCCACCTCCGGGTTGTCGGCACCCACGGCCGACGAGGTCACCACGACGTCGGTCCCGGCGATGTTGCCGGCGGCATGATCGTGGAAGACCTTCGCTCCCAGCTTCTCGAGCCTCTCGGTGACCGGCGTGCGCGCGAGGTCGGACCCCGAGACGGTGAAGCTCTGGTTGAGGAGCACCTCGGCGATCCCGCTCATGCCCGAGCCCCCGATGCCCACGAAGTGGATGTGCTGCGCCTTGCGGAAGAGAGGGTTGCGCGGTGAGTTCATGCCGCCAGCCCCCCCGTCGCCAGCTTCACGCACAGATCCGCGATCCGCGCGGCGGCGTCGGGCCGGCCCAGCGACCGGCTCGCCGCCGAAAGCCGCCCCAGCTTCTCCTCGCTGCCGAGCAGATCCATCACGACCGAGGCGAGCCTCTCTCCGGTCAGCTCGCTTTCGGTGATCGCGACCGCGGCGCCAGCGTCGACCAGCTTGCGCGCGTTGAAGGTCTGGTGGTCGTGTGCGGCGGCCGCGAACGGGATCAGCACCGCCGCCCGGCCCGCGCAGGTCAGCTCCGCCAGAGTCGTGGAGCCGCACCGGCTCACGAGCAGGTCGGCCCGCTCGAACGCGGCCGGCATCTCCCGGATGAAGGGGGCAAGGTCGTGGTCCGGTGCCCGGTCTGCCACGGAACGGTAGGCCTCGCTCACCGCCTCGAAGTGGGCCTCGCCAGTCTGGTGCGTGATGTGGAGCTTCCCCTTCATGCCCGCGAGCAGAGGCAGCGCCTCGCACATCGCGCGGTTGATGACGCGCGCCCCCTGGCTGCCCCCCAGAACGAGCAGACGTTTGACCGGACCGCCGCCAGTCCATCGTTTCAGTCCCGCGAACTCCGCGCGCACCGGGTTGCCCGTCACGACGCCGCGCCCGCCGAGCCGTTCGATCGACTCGGGGAAGGTCACGGCCACCTCCTTCACGAAGGGGGCGAGCCACCTGTTGGTCATCCCGGGCACGTAGTTCTGCTCGTGGATCAACGTCGGCACCCTTCTCATCACCGCCGCGGCCAGAACCGGCCCCGACGAGTAGCCACCGACCCCGATCACCAGATCGGGGCGCGTCCTGTGAATCAACCCGAAGCTCTGGGCCAGCGACAATGGGACGATAGCCATCCCTCTGAGCCGGGCCCCCAGCCTCTTGCCCGTGATCCCCGCGGAGCGGATCGTGATGAGCCCGAACCCTTCCGCCGGAACGATCTTCGACTCCAGCCCGCGCTCGGTGCCGACGAACCGCACCTCGCAGCCGGGCATCCTTCCCTTCAGCTCCCGGGCGATCGCGATCCCCGGGAAGATGTGACCTCCCGTGCCTCCACCGGCCACGAGCACGGCGGCCATACCCACTCACGCCGCGCGCTGGCTGATGCTCAGCAGCACCCCCGAGGCCGTCAGCCCCGCCACCAGCGACGAGCCCCCGTACGACAGAAACGGCAGGGGCAGGCCTTTCGCTGGCAGCAACCCGAGCGACACGCTCATGTTGATCATCGCCTGGACCACGATGAACATGGTGATCCCGGCGGCCAGGTAGCTTCCGAACAGATCGGGCGCGCGCGCCGCCACCCTGAGCCCCCGCCACATCACGACGAGGAAGCCCGCCGCGACGCAGCCGGTCCCGACGAGACCCAGCTCCTCGCCGATCACGGAGTAGATGAAGTCGGTGTATGGATAGGGCAGGAAGAAGAGCTTCTGGCGCCCTTCGTTCAGACCCACGCCCGTGGTTCCGCCCGCCCCCACCGCGATTACGGACTGGCGCACCTGGTATCCGGCTCCGAGCGGATCCTCCTCGGGATTCATGAAGGCCGTCAGGCGTCTGAGCTGGTAGCCCTTCATCATCGGCAGGAGGACCAGCACCGCGAGCAGCACCACGCCCGCCATCGCTCCCAGGTAGCGCCAGCGCACACCGGCGGTCGCCAGCATCGCCGCCGCGAACAGGCACAGCGAGACCGCCGTGCCGAGATCGGGCTGCAGCACCACGAGAAAGATGAAGAAGCCGGGCAGCACGAGACAGGGAACCAACGTCCTCTGCGTGTTGTTGACCTCGCCGGGATCGCGCTGGAGCCGCCAGGCCAGAAACAGGATCAGGGCCAGCTTGGCGAACTCGGAAGGCTGCAGGGAGAAGGGCCCCAGCTTGAGCCAGCGATGAGTCCCGTTGATGGAGGGGCTCAGCAGCGCGCCAACGAGCATGAGGGCCGTGAGGCCGAACAACGCGTAGACGACGCTGGGCCGGCCCAACGCCCTGTAGTTGGCCTTCATCATGATGAACATGGCGCCCAGCCCCAGCGCCATCGCCAGCGATTGGCGGACCAGGAAGTGGTAGGGACTGCCGTATTTCTCCGCACCGATGACGGCCGATGCCGAATAGACCATCAGCAGCCCCATGCCGCACAGCAGGATGATGGCCACGAAGAGGATCCGGTCGAATGCCAGCTTGCGCGGCATCAGCGCTGCCCTCCCGCCTGCGAGGCGAGCCGGGCGACGATGGTCCTGAAGTCCTCCCCGCGCTTGTCGTACCCCGTGTACGCGTCAAACGACGCGCAACCGGGCGCCAGCAGGACGACGTCGCCGGAGCGCGCCAGGCCCGCGGCGACCCTCGCCGCCTCGGCGAGAGCGCCCGAGCGCGCGATGTGCGGCGCCGAACCCTCCAATCGACGCGCGATGTCGTCGCCCGCCTTTCCAAAGGTCACCACGGCCCTCAGGCCCGGACCCTTCGCCGACAGAGGGCGCTTGAGCGACTCGAAGTCGCCACCCTTGTCGTAGCCGCCCAGAAGGAGCACGATGGGGCGGGTAAAGGCCTCGAGCGCCCTCAGCGTCGAGCCCACGTTGGTGGCCTTCGAGTCGTTGTACCAGGCCACGCCGGCCACCTCGGCGACGAACTCGAGCCGGTGCGGCAGCGCCGTGAAGGCGCGCACCGCCCTGGCGATCGTCTCGACGGGCACGCCGCGGTGGTACGCCACGCAGGCCGCCGCCAGGACGTTTTCGAGGTTGTGACGCCCGGGGATCGGGACGTCGGTGGCGTCCATGATCGTCTCCTCGCGCGCGGCCGACCGCAGCGTCAGTCTCCCCCCGGAGAGCACCGCTCCCTCCTCCAGCTCCTGGGTGAGGCTGAAGGGACAGAGACGCGCGGCGAGCCGCTCCGCGATGGGGATCACGGCGGGGTCGTCCCAGTTGACGATGGCGATGTCGTCGCCTCTCTGGTTCATGAAGATGCGCGTCTTGGCGGCGTAGTAGTCCTCCATCCTCTCGTACCGATCCTGATGGTCCGGGCTCAGGTTGAGCAGCACCGCGACGCGGGGGCTGAACCGCTCGATCCCTTCGAGCTGGAACGACGACAGCTCGGTCACGTAATGGACCCTGCGCGCCTCGGCCTCCGGCAGGTCCAGGTCACGTTCCATGACGCTGGTGAGCGGGACCCCGATGTTGCCGCAGACCCGGATGGGGACTCCGGCCGTCTCGAGGATCTTCCCCGTCAGGGCGGTCACGGTGCTCTTGCCGTTGCTCCCCGTGATGCCGATGAGGACTCCGCGCAGCCAGGGCGCGGCCAGCTCGACCTCCGCGATGATCGGGATGCCGGCGGCGCGCGCTCCGGCCAAGGGCGGCGCGGTCGGAGGAACTCCCGGGCTGGCGACGACGATCTCGCACCCGCTGAAGACGTGCGGGTCGGTCGGGCCGGCGCGCAGCGTCACGCCGGCCTTGGCCAGCGCCCGGGCTTCGTCGCCGAGCGACGCGAACGGCTTGTCGTCGGCCGCGATCACCTGCACGCCCCGGCGCGAGAGAAAGCCCGCGGCGGCGGCACCGGACAGACCGAGGCCCATCACTCCCGCCTTCTTCCACGGCATGCCCCGCGGTTCGGTCACGGCCGGCTCACCTCAGCTTCAACGTGGACAACGACATCAGCGCGAACAGGATCGCGATGATCCAGAACCGGATGGTGACCTTCTCTTCCTTCCAGCCGATCAGCTCGAAGTGGTGATGGATGGGAGCCATGCGGAAGACGCGCTTTCCCGTCAGGCGGAAGGATGCCACCTGGATGATCACGGACAGCGCCTCCGTCACGAAGAGGCCGCCGATCATCACGAGGAGGATCTCCTGCTTGGTGAGAACCGCCACGGTCCCGATTGCGCCACCCAGCGCCATCGAGCCCACGTCGCCCATGAAGACTTCCGCGGGCCGGCAGTTGTACCAGAGGAAGCCCAGGCTGGCCCCCACCATCGCGGAGCAGAACACCGTCAGCTCGCCGGCCCCCTTGACGTTGATGATCCCGAGGTAGTTGGCCGCCACCGCGTTGCCCGCCACGTAGGCGAGGATCGCGAAGGTGGCGGTCGCGATCAGCGCCGAGCCGATCGCCAGCCCGTCGAGCCCGTCGGTCAGGTTCACGGCGTTGGCGGCCCCCACGATCACGATGACGGCGAAGACGACGTAGAACCATCCCAGGTCCGGCGTGAAGGTCTTGATGAACGGCATCGAGAACTTGGTCGTGAAGAGCCCCAGGCGCGCCAGCCAGACCACCGCCGTGCCGATGGCTCCCGCCACGATCACCTGCAGCGCGAACTTGTCCCGCACGGTCAGGCCGAGGTTTCTCTTCCGGGTCAGCTTGCGGTAGTCGTCGTAGAACCCGACCGCGCCGAAGGAGACCATGGAGGCCATCGCCAGCCAGACGAACACGTTGCCCAGGTCGGCCCACAGGAGCGTCGGGATGACCACCGCCGTGATGATCAGGATCCCTCCCATCGTGGGGGTCCCCTGTTTCGAGTAATGGGATTGCGGGCCCTCCTCGCGGATGTGCTGGCCGACCTGCAGCCGGCGCAGCCTCCGGATCAGGAACGGCCCCAGACCGAGGGAGAGCGTGAGCGCCGTGAGGGCCGCCATCGCCGAGCGAAACGTGATGTAGCGGAAGACGTTGAGAGCGCCGACCGAGCTGTGCAGTGGATAGAGCAGCCAGTAGAGCATCCTGTCTCATTCCTCGCCGAAGCGCTCCCTCAACGCCGCCACCACTTTCTCGAGCCCCACGCCTCTCGATCCCTTCACGAGGATCAGATCGCCCTGACGGGCGAGCCCCGCGGCCGCCGGCGCCGCCTCCTCCGCGCTCTCGAACCACCGCGTCTCCACCTCTGCCCCCGAGCCGAGCGCCATTCCGATCGCGCGCACCGATTCGCGGGCCAGCGGCCCGACGCCGATGACCACGCGGGCGCCCGCGGCGGCGATCGCGCGGCCGATCTCCTGGTGGGCGGCCACCTCGTCCGCGCCCAGCTCCAGCATCTCCCCCATCACGAGTACGCGGCGACCACCCGCGAGGGCCGGCACCGCCGAGGAGAGGACCTGAAGCGCGAAACGCATCGCGGCGGGGTTCGAGTTGTACGACTCGTCGAGAACGCGAACCGACTCACCGAGCCGGACCACGCGACCCCGCATGCCGAGCGGCTCCAGCTCCGGGAGCCGTTCGGCCATCGCCTCCAGCGAGATCCCCAGCATGTAGCCGGCGCTCATCGCGGCCATCGCGTTGTAGACGTGATGCAACCCGACGAAGCGTGTCTTGACCCTCAGGCGGCGCGTCCCGCCGTTCTGCCCGTGCGCCACCTCGAAGGAGGAGCCTTCGAGGCCTTCCATCCGGTAGTCCGACGCCGTCAGATCGGAGGGCCGGTCGATCCCGAAGGTGAAGGGGTATCCCTTGAAGGATTCCAGGATCCTCCGGCAGCGATCGTCGTCGTTGTTGAAGATCCCGATGGTGTTCTCGCGCATCCCCGCGAACAGCTCCCCCTTGGCGGCGGCGACGTCGTCCACGTCGCGGAAGTGCGCCAGGTGCACCCCCGAGACGTTCGTCAGGATCCCGATGTCCGGATCGGCGATCTCGGCCAGCCGCGCCAGCTCGCCCTGGTAGCTCATACCCATCTCCAGCACGGAGACCTGATGCTCGGGTTTGAGCTCCAGAAGCGAGAGCGGGCAACCGTAGAGATTGTTGAGGTTGCCGCGGGAAGCGTGGACCCTGAACGCCGCTCCGAGCGTGTGGCGCGTCATCTCCTTGGTCGTGGTCTTGCCCGCCGAGCCGGTGATCCCCACCACCTTGACCGGATGCGAGCGGCGCACGAAAGAGGCCAGGTCCTGAAGCGCCCGGAGCGTGTCGGGCACCACGATCAGGGGCGTGGCGGAGCCGCGCGCCGCGATGGCCGCCGTCACCAGCTCCGGCCGGGAGACCATGAGGCCGCAGGCGCCCCTCTCCAGCGCGCCTCCCGCGAACCGGTGGCCGTCGTGGTTCGGCCCCGCGAGCGCGATGAAGAGGTCCCCCGGCCGCAGCGTGCGGCTGTCGATCGAGTAGCCCGCCGGGACGGTCCCGCCGGGGCCGCTCAGGGCGCCCCCCGTCACCGTCGCGATCGTCTCGAGCGTCAGCGGCCCCGAGCCCGGTGCGACGCCGGCAGCGGTCATCGCCGCGCTCTCAAGCCGACCCATCGGTCCCCGTGCGACGGCCCAGCCGCCCGAGCGCCTCGAGGGCGACGACACGATCGTCGAACGGTACGACTCGATTGCCGATGATCTGATAAGTCTCATGTCCCTTCCCGGCGATGACGACCGTGTCCGACGGTCGCGCCGCCTTGATGGCCGCCTCGATCGCCTTGCGACGATCCGGTTGCACGTGGACCTCCCCGATCGTTCCGCCTTTGCCCGCGCCGGCCCGGGCCTCCTCGACGCCGGCCATGATCTCCTCGATGATCGCCTCTGGCTTCTCGCTGCGCGGGTTGTCCGAGGTGACGAAGACGACGTCGCCCAGCCGCGCCGCGTGCGCCCCCATCAGAGGGCGCTTGGTCCTGTCTCGATCTCCGCCGCAACCGAAGACCACGATCACCCGTCCGGCGGTGATTCCGCGGACCGTTTCGAGCAGGCTACGCAACGCCTCTTCCTTGTGCGCGTAGTCCACTATCACCGTGAAGTCCTGGTCGCCGACCTTCTCCATGCGGCCCGGCACGTGCGACACCGCCGCCGCCCCCGCCGTGACCGCGTCCCAGTCGATCCGCATCGCCCGGGCCGCCGCCGCGGCCGCCGCGACGTTGTAGCCGTTGGGCCGGCCGACGAGCGGAGAGGTCAGATCGAATCGTCCTTCCGGCGCCGCAAGCGTCAGGCGGAGGCCTGATGCCCCGGTCTCCATCGCGGCGATCCCGATCGTCGCCGCGGATGAGGTCCCGAACGTGATCCGCTTCGGCCATTGCCGTCTCTCCCCCCCTCCCCCCAGCTCCGAGGCCAGCCTGGCCCCCCAGGAGTCGTCGATGTTGATCACCGCGGTGGCCTGAGGCCCCAGCGTTTCGAACAGCGCGGCCTTGGCCTGGTAGTAGCTCTCCATGTCCCGGTGGTAGTCCAGGTGCTCCCGTGTGAGGTTCGTGAAGACCGCCACCTCGAATCCGATCCCGTGGACTCTCTTGAGGGCCACCGAGTGCGACGAGACCTCCATCACGCACGCGCCGCAGCCGGCCTCGATCATCCTGTCCAGGAAGCGATGGATGTCCGGCGCCTCCGGGGTGGTCCGATCGGCGGCGATCTCCTCGCCGCCGAGCCGATAGCTGACCGTCCCGAGCACGCCGCAGCCGACTCCCGCGGCCACGAGCATCTCTTCCAGGATCCGGCAGGTGGTCGTCTTGCCGTTGGTGCCGGTGACCCCCACCATCCTCAGCTTTTCGTCGGGCCGCCCGTGCAGCTCGCGCGCCATCACGGCCAGAGCGGCCCGCTCGTCCTCGACCTCGATGACGCGCGCAAGACGGTCCAGCTCCGGGGCTCCTTCCCGGCCCGGCCCCGTGACGATCGCCGCCGCTCCCCTGGCGACCGCCTCGTGCGCGAAGGCGAGACCGTCGGCCCTGGCGCCCCGGATGGCGACGAAGAGGACGCCGGGTCCGGCCTGCCTCGAATCATGCGTGATCCCGGTGACCTCGAGGCTTCCGATCCCCGGATCGCTTCCGCCGCGGAGCCACCGATGCCCGAACCCGCCGAGCAGGCGGCCGATCAACATCTTCACCGCATCGAGCTGCGGACAGGAATCGCGGCGCGCGCCGCGCCCGCTCCCATCTCCCGCTCCTCCGGGGACGTCCCGCCGGAGTCGATGGCCGGAGCGAACCGGCCCGGCCGCAGCGCGACCACCGCGCCCCGCGCGACGATCGTGCCCTCCGGTGGCTCCTGGGCCACGATGACGCCGTCGCCGCCGGGCGAATCCGCGCCCGCGGGGAGCAGCCGCGCCTTCAGCCCCACCCGGCTCAGATAGCTCACCGCGCGCCGGAGGCTGTGACCGCGCAGGTCGGCCAGAGCCACCGCGTCGCCCGCCGCCGCGACCCGTACCGCGGGCAGCGGCTTTGGCGCGGGCGCCACGAGCGCGGGCTCCGCTTCCTCCCGGCGGGCCGCGCTGCGCGACCTGGCCGCGCGCTGCATCTCCTTTTCCTTCTCCCTCTGCCGTCGCGCCTGCTCCACTTCGAGCTCCTTCTCGTCGACGGGGAGCGGCTCGGTCCATCGCAGCGCGTGCGCCTCGGCCACCAGCGTCGGCTCGTCCCCCTCAATCAGGTAACGGCCCTCCTCCGGAGGCACGCCGAGATACCTCAGCGACGGAAGCGCGATGCGGCGAAAGACCGGCGCCGCGATGTCGCCGCCGTGGTAGAGCGAGCCGCGCGGCTCGTCGAGCACCACCAGGATCGTGAGAGCCGGTCTGGTGGAGGGGACGAAGCCGACGAACGAGGCCACGAACCGGCCGGAGGCGTAGGTCCCTTCGGGGCCGATCTTCTGTGCCGTGCCTGTCTTGCCCGCCACGCTGTAGCCCGGCATCCTGGCCGCCTTCGCGGTCCCCTCGTCCACCACGCTCAACATCATCCGCGTCAAGGTGCGGACGGTGCTTTCCTTGAGGACCCGTCTCACCGGCCGCAGGTCGGCCGGGGCCGTCTCGGAGCCGTCAGCCCCGGTCTCGCGCAGGACGATGCGGGGCGCGCGAAGAAGGCCTCCGTCGGCCACGACATTGATGGCCGTGACGAGCTGCAGCGGAGTCACGCTGACCTCCTGACCGAAGGAGATCGTGGCCTGCGACACTCCCGACCAGTCCTTCGGCTCCCGCACCAGGCCGCGCGCCTCTCCCGGGAGCTCGATGCCGGTCCTGGCGCCGAGCCCGAACCGGAGGATCGTCTCGTGAAAATCCTCCCGCTTGAGCCTCAGCCCGATCTTCATGACGCCGACGTTGCTCGATTGCTGGAGGATCTCGGTGGCGGTGAGCAGCCCGAACCTCTTGTGGTCGTGGATCACGGCGCGGCCGACCTTGAGCAGTCCGTTCTGGCAGTCGAACACCTCGTTGGGCCCGACGAGCTCCCTCTCGAGCGCGGAGGCCATCGTGATCACCTTGAAGGTGGAGCCGGGCTCGTACGCGTCGACCACTGCCCGGTTCTTCCGATGAGCGGCAGGAGAGTCCGACGGCCTGTTCGGGTTGTAGGTCGGCTCGTTGGCCAGGGCGAGGATTTCACCCGTGGCGGGCTCCATGACGATGACGCTGCCCTCGGCCGCGCCCGTGTCCTCCATCGCCTGCCTCAGCTCGCGCTCGGCGATGTGCTGGATCGTCTCGTCGATCGTCAGCGCGACGTCGCGGCCCGGCACCGGCTCGCGCCGCGCCGCCTTGAGGAAGCGCCGGCCGCGCGCGTCGCGCAGGGCGAACATCTGCCCGTCCTTGCCGCGGATCCTGCCGTCCAGGGCGAGCTCGAGGCCGTCCATCCCCGTGTTGTCCATTCCGACCCACCCGAGCACGTGCGCGGCCAGACCCGCGTGCGGATAGAAGCGTCTGTGCTCCCGCTCGAACGCGATCCCCTTCAGGTTCAGGGCCGAGACCGCGGCGACCGCTGCGGGGTCGACCTTCCGCCTGATCCAGGTGAACAGCTTGTCGCCCGAGAGCTTCGCGGCCAGAGCCTGGGGGGAGATCGGCTGCGAACCGGGAAGACGGGACAGAACGGGCGCGAGCGCCGCCGCGGTGGCCACCGGGTCCTCGATCTCGGCTGGAACCGCATAGATCGAATCGACCTCGATGCTCATGGCCAGCTCCAGGCCGTTGCGATCGCGCAGGAGCCCGCGCCGCGCATCGAGCGTGATGATCTGCTCGTACTGGCGTCGCGCCAGGCCGCGCATCTCGCCGGCGCGGTGGATCTGAAGATCGACGAGCCGGTATCCCATGCCGCCCGCCCAGACCGCCATCGCGAGGCCGAGCAGGACGATCCGGCGCCGGAGCGCGGCCCGTCCCTCCGGTCCGTCGTCAGTTCGAACGATGGTCGCGGACATCGGTTTCCGACTCCTGAACTGGGCGGGGCGTGCCGGCCCCGGCGACGGCGCCGCCCGAGGCGACGCGGTCCATGGTGGCCGGGCGTGCCGGCTTCAGCCTCGCCGTGTCGACCAGCACGACGGTGCCGGCGGGAGGCTGGGCGAGCCCGATCTGACCCGCCCCCACCTGCTCCACGCGCCCGAGGCTCTCGAGGGAAGCCTTCTCCAGACGGAGCTGGTGGTTGATCTCCACGAGACGATCGCGCTGGTTCTTGAGCTCCTCGATGCGATAGCCGGTTCGAAGCCACTCGGAGCTCTGCCGGATATAGAGCAGCAGCGGCAGGAGCATCACGAAAGAGAGCGACACGGCGAGCAGCAGCTCGCGCAGCCGGCCGCGGTCCGGCTCCAGGACGAGGGAACGGTTGAGCCAGGGGAGCTTCACCTGACCCCGTGGCCGCGCGGAGGCCGCGGCGTGGCGCCGCATCAGAGCCGCTCCGCGGCGCGCAGCTTGGCGCTGCGGGAACGCGGATTCACCGCGATCTCCTCGGGTGACGGTCTCAGCTTGCGGATCGGCAGACTGACCAGGTCGGGCGTCGAGCAGGCGCAGAGGGGGAGGCTCCTGGGGCAGGAGCATCTGTGAGAGAGTTTGCGCAGGGTCTGCTTGACGAGGCGATCTTCGAGGGAGTGGAAAGTCAGGAGGACGAGCCTCCCCCTGGCCTGCAACGCCTCGACCGAGTCGAGAACGAAACCTTCGAGTCCTTCCAGCTCTTCATTGACGGCGATCCGGAGCGCCTGAAAGACGCGCGTGGCCGGGTGGATTCGGGCGCCGCGGCGCGGGTTGATCCTCTCGACGAGCCGCGCGAGCTCTCCGGTGGTGCGGACCGGGTCACTCTCGCGGCGCTCCACGATGGCGCGGGCGATCCTGCGGGAGTGGCGCTCCTCGCCGTACTCGTAAAAGATGCGCGAGAGCTCCTCCCTGGTCTCCGAGGCGAGGATCCGGGCAGCAGTCCGACCCCCGGTGCGATCCATCCGCATGTCGAGGGGCTCGTCGCGCTGAAACGAGAAGCCCCGGCCCTCCGCGGCGAGCTGAAACGAGGAGATGCCGAGGTCCGCAACCAGCCCCGAGAGCCTGCCGTGCCCGCCGAGGGTGCGCTGGAGCACCGAGACGAGGTTCCGGTAGTCGTCATGCACCAGTGTCACGCGATCGCCGAACCGCGCGAGACGCTCGCGGGCCCGCTCGAGCGACTCGGCATCGCGATCGATGCCGATGAGCCGGACGTCCGGGGACGCCGACAGGATCAGCTCCGCGTGCCCGCCCATGCCGACCGTCGCGTCCACGTAGAGCCCGCCTCTCCCCGGCTCGAGCAGGCCGAGGACCTCGCGCGGCATGACCGGCGTGTGAGCGGCGGGCGTCTCGCCGGGGGAGTCCGGACATCCGGGTTGCCTCGCGGGTCCCGCGTCCCGATCCCCGTCTCCCCCGGCCAGCTCGTGCGACGCAAGCAACAGCGGTGAGAAACGTCCTGGGCTGGTGATGGTCAGCGCGTCTTGATACACAGCAATCCCCAGGTACGTGTCAGAGGCCGCGCGATGCGAGGTAGTCTTCCTCCTCGGGTTTCATCGGGTCGGCCTGCATCGTTTCCTTGAACTTCTTGTGGTTCCAGACTTCCAGGTAGTCCCTCTGCCCGATCACGACGACCTCCTCGTCGAGGGAGGCGTCGTTCCTCAGGCGCGGGTGGATCAGGAGGCGTCCCTGTGGATCGACCGAGGCCCTCTGGCCGTAGTAGCTGGTGCCGCGCCGGAACTTGCGCACTGCGGGCCTGGACGGAGGCTCCGCGTTGATCCTCTCGAGGACCCCCTGCCAGACGTGCGCGGGATAGAGACGCGCGCAGTCCCCCTGCACGCTGGTGACGTAGAAGTCCCCATTGCCGAACCTGTCCTGGATGAGCTTGCGGAAGTCGGACGGGATCTTGACCCGCCCCTTCTCGTCGACCTTCACGGTGAAGCTGCCATCCAGCATCAGAGACCCGTCCGCGCCACATGGAGCCACATCGATCCACTATCGACCACGTGCGCAGATACTATGAAAGGCGTCCAAGCCTGTCAAGGAAAAAGACCATTTTTTTCTAGTGATTACGTCGTGGATCGCCGGGCCTAGATGAAGGGGTAGAGCATGCGTTCGACCCCAGATACAGGGGTCCGTCTCAGGACGAGACGGTGCGTCCTGCCTTGTGGCGGCGGGTGTGCTCTGATAGTCTCAGCGCGATGCCATTCGACCTCGACGCCCTCCTCGGCGATGCCGAGCGCCGCGGCGCTTCCGACCTCCTCCTGGTGCCGGGCGCTCCCCCCACGATCCGACTGCACGGGGATCTCATGGCGGCGGGCCCGGGCACGGACCTGTTGGGCCCGGATGACGCGTCCGACATGCTCTCGGTCTTTCTTCCGCCGCAGCACAGCGAGGAGTTCCGCGCGGGGCACGCGGTCGATTTCTGCTTCGAGAAGCCGGGGATCGGGCGGTTTCGCTGCAATCTCCACCGGGATCGGGGGGGGGTGGCGGCATCGCTGCGGCTCCTGCCCGAGACGATCCCGGACTTCAGCACGCTCAACCTGCCGGCGCAGGTGGCCCGTTTCGCCGAGGTGCTCAAGGGATTCATCCTCGTGGCGGGGCCGACCGGCGCGGGCAAATCAACGACGCTGGCCTGCCTCATCGACATGATCAACTCGCGGCGCGCCGCCCACATCGTCACCATCGAGGACCCCGTGGAGTACCGGCACCGGCACCGGCGCGGCGTGGTCGAGCAGATCGAGGTCGGCGCCGACACCCCGAGCTTCGCCGCGGCGCTGCGACACACCCTGCGGCAGGATCCCGACGTGATCCTCGTGGGGGAGATGCGGGATCTCGAGACGATCGGGATCGCGCTGACCGCGGCCGAGACGGGGCACCTGGTGCTGTCGAGCCTGCACACCAACGACACGACGCAGGCGATCGATCGGATCCTCGACGTCTTCCCGGCGCACCATCAGCCGCAGGTGCGCCAGCAGATCGCCCTGTCTCTCACCGGCGTGGTCGCGCAGCATCTGATCCCCGTCATGGACGGCAAGGGACGCGTGCCGGCCGTGGAGATCCTCGTGGCCACCGATGCCGTCCGGAACCTGATCCGCACCTCCAAGACCCATCAGCTCTACTCCACCATCGCCAACTCGAGGGCGGCGGGGATGCAGACGCTGGAGGAATCGCTGGCCGGCCTCTGCAAGAGACACCGCATCACCCGCGAGGACGCGCTGCTGCGTTCCACCCACGCGGACGAGCTCGAATCGCTGATGCGATGACGCCGATCGAGATCCTCGACACGTACCGGACCTTCGCCGTCGTGGGACTCTCGAACCGTCCGGAGCGCCCGTCCTTCTCGGTGGCCTCGTACCTCAAGGAGCGCGGATACCGGATCGTGCCGGTGAATCCCCGCCTGGACGAGGTGCTGGGCGAGAGGTGCTATCCCGATCTACCGAGCATCCCGTTTCCCATCGAGGTCGTGGACATCTTCCGCCGCAGCGAGCTTGTGGGGCCCGTGGTGGACGACGCCATCCGGATCGGCGCGAAGGTCGTCTGGATGCAGCTCGGCGTCATCGACGAGGGCGCGGCCGCGCGCGCCCGCGCGGCGGGCCTGCCGGTCGTGATGGACCGCTGCCCGGTCATCGAGCTGCGGCGGGCGGGGCGGCCCTGACGGCCCGACCGGAGGTATGATGTGACCATGCCTTCCGGGCCTGAAACCATCGAGCTCAATTGCCCCTGCTGCGGCGCCCTGGTCGTCATCGATCCGGCCACCCGCGCCGTGCTGCGCTTCGAGGCCCCCAGGAAGCCGCTGGCCTCCTTCGAGGAGATGCTCAAGGAGGTCGGCGAGTCGAAGAAGAAAACCGAGTCGAAGCTGCAGCGCGCCATGGAGGAGCAGCAGAATCGCGACGAGATCCTCGACAAGAAGTTCCGCGAAGCGATGAAGAAGGCGGAGGACGTGAAGGGGCCGCCGCCAAAGCCGTTCGACTTCGACTGAGGAGCTCAGAGCGCGGCGATCACTTCCTCGGAGGAAGCCGTCGCGGTGCCGACCTTGCCGACCACCACGCCGGCCGCCGCGTTGGACAGCGCCGCCGCGTCGCGAAGCGATGCCCCTGCGGCCAGGCACAGGGCGAGCGCCGCCACCACCGTGTCCCCCGCGCCCGTGACGTCGAAGACCTCACGCGAGACGGCCTCGATGGCCAGGGGCGGGAGGCCCTCCTCCATCAACAGCATCCCCTTCTCGCCCCGAGTGAGCAGCACGCCGCGGCACCCCAGCGTCTCCCGGATCGCCCAGCCCGCCCCGATCAGATCCTTCTCGCTCCTGAGCTTCAGCCCGCTCATACGCGAGGCCTCGGTCTGGTTCGGCGTGATGACCGTGATCGGCGTGTAGGATTTCCAGTGGCCCGGCTTGGGGTCCGCGACGACCGGAATCCCCCGCTTCGCGGCGGCCGGCAGCAGGCTGGCCAGCAGGACCGGCGTCACGCACCCCTTCTCGTAGTCCGACACCACCAGCGCGTCGGCCGAAGCACACCGATCGACGGCGAGCCGGACGAGACGCTCGACGGCGGCTTCATCGAGGGGGTCATCCTCCTCGCGGTCGTACCGGACCACCTGCTGGCCGTGCGCCACGATCCGGGTCTTCACCGTCGTGCGCCTTCCGGCCACCGCGAGCACTCCATCGGTGGGGACCTTCAGCCCGGCCAGCGACTCGCGCAGGCGCGCCGCGTCGGGCCCATCCCCGGTCACCCCCACGGGCCACGCCGCGCCGCCCAGCGCCGCGATGTTGGAGACCACGTTGCCGGCGCCGCCCAGGTGGAAGCTCTCGCGCGCCACCTTCACCACCGGCACGGGGGCCTCGGGGGAGATCCGATCGACGGTGCCCCAGATGAACTGGTCGAGCATCAGGTCCCCCACGACGAGGACCTTTCTGCCCGCGGCGGCGGCGAAGATGCTCCGGGCGGTCCGAGCGTCCATCATCCCAGCCGCACCGCTCAGGCCGGTTCGATGGTGGCCTGATCGACCAGCATGACGGGGATGTCGTCCTTGATCGGGTAGACCCGGTGGCACTGGACGCACTTGAGCCCGGCGCCTCCGGGGGTCAGATTGACGGGCGTCTTGCAGAGAGGACACGCGAGGATCTCGAGGAGCCGGGGGTCGATCGCCATGGCAGGACCTCTTAGAGAATCGTCGTCGGACGAACGCCCGCGCAGGCTACCACGGGCCGGGCCTTTTGCCAACGGGCCCCCGCTGAGTCATACTTGGGCCTCGACGGGCACGAACCTGCCGGCTGGAACGGGTCCGCGGGTCATGTCTGGTCCGTCCACGGGGAGGGTGCGGCGCTGAAGATCCTTCTGATCCGCCTGTCGGCCGTCGGAGACGTGGTCCGCACGCTCCCCGCCCTGACGTGCCTGCGGCGCGCCTATCCGTCGGCCCACATCACCTGGGCCGTCGAGGAGCCCTCGCGAGAGATCCTCCAGGATCAGCGGGACCTCGACGAGACGCTGGTCTTCCCCCGCAAGGCGCTCTCGCGCGCCCTGCTCCACCCGTCCGAGCTGACCGCAGCCTGCGGCGCCCTGAGCCTCTTCACCGCCTCGCTCAAGGACGCCCGCTTCGATCTGGTCATCGACTTCCAGGGAACCCTCAAGAGCGGGCTGATGGCCTGGCTCACCGGAGCCGCTCGTCGAGTGGGGCCGGGCCGCGGGCACGCGCGCGAGATGTCCTACCTGTTCCAGACCGACCGCGTGCGGCTCGGGGAGCGCGCGTTGACCCGGGTCGAGCGGGCGCTCGCTCTGGTCGCGCACCTCGGCGTCGACATCTCGGACGCGACCTCCGAAATCCCCGAGCGCCCGGAGGACGCCGCCTACGTCGAGAGCTTCCTGTCGACGCTGGCCACACCCAGGCTGCGCGAGCGCTCCGGACCCCCCGCGGTCCTCTTTCCGGGGACGAGCCGCACCCAGGCCTACAAGCGCTATCCACCGGCGCAGTTCGCCCGCGCCGCCGATCTCCTCGCCGAGCGCACCGGCTGTCCGGTGGTCGTCGCGTGGGGGCCCGGCGAGGAGCGGATCGCCGGCGAGGTGGTCTCCGCCATGAGATCCCCCGCCACGCTCGCCCCCTCGATGACGCTCGGCCAGCTCACCTCTCTCATCCGGCGCTCGCGGATCTTCCTGGCCGGCGATACGGGGCCGATGCACATCGCCTGGACGGTCGGCACCCCGGTGGTGGCGATCTACGGACCGACCGATCCCGAGCTGAATCGGCCCGGGGGCCTCCACAGCGCCACGGCCTACGAGAAGGTTTTCTGCAGCCCGTGCCGCAACCGCGGATGCATCGCGCGCACCTGTCTGGAGCACCTTCCCCCGGAGAAGGTCGCCGACTCCGCGCTCGGCGTGCTGCGCCAGGTCGAGGCCGCGCGGCCCGACCGGGGGCTCGCCGGACCCGAGGGCCCGCGGGGACCGGGCGCGTCGGGCAGGAACCGCGTCTCCTACGAGACGATGGGTCCGGGGTCGCGCCCGGGCCGCGGCATCACGGAGTAGGCCCGTTCCCACCCGCTGGGGCTCCAAATGATCGAACCCGACTCGATCCGCCGGATCATGGTGCGCGCCAACAACTGGATCGGCGACGTGGTGATGATCTCTCCGTCGCTGAAGGCGCTGCGAGAGACCTACCCGCAGGCGCGCATCGAGGTGGTCGCCCGACCTCACGTCGCCGGCTGCTTCAGGGATCACCCGTGGGTCGACGAGGTCGTGCTGCATGAGCCGCGCGGACGGCATCGCGGCGCGCTGGGGTTCCGGCGCCTCACGCTCGAGCTCAGGCGGAGGCGCTACGATCTCGCGGTCCTCTTCCAGAAGGCGTTCGGCGCGGCGCTGATGGCCTGGATGGCGAAGGTCCCCCGCCGCGTCGGCTTCGACACCGACATGCGGGCGGCGCTCCTGACCCACGCCGTGCCGGAGACCGGGGAGGAGCGCGCCCTCCACCACGTGGACTACTTCATGCGCGTAGCGCGCGCGGCGGGCTGTCGCATGGACGATCTTCCGCGTCGCGTCTATTTCCACCTTGACGACGAGAGCCGCGCCTTCGCCGACCGCTTTCTTTCAGCGGCCGGCGCCGGGCGTTTCCCGCTTCTGGCGGCCTTCGCGACCGGAGCCTCCAAGGGGCCGCGCGCGTGGCACGCCGACAGGTTCGCGGTGCTCGCGCGCGACCTGGCCCGCGAGCGCGGAGCGGGGATCCTCGTGGTGGGAGGCCCTGGCGATCGGGCCGAGTCCAGTAAGGTGCTCGACGCAGCGGCGGGGTCGGGCATCGACGCCGTCGGCGGCACGACGGTGCGGCAGATGGGCGCGCTCATCGAGAGATGCAGCGTCTTCGTTGGCAACGACAGCGGTCCGATGCACGTCGCGGCGGCGCTCGACGTGCCCGTACTGGCGATCTTCGGCCCGGGGAGCCCGGCGAAGACGGCCCCCTACATGCCTCCGGACCGCTTCGTCGCCTTGACTCGGGGCTTCCACTGCTCGCCTTGCCGGCAGGATTTCTTCCGCGAATGCGATCCGGCCCCCTCGATGAAGCCGATGTGCCTCGAGACGGTCACGGTGAGGCAGGCGGCCGTCGGCCTCAACGCCCTTCTCGAGCGCTCGAGCGTGGTGTGAGCGTCCGGGTCCGGCCCGTCCTCCACGCCAGCCGGTGCATGAAGAGCGACGCGCGGTACCGGCCCGCCGCCTCGAGATACTTGCGGACCTCGCCGCGCTCGCGGTTCGCGTAGGCTCTCAGGAAGAGGACCACCTCGCGGGACCGGCGGCGCGGGTCCGGGTCCGGAAGCCACTTCTGAGCGGAGCGATAGAGTCGCACGAGGTTGCGGAGGCGGGGTCTGAAGAGCAGAACCCTTCCCAGCTCCGAACGCCCGTTGTCGATGAGCAGGGCCCCGTGCTCGCCTCTCCCGGACTTCGTGATCAGGATGTTGCCCAGATTCAGATCGCCGTGCTCCATGCCGCGGTCATGCGCCCTGCGGATCCCTTCCGCCGCGGCCGTGAGGACCGCCCGCCGTTCCGGCACCGAGCTCGTCGAGGAGAGCCGCTCCATCATGTTGAGGGCGCCCGGGACCTTGATGGCGGCGGAATACGCGCGTCTGTAGGAGGCCAGACGCCCGGGCCCCTCGGGCGCGGCCATCGCGAAGGCGAGCTGCCCCACGGGGACCCCCTTCTTCCACGCTCTCTCGGAGACGACGACCTCCAGGATCGCGTGATAGTCGCTCCTGTACGTGTCGCCCCTGAACTTGCGGTAGAGCCCGCCCCTGAGCTGCTTCTTGAGGATGATGCTCTCGCCCCCCTCCCCGGGAAGCTCGACACGGGGTCCGCGCCCCTCCATCGCTCCAGGCTGCGCGGCACCGGCCAGGATCGTCTCGGGATCGCGGCTCGCCACATCGAGAGCGATCTTGAGATAGACGGGTCGCGTCACGATGTAGAAGCCGTGGGCCCGCGTCTCCATGAACCCGGTCGGGATCTCCAATCATTCCTCCAGCAAGAAGGACGGCACCAGGGGGACGGAGTGGATCCACCCTCCTGAGGGGCCCTCGTGAGAGAGCCGTCTGCCCGCGCCGGGCGCGCGCGCAGGCGTGCCCGAAACAGAGTGGATCCGCTCCGGCCCCCCGACGCGACGCTATCGGACGAGACGGAAGTATAACTCTTCGGTCCTGTCCACCATCGCCTGCACGCCGTATCGCTGGACCTTGAGGCTTCCGGAGCGCCCCAGCTCGCGCGCGAAGGCAGGATCGCGCTGCAGCCTCATGATGTTGAGAGCGAGCCCCTCCGGGTCGGCCGCCGGGGCGATCAACCCATGCTTTCCATTGTCGATGATCTCGCGGATCCCCATGAGGTCGGTGGCCACCACCGGCACTCCCATCGCCATCGCCTCGCGCAGCGAGAGCGGAAAGGCGCCCCCCGAGAGGGCCGGATGGACGAAGACGTCGAGCGCGGCCAGCACCTCGAGCACCTCATCGCGCCACCCCGTGAAAATGACGGCATCCGCCATGCCGCTTCGCCGCACCGCCGCCTCCAGATCGGCGCGGCACGGACCCTCGCCGGCGATGACGAGCCTGAAGGTCCCGTCCGAGGAAGGAGCCCACCCCTCCCGGATCCTGCGGCCCGCCTCGATGAGGTCCGCGATCCCCTTCTCCTTCCTCAGGCTGACGACGGTGCCGGCCACGAAGTCGCTCGCGCCCAGCCCGAGCGCCCCGCGGGAAGCCTCCCGCAGCCCCCGCATCACGGCCGGCGCCACCGTGAAACGCGCGAGATCGACGGCTGTGTGGATCACCGCGATGCGCTCCTCCGAGATCCCGGCCCGCACCAGCGCCGACCACACCCACTCGGACACCGCGATGAATCGGGCGACCCGGCCCACCGGGGTGCCGGCCGGAAGAACCCTGTCGCCGTATCGGACGTCGCCGCGCACGGTCAGGACACCGGGCGGACCCTTCACGCCGAGGCTGGCCCATCGCAGCTCCTTGAGGGCGGCCGCGTCGTGCAGGTGAGCGACGTCCCACGGGTGCAGCCCGATGAGACGGCGCAGCGCTGCGAGACGCGCGGCCCAGCCGGACGGAAGGGGGAAGAGCTCGATCCCCATCCCCTCGGCTCGCCGGGCGAGCGTGGAGCCGGCGAGGGCGGCGACCACCGGGTGGTGCCCCTTGGCCGCGAGCCCGGTGGCGAGCGCCTCCGCCTGCATCTGCCGGCCCCCCCACCGCAGGCCCGACACCACGTGCATCACCCTCAGCGCCCGGGTCGCCTTCATTTCTTATGTGCCTGGAGGGGCCGGCGGCGCAGGCGGGGCCGTGGCGCGGGGCAGGAAGATCCACGAGACGAGCATGCCGGCCAGGTAGAGGAGCGTCATCGGGATGCCGACCAGCATCATCGAGAAGACATCGGGGGGCGTCACGATGGCGGCGATGAACCAGATGCCGAAGAAGGCGTATCCGAAGTACTGCCACAGGAAAGCGGGCGTCACGATGCCGACGCGGGTCAGGAAGAAGATGACCACCGGAAGCTCGAAGACCCCACCGGTGGCGAGGATCATCTGCATCACGAAGGAGAAGACCTCCTTGATCGTGATGATCGGCTGGAACCCGGCCTCGCTGCCCAGCCCGATGAAGTACTGGCAGGCGTACGGGACGATGACGTAGTAGGCGAAGACCGCTCCCAGGAAGAAGAAGCCCGAGGCGACCACCACGAACGGCACGACCCACTTCTTCTCGCGCGAATAGAGGCCGGGCGAGATGAAGAGCCAGAACTCGATCAGCGCGTAGGGCAGGCCCACGAAGATGGCGGTGAAGATCGACAGCTTGGTGTACAGCATGAAGGGGTCGGAGATCCCGGTGTAGGCGAGGCGCGCCCCTTCGGGCAGGGCCGCCTTCACGGGGATGACGAGGAAATCATAGATGTAGCCCGAGGCGGGCCACGACCCGAAGAAGGCCATCACCAGGACGATCACGATCCTCAGGAGCCTGGTCCGCAGCTCCTCCAGGTGCTGGAGGAACGACATGCGATTGGGGTCAGCTCCTCCGAGAGACATCCGCGGTCCCCTGGCCTTCCCCCTCCCCCGGCGCCCCGGGTTCTACCGGAGTCCCCTGGGGGGCCGGCCCGGCGGCCTCGCGCACGATCCTCGCGGCTTCCTCCTCGAGATCGGGAATCAGCCCGGCCGCATCCTTCAGGAGGTCGCCGCCGACCGCCTTCTGGATCGTGCGGGTCGTCTCCCGGACCTCCTCGAGGTTGACCTCCCGTTCGATGGAGGTCCTCAGCTCCATGGCGGCGCGGCGAAATTCCACCATCGCCTTGCCCAGCGTCCGGCCGATCTCGGGGAGTCGCCTGGGGCCGAACACCAGCAGGCCGATGATGGCCAGCACGAGCATTTCGAACCCGCCGATAGAGCCGAACATCCTGTCCTCTCATGGGGTTGGGTCAGCAAGCCAGGGGGCCCGCCGAGCCTCGTTCCTCGACAGGTCCCACATAGCGTAGTATATTTCGCCCCGATTCCCGGCATCCGGAGGTGGCTTCTGAGACGGCGATTGCTGTATCTGGGGGGGGCGCTGGTCGTCCTCATCTGCCTCGCGGCCACCCGCAACTCCCCCCGGCTGACCGCTGCCACCAACGAGCAGGATGCCTCCCTCCAGACCTTCACGCAGATCTTCGACCTGGTCGAGCAGAGGTACGTCGACAAGCCCGACTCCCAGGAGCTGATCTACGGCGCCATCCGGGGAATGCTGTCCACGCTGGACCCGCACTCCTCCTTCCTCGATCCGAAGACCTTCCGCGAGATGAGGGAGGAGCAGCAGGGGTCATTCTCCGGGCTCGGCATAGTCATCTCTCTCAAGGGCGAGGACAAGGAGCTGACCGTCATCAGCCCGATCGAGGGGACCCCGGCCTACCGCGCCGGAATCCGCGCGGGGGACTTCATCTCGCACATCGAGGGCACGCCGACGCAGGGGATCAGCATCGACGACGCCCTCGACAAGCTGCGCGGTCCGAAGGGCTCGAAGGTCACCATCACGATCCAGCGTGAGGGGTACGACCAGCCCCTCGAGTACACGCTGATCCGCGACGACATCCCGACCGTGAGCATCCCCTACGCCTACATGCTGAGGCCGGGGATCGGCTACATCCGCATCAAGAATTTTACCCAGACGACCGACTCGGAGCTGCAGGACAAGCTCCAGATGCTGAAGTCGCAGGGCATGGAGAAGCTCGTCCTCGATCTGCGCTGGAATCCGGGCGGGCTCCTGGAGCAGGCCGTCAGGGTCTCCGACCGGTTCCTCAAGAACAACGCGATGATCGTCTACACGAAGGGTCGGCTGCGGCGCGAGTCGGACCGCGAGTACCACGCCGTCGGCCGTTCGGAGAAGACCGACGTGCCGGTCATCGTGCTGGTGAACAAGGGGAGCGCGAGCGCCTCGGAGATCGTGGCCGGCGCCCTCCAGGATCACGACCGCGCCCTGGTGGTGGGCGAGACGACGTGGGGCAAAGGGCTGGTGCAGACCGTCTACCCGCTGGCCGGCGGCGCCGGGCTCGCCTTGACGACCGCCAAGTACTACACGCCCAGCGGGAGGTTGATCCAGCGCGACTACCACTCGTTCGAGGACTACGTCGCGGGCAACAACGTCGCCCCCGAGGACCAGCGTGAGAGCCGCATGACCGACGCCGGGCGCAAGGTGCTTGGTGGAGGCGGCATCGCGCCGGATGTCAAGGTCTCGCTCGTGGAGATCGGTCCATTCTGCGACATGCTCGAGCGCCGGACGGCCTTCTTCGACTACTCCGTCATCTACACCACCAACCACAGGACACCGCCGTCCAGGACCGGCTTCACGGTGGGCGGCGACGTGATCGCCGACTTCAAGAAGTTTCTCGCGAAAAAGAAGATCGAGTACACGGAAAAGGACATCCAGGACAACCTGGACTACATCAAGCTCGCCATCAAGGCCGAGGTCTTCGCCTACCACTTCGGCCTGGAGGAACGTCAGAAGGTGCTGGCCGAGAGGGACGCGCAGATCCAGAAGGCGGTCGACCTCTTCCCGCTGGCGCAGAACGTCTCGACGGTGGCGATCCAGAGCACGCCGGAAGCGGTCGAGACGCCCAACAAGAACTGAGTCGCTGCACCTCCTCAGTCGTCCTCCCGGATCCTCCTCCCGCCCGAAGCGCGCTGCGTCTTGACGGCGGCGCGGACCTGCTTCTCCTTGAGCCTGCGCTCCCGCCCGCCCGCCGTCGCCCGCGTGGGGACGCGTTTCTTCCTCACCCGGCGCCGCTCGGCAAGCCTGAGCGCGAGCCGCTCCAGGGCCACGGCCTTGTTCTGATGCTGCGAGCGCCGTTCGGTGGCCACCACCACGATTCCGGTCGGCCTGTGAACGAGGCGCACACCCGACTCGCGCCGGTTGCGGTGCTGTCCGCCGGGGCCCGACGCGCGGAAGGTGGTGACGTCGCACTCGCTCAGGAGCTTGTCCAACGGATCCTCCCCGGGCGGTCTTTTCAAGGCTGGCATTCACCCCGGACCTGCACCATAATATGGGCATCATGACAGACTTCCATCCCGCAAAGCTGGCCGCCCTCATGCTCATCACCATGGGCCGCGCCGAGTCCCACGATCCACCAGCGCGCTCCTGAACGGCCGTCCCCCGACATTCCTGATCTCCACACCGCTCGAAGACTCTTCACGGGACGACAGCCAGGAGGCGACCCATGCTCGCACCGGACAAGGCGATGGAAACGCTCAGGAAGTATCTGCTCGTCGACGGCTTCGACGTGCTGATCGATTTCGAAAAGAGCCGCGGCAACACGCTCGTGGACGCCCGCAGCGGCCGGTCATGGCTCGACATGTTCTCGATGGTGGCGAGCCAGCCGCTGGGGTTCAACCATCCGGCGCTCACCGATGAGGCCTTCCTGCGCCACATAGGCAAGGTGGCCGTGAACAACCCCACCAACTCGGACATCTACAACCCCCACGCGGCCGAGTTCGTGGACACGTTCATGAGGCTGGCGGCCCCCGCCTCCATGAAGCACCTCTTCCTGATCGCCGGCGGGACCCTGGGGGTGGAGAACGCCCTCAAGGTCGCCATGGACTGGAAGGTGCGCAAGAACTTCAAGAAGGGGCACAAGGAGGAGAAGGGGCACCAGGTCATCCACTTCAAGGAGTGCTTCCATGGCCGGTCGGGCTACGCGATGTCCCTGACCAACACCGACCCGGCCAAGACCAAATACTTCCCGAAGTTTCCATGGCCCCGTATCGTCAACCCCAGGATCACCTTCCCCCTGGAGGGGGAGAACCTGCGCGCCGTCGAGAAGCTCGAATCCGAGGCGCTCGCGCAGATCAAGCAGGCGGTCCGTGACAACAAGGACGACATCGCCGCGCTGATCATCGAGCCGATCCAGGGAGAGGGCGGGGACAACCACTTCCGCGGGGAGTTCTTCCGGGCCCTGCGGCAGGTGTGCGACGAGTCGGAGATCTTCCTCATCGTGGACGAGGTACAGACCGGCATCGGCTCGACGGGCCGCATGTGGTGCTACCAGCACTTCGGCTTCGAGCCGGACGCCATCACCTTCGGCAAGAAGACGCAGGTGTGCGGCACTCTGGTCGGGGCCCGCGTGGACGAGGTCGAGAACAACTGCTTCACCGAGTCGTCCCGCATCAACTCGACCTGGGGCGGCTCCACCGTGGACATGGTGCGCGCGAGCCAGTACTTCAAGGTGATCGAAAAAGAGGGCCTCGTCGCGCACGCCGCCACGCTGGGCGAGTATGCCCTGGCGCGGCTTCAGGAGATCCAGGTGGAGTTCACCGGCGCGATGGCCAATGCCAGGGGCCGCGGCCTCTTCATGGCGATCGACCTGGTAGAGCCTGCCTTGCGGCCGGCGCTGCTCAAGAGGTGCTTCGACAACGGGATGCTGATCCTGCCGACCGGCTCGAAAGGGATCCGGTTCCGCCCAAGTCTGATCGTCACCAGGAAGGAGATCGATCAGGCGGTCGAAATCCTGGCGCGGTCGGCCCGTGAGGTGGGCGCGGGGAGGCCCGCCGTCGCCGTCTGACTGTGACGCGCCCATGAAGACTCCGGCACGAGGGAGCCCCCCGCCGCCTGCCCGCGGCGGGGGGACTCTTTCCGCCCCTCGATACATGGTGATCCGATGCTGGCACTCGCTCTATTCCTCATGATGACGGCCGCTCCAGTCTCCGCGCCCGCAGTCGAGCGGCTCTCCCCGCGCGAGGGAAGCCCGTCGCTCGGACCGGCCGGAGCCCCCAATACTCTCGTCCTCTACATGGACTTCGAATGTCCCGTCTGCCCGAGGGCCGCGCGGGAGATGCCGGGGCTCGTGGAGTCCTTCGCCCCGATGCTGCGCGTCGAGCTGAAACACAACCCGCTCGCGATGCACCCGAAGGCGCTCGACGCCGCGGCCGCCTCGCGCGCGGCACAGAGGCAGGGCAGGTTCTGGGAATACCACGACCTGCTCCTCGCCCCCGGCCCGCGCGATCGGGCAACGCTGCTCGCGCACGCCAGAACGCTGGGTCTCGACGAGGCCGCTTTCCTCAAGGACCTCGATGATCCGGATCTGAGGCGCGGGATCCTGGCGGAACAGGAGGAAGCCAGACGCGCCGGGGCCGAGGGGACCCCGGGGTTTCTCATCAACGGGCACGCCGAGGTCGGCTGGGCCTCCCTTCCCTGGATCCAGGGGATCGTGCGCGCCCACCTGAAGAAGCAGTAAAGTGCCGGCTCCGGTCAACCGGAGCCCGCCGGCCCGGGGAACCGGAGGGAGATCCGATGCTCGAAATCGGCTTTTTCGGCGGGGCAGGCACGGTCACCGGCTCGCGCCACCTGGTCACCTCGGGCGGCGATCGCGTGCTGGTCGACTGCGGGATGTACCAGGGGCTCAAGGCGCTGCGGCTCAGGAACTGGGCGCCCAGCACCTTCGACGCCGCCTCGCTGCCCTTCGTGATCCTCACCCACACTCACATCGACCATATCGGCCTCCTTCCTCGTCTGGTCAAGGAGGGATTCAAGGGAGCCGTGATCTGCACGCCGCCCACCAAGGACCTCGCCGAGCTGATGCTGCTCGACGCGGCGCACCTGCAGGAAGAGGACGCCGACTTCCTGAATCGCAAGGGGCTCAGTAAGCACGAGCCGGCGCTGCCGCTGTTCGACACCGAGGACGCGAAACGCGCGCTGGCGCTCTTCACCGCGCGTCCCTACGGCGAGTTGACCGAGCTGACGGATCGATTCTCGTTTCGTTTCCTCAACGCGGGTCATCTGCTCGGCTCGGCTCTGGTGGAGATGAAGGCGGCTTCCAACGGTTCGTTTACCTCCCTGCTGTTCTCCGGAGACCTGGGCCGCTTCTCGATGCCGCTCAACCCCGATCCCGACCCGCCACCGGCCGCCGACTACATGGTGCTGGAGTCCACCTACGGCGACCGGCTCCACAGCGCCGACGATCCCCTCGACCAGGTGGAGCGCGTGGTGAAGGAGACGATCCACCGGCGCGGCATCGTGGTGGTGCCGGCCTTCGCGGTGGGCCGCTCGCAGCAGATCATCTACGTGCTCAACCTGCTGATGGAGGGGGGGCGCCTGCCCGAGCTGCCGATCCACCTCGACAGCCCGATGGCCGTGGATGCCACGAAGATCTACCGCAACTACCCGGCCGAGCACGAGGCCAGGGGAGAGCTCACGGCGCGCAACGTCGTCCTCCACCGTACCGTGGCCGAGTCCAAGGCGCTGAACGACCTGAGGGGGCCGGCGGTCCTGATCTCCTCGAGCGGCATGCTCACCGGCGGGCGCATCCTTCATCATCTCAAGCGCCTCCTGCCGGACCCGCGCAACACGGTCGTCCTCGCCGGCTATCAGGCGACCGGGACGCGAGGGCGCGCGCTGCTGGAGGGGGCTAAGACGATCCGCATCCACGGAGAGGACGTGGAAGTCCGCGCGCGGCTGGAGGATTTCTGCGGCTTCTCTGGGCACGCGGACGCGTCGGAGATCATGCGATGGCTCTCGCTGGTCGAGCGGCCGCCCCGCACGGTCTTCCTGACGCACGGCGAGCCGGCGTCCGCGGCGGCGCTCGCCCACAGGATAAGCTCCGAGAAGGGGTGGGCGACGCGGGTGCCGCAGCTCGGCGATGTGGTGAGTCTGGACGGACGATGACCGGCAAGGGGGGAAAATGTCGGGCTACACGAAGGCCGAGAGCGAACGGATCGAGAGGCTCAAGAACTCCCAGGCCTACCTGAGGGCCTACGAGGATGTCGCCTTCATGCACCGGGAGGACCTCAGGCCCGTGCGCCTGCAGCTCGAGCTGCTCAAGCCGGAGCTGAGACTGCAGGAGCAGGGGATCACATCCACGGTGGTCGTCTTCGGCTCCACGCGCACGGTGGAAGCCGACGCAATCCGCCCGGTGGTCGCCCAGCTCGAAAGCAGGCTCGCCGCCGATCCGGGCAACGCGGAGCTCGCGGCCGAGCTGGCGATCGCGAAGCGCCTGCTTGCCAAGTCCAAGTACTACGACGAAGCGCGCGAGTTCGCGCGCCTGGTCTCCTCCACCTGTCAGGTCGATGGACGCTGCGACTACGTCATCGTCACGGGGGGCGGACCGGGGATCATGGAGGCGGCCAACCGCGGCGCCTTCGACGTCGGCGCCAAGAGCATCGGCTTCAACATCACGCTGCCGATGGAGCAGGAGCCCAACCCGTACATCACCCCGGAGCTCTGCTTCCAGTTCCACTACTTCGCGCTGAGGAAGATGCACTTCCTGATGCGCGCGCAGGCGATGGTCGCCTTCCCGGGAGGATTCGGCACCATGGACGAGCTGTTCGAGACGCTCACGCTCGTCCAGACCGGGAAGGTCAAGTCCCTTCCGATCATCCTGCTCGGCCGGGAGTTCTGGACGAGGACGATCGACTTCGAGTTCCTGCGCGACGAGGGGGTCATCTCCCCCGGGGACCTGGACCTGTTCCGCTTCGCCGAGACCGGCAAGGAGGCGTGGGACAAGATCCAGGAGTTCCACCGCAAGCGCGGCAGGGCGACGACGACTCTCACCGGGTAGCGCGCGCGTGGCGGGCGAGGCGGGGTTGGGCGGTGACCGGGGAGGCCGTTTCCCGACGACGCACCTGTCGGCTGTCGAGGGCGCGGCCTGCGCCGACCCGGCCCTGCGCTCCCGGTCTCTCGAGATCCTGATCACCGCCTACTGGAAGCCGGTCTACAAGTACATCCGCGTCAAGTGGAGCAAGCCCCACGAGGACGCCAGGGACCTCACGCAGGCCTTCTTCACCCTGGCGATGGAAAAGGACTACTTCGCTTCGTTTAATCCATCGCTCGGGCGCTTCCGGACATTTCTGAGGACCTGCCTCGACGGATTCCTCGCCAACGAGGACAAGGCCGCGCGCAGGATCAAGCGCGGCTGTGAGTTCATCCACCTGCCTCTGGAGTTCGAGACGGCCGAAGGGGAGCTGGTGGCCGCCGAGATTCCCTCCGGGGAGGACCTGGACCGCTACTTCGACGCGGAATGGGTGCGGCACCTGTTCGAGCTCGCCGTGGACGCTCTTCGCGCCGAGTGCGATGAGCGCGGCAAGCAGGTCCACTTCAGGCTTTTCGAGCGCTACGACCTGGAGGATCCCGGCGCCTCGCGCATGACCTACCAGGACCTGGCCGCCCAGTTCGGCCTGCCGGCCACCACCGTCACGAACCATCTGGCCTTCGCCCGCCGGGAATTCCGGAGGATCCTGCTCGAAAAACTTCGTCAGATCACGGCGAGCGACGAGGAGTTCCGCCGCGAGGCGCGCTACCTGCTGGGGACCGATCCGCGATGACGTCGCTTCCGGATGGAATCGTCAGACACCTGCGCGAGGTGGCCGGGCAGCCCGACCTGACCGGCACGCGCTACCGCCTCATCGGCACACTGGGCCACGGCGGGATGGGGACCGTCCACCTCGTGGAGGACACGGAGCTCGGACGCGAAGTGGCGCTGAAGGTCCTGAGCCTTCCGGATGAGGCCGGGGACCTGTCGGCGCGCCTCATCGCGGAAGCGCGCCTGCTGGCGCGGCTCGAGCATCCCAACATCATCCCGATCCACGACGTCGGCCGCCTGTCCGACGGCCGTGTCTACTACGCCATGAAGTACGTCCGGGGGGAGCGGCTCGACGAGTGGCGCCGGCAGGGGCCTACACAGCCCTCCATGCTCCGTCTCTTCCAGAGGCTGTGCGGGGCGATCGCGTTCGCCCACGCGTACGGCGTGATCCACCGGGATCTCAAACCCGAGAACATCATGGTGGGGCCGTTCGGCGAGGCGCTCGTGATGGACTGGGGGGTGGCGCGGGTGATTGACGGACCAGCCGAGCGCGGGGCCGTCATCGGCACACCCGCATGGATGGCGCCCGAACAGGCGCGCGGCGACACCGATCGAATCGACGAGCGGACCGATGTGCACGCGCTGGGAGCGATCCTCTACTTTCTGCTGTCGGGGCACCCCCCGTCGGAGGAGGGGGCCGGAGCCCCCGGCGTAGATCGACCGTCCGCGCCAGGCAGGTTCCCGGGGGAGGTGCCCCGCGCGCTGCGGGCGATCTGTCTCAAGGCGCTGTCCGAGAGGCGTGAGGACCGGTACGCGAGCGCCGAGCTGATGGCGGCCGACGTGGAGCGGTTCCTCGACGGACATCCGGTGACGGCGCACGGCGAGACGCTGCTGGAGAAGGCCGTCCGGATCGCGCGGCGCAACCGCGAGATGGCCCTGCTGGTGCTCGCCTACATCCTGATGCGGGCCCTGGTCATCCTGCTCGCCGGAACCTAGGGGCCAAAGGAACCAGGACGTTCGTTTAAAGGATCCCCGGGAAGGGAGGGAACATGTCAAAACCACTGCTTGGTCTTGTTCTGGGCGCCGTGCTGGGTCTCCTGGACGGCCTCGGCGCGTTCGCGTATCCCGGAGTCGAATCGATGATGACCAGCATCATCATCGGAAGCACCTTCAAGGGCGTGCTGACCGGCGTGGCGGCCGGATTTTTCGCCCGGAAGTTCCAGTCGCTCTCCCTGGGGATCCTCGTGGGGCTGGCGGTCGGCTTCACGCTGAGCCTCCTGGTCGCGATGATCTCGCCCGATCCGCAGGGGCGTTTCTACTACTTCGAGATCATCCTGCCGGGCAGCACGCTGGGGGCGATCGTGGGCTTCGCGACCCAGCGCTTCGGCGCCAGGCCGCGGCCCGCATGAGCCACGAGGGCAGGCCGGTGGCCCTCTCTGGTACGCCTACCTGGCGTGCCCGGCGATCGGCATCATGTTGATCCTGGCGATGTGGAGCTGGAGGAGGTGGGGCTTCTGGCTCGCCATGGCGGGGAGTATGCTCGTGCTGGCGATCGAGCTCTACACGATGGGATTCGAGCCGCACGTGGCGCGCGTCCCGATCACCATGGGTCTGCTGGCGTTCTTGGTCCGGCCTGTCTGGTCGAGGTTCCCCTGAAAGCGGGCGGAAAAGGAGGCACGTTATGCGTGAAGGAATGCCGACTGTCACGGAACACCACAAGAAGCTCGCCGCGCTGGCCGGCAAGTGGGCTGGCGAGGAGAAGCTACACCCGTCCCCGTGGGACGCCAAGGGAGGCACCGCGATGGGACGCATCGAGTCGCGGATCGACGTGGATGGTTTCTACCTGATCTCCGATTACGTGCAGGAACGGGGCGGACAGATAACCTACCGGGGCCATGGCGTCTTCGGGTACGACCCCAAGTCCGGCAAGTACCTGATGCACTGGTTCGACTCGATGGGAATGCCCTGCACCGAGCCCTGCCCGGGGACCTGGGAGGGGAACATGCTGAGCTTCCAGATGGCCTCGCCCATGGGGCATCACCGGTATGTCTACACCTTCGAGGGCGAGGGCCGTTACAGCTTCAAGATCGAGCACTCCCAGGACGCCAGGACCTGGGCTCCCTTCATGGAGGGGCGCTACACCAGGAAGTAGCCGATCCCGCTGCGGTTGCCGCCGGGATCCCGGCGGCGCCGGGGTGATCCTCCCGATGGCCCTCGCGCAGCGAGGCGCCGCCCTCGCCGGGCGAGGGCGCCGAGCGAGCGCGGAGCCGCGCGCATCCCCGGGGGATGCGCGACGGCGTGCCTGAGGGAGGATCACCCCGGCGCCTCCGATCGCAGGTCAAGCGGGAGGCTCGGACTCCTCCTCCGCCTCCGCGAGCCGGGCCACCGCCTCCTCCCACCTGCGGTTCAGGCGGGACAGGTCGACCTGGATCGATTTTTTCTGCTCGCCCAGCGTCCGGGCCAGCCCCGCGGTCTGATAGGTCGCGGGATCGCCGAGCTGCGCATCGATCTCGTCGAGCCGGTGCTCCGCCGAGGTGATCTCGCTCTCGAGCGAAGCCACCTTCTCCCTCGCGGCGCGCAGCAGCCGGCTCCTCTCGTTTCGCGCGACCGCCTCGGCGCGCTTCCCCTCCTTCGTCCTCTTCGCCTTCGGCTCCTCCGGGGGACGTGCCCCCGCGCCCACCGGAGACGCCACCGCCTCGGTCCCCGCCAGCCACGCCTGATACGCGTCATAGCCGCCGTCGCGGGCGGTCAGCCCCCCGTCCTTCAGCCCCGCCACCCTGGTCGCCACTTTGTTGATGAAATAGCGATCGTGGGAGACGAACAGGAGCGACCCATCGTAGCCGGCGAGGGCGTCCTCCAGCGCCTCGCGCGCCGGAAGATCGAGATGGTTGGTCGGCTCGTCCAGAAGCAGGAGGTTTCCCGGATCGAGCATCAGGCGCGCCAGCGCGAGCCGGTTCTTCTCACCTCCTGACAGGACCTCCACTCTTTTGAAGACATCGTCGCCGGAGAACTGGAAGATCCCCAGGAGAGACCTCAGCTCGCCGGGCGCCCGCGTTGGGGCCCAGGCCTGCATCTCCTCCAGCACGGTGCGCCCGGCCACCAGCGTCTCGATCACATGCTGGGCGAAGTAGTGCATCGAGACCTTCCCTCCCAGCTCGACGTTGCCCTCGTCGGGCGCGAGGAGTCCCGCCACGATCTTCAGCAGCGTGCTCTTGCCCGACCCGTTGGGCCCCAGCAACGCCACCCTGTCGCCGCGATGAAGCTCGAGCTCGACTCGGTCGAGGACGCGGCGCCCGTTGAACCCCTTGCTGACCGCCGACAACCGGAGCGGGCGCGCGTCGCCGCGCGGCGCGGGGGGGAGCAGGAAGCGCCACGTCTTCTCCTCCAGCGGCACCTCGGTGCGCTTCATCTTCTCGAGCATCTTGATGCGGCTCTGGACCTGGCGCGCCTTGGTCGCCTTGTACCGGAACCTCTCGATGAAGCGCTCGACCTCGCCCACGCGATGCGACTCCTGCGCCGCCGACGCCCGCGCCCGGTCCCGCGCGGCCTCCTTCTCGATCCGGTAGCGGTCGTAGTCGCCCGTGTAGACCGTCACGCGTCCCTGCTCGAGGTCCGCGATCGAGGTGGCCAGCCGGTTCAGGAAGGTCCGGTCGTGCGAGACGATGATGAGGGCCGAGCGCGCCTCGGCGAGGAACGACTCGAGCCACCCGATCGCCTCGAGATCGAGATGGTTCGTCGGCTCATCGAGCAGCAGGTAGTCGGGCTGGCGCAGCAGCAGCGCACCCAGCGCGGCGCGCATCCGGTACCCCCCCGACATCTCGGCCAGGGGACGGTGCAGGTCCGCCGGCGAAAAGCCCAGGCCCGTGAGGATTCTCCTGGCCTCCGATTCGATCCGGAACCCACCGGCTGCCTCGAAACGGTGCTGCAGGTCACCGGCCTTCCGCGTCAGCTCATCGAGGGCCCTTCCCTGCGTGTGGGACATCGCCTCGTGGACCCGCTCCAGCTCCTCCTCCATCCGCGCCACGTCGGGGAAGCTGGACAGGAGCGCCTGAAGGACCGTCCCCTCGGGAAGGCGCGCTCCCTCCTGGGGCAGGTACCCGACGGTGGTCTGCCGCGGTCGCTCAACAACGCCGCGATCCGGATCCTCCTCTCCCGCGATGAGCCTCAGCAGCGTCGTCTTGCCGGAGCCGTTGCGCCCCACCAGCCCCACCCGCGCGCGCGGCACCACGGCCCACGAGAGATCCTTGAGGACCACGCGAGCGCCGTAGCTCTTGGAGACCGTTTCGAGGCGGAGCATAGGGGAGTTCCGGTCTCCGTCAGAAGACGTCGGTCAGATGCAGCGCCGCGGCGGAGGCGTGCCGCTCGAGGTCGGCGGCGGCCTCGCGGTCGAGGGGAAACCACATCGGCACCACCGGAGAGGGCTCGACGGGCGCCACGAGCGCGCCGCACAGACGCGGGTCGCGCTCCGCCAGCGCCGGCGGCAGCCAGGCCTCGACCTCGGCGACGCCGCGACGCCGGCACTCGTCGAAAAGGTCATCCAGAAGGGCAGTCAAGGCGGCGCCGGGCGCCCTCTCCCCGAACTCCAGCAGACGCGCCCCCGCGCCGAGGTGGTCCTTGCCGAAGTGGGCCCACAAGTACCCGCTCCCCCCCTCGGCGAGCATCAGCCTCTTCTCCCAGATCTCGCGCCCGAGGTGGAGCGTGGGATACGAAGCGCGCGCCAGCAGGTATTTCCAGCAGGCATGGTCCCGCGCCAGGCAGAAGGAGGCGGCGGCGTCCTCCTTCTCCCGGATCCGGACCACCTCGTCGAGCTCGCCACGGTGCATCGGCCGAAGTCCCGCAGCCGGCCTTCCCCGTTCCGGCACCTGGATCCTGACGGCATGGGGGGCCAGCTCGCGGTACCCGAGGCGCGCGTAGTAGCCCGCGCCGATCTCCGAGTAGAGAAGAGAGAGCACGTCGCCGCGACCGGCCATGATCGTGTGGGCCTGCGAGATCAGATCGGCGGCATGACCGCGCCGGCGCGCGTGAGGCAGCGTGAAGACCGCCCCGACACCGCCCACCGGGACGAGGTCGCCGTCGAGCCGCGCCGCGAAGCGGTAGAGCTTCGTCGCCGCGGCCACCTCGCCGGTGGCCTCGTCGGCCAGCACGAGGAAGCGGTAATTGCCCCCGCCCTCCTTCGCCCAGTCCGACGCCATCAGCGTCGCGATGAATTCCCTGTAGGCGGCCGGTTCCAGCCCGTCGGACCACAGAGCGTGGGTGTGGGACAGGATCTGGTCGATCTCCGCCGGATCGGCGTCGCGCAGGAGCATTCTCACCTCGGCAGTTTCAGGACCCCGGGATTATGACAGAATGCGGGGACCAATTCGGCACGACCGGAGGATGACCCGATGCTGACCGCTCTCGTCATGACCCTTGCCCTTGCGCCCGAACTGATGACGCGCGCCGAGAAGACGAACTTCGTCGAGACGTCGCGCTACGAAGAGACGCTCGAGTACTGCCGGCGTCTCGAGAAGGGCTCCCCATGGATCCATGTGACCTCATTCGGCCGGAGCCCGGAAGGGCGCGACCTCATCCTGGTGATCGCCTCCAGGGAGCGAGCCTTCGACCCCGCGGCCGCCGCGAGGACCGGCAAACCGGTTGTCCTCATCCAGGCCGGGATCCACGCCGGCGAGATTGACGGCAAGGACGCCGGCATGATGCTGCTGCGGGACATCGCGGTGACGAAGGAAAGGGCGGCTCTGCTGGACCACGCCATCATCCTCTTTATGCCGATCTACAACGTGGACGGGCACGAGCGCTTCGGGCGGTACAACCGCATCAACCAGAACGGACCGCGCGAGATGGGCTGGCGCGTCACCTCGCGCAACCTGAATCTGAACCGGGACTACATGAAAGCCGACGCGGTGGAGACGCGCGCGTGGCTGAGGCTCTTCACGACCTGGTGGCCCGACCTCATGATCGACTGCCACGTCACCGACGGCGCCGACTACCGCTACGACGTCACCTATTTCGCGGAGACCGGACCCAACGCCCCGCCCCCGATCGCCGCCTGGACGCGCGCCGCGGTCGAAGGGCACGTCGCACCGGCGCTGGAGGCGGGAGGGCACCCCGTCTCCTCGTACATCTTCCTCAAGGATGACGCCGATCCGGCCGCGGGCCTGGCCGGCAATCCTCCCGCGCCGCGCTTCTCCACCTCCTACACCGTTCTGCAGAACCGGGCGGCGTTCCTGATCGAGACCCACATGCTCAAGGACTATCGCACACGGGTGATCGGCACCTACGACACGCTGCGGGCGCTGCTGGAGGAGGTCAACCGGGACTCGCAGGCGCTGCGCGACGCGGTGCGCGCCGCCGACGCCGGCGCCGCCGGGCCCGGGCCGGTTGCGCTGACCTTCCGGGTCACCGACAAGACCCGCCCCTTCAAGTTCCGGGGGGTCGAGTACCGGCGCGAGCTGAGCGAGATCTCCGGCGCGATCCGGGTCATCTACGGCAATGCGCCGCTCGATCTGGACCTGCCGGCCGTCGACATCGTGGAGCCCGCCGTCACGGTGGAGAAGCCCGTGGCCTACATCATGCCGCCCCAGTGGACCGAGGCCATCGAGGTGCTCAAGGCCCACGGGCTGAAGCTGCAGCGTCTCACGGCGCCGGTCACCGGTGCCTTCGACATGTACCGTCTCACCGATCCCAACTGGGCGGCGACTCCCTTCGAGGGGCGCCACCAGGTGGCCTTCAAGACCGAACGCCTCAGAGCGGTCAAGCAGACGTGGCCCGCCGGCTCCATCGTGGTGCCCCTCGATCAGCGGTCGTCGACCGTGGCGGCCCACCTTCTGGAGCCGCAGGGACCCGACTCCTTCGTGGCGTGGGGGTTCTTCGACGCCATCTTCGAGCAGAAGGAGTACGCCGAAGCCTACGTGATGGAGAAGATGGCCCGGGAGATGCTGTCGAAGGACCCCGCCCTGCGCGCCCAGTTCGAGAAGGCGCTCGCCGATCCGGCCTTCGCCGGGAGCCCCTACCGGCGTCTCGACTTCTTCTTCCGCCGCTCCCCCTGGTGGGACGACCGGATCGGGCTCTACCCGGTGGGGCTGGTCACGGCACGCGTGAACCTGCCGGTCGAGCCGGTGCCTTGAGATCGGGTGCCGGAGGCCGCGGCGTTTCTCAGCAGTTCGCCTCGATGTAGGCGACCTTGCCCTGCGGCGTCATCCGGTGGAAGCGCCGCAGCTCGGAGGGGCGGCGCGCGGGGTCGATGGCCTCGAGCCGCCGGACGTAGCGGGAGGCGAGCCTCGACGCGTCCCGGTAGCGCGCCTGGACATCCGGGTCGGGGTCGGCGAACTCCCCCTTGTCGAAGATGTGGAAGCGGACCCAGGCTGAGTCGGCCGCCGAGAGCCGGGCCATTCGCCGCATTCTGCCGACGAACATCTTGAGGACGAGGTACTTGGTGACGTTCGCGTGGAGCTCCAGGTCGAGCAGCGACATCACGCCGCGGCTCCGGTAACGCTCCGCGATCATCAGGAAGTGATCCAGCTCCTCCACCAGGGTGGCGAAGGCGTCCACGTTGCCGTCGTCGAGCCGGCGCGTGGGGTCGTTTCTCTCGAGGCAGCGGATGAGCCGGTCGGGGTAGTAGATCGAGACCGCCAGCCCGCCACCGGCCTCCCTCACCAGCGTGCGGGCGCCCGCGCCGGGGGTGGCCGATCCCACCGTCTCCACGACCTTGCCCGCCGCGTCGTGGGGTCCGTAGATCCTGCGATACCCCTCGTCGCCGATGACGAACCGTCCGATGTCGTCGACTCCCGTCTCCAGGTCGTAGGTCCTCTCGATGACCCTCTGTAGGCTCTCGAGAAGGGACCTCGGGCCCGCGGCGTCAGTGCGTGCCACGCTCCTGTCCCTGCGGCAGGTAGAGGAAGATATCCCCGTCATAGTCGACCGCGATCCCCTTGTAGGGCACCTGGATCCTAGCCTGTCCCATCACGCGGCGCTGGACCAGCAGCGCGTCGTAGGCGCGCTTGCCCTCCTTGACCTCCCTGATGTAATCCCGCAGGGACCGGTCGCTGCGCTGGGAGCGGACCTCGTCGCGCTTGAGCTTCTTGCTGACCTCGATATTGCACACGATGTTCAGCAGCCGCGCCATCGGCCGGGCCCCGAACTCCGGATTGTAGCCCCGGCGGATCAGCTCGTGGCGCGCTCTGGGCGTCACCGTCACCTCCAGCCCGTGCATCGCGTGGTACCGGGCCGCGATCCTCTCGAACTCCAGATCGAAGATCGACTCGATGCTCTCGCGCGACAGCGGGCCGAACCGGATCACGGTGAGCCGGTTGACGAACTCCGGGGTCAGGATCTTCTTGAGATCCCTCAGCACCTCCGTGTCGCGCATCTTCTGCTGCTCACCGTCGTCGTGGAACCCTATCGGGTTGGCGGCGGTCTGCAGCCGGCTGTACCCGATGTTGGACGTGTAGACGATCATCGAGTTGATGAAGTTGAGCGTCTGGCCCCGGTTGTCCATCGTGGTACCGCGGTCCATCAGCGACAGGAAGAACTTCCTGAGCTGCGGGTGCGACTTCTCGACCTCGTCGACCAGGATGACCGAATAGGGGGACTGCGACGATTTGGAGTAGAACTCGGTCAGGATCCCTTCCTCGTCGCTCCGGATGAAGCCGCGAGCGGCGCCCTTCAGCTCGTTGATGTCGGACGGGTAGGTGTACTGAGGCCCCTCGAGCTGCAGCAGAGGGATCTGGAAGTCCCACCGTTTCTCCAGGAGCTTGACCATGCTCTCGACCATGTGGTTCTTGCCGACGCCGGTCGGCCCCACGAAGAAGTAGGACGCCGGCCGCGTGAGGCTCTGCGTGCCGGTCGCGTAGAGCGACAGCTCGTCGCACAGGGAGTCGACCGCCTCGCCCTGGTCGATGACCACCTGCTTGAGCTCCTCACGGAGCCCCTCGATGTCGAGGCTCGAGAAGAGGATCATCCTCTCGTAGAGCGAGAGCAGGTCCTTGCGGGGGAGCCGGTCCATGTCGGCCACTGCCGGGCATGGCTTGAGATCCTCCGGCAGGAACTCCGGTCTCTCCTCCATCAGCCCGCCCCCGAATCCGCCGGGATCTCCGAACCGTCTTGCGCCGACGGGCGCGTCCAGCCCGGCCGACTCCGACCTGGCCGGGCCCGGAGCGTCCGCCGTCTTGCGGGAGCGGTCCGTGTGAGGATTGGTGGTCTCGTTGCGCACTTCCGGGATCGGCCGGAGCTCCAAGGCGGTACCCTCCCTAGGGTGACGGTCCGGGTTGCGTGGCTGGTGAGGAGCGCTCACAGGCGCGTCAAACAGGTGCAGGTCCCTGAGAAGCTCTGCGTGAAGCGTGAACCTCACTCCGCAGTGTCTCAGAAAGATGATCTCCTCCTCGATGGGGAGGTTGTAGAGGCGATTCTGGCGGAAGAACTCCCTGAGGTGCCGGTCCTCGGAGAGAAGGTCCAGGACGTCCGACGCCATCTGGTAGGAGCGGCGGCCAAGCTGGATCAGGTCGTGGGCGCCGTGGGTCTGCCTGCCGAGCAGGCCCACGTCATAGAGGCACTTGTCCCCGATGACCTTGATCTCGTCGGGGATCCTGCGCGCCTGGCGGATCTTGTCGGCGGTGAGGTGCTCTCCGTGACGCGCGGTGAGGTCAGCGAAGAACCCCATACACGCGTTCAGATCGTTGCTGACGAGCCGGTCGACGCGATCGTCCCGGAGGATGTCGGCCAGCAGCGCGTGGTTGGTCGCCACCTCGATGAGGTGTCTCACCTCGAGCTCGTCCAGGGAGTCGCGGCGTGTGCGATTTGCCAGGTCCCTGAGCTGCACGGCCAGCGTATCCCGACCTGGGAAAGCGATGTCTTCCATGTACCGCTCCGTCGGGTTGGCCTCCTCGCGCCAGGGAGCGCCGGAAAGCCGCGGTTGACGCCCCTTTTCCAGCGGGCCACCAACCACCTCGGGTGTCGTGGAATATACGGGGCGTTTCGGACGGAAACAACTGACACTATTTGACTAAACCCTTGTTATGGTTGAGTTTGACTGGATCAAACAGGACCAACCGCTCCATGTGGATCAATGATTCAGGGAGTGGCGATCCATCGAATCTCGTCCATCTGCTTGACAGCGGTCTCAAGGCGCCACTATAGTTGGCACTCACTTGGGCAGAGTGCTGATAAACCTGTCTAACCTGCGACAGATCAGTTACTTATATAAAGGAGGATGCATGAGTAAGACGAAGGTAAAGCCCCTGCACGACCGAGTGCTGCTGAAGCGCGTCGAGGCAGAGGAAAAGGTCAAAGGCGGAATCATCATCCCCGACACAGCCAAGGAAAAGCCGATGGAGGGAAAGGTGATCGCGGTCGGCGCGGGGAAGCTCGATGAGGACGGCAAGAGGATCCCTCTCGAAGTGAAGGTCGGGGACCGCGTCCTGTTCGGCAAGTACGCGGGCACCGAGATCAAGATCGACGACGAGGAGCACATCATCCTCCCCGAGCACGAGATCCTCGGGATCGTTTCTTAATCGCCGTCCCAACTCAAACAAACCGTTCCGAAAGTCTCATGGAGGTTTCACCCAGATGGCAGCCAAGGAAATCGCCTACGCCGACGACTGTCGCCAGTCCGTCCTGCGTGGGGTCAACAAGCTCGCGGACGCTGTGAAGGTGACGCTGGGCCCCAAGGGCCGCAACGTCCTCATCGAGAAGAAGTTCGGCTCGCCGGTCAGCACCAAGGACGGCGTCACGGTCGCCAAGGAGATCGAGCTGGGCGACCCCAAAGAGAACATGGGTGCCCAGGTCGTCCGCGAGGTCGCCAGCAAGACCTCCGACGTCGCCGGCGACGGCACCACCACCGCCACGGTCCTCGCACAGGCGATCATCCGCGAGGGCGTGAAGAGCGTCACGGCGGGCGCCAACCCGATGGACCTCAAGAAGGGGATCGAGAAGGCGGTCGAGATCGTCGTTGAAGAGGTCCGTAAGATGTCCAAGCCGGTCGCCGGCAAGGCGATCGCGCAGGTGGGCACCATCTCGGCGAACAACGACGAGGAGATCGGCGGCATCATCGCCAACGCGATGGAGAAGGTGGGCAAGGACGGCGTCATCACCGTCGAGGAGGCCCGCAGCATGGAGACCTCCCTCGAGGTGGTCGAGGGGATGCAGTTCGACCGCGGATACCTTTCGCCCTACTTCGTGACCGACCCCGAGAGGATGGAGTGCTCCCTGGAGGACGCCTACATCCTGATCAACGAGAAGAAGATCAGCAGCATGAAGGACCTGCTGCCGATCCTCGAGCAGGTGGCCAAGATGGGCCGGCCGCTGCTCATCATCGCCGAGGACGTCGAGGGCGAGGCACTGGCGACCCTGGTGGTCAACAAGCTGCGCGGAACCCTCCACGCAGCCGCGGTGAAGGCGCCGGGATTCGGTGACCGCCGCAAGTCGATGCTCGAGGACATCGCCATCCTCACCGGTGGCAAGTGCATCACCGAGGACCTCGGGATCAAGCTGGAGAACGTCCGCATGGAGGACCTCGGTCGCGCCAAGAAGATCACGATCGACAAGGAGAACACGACGATCGTGGAAGGGCGCGGCAAGTCAGCCGACATCGAGGGACGGGTCAAGCAGATCCGCGCCCAGGTCGAGGAGACGACCTCCGACTACGACCGCGAGAAGCTGCAGGAGCGGCTCGCGAAGCTGGTCGGCGGCGTGGCGGTGATCAAGGTCGGCGCCGCCACCGAGACCGAGATGAAGGAGAAGAAGGCCCGCGTCGAGGACGCCATGCACGCGACCAAGGCGGCCGTGGAGGAGGGGATCGTCGCCGGGGGCGGCGTCGCCCTGCTGCGCTGCGTGAAGGCCGTGGCCGCCCTGAAGGCGGAGGGCGACGAGGCGGTCGGGGTGAGCATCATCAAGCGCGCCCTGGAAGAGCCGCTTCGGCAGATCGCGAACAACGCCGGCCACGAGGGAGCGGTGGTCGTGGGCACGGTCCGGGAGATGAAGGCCGACGAGGGCTTCAACGCCCTGACGGAGAAGTACGAGAACCTGGTCGACGCCGGCGTCATCGACCCGGTCAAGGTCGTCCGCTCCGCCCTGCAGAACGCGGCGTCCATCGCGTCCCTGCTCCTCACGACCGAGGCCGTCGTCTGCGAGGTCCCCGGGGACGGCGAGAAGAGCCCGGCCGGCATGCCCGGTGGCGGCGGGATGTACTGATGCCCCTCTCCCCCAAGACGCTCGTCCTGATGGGCACCGTGGCCGCGGGTGTCCTCCTCGGCGCGTCCTTGTCCGGGTCGTCGGCCGAGGGCCCATACGGAACCCGCGACCGGCCCCTCGAGGGTCAGCGCTACGAGACGCTGCGCGCCCTGGCGGGCCACCTCGGCCAGACCGCCCGCGGAGCGCTCGAAGGCGCCGCCGACGACTCCCAGGACGGCACGTCTTCAGCCGAAGCGCGCGTCCTGTCGTCGATCCGCTCCTTCGCGCGAGGCGCCGACGACTTCCACCGCATGGTGGACAACTACCGAACGTCGCCCTTCGAGGTGCCGGCGCAAGTGGCCGCTCTCACGGAGAGGGCGCATCAGGTCAACGACCGCATCCGCGCCGCGCGCGTCCTGGAGAGCACCTACGACGATTGGGAGGCCATTCTCGACGTGCTGGAGCGGATGGGACTCCTCCTGGCCGGACGCGACGTCGAGGTGCCCGCCGCTCATGTGGTCGCGCCGCTGTCGGGCCCGCGCCTCCAGGAGTTCCGCCAGCTCGCGCATGACCTGGACACCAGCGCCAGCCAGGCCCATGAGCGGGCGAAGCGCGACGTGGGAGACTACCGGTCCCGCGGCCAGCAGTTCCTGGGGGAGCTGCACCACTTCGAGGTGCAGAGCCGCGACCTCCGCCGCCGGGCGGAGGCCGCCCAGGTCAGCCCCCAGCAGATCGGTCCCATCGTCGACCGACTGCTGGAGGACGCCCGTCAGGCGGATCGGCGGATGCGGGACGCCCGGGTGTTCACGTCCGTTCGGGACGACTCGGGTCGGACCATCACCATCCTGCGCCGAATGGCCAACCTGGTGCGGTCATGACCCTTCCCGTCGCGATGGTGACGCCGTCGGCGGCAGCGGTCATCGGCCAGCCGCGCAACGGGCCCCTCACCCCGTTCCACGTCGCGTCCGTGGCGTTCCAGAGAGCGCGGCAGCTCAAGAACGGCGCGCGGCCGCGGGTCGATTCCAACTCCCGCAGTCCGACGCGGCTCGCTCTGCTCGAGGTTTTGGCCGACACCATCTCGTGGTCGGTGGTGTAGAAGGCGGCGAATCCCATTCAGTAGGACGTTTCGCGCGCGGTCGGTCCGACGGACCGCTTCCGCTACCGCAGTAGACTAGGCGGATGGATCCGGGCCTCCAGCAAGTCGTGCTGGCGCGGCTCGAGGCGGACGGCTCCCTCCGCAACGGGTGGGGCGACCTCGTCCTCGGCGCCCTCGGAGGTCGCGACCGCCTCGAGTCGCGGCTGGCGGGGAGCTCCGCCTCATCTCCGCCGCTCGCGGCGGCGCCGCCGGCGGCGGCGGGGACGTTCCTGCGCTCGGTCGCCGTCGAGGGGTTCCGCGGCATCGGCCGCGCGCAGACCCTGGAGCTGGCGCCGGGCCCGGGTCTCACCCTGGTCGTGGGGCGCAACGGCTCCGGCAAGTCGAGCTTCGCCGAGGCCCTCGAGGTGCTCCTCACGGGCGACAGCCTGCGCTGGAAAGAGCGCGCCGCCGTCTGGCGCGACGGCTGGCGGAACCTCCATCATCCCGCGGCGTCTGTGAGCGCCACGTTTCTCGTGGAAGGGGAGCCGCAGCCGTGCGTGGTTTCGCGTCGGTGGGAGGCAGGGGCGCCCTTCGAAGGCGCCCAGGTCGTGGTCGAGCTCCCCGGCCGGCCGAAGCGCGACCTCGACTCTCTCGGCTGGACCTCCGCGCTGCGCACCCATCGCCCGTTCCTGTCCTACAACGAGCTGGGCTCGCTCCTCGATGAAGGACCCTCCAAGCTCTACGACGCCCTTTCCGCAATCCTGGGTCTCGAGGATCTCGTTGAAGCCCAGGGCGCGCTTCAGGAGGCGCGCCGGTCGCGTGAGAAGGCCCTCAAGGACGCGACCGAGGGGCGGGATCGCCTCCTCGAACGGCTGCGGGACGTCGACGACGAGCGCGCGCGGCGCGTGGTGGCGGCCATCGCGGGCAAGGAATGGGACCTCGGCGCGGTGGAAGCGGTCCTCGCCCCCGCCGGCTCGTCGGGGGCGGGCACGGCGGAAGCCGAGGTGCTACGGGCGATCGCGAGCCTGGAGCCGCCCGACCCGGCTCGGGTGGCGGAAGCCGTGGCCGAGATGCGCGCGGCGGCGAGCGCCCTCACGTTCGCCAAGAGCACTCCCGCCGCCCGGTCCCGCGACGCGGCGAAGCTCCTCGAGCTCGCGCTCGCCTTCCACGCCGCCCACGGCGACGGCGACTGCCCGGTCTGCGGGCAAGACCTCGCCCTCGACCGCGCCTGGAACAAGCGACAGCGCACCGCCATGGCGTGCCTTCGGGAAGCGGCGCGGGAGGCGGAGGCCGCTCACGAGCGGGCCGAGGCCGCCCGCAGGCGATGGGAGGACCTGGCGATCCTCAAGGGCGACGCGCTCCAGCGCGCAAGCGCGGTGGGGCTGGACCTCCGCGAGCTGGTCGCCGCGCTGGAGAACTGGGTCCGGGCGCAGTCGATCAGCGACCTCGGGGAACTCGCCGACCACGTGGAATCGACGAGCGGGCCGCTGGGCAAGGCAGTGCTCGGCCTGCGGGGGGCCGCGCGCGCCCGGCTCGAGCGCCGGGAGGACGCTTGGCGGCCGGTGAGCGCCGACGTCGCGAGCTGGCGGGCGGGCGCGCGAGAGGCGGTGCGCCGAGCCGCGGACCTCGACCGCCTCAAGCCCGCGGAGGCTTGGCTCAAGAAGGCCGCGGCGGGGATCCGCGACGACCGCTTCGGGCCCATCGCGGAGAAGGCGGCGGGGATCTGGGAGCGCCTCCGCCAGCAGAGCCACGTGGAGCTGGGACGGATCCAGCTCACGGGCGACGGCACCCGCCGCCGGGTGGTCCTCGACGTCACCGTCGACGGCGTCGCGGGCGCCGCCCTCGGCGTGATGAGCCAGGGCGAGCTGCACTCCCTCGCCCTCAGCCTGTTCGTCCCG
>DASXTC010000054.1:0-2854 GCA_036505635.1 Candidatus Polarisedimenticolia bacterium
CTTCTTCGTGCTCACCGGCTTCCACGGCTCCCACGTCTTCTCGGGACTCGTCATCCTGATCATCACCGCCATCCGCACCCGCATGGGCAAGACGCCGGCGCAGGGGATCGAGATGGCCGGGCTCTACTGGCACTTCGTCGATCTGGTGTGGGTTTTCATCTTCACCCTGTTCTATCTTCTGTAGAGGGATCCAGGAGGGGCCATGACTGACACCACGGGCAACCCGTACCGCATCTACCGCATCACCTGGATCATCCTGCTGCTCATCACCGTGGCCATGCTGGCCGCGGAGGCGTTCCACCTGCCGCGGATCTTCCTGATCGTGTTCCTCCTCGCCTTCATGATGGTGAAGGCGACGATGATCGGAGGTAACTTCATGCACCTCCGGTACGAGAAGCGCTCGCTGGCGCTGATGGTCGGGGCCGGGATCCTGGTGACGTCGCTCATCCTGTATTCCTTCATCAGCCGCGAGTTCCGGTACATCACGGAGCGGCTCAGCCAATAGGAGCTGCCGGTGCCCAAGGCTCTCGCCCTCGGCGTCCTCGTCGTGCTCCTCGTGGGAGCCGTGGCGCCGCTCGCCTCCTCCCAGTGCGTGATGTGCAAGACCGCCCTCACGGACTCGCCCGAGGGGCGCGCCATCAACCAGACCTTCAACCGCGCGATCCTGCTGATGCTGGTCGCCCCCTATGCCCTCGTAGGCACCCTGATGGCGACGGTCTTCCGGCGGCCGCTCGCCGCGGTCATCGTGCGGCGCCTCCGCCCGGGCCGCGTGCGCGACGTTCTCCAGCGGACCCTGCGGCCCCGGCCGGCACGCTGATACCCGCGCCCTCATCGTGAGCCGATCCGGTCTGCGCTCGGCGGGAGCGGCGTTGCTGGTCCTCGCCGCCTGCGGGCCCGCGAAGAAGGACGACCCTCCTCACTTCGGCCGGCTGCCGGAGTTCAGCCTCCAGGATCACTACGGCCATCCCGCCACGCTCGCCGGCCTGAAGGGCAAGATCTGGGTGGCCGACTTCATCTTCACGCGCTGCGGCGGCGCCTGCCCCGCCATGACCGGCCGCATGTCCCGGCTTCGCCACGAGGTCCCCGACGAGGTGGCCTTCGTCTCCTTCACGGTGGATCCCGCCAACGACACGGCCGAAGTCCTCGCCCGCTACGCCGCCAACTTCAAGGGCGACCCACGCTGGCAGTTCGTCACCGGCCCCCAGAAGGATCTCTACGCACTGTCGACCGACGGCTTCAAGCTGGCGGCGATGGAAGTCCCACCCACGCAGCAGAAGCCGGGAGAAGGCGACGGCCCCTTCCTCCACAGCTCCAAGTTCGTGCTCGTCGATCGTGGCGGCGAGATCCGCGGCTACTACGACAGCACCGACGAAGACGACGTCAGGAAGCTGCGAGCGGACATCGGCCGCATCCTGAACGAGAGCGCATCGTGACGCTGCGGGACCTGCCGGCGCTCAACGCCGTCCTCAACGCGACCAGCGCCGGCCTGCTCGCCCTCGGCTACGTTCTCATCCGCCGCGGCCGCCGCGAGGCGCACCAGAAGGTCATGCAGGCCGCCCTGTTCTGCTCGGCGCTGTTCCTCCTCTCGTACCTGACCTACCACGCCCAGGTCGGCTCGGTGCGCTTCCAGGGTCAGGGCCCGATCCGGGCCGTGTACTTCGCGATCCTGATCAGCCACACGATCCTGGCCATCGTCATCGTGCCCATGGTGCTCGTGACCTTCGTGCGCGCGCGTCGAGGCCGCTTCGACCGCCACCGCGCCATCGCCCGCGTGACGCTCCCCTTGTGGGCCTACGTCTCCGTCACCGGCGTCATCGTGTATTGGATGCTGTATCGACTCTAGCGTTGCTCTTCAACGCAGAGGCCGCAGAGAGTTCGCAGGCCGCAGAGAACGTCATTGAGCAAGGGGGTGCTAGCGGCGCACCCCCTTGAACCCCCGCTCGCTTCGCGGGAGTGAATCCCGTTCCGCTCGCAGCCTTTACTCGTTTCTGCTTTGCACTCTGCGGTCTCTGCGCGTCCTCTGCGGCCTCTGCGTACTAAAGGCTTGCGCCCGACTGTGCCTTGACCGCCCGGGCTAGCCGACGCACGCCTTCCTGGATCGTGGGGATGTCTTCCTTGGCGAAGGTGAGGCGCATCGTGTTGGCGCCCGTGCCGTCCACGAAGAAGGGGCCGCCCGGGATGTAGGCGACGCCTTCGGCCACGGCGGCCTCGATCATCTTCTCGGCGTCCATCCCCTCCGGCAGCGTGACCCACACGAAGAGGCCTCCGGCCGGCCGCGTCCAGCGCACGCCGCGCGGCATCTCCGCTTCCAGCGCGGCCAGCATCGCGTCGCGCTTCTTCCGGTAGTACGGCCGGATGCGCGCCTTCTGCTCCTCGATGAGGCCCCGGCGCAGGCAGGCGAGGATGACGCGCTGGTCGACGCCGCTGCCGCACAGGTTTGCCGACTGCTTCGCGATCTCGATCTTGGCGACGATCTCCTCGGGCCCGATGAGAAACGCGGTGCGCAGCCCCGGGGCCAGGATCTTCGAGAAGGAAGACAGGTAGAGCACGCGCTCATCCTCGTCCATCGACTTGAGGGTGGGACGCGGGTCGTCTTCGAAGTACAGATCGCCGTACGGGTCGTCCTCCACCACCAGCAGGTCCAGCTCCCGCGCCGCCTCCAGCAACGCGCGCCGGCGCGCGAGCGAGTGGGAGATCCCGGAGGGGTTCTGGAAGCTCGGCACGACGTAGAGGAACTTCACCCGGCGGCCCTCCGCCGTCTCCGCCCGGTGACGCCGGCGCAGGTCCTCGACGTCGAGCCCTTCCTCGTCGAGGCGCACGCCCGTCATGCGCGCCCGCGACGCGCGGAAGGCGG
>DASXTC010000055.1:0-2664 GCA_036505635.1 Candidatus Polarisedimenticolia bacterium
CGGTCAGCGCCTGGATCCGTCCACCGACGGGCGTCCCGACGCGCGCCCGGTCGTGCGCGAGACCCTGCCGCTCCTCGGGGACCTCGCGCTGGCGTTCGACTTCGACCGGAAGCCGAGGGCGCCGCTGATCCTGGATCCCACTCCTCGGGCGGCTCGTCCTCGGTGAACACGGCGTGCGACAACCGATCGCCGATGTGATGGTGCAGGCAGCTATCCCAAAGAGATCCTGGTCAGGAAGGCGTCTCGGTCACCGCGTTGACGTGGCCGAGCGCACGCCGGACGATCCTCATGAACCTGAGGACGCTACGGGAACTCGGGGGCTCCGGCAACAGTCCTAAGCCCATGATTCCATGGGCTTCGGCCCCTCCTTCGGCCCCTCAAGGTGGGCCACGTCGCGTGCTACAGTCCTCCATCCGGGCCGGGATCTGTGCTCAAGCAACCCTGGGGCGCTGCCGACGTTCTTAATTTGAGGAGATAACAGTGGTCATCCGGGCTCCGGACCAGGGCAACACGCTGGGCGGCTATGCCGCCCTGGATGACCGTCTCCTCGTGCTGGATTTCCAGGCCGGGAACCCGCAGTCGTTCGTCGAGATCCACCGCCGCTACGGGCCGCTCGCCCGCCGGGTGTGTCAGCGATTCCTCCCGAATCCCCACGACGGCGACGAGGCCTTCCAAGAGACGATGATCCGGGTCTATCAGGGCCTGTACAGGTTCAACGGCCGTTACGCCCTGCAGCCCTGGGTCGCCCGGATCGCCAAGAACGTCTCCCTCGACATCCTTCGTGGTCGAGCGAGACGCCCCAAGAACGACGATTGGGCGCCCCTGGCGGAAGAGCTTCCCGCCCCGAACGACGAGGCGGAGCAGATCGTGGAGCGGTTGGTTCAGCACGACATGGTGCTCGCCGTCCTCTCCGACCTGCCCGAGACGCACCGCCGCGCGCTGATGATGCGCGAGCTGGATGGGCGGTCGCATCGCGAGATCGCACACGAGATGGAGGTCTCCACGGCCCAGGCCAAGGCCCTGATCCATCGCGCGAAGATGAGTTTCCGCAAGCGGTGGCTCGAGAAGGTGGCCGAACGGGGCGGCCTCATGGGGATCGGTCTCGTACCGCTCGTCTGGCTCCTTCACATCGTGGGTGGCGTGCGGAGGATCGGCGAGCGACTCGCCCACTCGGCGCACGTGGCGCAGGCCGCCGTACCGGAGGCGGTCAGCTCGACGGTGGGAACGACGGCGGCGCCGGTCGTGTCGAGCGGCGTGGGCGAGCGTGTGGTCGCGGCGGGGATGACGTTGCTCTTGGCGGGCGGGGTCACCGTAGGAGCGGCCAAGATCGTGAGGGGTGGGAACCAGGACGAGGCAAGACCGCGAGCGGTCGCCGAAGCGCCCGCGCCGGCTCCGACTCCGGATACCTCCAGGGTCAAGGCGACGCCTCCGCCCGCCGATCATGCGGTCTTCGATGCGGGGCGAACACGTGACGCCGGCGACCTCCGAGCGGAGCCGCCGATCGTCGCGGAAACGAGCCCGAGTGCCGAGCCGAGCCCGGTCGTCGAGACGACCACGAGTGTCGACCCATCTCCATCACCGGACGCGGATCCGTCTCCGGAACCCTCGGTGGAGCCGCCCCCGCCTGCCCCCGAGTGGACCATGAGCTTCGGGTCCGATCTTCTGGGTGATACATCGTGGCTCTCGCTCGTGGACACGAACCTCCAGGGCAAGGTGGGCACGGCCTTCCGCTACTCCCAAACCGTGACGGGATCCCTGATTGGGTCGAAGCGTGAGCTCACCCGTATCAATCTCGAGTATTGGGGGTCGGCCAAAGGCAAGGTAGGCAACGCGGAGGTCAGGCTGTTCCTGGACGCGCCGGCCGGAAGCTGCGAGTACCGGGCGTCGGCCTCGCTCGAGTCCGTCAACCTCGCTCAAGACGGGAGCGCCGTCTACAGGTTCACGGGCGCGTACGCGCTCACCACGGCTCCGGTCGCCCAGCAGGCCATCATGCCGCAAGACGGGTCGATCACGCTGACCCTTAGCTTCTGGAGCGACGGGTCGTTGTATGCGAGCGACCTCGAGCTCGTCGAAGCGTCCTGATCGACTTCTTCGGCAGCCGCAACCACCTTCCCGTTCCCAGGCCCTTCTAACTGGCGAAGATCGAAACCCGTGCCAAGGCGGTCTCCACCACGACCTCGATCAACAATCAACGCCGGCGGGCCGGTTGCCTTTCGCCCACCCTCGATCCGCACCCGGACGGGAGACCCTCGTTGAAGCGTGAGCGCCGAAGCTCGCGAGCAGCCCGCCCGGCGGCGTCAGAAGGCAACCTTTCGAGCCTGACTGGCGTTAGTTCTATCGCAGGACATCCTCGAAGGAGGTGTCGACCTGTGGTCGCCGTTCTGGCGTGGAGGGAGGCTCCTCAGGGCCGGACTGGGGGATCGGCGTCCGACGCCGGGCTGCTCCGAAAGCATGGCGGATCCGGAACCATCTCGCGCGCGTGGCTGTCTCTATCCGGGTCTGCCCACCCTCGGTTCAGCTTGCCCTGACGGCATCGACCGCATAAGCGTCAGGTGATCGACGCGATCCGGGCGTGGAGAAAGGGGGAGGGATGTTCGGTCAACAGAAGAAATGGAGGACTGCGGTCGCCGCGCGGCGGCGGCTGGCCTCGGTTTTCGTCCTCTC
>DASXTC010000056.1:0-156789 GCA_036505635.1 Candidatus Polarisedimenticolia bacterium
TCGAGCTGGAAGAGCTCGGTGCGACACGGTAGATCGAGTCGATTGTCGACCCAGCCACAACAACGGCCTCGGGAATCGTGGCCTTCGTACCCTCGACAACGATGAGTTCGAGAACCCCGCGGAAATTCGCGCTTTCCAAAACCAGCTATGAGCGGTATCGAGGATGGTGTTCAAAGTGCACCTAACGCCCACGCTCACGCGCGGCGGGCGAGCGTGCGGACGATGTCCGCGCCGAGCCTGCCGCCCGCCGGCGCGTGCAGCGTGTAGTTAGCTGTCGCATACAGACCCCTCGCCACGAAGTGAACCATCTGGACAGCAGACCCACCCTTCAGGACAACACGAGGGAACGTGGAAATAGACTGATGCCTTTCCGAGGCATGCATGGACGAGGTAGCTTGGAGCGACGCCATTGATGACTAGCGGCTTTCGCCCTGGAGCCACGAGATAGCAGCCAAGGCCGCCATTGCCCTGGCTCGGCACACGAAACTCAGTACTGACCTTGCCGTCCACGAAGATCAAGACGTTAGCCGACACTTGGGTGACCGACACGCCCTTGGGGCGAAGACAGGCAGCTGTCCTTTCCAGGCCCCAGTCGAGATGCTCATCGCCCCCGACTTCAGGAGAGAAAAATCCAACAACCATCGGTCCCTTCACGATGAACGTTTCTCGCTCCTTCGGCTGGACAAGGCCGGTCTCTGCGGGCGCGATCACGCCGACCTCGGAAGCAATGCACAGGCTGATGGCGGCAACAGCTCGTATCAACTTCCAACGACGGTTAGCCATGCAGGACACTCTTTCGTACAGCTAACGCTCGCCATAACCCGCGGTGGGCGAGAGTGCGGACGAAGTCCGCGCCGAGCCCGACGCCCGCCGTCGGGTTGATGGCGTTGTTAGACGTCTGATTGCACCTCTGGTTCGCATGACGCCTCGATCGAAACGCGTGTTTCTGCCGAGTAGATCGTCTGTTGCCTTTCACCTGAACAGCCGGACTTGTACAAGTCGACGTGGAACCGTATGCTTCCTTCCGCACTGCCTTCAGGGACCTCTGGAACACGCATATTCCAACTCCAGGCTTTTCGTTCGCCTCGACGTAGCCTGAAGTACGGGCCAGACTCTTGACGCACCTTTACTTCTATGACTTCCTCGCCTCGTTTCAACGTCCAACCCCATGTCCAACCAAGGCACGCCTTTCGGGTACGTGAGCCAATTGGGTAAAGATCGAACTGGACTGCAACGTTGTCCCCAACTCTAATGCTGGGACTCGGGAGAATGGCAGTCAACCTGTATTCAGGATCCGTCAGGAGTGCAGGGAAAAGGCCTTGACGCGGCGAGGCGCATGAAGAATCGAAGAGCGTGAGCGCAATGAGGAAGGTCAAAGTACGCACAGTCAGGCCCTGCATCCTCATGTACGTCTAACGCTCCGCATAACCCGCGGCGGCCGCGTACAACCTCTCGACATCGGCCGCCCGCCCCGACCCCAACCCCGCACACCCAACGACGCCCGCGGCCGGCGTCGGGTTCATGCGGTAGTTCGGCAGCCTGTCACTTACACATCTGTTCATCGAACTGTACTGACCAGTTCGTGTAGGCACCACGGACACCCACTCCACACACCAGCAGATCGACCCGACTATTCTGCTTGACCTCCAGCTTCAGATCGGTAGACCGCCAAGCCGTCGGTCCTGTATCGGTCGGATCATAGGGGTCACGGGACTGTACCCACACGTAGTAGACCCCTCCTCCTTCAACCCATGCACAGGCCGCTTCGCCACCTGCCAGAGTGAGTGTGGGCCCACCTCTGATCACCACCTGCGCATATCGGATGTTGAGCACGCCGTTGTTCTCTGGGCGTTCCACGCAGATCTGGGCCGTGAGGTGAGGAATCCAGCGCGGCCAAGTCCGTACCGTCGCCGCGATGGAGCCCGCGCCAAGGATGGCCGCCGCCATGAGTGCGAGCTTCAGGAATTGTTTCACCCCGCCCTCTTGTCTGCCGAACGCTCACCATAACCCGCGGTGGGCGAGAGTGCGGACGAAGTCCGCCCCGAGCCCGACGCCCACCGCCGGGTTCATGGTGTAGTTAGATTGCGCAGGAAACTGAAATGTTGCCCGGCTACTTTGGCAGTTTGACAACCACCTGCTCCTCACACCCGAAAGCTGCTGAGCCGCTGACGATCACAGTTCTCTGAGCCTCAGACCATGTCGCCGGGCCAGGGAACAACGGGCAGCTCTCTACAGTTGTCATGACCCTCGACTCTCGGTCGTAGAGATGCCTGGCAGTGTCGGTCTCCAAGAGTACGAAACGACCAGAGGGCGAGACCGAAAACCACGGGCCACAGCCCAGCTTTTTCGACCGATCGAAGAGACACCTTGAGAAGGAAGTTACGTACCAACGATCGCTGGCTTCGTCGCCGTGGTGGACTGGTCGCGAGGCCGCACCTTCGACGAGTCGCAAACCAGAACGACGAGCACTTTGGGCCACAGTCGCACCAAGCATCAAGACGACACCGAGTACTAGCGCGCGTGACCTAGGGGTCATGACTCGTTCCAGAGCAATCTAACGCCAGGCATAACCTGCGGCGGCGAACGCCGCGCCTGACATCACGATACCAACCTGCCGCCGCCGACAGGTTAATGCCGTAGTTAGAAGGCGTAGCGTGTTCAATGGTTCTCGACAGAATCATTCTCAGGATGTCGAACGAGCACAACGGCTTTTCCTGACATCAGTACAGGGATCTGTAGGGGTGCGTGGCCCGAGCCGGGCGGTCGCCAACCCACGACATAGAACCACTTCTCAGGACAACACAAGAATTGCAGTGACACTGCAGCGACCCTCCACAGAGCAGGGTCCGGCACATACTTCGCTAGTTCACGTCGTGAGATCTCGACTGCCTCGTTCAACGGAAGAGGAGGCGGAACGGTGCCGGGGCCAGACCAGTCGGGTTCCGCGGATAGCGAGTCAGAATCGATGGTGCTGGTCCAACTCCGGCCGAGTACAGTGTTGATAAGGGTTTGGGACTCTGAGATGACGCCATTCGTCACGTCTACACTCGGTCGCACAAGTGTCGTGCAAGCTGGGAGAACCACAACGAAGCCGCATATGACTACGAACACCCGGTTCATGGACGATTGAGCCTTCTAACTAAATCTCTAATGATCTTGATAGCGGGACGGGCAGAGTTCCATGTGGGCCGGAGGGAGCGAACCTGCCTGGCCGCCAAGTGCCCACTACCTCTCACTTTATACCATGGATTCCCGCGTGCGAGACGTTGATATCTTGCGAGGGAGATGCCGTGTAGCACGGGCGGGGGCCTTCAGAGCCTGTCCACAGACCTGAGGATCCCCATACCGCCACGATTCATTACATGGGTGTACGTCATGGTGGTGACGTCCGAGTCTCCCAGCAGGCCTGCACAGTCCGGATGCGGTACCTTCAGCCCTTAAGCGGCCCACCACTTCCGAGACAGGCGTGTAGAGACTCGAAGCCTCATCGAGCGGCCACACCCGCTACCGGCGTCGGGCACCCTCCGGAGCGGGCGGTGGGATCGGCGGGCGGGGAAGGGTGCCGGGCGCATCGGCGAGGGCCCACGCGGCCCCCGTCATCGCCGCGGCGGCCTGCTGCAGCTCCGAGGGGTCCACTTTGTCGAGGGTGTCGGCCTGCGTGTGGTGCCAGTCGAAGTAGCGGGAAGACTCTAGGCTGAGCCCCAGCAGCGGCACGCCGCCGGTCTCCAGCGGCGAGATGTCGGCTCCGCCGTGCCCCTCGGTGAACCGCGCGGCCCCAATGGGCGCCAGCAGCGGTGCCAGCAGGTCGGCGAGCATCCGGACCCCGCCCTCACCCATGCGCCCGGACAGTCCCACGGCCCGCGATGCGCCCGAGTCAGCCTCGATGGCGGCCACGTGCTTGTCCAGCTCCGCCTGGTGGGCGTCTCGATAGGCTCGACCGCCCCTCAGACCGTTCTCCTCGTTGGCGAACAGCACGGCGCGGACCGTCCGGCGCGGCGGCGGCCCCGCCGCGATGACGCGCATCGCCTCGAGCACGATCGCGCAGCCCGCGCCGTCGTCGATCGCTCCCGCGCCGACGTCCCACGAGTCGAGGTGGGCCCCGATCAGAATGATCTCCTCTGGCTTCTCACGACCCCGGATCTCCCCCACCACGTTGGCTCCCTCCCGGTCCGGATCCGCGCGGGCCCCCATGAAGAGGGAGACGCGGACCTCCCGGCCGGATTCGGTGAGCCGGTGGATCAGCATGGCGTCCTCGATCGTCACGGCCGCGGCCGGTATCTTCGGAGCATCGTCGGCATACCGCATCGCGCCCGTGTGCGGCGTGCGAAGCGTGGCCGTGGCCACCGAACGCACCAGCGCCGCCACCGCCCCCAACCGGGCCGCGTCGGACGCGCCCTGCCCGCGGTACTTGACGGCTCGGCCGTAGTCGGCGAACTCCTCGCCAGTTCTGATAAAGGGGTTGTCGTACAGAACGATCTTTCCCGCCACCTTCTCCTTGCCCAGGGCGGCCAGCTCCTCGCCGGAGCCGACTACCACGACGGGCGCCGTGATCCCGTCCGGTGGCGTGCCGACCGACCCTCCCAGGCCGAGGATGACGAGCGGCTGATCGACCGGGTCGACGATCCGCGCGCGCTCCTCGCCGCGGATCCAGACGGGGACCATCACGGCCTCGAGATGGACCGGCACCCCGTCCTTCTCGAACTCCGATTTCGCCCAGGCGACCGCCCTGGGCTCGGCGGCCGAGCCGGCCAGCCGCGCCCCGATCGTGTCGGTGAGCACTCTCAGCCGGGCGTAGGCCGAGGGGGTCTTCAGGGCCTCGGCGACGATGGAGGAGGCGCGCGACACGCCGGGGAGCGCCGGGTCCGCCGAAGGGGACCGGGACCAGGAGACGGCCAGCAGCGCGAGGACGAGCAAGACGGGCTTCCGAGTCGGCATGGTCCGGCATTCTAGACGAGACGGGCGCCGCGTGGGAAGGGCACCCTTCACTCGAAGTAGTGCCGGAAGGGGTTCCCCCCTCCGGCGCGCGCCAGGTAATAAAGATGGAGCAGCGCGAAGATGAGGTCGCCGGCTCCCAGGAGGAGAAACGCGGGCGGATAGGAGAAGGCCAGTACCGCGGCGATCAGAAAGACCGCCCCCATCCCCCTGCCCACGATCGCCACGACCACGTTGCCCAGGTAGCGCCCCGGATGGATCGCCGGGAGCATGTAGAAAAGCGCCGCCATCACGAGGAAGACACCGATGAAGCGCAGGTAGATCTGCTCCCCGGGCATCGGGATCTCCAGGAACCACGAACCGAACCCCGGGGCGGCCAGATTGATGATCGCGAAGGTGAAGTCGTAGAGACTCCCCGCCACCAGCGTGACCCTGAGCTTGCGGCCCGCCGCCTCGCGCTCCGCCTCGCCTTCGAATGCCTCGCTCACTCCGGCCTCCGTCCCCATCCTCCGCCACCGGGAGTCTCGATCGTGAGGGTGTCCCCGGCGGCAACCTTCCTCCGGAACTTGCCCGGGAGAGGCTCCTGCTCGCGTCCGTGCGCCAGCGTGTCACGACCCGCCAGGCCCGGCTCTCCCCCCTGAGCGCCCCACGGGGCGCGTTTCCGGCGCTCGGCGAGCAGCGTGACCTCGGCCGCCGACAGGAAACGATACTCGCGGATGATCCCGTCACCGCCGCGATGGAGCCCGGCCCCTCCCGACCCGCGCCGCAGCGTGTAGCGCGTCATCCGGAGCGGCAGGACGCGTTCGAGCGCCTCGATGGGCGTGTTGAGCGAGTTGGTCATGTGCGTGTGCACTCCCGACAGACCGTCCCGGTCGGGACGCGCGCCCATGCCTCCCGCGATCGTCTCGTAGTAGGCGAACGGCGCCCCCGTGGCCGGGTCCACCCCGCCCAGGGTCAGATTGTTCATCGTCCCGCTGCTGGCGGCGGGGATCCTCTCCGGGATCGCCTTCGCCAGCGCCCCGAAGAGGAGATCCACGATCCTCTGAGAGGTCTCGACGTTTCCGCCGGCCACGGCGGCCGGGGGCCTCGCGTTGAGCACGCTCCCTTCCGGCGCGATGATCTCCAGCGGCATGTCGCAGCCGTCGTTGGCCGGAGACTCGGGCGGCAGCAGGCACCGGAACACATAGAGGACCGCCGACCGCGTGATGGCCTCCACCGCGTTGAGGGGACCCGCGACCTGAGGCGCCGAACCGGTGAAATCGATCGTCGCGCGGCCCCCGCGAATGGCGATCGACACGCACAGGGGGATCGCCTCCGGTGTGAACCCGTCGTCATCGAGCCAGTCCGTGGATGTGTAGAGACCGTCGGGGATCCGTTCGATGGCGTCCGACATCAGGCGCGCGGCGTAGTCGAGGAGGTGACGGGCGTAGGACCGGACCTCCGCAAGCCCGTGCCGTTCGATGAGCGCGGCCAGCCGCCTCTCCCCGACGCGGTTGGCGGCCACCTGCGCCATCAGGTCCCCCACCCTCTCCGCGGGGGTGCGCACGTTGGCGAGGATCACGCGCATCAGGTCGGGATGCGGCTCGCCCCCCACGATGAAACGCACCGGCGGAAGCCTCAGGCCTTCCTGATAGATCTCGGTGGCGAGGGGCATCGAGCCGGGCGACATCCCGCCCACGTCGCTGTGGTGGGCGCGGTTGGCCAGGTAGAAGTCTGGACGCCCCGCCGGCGCGCCTGCAGCGGGCGCGACGTAGAGAGGGGCCACCAGCGTGAGATCGGGCAGATGGGTGCCGCCATGGAACGGATCGTTGAGGAGCGCCATCTCGCCAGGCGCCAGGTGAAACTCGGCAAGCGCGGCGCGCACGGAGGCGGGCATCGAGCCGAGGTGCACCGGCATGTGATCGCCCTGCGCGATCAGACGCCCCTCGGCGTCGAAAAGCGCGCAGGAGAAATCGCGGCGCTCCTTGATGTTGGGCGAGTAGGCGCTGCGCTGAAGCGCCGCCCCCATCTCCTCGGCGATCGAGGAGAAGAGGACCCGGAAGACCTCCAGCCGGACCGGATCCGCCTCCTGCCGGTGGCTCACGCCGGGGCCCCCTGCATGCGCTCGAGGTGCAGATGCCCCAGGTCGTCGTGCGCCCCCGTCCATCCGGGAGGCAGTAAGGTCGTGGCGCCCGACTCCAGGACCAGCGCCGGACCCGTGATCCTGTCAAGCGGACGGAGCCCGGCGCGCTCGTGGACCCGCGCCATTATCGGGGAACCGTCCTGGATGACGGCGCGCTGAGGGTGAGGCGCCCCCGCGAGCCCGCCCGGCCCGGCGTCCGGGCGCATACCGCCTCCGGCGGGGGGATCCACACGTCCGACGCCCCGCACGCGCAGCACCACGACCTCCACCGGAGCCTCCCGCCGGTCGTAACCGTATAGACGCCGATGCGCCGCATGGAAGCTCTCGAGCCACGCGGCCTCGTGGGGGACGTTGATCTCGTACGACTGCCCACGATACCGCACGTCCAGGGTTCTCTGGAAACCGATCCGATCCGGCTCGACCCCCTCGGCCGCAAGATCCCGGCCGCACGCCTTCTCCAGATCGGAGAACTTCCCTTCCAGGAGCGACGGTTCGAGCGACCTTGCGCCGGCGGGCAGCGTGGCGGCCCGATCCTTCAGGACGTCGGCCACCGTCATTCCGAACGCGGAGAAGACCCCCGGGCCGGCCGGGATGATCACGCGGCGCATCCCCAGCGCCTCGGCCAGCGCGGCGGCGTGGAGCCCGCCCGCCCCGCCGAACGCCATGAGGACGAAGTCGCCCGGCTCGTGTCCGCGATGCAGGGAGATGACGCGGATCGCGCGGGCCATCGTCGCCTCGGCCACCTGCACGATCCCCTCGGCGGTCCGGAGGAGTTCGAGCCCCAGCGAACGCGCCAGATCGCCGACCGCGCGCCGTGACGCATCGGCGTCGAGGCGCAGTCTGTCGTCGAGGAAGCGCTCCGGTACGATCCGTCCCAGAATGACGTTGGCGTCGGTGACGGTGGGGGGCCCGCCGCGACCGTAGCACGCCGGTCCTGGCTCGGCCCCGGCGCTCGCCGGACCGACCCGCAGCGCACCGCCGGCGTCCCGCCAGCCGATCGATCCGCCCCCGGCGCCCACCGTGTGGATGTCCATCGTGCGCGTGCGCACCGGGTACCCCGCGACCACCGACTCGCCCGTGGTGCGCGCCTCGCCGGGGATCAGGCAGACATCGGTGGAGGTCCCGCCCATGTCGAAGGAGATCAGATCGGTGCGACCCACCTCGCGACCCACGTGCAGAGCCGCGCGGACGCCTGCGGCGGGTCCCGACAGGACCGTGCGAACGGCCTCCTGACCCGCGGCGCGCGGCGAGAGCGCCCCGCCGTTGCTCCCCATTACGCGCAGGGACTTCGGCCCTCCCTCGCGCAGGCCCGCCTCCAGACGCGCCAGGTAACGCGACACGACGGGAGCCACGGCCGCGTTGACGGCGCATGTGGAGGCGCGCTCGTACTCGCGGTGCTCGCTGACCAGCCGCGAGGAGACCGAGACGCTCAATCCGCATCCTTCGAGGGCCGCCGCCACCGCCTCCTCGTGGGAGGGGTCCGCATAGGAGTGGAGCAGGCAGAGAGCCACCGCCTCCACGCCGAGTCGCCTCAGCCGCGCGCCGAGCGCGTCGATCTCCTCCGGCGTGAGGCTCTCGGCCTGAGTGCCGTCATGCAGGATTCTGCCGCCGATGCCGAACCGGAGGTCCCGGGGCGCCAGCGGCGCGGGGCGCTCGACCCGCAGGTCGTACAGATCGGGACGCGCCTGCCGTCCGATCTCCAGGAGGTCCTCGAAGCCGCGGTTGGTGACGAAGGCGACGCGGGCGGTCTTCGCCTCGAGCAGCGCGTTCGTGGCGACGGTGGAGCCGTGGATGATCTCGGTGCCGGCCAGCGAGGACGCGGCGCGGCGCAGCCCCTGGAGGATCGCGCGGGAGGGATCGTCCGGCGTCGAGGGCTCCTTCCAGGTCGTGATCCGTCCCGCCTCGACGACCACGAAATCGGTGAAGGTCCCGCCCGTATCGATCCCGATGCGCACCATCCGCGCGATTCTAATCCATCGGCGGCGACCGTGGTATGCTGGCCGGCATGCGTCGCATTCTGATCGGCGCCGTCTTCGTCGCGGCCACGGCGTTCTTCGCGACGCTGGCGATCGCGGGCTGTCTCGTGATCCCGAATGGCAATCCGCTCATCTGGTGCGCGCGGCCCTGGGCTTCCGCCATACTCGCCGCCTGCGGCACCCGCGTCCGGATCACGGGGCGCGAGCGGATCCCGGTCGGACGCCCCGTGATCTACATCACGAACCACCAGAGCCACTTCGACATGCTGGCGATCATCCGCGCCCTGCCCGGTCAGTACCGCGCGATCGCCAAGAAGGAGCTGTTCCGCATCCCGCTGTTCGGTTGGGCGATCTGGATCGCGGGCTTCATCCGAATCGATCGCGAGGATCGCGAGCGGGCGTTCCGCAGCCTCGACGTGGCCGCCGAGCGAATCCGCCGCGGCCGCTCCGTGCTGATCTTCGCGGAGGGGACGCGCAGCCTCGACGGCCGGCTGCTGCCGTTCAAGAAGGGAGGGTTCATCCTCGCGATCTCGAGCGGGTGTCCCATCGTGCCCATCAGCATCAGCGGGAGCCGGGCCATCCTCGCCCGCAACACGCTCGATGTGCGGCGCGGAACAATCGACGTCGTCATCGGCGAGCCGATCGACGTCGCGCCCTACTCGATGGAGATGCGCAACGAGCTGATCGCCCGGGTGCGCCGCGCCATCGAATCCGGTTTCACCGAGCTGAAGGCGCTCGACGGCGAGAGCGCGGGGGAGACGAGGTCCCATCAGCCCGCCGGAGGAGTATGATCGGGCCGGAGGCGAGGATGGCAGAAGAGCTCCTCCGAAGGCTCGCCCGGATCGCCGCCGCTTCCCACGCGACGGTCTACATCGTCGGGGGCTACCTCCGCGACCGGCTCCTCGGGCGCGAACCGGTCGATCTCGATCTGCTCGTCGAGGGACCGCCCGCCCCCTTCCTTCACGCCCTGTCCCGCGAGGCCGGCTTCGAGCCGGTCGTCTTCTCCCGCAAAGAGCCGATCACGTACCGGATCGCCATGGGTGACTGGCTGATCGACGTCTCGGCCTGCCGCGCGGGCGGGCTGAGGGAAGCGCTCGGCCGGCGCGACTTCACGATCAACGCGATGGCAGCGCCGCTCTCAGGCGACGAGGCGGCCGTCGCGCTCGACTCGCCGATCGATCCTCTGGGTGGACTCGCCGACCTGCGCGCGCGCCGTATCCGGCACATCTCCTCGGAGGGGCTCGATGAGGATCCGGTGCGCCTCCTGCGCGCGGTGCGCCTCGCCGTCGCGCTGGACGGGTTCAGTCTCGACCCCGGGCTCAGGCCGGAGATCACCAGGCGCGCCCACCTCATCGCGGGCTGTCCGGCCGAGCGGGTCCTCGCGGAGATGGAGGTGATCCTCGCCTCCAACCGCGCCGGCGGCGGCCTCCGCATGATGGAGGGGCTGGGGCTCCTCTTCCAGGTCGTCCCCGAGCTGGCCCGGCTCGGCGGCCTGCGGCAGAACAGGTGGCACCGCTACGACGCTCTCGAGCACACGCTGCGGTGCGTGGAGGAGGCCGATGCGTTGCAGGGAGGCCATCCCGGCATCCGGATCGAGGCGCCGCTGGGCGTGGAGGATTCCGAGATCCTCAAGTGGGCCGCCCTCTGGCACGACGCGGGAAAGGCCCAGACGGCGCACACGGGCGAGGACGGGGAGGTTCATTTCTACGGACACGAGACCCTCTCGGCCCTTCTGGCCCAGGAGGCGCTGACACGCCTGAGACTGAGCGGCCGGAAGGTCGAGCGCGCCGCCAAGTTGATCAGGAACCACCTGCGTCTCACGCTTCTCGCGGCGGGCCATGAGGTATCCGACAAGGCGTTGCGCCGTCTCGTGCATCAGATGGGCTACGACACGCCCGTGCTGTGTCTTCTGGCGGTTGCCGATCGGCGCGCCGGTGGCGGGCCCGAGTTCGAGACGCGGATGCGCGATCTGGAGCGGGTCGCCGCCCGCGTCATGGGCGTCATGCTCCTCGAAGGCGAGCGGGTCATCTCGCCCCCTCCCCTTCTCACCGGCGACGAAGTGATGCGGATCCTCGGGATCGAGCCGGGCCCGCGCGTCGGGACGGTGATGCGCTGGCTCACGCGGCTGCAGGTCGAGGAGAAGCTCACGCGACAGGACCAGGCCGTCGCCCTGCTCAAGTCGTTGCCACCCTCGCGGCTGCTGACCCTCGACGACGAGCCGTAGGGGCTGATAGAATCGCCCCCGCGCGCGCCACCCGGCGGCGCCGAGGACACGATGCCGTACGAGACGATCCGCAAACCGCCGGTCGGGCGGATGCCCTTCCGGCCGAACCTGGCCGACTACGAGGCCGTGCGCCGATCCTTCACGTGGGACGCGCTGCGCGGCGAGCTGGACGGCCTGCCCGGCGGCGGCCTCAACATCGCCTACGAGTGCATCGATCGGCACACGAAGACGGCGCGGGCGAACAAGACGGCCCTGCAGTGGGAAGGCAAGAACGGCGACTCCGAGACGTACACCTTCAGCGATCTGAAGAACCTCTCCGATCGGTTCGCGCAGGTGCTGCGTGGTCTCGGCGTGAAGAAGGCGGATCGCGTCTTCGTTTTCCTGGACCGCGTCCCGGAGTTGTACGTCACCGTCTTCGGGACGCTGAAGGCCGGCGCCGTGATCGGGCCGCTCTTTTCCGCGTTCGGCCCCGACGCGATCCGGGATCGGCTGGCCGACTCCGGAGCCGTGGCGCTGGTCACGAGCCCCTCGCTCATCGAGCGTGTCGAGGCGGTGCGCGGGGAGCTGCCGGCGCTGAAGCACATCATCCTGGTAGACCGCGAGGGCACCGGCAGGACGATGCGCTCCGAGTACCATTCGTTCGACGACCTGATGAAGACCGCCCGCGGCCCATACACCATCGAGCCCACGAGTCCCGAGGACTGGTCGATCATGCACTACACGTCGGGCACAACCGGCAAGCCCAAGGGGGCCGCCCATGTCCACCAGGCGATCCTCGGCCACTACGCCACGGCGAAGTACGTGCTCGATCTTCAGGAGGACGACATCTACTGGTGCACGGCCGACCCCGGCTGGGTGACCGGGACCTCATACGGCATGTTCGGCCCCTGGTCCAACGGGGTCACCTCCATCGTGACGGAGGCCGGCTTCAACCCTGACCGTTGGTACGGGACCATCCAGAAGCACAAGGTCACCATGTGGTACACGGCCCCCACCGCCCTGCGCATGCTGATGAAGGCCGGCGAAGCGGTGCCGGCGAAGTACGATCTGTCGAGCCTCCGCCACATCTGCAGCGTGGGCGAGCCGCTCAACCCCGAGGCGGTCGTCTGGGGGATGGACGTCTTCAAGCAGGCGATTCACGACAACTGGTGGCAGACGGAGACCGGCTGCATCCAGATCGCCAATTACGCCGTCCAGGACGTGAAGCCCGGCTCGATGGGTCGCCCCATCCCCGGCACCGAGGCGGCCATCGTCGACGAGCACGGGCGGGCGCTCCCCCCCGGGGAGGAAGGCAACCTCGTCCTCAGGCCGGGATGGCCCTCGATGTTCCGGGCGTACTGGAACAAGAAGGACATGTACGACTCGCGCTTCCATGACGGATGGTACTTTTCGGGTGACCGCGCGCGTATGGACGAGGAGGGCTACTTCTGGTTCGTCGGGCGCGCCGACGACGTCATCAACACGGCCGGCCATCTCGTGGGGCCCTTCGAGGTCGAGAGCGCCCTCATCGAGCACCCCGCGGTGGCGGAGGCCGGCGTCATCGGCAAGCCCGACGAGGAGCGGATGGAGATCGTGAAGGCTTTCGTGTCGCTCAAGGATGGATACACCCCTTCCGAGGATCTCAGCAAGGAGATCAAGGAGTTCGTGCGTACGCGCCTGGCCGCCCATGCCTACCCGAGGGAGATCGAGTTCATGAAGTCGCTGCCAAAGACACGCTCCGGCAAGATCATGCGCCGGCTGCTCAAGGCCCGCGAGCTGGGCCTCCCCGAAGGCGACACCTCCACTCTGGAAGATTGATGCCGGATCACGTGAAGCTCTTCATCCCGGGGCCGACCGAGGTGCGCCCCGACGTTCTGGCCGAGATGGCCCGCCCCATCATCAGCCACCGCGGCTCGGAGATGGCCGCGCTCCAGCGCGAGGTGAGCCGTCAGGCTGCCGCCATCATGTTCACCGCCCACCCCGTCCTGCTGAGCAGCAGCAGCGCGACGGGTCTGATGGAGGGCGGCATCCGCAACGGCGCGGGCCGGCGCGTCCTGTCCCTGGTGTGCGGGGCCTTCACCGAGCGCTGGCACAGGATCGCGCTCGACTGCGGCAAGGAGGCCGATCGACTGGCGGTCCCCTGGGGACGGGCGATCGATCCGGTGGAGGTAGACAGAGCCCTGGCCACCGGCAGGTACGACGCCCTGACGGTGGCCCACAACGAGACCTCCACCGGCGTGGCCAATCCAATCGAGGGTATCGCAGAGGTGGTGCGCCGTCACCCGGACGTCCTCTTCATGGTGGACACCGTCTCCTCACTGGGAGGGCTGCCGCTCAAGGTGGACGATCTGGGGATCGATCTGTGCCTGGCCAGCGTGCAGAAGGCCCTCGCCCTGCCGCCGGGATTCTCGCTCTGCTCCGTGTCGCCCAGGATGATGGAGCGGTCGCGGCGCGCCCAGGGCAAGGGGTTCTACTTCGACTTCACGCGGATGCTCGACAAGGCCGTGAAGGACCAGCCATTGACCACGCCCTCGATCTCGCACATGTTCGCCATGCGCAGGCAGTTCGAGCACATCCTCGAGGAGGGAATGGAGCGCCGGTGGGAACGGCACCGCCGGATGGGGGCCCAGGTGCGCGCCTGGGCGAAGGATCGCTTCGCCCTGTTCGCCGATGAGGCCCATGCCTCCGACACGCTGACCTGTGTATCCAACACGCGCGGCGTCGACGTGGGGGAAATGATCGCCGCGCTGCGACGTGAAGGGATGCTCATCAGCAACGGATACGGGGATCTCAAGGGGAAGGCGTTCCGGATCGCCCACCTGGGGGAGCTGACCTCCGCCGACCTGGGCACGCTGCTGTCGGCGATCGACCGCCATCTCGGGATCCCATCATGAAAAAGATCCTGATCAGCGACGAAGTCTCCCGGCGGGCGCTCGACCGGTTCGCCCTGGAGAAGGACCTCGAGGTGGACTACCGGCCGGGGCTCCCCGCCGGCGAGCTCGCGAGGATCATCGGAGAGTACGAGGCGCTCGTGGTGCGCAGCCAGACCAAGGTGACCGCGGCTCTGATCGAGGGGGCGGGGCGCCTCCAGGTGATCGGTCGGGCCGGCACCGGAGTGGACAACGTGGACCTCGAGGCGGCCACCCGCCGCGGCATCGTCGTCATGAACGTGCCGGGCGGCAACACGGTCTCGGCCGCGGAGCACACGTTGGCGATGCTCCTGGCGATGGCGCGCGCGATTCCGGCCGCCGACCGCTCGATGCGCGCGGGACGCTGGGAACGGGGCCGCTTCGTCGGGGCCGAGCTGGAGGGCAAGGTCCTCGGGGTGCTCGGCATGGGCAAGGTGGGCCGGGAGGTGGCTCACCGGGCCCGTTCGTTCGGCATGCAGGTGATCGGCTACGACCCGTTCGTGTCGGCGGACGACATCGGCCGGTCGCAGACAGGTTTCGTGACGCTCGCGGAGGTGTTCCACGCCTCCGACTTCATCACCGTCCACACGCCCCTCACGCCGGAGACCCGGCACCTGGTCGGCGACCCGGAGCTCTCCTCCTGCAAGCCCGGCGTGCGGATCGTGAACTGCGCCCGCGGCGGGATCGTGGACGAGGCGGCCCTCGCGAAGCACCTCGGGACCGGCCACGTGGCCGGCGCCGCCCTGGACGTCTACGAGGAGGAGCCGCCCGGGGATCTGCCCTTCCGCGAGATGGACAACGTGGTGCTGACGCCGCACCTGGCGGCCTCCACCGCCGAGGCGCAGGAGAAGGTCGCGGTCGTCATCGCCGAGCAGGTCTGCGACTACCTGCGGGACGGGGTCGCCCGCAACGCGGTGAACGTCACACCCATGGACCCGAAGGTGCGCGAGCGCGTCGCGCCCTACCTGCTGCTGGCCGAGAAGCTCGGCCTGTTCCAGGGGCAGCTCATCGAGGGTCGCCTGCGCGAGGTCGTCGTCGAGTACAGCGGCGACATTCCCGCGGAGGCGCAGCCGGCGCTCACGGTGGCCATCCTGAAGGGGTACTTCGAGAGGTTCCTCTCGGGACCGGTCAACGCGGTCAACGCGTCCTGGATCGCGCGGGAGCGCGGCATCCGGCTCAGCGAGACCAAGAGCAGCGAGCCGCAGGACTACATCAACCTGATCACCGTGACCTTCGACACCGACAAGCGCCGGCGGGCCATCGCGGGAACCGTCTTCGGGAGGAACCTGCCGCGCATCGTGCGGCTTGATGATTTCCGGTTCGACGCGATGCCCGAAGGGGAGCTGCTGCTGGTTTCAAACGATGATCGGCCGGGGATCGTCGGGATGGTGGGAAGCCTGCTGGGCCTCAACCAGATCAACATCGCCTACATGGTGCTCGGCCGGGACCGGGTCGGTGGCCAGGCCATCGCGGTCATCAACATCGACTCGCCGCTGCCCGACGCGGTTGCGGCGGAGCTGAGAGCCAGGCCCGGAATCCTCTGGGTGAAGGCGGTGAGCCTGTGAGAGCTACTTGACCGGTTGAGCCTGGTCCACCTGCTTCACGTACTTGCCGTACCAGGCCAGGTACCGTTCGAGCCGATCGCGCTGATAGCTCGGCCTACTGATCCCGTGGTGCTGGTCCGGATAGATGATGAGCCGCGTGTCGCGGCCGAGCGACCGCAGCGCCTCATACATCTGCTCGGAGTTGAGAAGCGGCACGTTGAAGTCCGCGTCACCGCAAAGGAAGAGCGTCGGGGTCACGATCCGATCGGCGTGGAGGAAGGGAAAGGAGACGCGCAGCCAGACATCGGGCGCCCGCCACGGCGGACCCAGCTCGGCCTCGTACTCGCGGATGTACTGATCGGTGCCGTACCCTGCCAGAATGTTGGAGATGCTCGCTCCCGAGACGGCCGCCTTGAACCGCGTGTCCTGCGCGATGACGTAGTTCGTGAGCATCCCGCCGTAGCTCCAGCCCCCCACGCCGAGCCGCTTCGGATCGGCCAGACCTCGCGCCACCACGTGGTCGACGGCGGCGAGCACATCCTGGGCGTCCTTGTTTCCCCAGTCGGCCCAGATCGCCCTCTGGAAAGTCTCGCCGCGCCCCGAGCTCCCCCGCGGGTTGGGTGTAATCACGACGTATCCCTGCGAGGCCAGCAACTGCTCCTCGAAGGAGAACTCGTGGCTGAACTGCCCGACCGGACCGCCGTGCAGACGCAGCAGCGCGGGGCGCTTGCCTCCCGGCTCGAGGTCGGGCGGCAGGATCATCAGTCCGTGGATCGATGCGCCGTCCTTGCTCTTGTAGTCGAGCTCCTCCATGGCGCCGAGCCGGAGCTGGCCGATGAGCGGCTCGTTCTGTCGCGAGAGGGGCCGCAGCGCCCCGCCCTCGAGGGCAAAGACCTCGGCCGGCGCTCCCGGCGTGGAGACAAGCACGGAGATCCTGCCGAGAGGTCCGGCGGAGAAGTCGCTGGCGGTGACGGGCCCGCTCAGGAGCCTCTCGACCGCGCCCCCCTCGGCCGTCCCCCTGGCCAGGTGGACCGACCGATCTTCCTCCAGGAGGAACAGGAGCGAGGCGCCGTCGGCCGACCAGACGGGTTTCGTCTGATTGCGATCGAGCGGGGCCGCAAGGAGGCGGCCCGGCCCGCCTGATGCGGGGACCACCGCGACCTGGTGCAGCGCGTAGTAGATGAGCGCCTGCGCGCCCCCCTGGACGAACGCGATCGACTGGCCGTCGGGGCTCCACGCGGGCCGGCTCTCGAAGTCCGGATCGGAATCGGGCAGCTCGTTGACGGTGACGCGCCTCGGCGCGCCGCCTGGTGTGGCCCCGACGACGTAGATGTCCCAGTTGGTGTGCCGATCGGGGTCGGGCCCCATCCTCGTGACGAACGCGATTGCGGAGCCGTCTGGAGACCACGCCGGCATCAGCTCGTCGAACCCGCCGGCGATGAGTCGCTCGGACTTCCGAGTCTCCCGATCGAAGAGGTAGAGGTGCGAGTGCCGCTCCCCCAGGTAACCATCCTCGTCCCGCTTGAATTGGAACCGATCGATGACGATCGGGGCCGGCGCTTTCCTGTCGGCCTTCTCCTTGCCGGGTTCCGTGGCTTCCGGGTCGGGGTCCTCGGCGATGATCGCCAGCCGCTTCCCGTCGGGGGACCAGGCGTAGTCCAGCACGCTCCCCTTGAAGTCGGTCAGGCGCTGGGCTTCGCCGCCGGCCCTGTCCAGCAGCCAGATCTGATCGAGATCCTGCCCGCTCTCGCGGCTCGACAGGAACGCGAGAAAGCGGTTGTCGGGGCTGAAGCGCGCCATGCTCTCGCTCTCGCGGCTGAAGGTCAGGCGCAGAGTGGTCGCGCCGTCCCAGCTCGTCATCCAGATGTCGCTGGTCTCGCGGTCCTTCTCGAGGTCGACGGTTCCGACCTCGTAGGAGACCCAGGCGCCGTCCGGGGAGATCTGGGGATCGCTCACCTGGCGGATCTGCTGGAGATCGTCGAGCTGCATCATCCGTGTGCCGGCCATCAGACCTGTTCCGGTCGTGAGGAGAAGCAGGAGAAGGCAGGGCGCGGGTCTCACGTCTCCCTCGATAAGGTCAATGGATCTCTCCACTCAGGAGGACTCGATCCTCTCGAGCGTCGGACCATAGTTGATCGCCACCATGATGAACGAGGCGGCCACGAGAAGCATGCACAGATAGGCAAGCAACTCCCAGATCCTCGCGCCGGCCACCGACCGCGGCTCCTGATCCTCCACGACAAACCCCAGCAGCGCCCCGCTGGCCAGGCCCCCCAGGTGGGCCGCGTTGTCGGCCTTGAGCAGGAGCCCCATCACGAGCCCGTAGAGGGCCCACTGGACCATCAGCCCCTGGATCCCGCTGCCTATGGTCCCGCCTCGCCGCCGGCCCCACACCGCCGCCACTCCGATCAAACCAAAGATGGCCCCCGAGGCGCCCACGCCAAGCATCTGGGGAAAGTGCCACCAGGCGCTCGTTGCCGACCCCGCGAAGCCGGTGACGAGGTAGAAGACGAGGAACTTCCGGTAGCCGTAGATCTCCTCGATGAGAGGGCCGACGGTCATCAGGGCATAACAGTTGAAGCCCAGGTGCAGGAGATTGCCGTGCAGGAAAACCGACGTGAGCAGGCGCCATGGCTCGCCCGAGATCACCAGGTCCCCGCTGTTGGCCCCGAGAACGTACAGTGCGAACCCCCAATAATCCATCCGGGGGGTCGACGCGCCGCCCAGACGTGAATAGACCACCCACGTCAGCGCGTAGATCAGCATCGTGAGGGTGAGGATCAGGGAGCTCGCCGACACGACCCCCGGGGCCGCGTTCTGCACGAGACGCATCAGGCCCGCGGGGACCGGACGACCGGGCGCCGCGCCGCACTCCGGGCAGACGCGCGCGTCGATCGGAATGAGGGCGCGGCACCCACTGCACATCCGGGAGCGCGTTTCGGCGCTTCGCCGCACGTTTTCGATGCGGCCGGCCGCATCGTCCATGCGGCGCCGGGACTTCAGCCTCAGCCACTGCCACCGGGTCGTCAACCGGCGGCCCGCCGCGCGCAGATCGGCCAGGAGAGCACGCGTATCGTCCGCGATCTGTCTGAGGAATCCTGGAGGGCCCGACACGCGCCGCATTATATAATCACGCGCCATGCCGGTCTCGCCGATCTCCGGTCTCTTCTCCTCGCTGCTGATGGCCTCGGCATCCGTCGCGGCGTCTCCGGCCACGGCCCGGCAAGTCCTCCTCCACTCCAACGAGGTCAACGTCCTGGAGGCGCCCGATCCCCAGGTCCAGGAGGTCCGGTTCCGCCTGGTCCTCTACAGCGGCAGCGCCGCCGATCCGCCGGGACGCGAGGGGCTCGCCTGGCTGGCGGCCGCTTCGATCCAGATCCAGGCCGGTCCCGGAGTGCACGCGCAGGTGGACAAGGACGTGACGCTTTTCACCGGAAGGGCGCCTCGTAACGGGGGCGCCGAGCTCTTCGGATCGCTGTCGAAGGCGCTCCTCCGACCCCTCTTCGACGAACGGGAGCTGGCACGCCTCCGGATCGAGCAGAAGCGGGCGCTCGAGACGCTGCGCGGCGACTCCGTGGCCCTCCTCCGCGAAGCGTTCGACTGGTTCGTCTATCGGGGCCACCCGTACGAGCATCCGGCTCCGGGGCTCGATTCGTCGATCGACCGGATCACGCGCGAGGAAATCCTGGCCTTCCACGCGGAGCAGTATCGCAAGGGAAACCTGGCCATCGGGGTGTACGGTGCGGTCGACCCCGACCTGATCGCCCGGATCAGGGAGGACCTCGCCAACCTGCCCGACGGGACGCCCGGCCCCTCCGCTGGCGCCGTGGCTCTCCTCGCCCGCCCCAGAGCGCTGATCGTGGAGATGGAAGGGGCGCCCAGGTCGCTCGTGCTCGCGGGCCATCCCCTCAACGTGACCCCCGCGCACCCTGACTATCCGAGCGTGGCCGCCGCGATGCTCCGGTTGAAGGCGGTCCAGGAGGGGGCGCGGCCTCGCAGGCAGCAGTCCCTCGCCATCCCGGTGGACGCGGAGCCCGCCGATGCCGCAGGCGCCATCCGGAGGGTGATGGCGGATCTGGCGACGCTGGTTTCCGGTGGGATCGACGGACCGGCGCTCGTGGAGCTGAAGCGTGAGATGGGGCGGACGTACGGCGCCGCCGCGCAGGGTCCGGAGGGAGCGCTGGTGTCGCGGTTGGATGACCTCCTGCTCAGGAGCCCCAGGTCCGCGCAACGCCTCCCGGCGTCCATCGAGGAGAGCACCGTCGAGAGCGTGCGTTCGGCCCTCGCGCGGCATCTGTTCCCTCAGCGCGTCGCGGTGGTCGTGATCACGACCGGCGCGGAGGATCTGGCGCGCCGCCTCTCATCGGGTCCCGAGGATCCCGCGGGGTCGGCGGTGGAGGGGCGCTTCCGGAGGAACGAGATCGAGATCGTCCGGGCCCGGGATCTCTTCCGGTAAGGCCTCCCGCCGGCGCGCCAGCGCCGCTCAGCAGGCCCGGGGGACCCCGGCCGGGGGGGCGAAAAATCTGAGGGCCGCGCTGCCGGATCGTCCAGGTTGGGGGGGAGGATGAACCCGAGATGTTGTGTGGGGTCCGGGTTCAGTCCGGCGCGCGGCCCTCAATCACGAAGTATTTACGCGAAGGAGGAAGGCAGGTTTCAGGCGACCCTCCACCGGAAGGCCCTGACTCTTCCCGACAAAGCCTCCGGGGGCAGAAGACCCCGGTCGAGTCTGGTGATCTTCAACAGGTCGCGCACTTTGCCGTTAATGGCGCACAATCTCAGCTCTACTCCCGCTCTTTCGGCCATCTTCCGGCAGGCCACGAGCTCGCCGAGGCCCGATGCGTCCAGGAAGCGAACTCCGCTCGCGTCGATCTGGATGGTCCGGGCCCCTGTTTCGATGGCCGCCCTGACCGCCCGCGAGAGAGACCCGCTGCCGGATCCCAAGGCGAGCGCGCCCTTCAGGGAGATTCTGATCGTCCGGCCGGTCCTGGTTACGTTGATGCTCATCGTCGTCAGCCTCCGAAAGGATCGCAGGTGCCAACTCCTCTTTGTGGCTAGATAACGGCGGAGGGGGGCCCAGGGTTCCCAAAAAAAACCGCCCCTCAGTGAGCCCCCGCCAGGCGGAGCCCTCGCCCCACGTTTCCCGACAACCAGGACCGCCGTGCCGGGTGGCACATCCGGGCAGACCCCTGGAACTCTTAACCAATCCATAAACGGATGGGAGGGGTCTAATCGTATTACAGTCGAGGAAGGGGCAAATGATGGCCGGAGCCGACGAAGAAAGGATCGCCGTGGAGCGGTCGCTCGCGGGCGCCCTGGACGCGTTCGAGCCGCTGGTGCGCCGCAGCTCGGGAATGGTCGTGCGCCTCGCCTACCACATGCTGGGCGATTGGGACGAGGCGCGGGACATCGCTCAGGAGTCGTTCGCCCGTGCGTACCTGTGTTTGCGGCAGTACGACCCCCAGCGCCCCTTCTCGACCTGGGTCTGCACCATCGCGGCGCGGCTGGCCACGGATCGCCTGCGCCACCGTCGCGTCATATGGCGGGCGGGAGAATTCCTGGCGTCCCGCGCGGCCACCGGCGCGAGACGGCTGGACGCCGAGGCGATCCTGAGCCTGAAGGAGGCCCTGGCGCGGCTGACCCCGCGCCAGAGGCAGGCGGTAGTCCTGTGCGATCTGCACGGCTTCACCGCCTCGGAGGCGGCTTCGATGATCGGTTGCAGCGGCAGCACGGTCCGCGTGCTGAGGCTGCTGGCCCGGCGGCGGCTGAAGGACCTGCTCGTCCACGCGTCCAGGCCGCTCGCGGCCGAGGTGGAGGCACCCGAATGAACGAGCGCTTTCGATTCGACGCGGAGGATCCGTTCGGCACCCGCCCGGACGAAAAGCCGCCCACCGGCTGGGACGAGAATTTCTTCGATGGTGTCCGGGAGCTGATCCAGCGGCGCGAGGGTGATCCGGACGCGGGGCGCCTGCCCGAGCCGCACCGCCGCGGCGGCCGCTCCGGCGATCGCGCCCTGGCGATCCTCGCCTTCGCGCTGGTGACGGCGGCCAGCGCGGCCGCCCTCTTCCTGACGGCGTCGCCGGGGCCGGTCGACCGGGGGCCCGCCGATTTGGCCACTACCATCGTCAGAGTGAGCGGATCGGGCGACCCGGCGGTCGCCGTGGAGTGGGCGCGAACCGGTGGGCGCGCCTCGGGCTACGTGGTGCTCGAATCGTTCGCGCCGGAGGTCTCCTACGTCGTGATTGACGAGCGCCTCGCCGGCGCGCCGGTTCCGCGGCCATGAGGAGGTTCGTCCTGCGCGCGGGGTTGCTCTTCTGCGCGACGGCGGCCCTCGCCGTCTGGGCCGGCACGATGCCGCCAACCGGCCGGGTCCTCCCCCAGGATCCCCTCACGGCGCCACCGGGTCGGCGGGCCGTCCCTCCCGGCCCGGATCGCCTGCTCGTGCAGCTCTTCCGTGGGCGCGCGTTCTCCACCCGCCAGGAAGTCACCACGACGACGATACTCCGGCCGAGGTCCTTCGCGTTGCCGGGGGACGCCGACGTGGCGGGGGGCTCGCAGGAGGCCCTCATCTCCCAGCTGCGCGAGGTCTTCTCCCTGGACGACGTGACATCGCTCGGTTCGACCATCGTGCCGCTCTCGGGCGGCGCGGCGCTCCTCGATGACGACGGCCATCGCATCGAGCTGCGCCTCGAAGGTCACGCAGTGGGGGGGCGCGCCGCGCGGATCGTCGTGTGGGAGCTCCACGATGGCAGGGAGGTGGTCGCCAGCAGCGTCATCGCCCGCTCCGGGAGGACTGTCGTGCTTGCGGGCCCTCCCGCCGCGGCCGGCGACAGCGACCAGGAGGTCAGTTTTGTCTGTCTGACGCCGCTCGATTGACCTGCGGGTCGGCCGCGCGCCTTTTCTCCACGACGGCTCTGAAGGTCGCGTCGTCGTCCAGCATGAGCCACTCCACGAGCGAGAGCGGCACGCTGCCGTACGAGAGCAGCTGATCGTGGAACTCCCAGAGACGGAACTGACTCCCGCGCCGGGCGCGGTAGAGGCCGAGCAGGCGCTCGATCTGGTGCTTGCCCACCATGTAGTTCATCTTCTGGCCCGGCGTGGCCGCGGCGCCGGCTGCCTCCCCCGTGGCCGCCTCCCGATCGAGCCCGCCCTCCTTCATGAAGTAGTCGACGGCCTGGGCAAAGGTCCACTCCCCCGTCGCCAGCTTCACATCCACGGGAACGCGGGCCGCGCGGTACCGCATCAGGCGCAGGACCTGGGCCTGACCCTCGGGGCTCTGGTCGTAGAGACCGGTCCTCATCAGCATCTCCTCGCCGTACAGCGCCCACCCTTCCTGGAAGACGCCGTCCTGGTGCATGCGCCTGATCTCCACGGGATTGTGATTGGCTATGGAGATCTGCAGGAAGTGGCCCGGGATCCCCTCGTGCCCGAGGATCGGCAGCGGGTTGGACAGCGCGGCCCTCATGTAGAAGTTCTGGCTGTTCGGATCGAACGCCGGCACGAAGTAGAAGCCCGAGGGATCGGCGTCGAAGACCCCCGGCGCGTTCATGAAGCCGCCCGGAGAGGTCGGCCGGAAGGCGTCCGGCAGCTCGAGGATCCGGAAGGGGCCGATGTAGTTGGGCACCGTCACGATCTCGCGACGCGAAATGTGCTCCAGGAGCACCGGCGTCTGCGCCTCGTACGCCGCCAGGAACGCCCGGCTCGAGGCGGGGACCGGCCTCCCGCCGGAGGGGGGCAGCGTGTCGGCGAGGCCGGGATCGGCCAGCCACGATTCCATCGCCTTGGCTCTGGCCAGCTCGATCTGTCCGAGCGTGACCAGCTGACCGGAATCGAGGGGCAGGAGGTAGACCTCGTGGAGCAGTCGATCGTAGCTCTCGCGGCCGATGGCCAGTGGTGCCCTGAACGCCTTCTCCTGAGACTTGAGCCATGCGTCAAAGGCGCGCAGCGCGGCGAGGGCGCCCTCGCGCGCTTCAACGAAGCCGGCACGCTCCTTGTTCGGAATCTCATCCAGGAGAGTCCCCAGGCTGTCGTTGAAGAGTGCGGGAGCCCCCTGGATGGCCTCGCGCGCCAGCCTGCCGAGAAGAGGGACGACCTCGTCGAGGTTCGTCCTGGCCTCATCGAGGAGCGCCGGCATCGACCGCATGCGGGAGGCCGCGGCGCGCGCCCGCTCGGCCCTCGGCGCGTATTCCTTCTTCAGGAGCGAGAAGATGCCGTTGGTGCATTCCTCCACGTAGAGGCCGGGGTCGCGGCGCGCCCTTCGCAGGACGCGCTCGTCGAAGCCGAGGCGGGCGAGGTCGGAGCGGAGCAACTCCAGATCGACCCGGTCGTCGACCGACCATCTGGCGGCCGCCGCCGCATCGAGCGCCGCCAGCATCGAGTCGACCCTGGCGCGCCGTCTCTCCCGTGCCGGCGCCGAGTAGTCGGCCAGCCGGCCGTCACCGTCATGACGTCCGGCATCGGTGGCCGCCACCGGGTACTCCTCGAAGTACCAGCGGTAATGGTCGCGGGCCATCTGCCGGAGCCCGGCCGGGCTGAGTGGAGGGGAAACGGCGGGGGGCTCGGCGGCGAGGATCGCCCCGATCGGCAGCCCGAACGCGCAGAGGAGGCCGGCCACCCGCGGGGTGGGAATCACGCGTAGCCCGCCTCGTCAAGATCCTCCTCTTCCATCCCGAGGAAGTGACCGATCTCGTGCAGCAGGGTGACCCGGATCTCCTCCACCAGCTCCTCGACCGTCTCGCACTGGCGCTCGAGGCTCCTCTGGAAGAGATAGATGGCCTCGGGGGGGCCAGCCAGATCCTGCGTGGTCTTCTGCGTGAGGGGGGTGCCGACGAAAAGACCCAGCAGGTCGGGGGACGGTTCCTCCAGGGTCGCAAGAAGCGCGGCGGAGGGCACCTGCTCCAGGAGGATCGGGACATTGCCGATCCGCTGGCGGAACTCCGCAGGAATGCTGGCGAGCGCCTCCTCGACGATCGCCTCGAACGCCGAACGATCAATCCGATCCGGAGCCCGGTACCGATCCGGACCGAGGTCCGCGGCCTGCCGGAAGGAAGCGTCCGCGTCGGCGTGGCGGCCCGTCATGTCGAGCAGGAGCCCCCGAAGATGATGGGCGTACGGGTTTCTGACATCCTGTGGGAGGACCCGCTCGATCTCCAGCAAGCCCTCCTCGAACCGGCAGGTCTCGTAGAGCAGCGCGGCCAGAGTCAGCCGGCACGGGACGTCGTCCGGCTCCCGCGCGAGCAGGGATCGCAGCTCGCTGTGGGCGGCCTCGAGATCCCCCGACTCGAAGCGAGCCGAAGCGGAAAGGAAGCTTGCCTCGACGTCCTCCGGCTCCTCGGCGAGGAGCGCCGAAGCCACCTCGATGGCTCCGTCGAACTCCCCCTGCTCGAGGAGGTCCCACCCAAGATCGAGACGTACTTCCCTGGCTCCCATAGTGGCGGAGAATCTAGCACAGGCCCAGGCCGGCTATCTCCCTGACTTGATCTCGTCGTAGATCACGGCGATGTCATTGCCAAGCGCGCGGAAGGCCGGCTTGATCTCGGGGTAGGCCTCCATCCTGATGGCTCGCACGGCGTCGGCCTTCGACATGCCCGCCTTTACCGCTTTCTCCACCTCGGCCCTCAGGTCCGCCAGGAAGTCCCGGGCGCGTTTGAGCGTCGCGATGCCGCTCACCGGGCCGTGGCCCGCGATCACCTTGGCGTCGGGGGGCACGTGCGCGATCGCGTAGTCGATGTTCTCGATATACCCCTTCACGCTGCCCCCGCCCAGAGCGTCGATGAAGGGATACATGCCGTTGAAGAACAGGTCCCCCATGTGCAGGACCTTCTGGTCCTTGAAGTAGACCATCGAATCGCCGTCTGTATGGCCGGGCGCCACGTGGAAGATCTGGACCTCCTGTCCCCCCAGCCAGACCCTCACGTGCCCCTCGTAGGTCAGACCGGGCGGCGCGGCCGTCTCCACCTTGAACGCGTTGGCGGCATCGAGGAAGAACTTCGCGAGCCCCAGGTCCTTCTCGAGCGCGACCCTCCAGGGATCGTTGGGGTCCTTTATGGCCGCGATCTCGGTCTCGATCGCCTTAATCTTGTCCGGGAAGGTCCGCTTCACCGTCTCGGGATACTCCAGCAGCCGGGGGCGCACCGAATCGTGCGCAATGATCTCGGCGAGCTTGTTGAAGACGCTGTTGCCTCCCGTGTGATCGGCGTGGTAGTGCGTGTTGACGAGGTACCGGATCGGCTTGTCCGTGACGCTGCGAATCTGATCGACGATCCCCTGGGCGATGTTCTCGTACTGGTCATCGACCACGAGCACGCCCGCATCGGTCACGAGGAAACCGACGTTGCCTCCCTGCCCGAAGAGACAGTAGGCCCGGTCGGTCAGCTTCTCCAGCGTGAAGGTGGGACGGGGCTGGTCCGGATCGGGAGGCGTGCCACGATGGGCGAGTACGGGGAGGGCGATGAGGAGGAGCAGGCTTGCGGTCAGCGCGCGACGGAGCATGGCGGCCTCCTGACGGACGTCAACGAGAGGGACGGGACGCGCTGACTCTATCGCCACGCCTTCGCGGGTGTCAACGGAGACCCCGCGGCCTATACTGGATGCGTCATGCGCGGCGAAGCCACCAGCGTTCGGCCGGAATGCTCTCCAACCGCCGGGCGGACCCGCGCCCAGCCGGTCCGGCGCATCATCCATCTGGACATGGATGCCTTCTTCGCCTCCGTCGAGCAGCTCGACGATCCCTCCCTGCGGGGCAAGCCGGTCGCGGTGGGAGGGGATCCGACACGGCGCGGCGTGGTGGCGGCCGCCTCCTACGAGGCGAGGGCATTCGGTGTCCGGTCGGCGATGCCGATGAGCCAGGCGGTGCGTCTGTGCGCCGACCTGGTCTGCGTGCGCCCCCGGATCGGTCGGTACGTGGACGTGTCGCGGAGGATTCGCGACGTGATGAGGAGATGGACCCCCCTCGTCGAGATGGCCTCCCTCGACGAAGCGTACCTCGACGTGAGCGGGGCCGAGCTGCCCGCCTCGGAGATCGCGCTGCGTCTGAAGGCCGAGATTCGCGCCGAGGTGGGGCTCACCGCCTCGGCGGGAGTCGGCCCTTCGAAGCTGGTGGCAAAGATCGCCTCCGACATGCGGAAGCCGGATGGGCTGGTCGTCGTCAGGCCGTCGCAGGTCCTGGCCTTCCTCGCTCCCCTGCCCGCCGGGCGCCTGCCGGGCGTGGGCCCCGTCACCCAGGGGAAGCTGGAACGGCTCGGGATCAGGACGATCGGCGATCTGGCCCGCTTCCCCGAGGAGAGGCTGGCCGCCCGGCTCGGACGCATGGGTGGAGCGCTCGTCGCCCTCGCGAGCGGTCGGGACAATAGAGCGGTCGTGCCCGCCAGGCCCACGCGCTCGATCTCCTGCGAGCGGACACTGCCGGAGGACACGCGTGATGTCGCCGCCCTCGAACGTATCCTCGATCGGTTCTCCGCGGAGATCGAGTCGGCGCTGCGCGAGGAGGGGCTCCGGGCCAGGACGGTCGTGCTCAAGGTCCGCTACTCCGATTTCAGCGATATCTCGCGCTCCCGGACGCTCAGGACCGGTTTCGACGGAGCCGCCGTCATCGCCCGCGAGGCCCGTCTCCTTCTGGCGCGCACGGAGGCCGGCCGGCGGAAGGTGCGCCTGGTCGGCGTCGGCGTGTCGGGGTTGGCGGGCAGCGCCGAACCATTCCAGCAACCGCTCTTCCCCGCGTGAGAGGTGCGTCATGATCCCGCTGATCCTCCGGTCGCTCGCGATGCTGGCGGTGGCGCACCTCGATCCGAACACCGCACCGCCCGCGCCCGCGGATCGGGCCGACGCCGAGCGGCAGGAGGAGACCGCCCCCGACGGTGAAACTCAGTCACCGCTCTCCGCGGCCGCGATGTGCGCGCGCGGGGAGACCGATCTGCAGGATGGCTCACGTTCGGATCTGCTGCACGCGCGCTCTCTTTTCAGGCTCGCCGCCGAGTGGTACCCGTCGGAGCCGTGCGGCCACGCGGGGCTGGGCCGCGCCGCCACCCTGATCTATCTGCGGGGGGTCGAGGAGGATGAAGCCCTCGTCACCCAGGCGCTCGAGGAAGCTCGGCGCGCGGTGGATCTCGATCCGAATTCAGCCCCGGGCCGGGCGGCCCTGGCGGCCGCGCAGTTCGCCGACTTGCGGACGGAGGAGGCACGGACCACCGCGCGTTCGGCGCTCTCCCTGGATCCCAACTGCATTCCCGCCCTGCAGACCTCCGCCGTCGTCGCCGCCGCCGCGGGCCGCTTCCAGAGCGCCCGCGAGTCGATCGAGCGCGCCCTCGAGCTGCGGCCCGACCTCGCGGTCAGCCATCAGATCCTCGGCAACATCGAGTACCTGGAAGGAGAGCCGGTCGCGGCGATCGGGTCGTACCGCACCGCGCTGACGCTCTCCGCCGACTTCCTGCCCGCCCTCATGCAGCTCGCCGCCGCATACGACCAGCTCGGCGATCGGCAAGGCTCGGGGCTCATCTTCGAGAAGGTTCTCAAGGAGCACCCCGAGGAGTCCTCACGCTGCCATCTCTACATGGGACACTCCCTGATGGGCAGGAACAGCTGGAAGGCGGCGCTCGGGGCCTTCGAGAAGGCCACATTCAAGACACGCCGCGGACTCTGCGGCGGGACAGTCCTCTTTCTCAAAGGGATCTGCTTCGCGCAGCTCGGGCGCAATGACGAGGCGCGCGCCGCGTTTCGCGAGGTGATCGACAAGTGGCCCGACGCCACGCTGGGAACGGCACGCCCGGAGAGGCTCATTCCAAAGGCCTACGAGGAGCTGGCCCGGCTGGAGATGAGGGAGCGCGACGCCGAGGGGGCCGCGGCTCTCCTGGAGGAGGGGGCGGGCCGGCCTGACGCCGGCCCAGATCTCATGCTTCACCTCGCGCAGCTTTACGTGGACTACAACCTTCACGACAAGGCGCTCGCGCTGCTCGAGAAGGCCGCCTCGGCAGACCTGGCCCCGAGGAGCGCGCAGCCGATCCTCGGCGCCTATGTCACTTGGGCGCGTCTGGCCAGAGGACGTGCCGACCAGGCCTCGCTCGATCGGCTCGCTCGCGGTCTGGAGGGACGCGCCGCGGCCCTGGTCGAGCTGCACGACTATGTCATCGACCTGGAGGCGGTCAGAGCCCTCTCGATCGCAGGGCGCGGCGCCAGCGCGCTGGCCGGTCTCAAGAGGGCCGTCGAGTCGGGCTACGCCCACCTCGGCTGGATCGAGTCCGACCCCGAGATGGAAAGCCTGAGGAACGCACCCGGATATCAGGATCTGGTGCGATCGAGACGACTCGGCGGCTCCCCAACCGATTGACCCGTCACAACTTATTGTGTTAGTATCGCGACTGCTCCTGGTCTGCCAACCGGAAGCTCCCGCGGGGGGTCAAACAGTTGGGCCCGAGGCGATCCGCGGGCGTGTGATCCGGGTCAGGTACCGGAGGCTGAAGGGGGGGCTGGCCGTCGCGGGGCCGTCGCGCCGCGGCCCGGTCGGCCGGGGGAACTTGAGAGGGATCGCTTCCTGCCTGAGCCTGGTGGCGGCTCTCCTCCTCGCCGCCTGCAAGGCCGCCGACGATGGCGGTTCGGACCTGCGCATCTCGCTCCTCTTCACTCCGCCGACGGGCGGGACGGACAACGTCGTCTGGATCGCCGGGTCGGGACGATCCGGAGGCCGGCTGCTGGTGGATGTTGTCGTGCGCGACATCTCTTTCGAGTTCGACGGTTTCAACGTAGAGGTCCTCTTCGACCCGCTCGTCGCCGAGGTGGAGAGCCTCGCCAGCGGCGGGGTGCTGCAGGCCTGCACCTCGCTGCCGGTCCTCGGGGCCGACAACATCGCCAGCGGCAACGCCAATGCCACCGGTACGCTCCTCTTCAGCGAAGCGATCTCCGGCGCCTCGCCTCCCCCATGCACGGTAGCGGGCACCACGACGCTCGCGCGCATCGTCTTCAGGCCCCGGGGCCGTGGCGACGCGTCACTCCCCTTCGTCCCGTACAACGGCAACCCGTCCAGCCCGTCAGGCTCGCGGCTCTACCGGAGAGTCCCCGTCAACCCCGACGTGGGCGCCACCTTCTTCGACAGCCTGGCCCTGATCAAGGTGAGGCACTGATGCGAAGCGAGAGACCCGGGGCGGCGCGCGACAGCTACCGGTGCGCGGTGGCCCTCCTCCTTCTCGGGCTGGCGGGACCCTTCGAGAGCTCCGCGCCTCTTGCCGCCTCAGGCGCGAGGGTGCGCGCGGTGCCCGCCGCCAGGGCCATCGCGATCGGCGAGACGGTGGTCGTCACCGTCCGGATCGAAGGCGCGCGTGACGTGGGAAGCACCCCATTCACGCTGCACTTCGATCCCGCGATCCTGGAGTTCGTAGCCGGCTCGGCGGTCGAGGGGAGCTTCCTCGGACGCGACGGCACCGCAACCAGCTTCCTTGCCGCGCCCGGGCCCGCTTCGCGAGGGGGCGGTGTGGTCGTGGGCCTCTCGCGGCTTCGGGCCGGCCGTGGCGCGCAGGGCAAGGGGGTCCTCTGCCGGCTGACCTTCCGCGCTCGCTCTCCCGGGATCACTCCCGTGAGCTTCGCCCGCGCGAACGTCCTCAGTCCCGCGGCCTCGCCGCTTCCGGTGGCCTTCAAGGCGACCGCCATTGAAGTGAGGCCCGCGCGATGAGGAGGATGATTCTGCTCGCGACGGCGATCGCGGCGCTGCTGTCGTCGGCTCCCGGCCTCTCCTCCCCGCCACGCTCAGCCGGCCCGCCGGCAAAGGCGATGGTGAAGCGCACGCCTCAGGTGGACGCGTTGCTCGCCACCGGGCGCCTGCAGCTCATCGAGGAGTATGGCGACACGGCGGGCCCGGGCCGTGCGGCGACCCTTCTGGTCCGTGGTGCCGAGGAGGACCTCTCGATGGCGGAGGGCTCGGCCGGGAAAGGACGCGGTCAGCACCGCGTGACCGACAGAGTCCACCTGCGCACGCGTGCCATCGAAACCGCGCGGCCCGAAAACGCCCCGCGGATCGGGGCCGGCCGGGCGGGCCGCCTCGAGCTGATCCAGTTCCACGGGCCGGTCAAGAAGGAGTGGCTCCACAAGCTGCGCTCCGCGGGAGGCGCCAGACCTATCGCCTATATCCCCGACAACGCCTACATCGCGTGGGTCGAGGATCCCTCCGCAATCGAATCGGCGGGGCTCCCCCTGCAATGGCGCGAAGATTTCTCCACTCTCGACCGGTTGAGCCCGGATCTGCAGTCGGGGCCCGAACCGATCGCCGTCTCGATACAGGTGGTCCGGGCCGGCCGGCACGACGCCGTGATCGAGGAGATACGCTCCCGCTCCCTGGCCGTGCTGATGGAACCCCGCGACGTCGGGCAGGTCACTGACCTCCGCGTGACGCTCCCGGCGGAGGCGGTCCCCGAGCTGGCCGCCAGAGCCGAAGTGATCTGGATCGAGCCGTTCGAGCAGCCTGACATGCATGATGAGAGGAGCGACCTGGTGTCCGCGGGGCTCGTCGCCGGCGGCCGGCCCCTCGGCCCCGGTTACCTGTCCTGGCTCGAGTCGCGCGGGCTCTCTGACCTGGGGGCCCGGATCGTGGATATAACCGACACCGGAATCGACACGGGAGGGACGCAAGTCACCCATCCCGGCTTGAAGGGTCGCGTCGCTTACTCGGTTGACCAGACGGGCGAAGGCCGCCTGGACGATTGCGCCGGCCACGGGACCAACATCGCCGGGATCATCGCTGGTGGCGCCCCCGGCGATCCGCTCCTGCTCGACGATGATGGGTACCTGCTGGGGCTCGGCATGGCCCCCACCTTGCGCGTCGGCGCGACGCGCATCTTCCTGTGCTCGAGCACCTTCCGACCGGCCGTTCCCTTCACCGACCTGGTATCGGGAGCGTACGAACGCGGAGCCCGCATCGGGAACAATTCATGGGGCGGCGTCGGGGGGCACTACAACAGCATCGACGCCGAGTATGACGCGCTGGCGCGCGACGCGAACCGGGACCCCGCCGACGGGGATCAGGGATACCTGGCCGTGTTCTCCGTCGGCAACAACGGTCCGAGCCCGCTTACCATCACCTGGCCCTCCAGCGCGAAAAACGTGCTCAGCGTCGGCGCCACGGAGAATTACAGACCCAATGTCTCCGACGGCTGCGGGACCAGCTCGGGCCTGGCCGACAGCGTCGACCATGTCCTGTCGATCGGGAGCCGCGGACCGACGGCGGACGGTCGCTTCAAGCCCGATCTGGTCGCCCCGGGCAGCCACATCCAGTCGCTGGCCTCGGGGGGGCCGGGCTACACAGGAGAGGGGGTCTGCGATCCCTACTACCCACCCGGCCAGCGCCTCGTGAACTGGTCTACCGGGACCAGCCAGGCGGCCGCCCACGTCACGGGGGCCGCGGCCATCGCCTCGGAGGTCTACACGCGCCGGTACGGGACCGAGCCGAGCCCCGCGATGATCAAGGCCATGCTCATCAACCACGCGCACGACATGGGCACCACGGCCCAGTCTCCGACCAACACGCTCAACCGACCCAATTCCTCGCAGGGATGGGGCCGACTCGACCTCGGCAGCCTCGTCGACGCCAGGGCGCGCGTCGTTTTCGATCAGCAGAAGATCTTTACCGGCATCGGCGAGGCCATGACGTTCGAGCCGCTCGTCGTCGAGGATCCGAACAAACCCGTCATCCTGACCCTCGTCTGGACCGACGCGCCGGGGACGCCCGCCGGCTGGTCCTGGGTCAATGACCTCGATCTCGTCGTGGAATCGGACGGCGTCACCTACCTGGGCAACGTCCTCGATCGGGGCGTGTCGATCCCGGGGGGGCAGGCCGATTTCCGCAACAACGTGGAAGAGGTGGTGCTTCCCGCCGGCGCGAGGACGGTGCGCGCGACGGTGGAGGCGGCCAACATCGCGGGCGATGGCGTCCCCTCTCTTTTCGGCGAGACCGACCAGGATTTCGCCTTCTACGCGAGCAACGTGCGCCTCCCCGAGAGCCGCGGTGAGATCGACTTCACCGTCCCGGAGGCTTTCTGCGGAACGAAGATCGGCATCCGTCTCGCCGATCTCGGGCTCAAGGGGTTCGGCCGCGTCACGGCTGCCGTGGAGTCGGCGGGAGATCGGGAGCCGATGCTGCTCGACGAGGACCCTCCCGCCACGGGGTTGTTCTCCGGCGTCCTGGGCGTGGCGGCGGGTGCGCCGCGGCCGGGCGATGGGACGCTCCAGACCTCCGACGCGCAGCCCATCACGGCGATCTACACGGAGCCGGACCCGCAGACCGGAGTGGTCGTGGAGCGCATCGCGACGATCGCCGCCCGGTGCGCCGCGCCGGCCGTCAGCGATGTGCGGGTCGTCTCCGCCGGCGACCAGGAGGCGACGATCTCCTGGCGTACCGAGCATGAGGCCGACAGCGAAGTGTTCTACGGCGTTGACGGCGCCCGGACCTCCGTCAAGTACGACCGGCTCCTGGTGACCGAGCACAGCGTCCACCTCACCGGGCTTGCGAGCTGCGAAAGCTACTCCGCGACGGTCTCCTCCACCGACGCGGCCGGAGTCGTCGCCACGTCGCCGGCTCCCCCTCTGCGGTTCGCCACCGGACCCGGGTCCCGCGGGCGGCGCGTCATCTTCCACGACGACATGGAGGAGCTCGGCTCGCGGTGGACCCACGCCGCGGTGCAGCCCGGAGCCGTCGATGACTGGGAGCTGGGATTTCCGACGTCCAGCGCCCCCGGCGGGTTCTCGGGTAAGCGCGCGTGGGGGACGAACCTCGACGGCCCCTACAGCGTGGGCGCCGACGCCGCGCTGACGTCGCCACCGATCGACTTGCTCGATGCCGTCGAGCCGCGGCTGACGTTCCAGCACTTCTTCTCGATCACGGGCGGGCCACCGCCTTCCCGCAACGACGGTGGCTGGGTGGAGGCGACCACCGACGGAGGCGCCACTTGGATCCCGATCGATCCGCTTGGCGCGTACCCCGACCAGATCGACGCGGACAACCCCCACCTGGCCGACCGCGCCAGCGTCTACGCGGGAGATTCGCTCGGCTGGACCCGGGCGACGTTCGACCTCTCGTCTTACTCGGGCAACCTCATCCAGATCCGGTTTCACATCTGGCAGGACGCTGGGGAGAACAGGCCCCAGGCGGAGGGGTGGTACATCGACGACGTCGAGGTGACGGCCCAGGGGGGCTGCCACCAGGCCCGCCTGAGGCTGGACGCGGATCAGTACGGCTGCTCCTCGCGCCCGACGGCCATGCTCTCCGAGAGCGACCTGAACCTCAACCCGGCGGCGCTCGACACCGCGCGGGTGTCGGCCGCTTCCGGGACCGACCGGATCGATCTGGTGCTGACCGAGACCGCCGTCAACAGCGGGGAGTTCCGGGGGACCCTTCCCCTGCGCTCGGGACCGGGGCCCGGAGCCCTCGCTGTGTCCGAGGGGGCGACCCTCTCGATCACCTATGCCGACCAGAACACCGGAGACGGCACGCCGGCGACCCTGACCGCCTCCGCGCTCATCGCCGATTGCACGGCGCCACCCGCCCCGACCGGAGTCACCGCGTCGGCGGATGGTCAGGGCATGGTGAGGGTCGCGTGGGAACCCGTCGACAGCGCCGTCGCCCCCGACCTGCAGGGGTACCGGATTCATTACGACAACGACGGCTCGGGGCCCACCTACCAGGGGACTGAGGCCGACCAGGGGATCTCTCCGATCCGGATGGAGGCCACCGTCGCCTCGGCCTCCCTGACTTCGCTCGGCCCGTGCTCGCACCACTTCATCACGGTCACCGCGTTCGATCGGTTCGGCAACGAAAGCCCGTTCGCCCCGGAGAGCGTCGCGGTGCCGAGCGGGTCGGCCCCCTGCGCCTCGGGGCGCCTGACGGCCGGGCCCACGTCTCCCGGCTGCCGCCAGACCTTGACGGTGTCGGTCCTGGACGCGAATGCCGATCCCGATCCTTTTTCCGCAGGCACGGTCGCCGTCGCCGCCACCACCTCGTCCCAGCCCGGCGAGGTCATCGTCTCTCTGACCGAGACGTCTCCGGCCAGCGGTCAGTTCTCCGGGACGCTGCAGCTCGCGCCGGGGCCCCAGCAGGGCGCGCTGGTAGTGACCGAAGGGGATCGCGTCACGTTGCGGTACGAGGACCTGGACGACGGGCGAGGGGCGACGCACGAGGCGACCGGGATGCTGACCGTGGCCGATTGCACGCCACCGGTGATCTCCAACATCAGGGTGACGAGGCGCGCGGGCAACCGCGCCCTGGCGCAGTGGGATACCAACGAGCCCGCCACGGCGACGGTGCGCTACGGATTCGACCCGTCACTCGAACTGACCGTCGCGGATCCGCCGGGCACCGCACTCGGCACGTCGCACGCCCTCCCGCTCTCCGGTCTGAGCCCGTGCTCGACCATCTACTTTTCGATCCGCTCGGCGGACACGCGTGGCAACCTGGGCACGATGCCGGCACAGGGAGCCCCGTCGACGTTCGGCACGTACCGCGAGCAGCCCATCTACCGCGACGACTTCGAAGCGGGCGCGCCCGGCTGGCAGCACTCGGGGATGCGCCCGGGCAGCGACGAATGGGAGCTGGGTACACCGGATACGTCCGTGCCGCGCGCCCCGCACGCCGCCTTTTCCGGTTCAGCGGTCTGGGGAACCGATCTTGACGGCCGATACGATCTGGGAGCCGACATGGTGCTGGTCAGCCCGCCGCTCGACCTGACGGAGGCCGAGGCGGCCACGCTGACCTTCATGCACTGGTACGACATCACCACGGACCATCCGGGGGCGGGATGGGACGACGGCGGCTTCCTCGAGGCGAGCGTGGATGACGGAGCGACGTGGACCCACATCACGCCGCAGGGAGGATACCCGGACATCGTGGCCCCGAACCCCTACACGGCCGACGGCGCGGGAGCCTACGCGGGCTCGACCAACGGCTGGGTGCCGGCCGCCTTCACGATGGATTCCTTCGTGGGCCACGTGGTGCGCGTCCGGTTCCACCTCGTGCAGGATTTCAAGGACTTCACCATACAGCCGGGCGCGGGCTGGTACATCGACGACGTCGCTCTCAGTCTCGCCGTGGCGTGCCACGAGGGACGCATCGAGATGGACCAGAGCTCCTACGCCTGCGTCGGCCAGACGATCCGGCTGCAGGTCTTCGACGCCGACCTGGACGTCAACGCCGCCTCCCCGGACGTCGCGACGGCGCAGGTCCGCAGCGACACCGAGCCGTCCGGGGAAGTGATCTCACTCGCCGAGACGGGTCCCTCCACGGGAATCTTCGAGGGAACCCTGTCGATCTCGACCGTCGACGCGCCCGGCATCCTTCAGGTGGGACAGGACGACTCCATCGTCGCGTCCTACGACGACGCGGATGACGGCACGGGTCGATCTCTCCTGGTTACGGCGACGGCGGTGGTGCCCGACTGCTCGCCGCCGCTTCTCTCCGGAGTCCGCCTGATCGATTCGGAACCCTCCACCTTCCGCGTGGAATGGCAGAGCTCGGAGCCGGGGGACAGCCGCGTCCTGTTCGGCGCCGACCCGTCCTTGAGCGACGCCGTCGTGGTGCCGGGCCTGGGGACGGCACACGACGTGACCGTGAGCGGCCTGTCCGCGTGCACCCGCTATTTCTACACGGTGGCTTCCGCGGACGCCGGCGGGAACCTGGGACGGGACGATCTCCTCTCCGGCCTCCGCTCCGTACTGACCGCGCGAACCGTGGTCCTCGTGGAGGAGCGCTTCGAGGCGGGAGCCCCGGGATGGCGGCACGGCGGCCAGGGGGACACGTGGGACATCTCCGTTCCAGGGGCCGCCACGACCGCGCCCACCAGCTCGTATTCCAGACCGGCCGGCGGCGTCAACTCGGAGTTCATGCTGATCTCCCCGCCGTTCGATCTGGCCGGGATCGACCACCCGAGACTCTCCTTTCTCCAGAGCTATGATTTCGCGACCACCTTCCGCGGTGGCGACGGTGGGTGGATCGAGGCGTGGGACGGCTACCACTGGACGAGCCTCAAGCCGGACGGCGGCTATCCCGGCCTCGTCGATCTGGAGGCCGGCACGACCGGCGACCCGATCCCCGGTTTCAGCGGCCAATCCCCTCAGGGGCTGACACAGGTCCAGGTCGATCTCTCGGCTGTCGCGCGGAGCCTGGTCTCGGCCGGCGGTGGGGGCGTCACACGGATCCGGTTCCACGCCTTCGTCGAGGACGGGATCGGCCCCACCGGTGCGGGCTGGCTCCTCGACGACGTGGTGATCTCGGGGGATGCCCCGTGCCATCTGGGACGCCTGAGCTTCGGCGCCATGTCGGTCGCCTGCGCCGCGCCGGATCCCTCTCTCTCGCTGACGGACGTCGATCTGGATCTCGATCCGGCCGCCGCCGATCAGGTGACGGTGATGGTGGAATCGTCCGGGAGCTCCCAGCCGATCCCGGTCGGGCTCGTGGAGACGTCCCCCTCCAGCGGGGCCTTCGCCGGCGCCGTGCCGATCTCATTGCAGGGAGACCCCGGCACTCTGCGCGCCGCCGCCGGCGATCGAATCCTCGCGACCTACGAAGACCCCGATGACGGGACGGGCACGGCCCGCAGCGTCACCGCCACCCTGCGGGCCGCCGGGTGCGCCGGGCCGACCATCAGCCGGATCACGATGACCCCTTCGGGTGGCGATCAGTACCTGATCCGTTGGAGCACCGATCGACCCTCCACGTCCGAGGCCCGACTCGAACCCGCCACCGGTCCGGCTCTGGTCGCCTCGGACACCCGTCTCGCCACCAGCCACCAGCTCAGGATGCGCGGCCTCGCGCCGTGCGCCGCCTACACGGTCACCCTGGCCTCGGAGGACGCCGACGGCCTTCGCGCAACCGCGGGTGGGCCCGGCGGTGGCCTCCTCGTCGAGAACACCCAGCGCGAGATCCGCTTCGCCGACGACATGGAGGGGCCCGATCCGGGATGGACCGTCTCCGGATTCCAGATCGATTGGCAGCGAGGCGTGCCGCTCCAGGGCCCGGCCACCGCCTTCTCGGGGACAAGGGTCTTCGCCACCGATCTGAACGGAAGGTACAAAGCGGGCGCCAACGAGACGCTCACCTCGCCACCGATCGACCTGATCGGAGTGACCGGCGCGAGGCTCACCTTCTGGCACTGGTACGAGATCTTCGCCAACGATCCGCCCAACTCGCAGGACGACGCCGCCTTCGTGGAGGTGAAGGTGGCCGGCGCCTCCGAACCCGTCTACATCGAACCGATCGGTGGATACCCGGACACCTCGGACTCCGAGAGCGGCCAGCCACTGCCTGAAGGGACGACCGTCTACGCGGGGCAGACCGTCGGCTGGGAGAACGCCGTCTTCGATCTGTCCCCGTTCGACGGCAAGGTGATCACGCTACGGTTCCGGCTCTGGAACGACTACGTCGAGCTGCTCCTCAACGGAGCCACGGGCTTCGGCTGGTACCTCGACGACGTCGAGGTTTCCACGTCGCGCTACTGCCAGCCGGCCCCTTCGGCGACGTCCCTCTCCATCCAGATCCTGGATCAGGGAGGCGCGTCCTCGGGCGTCGCGATCGCGGGCTCGGGCTTCCGCACCGGCGCGATGGTCGCCCTGGGCACCGGGCTCACCGTGACATCGGCCACGGTCGTCTCTCCCAGCCGGATCGACGTTGACCTGTCGGCGGATCCCAGGGCGGGGCTCGGACCGCGGGATCTCACCGTCACGAATCCGGACGGGCAGACCGCGCTCCTGCCAGGGGCGCTGCGCGTGACCTTCAGCCCGCGAAGGGCCGACGCCGACGGCTCGGGCCGAATCGACGGCAACGACCTGGCCATCCTCGCCGGAGCCTTCGCCAGCGTCGAAGGCGAGCCCGGCTATCTCGCCGCCGCGGATCTGAATGGCGACGGTATCGTGGACGGCATCGACCTCGCGTTTCTCGCCGCGAACTTCGGCGCAGTTCTCCCGTGATCCATGTCGGGCGCGACGGCTCGTCCGTCTTGACAGTGGATGCGCACGCCTGCATAATGCGGCCGATCCCACGCAAGCGGAACCACGATCCATCAGAGAGGTCGTTTCTGTGGCGACGGTCGCGCCCTTCCGAGGGCTGCTTTACAGCGCGTCACGGATCCCGGACCTCACCACCGTCGTCGCGCCTCCCTACGATGTGATCTCGACCGAGAAGGCCCAGGAATACCGCGCCCGCGATTCGCACAACATCGTCCACGTGGATCTGCCCGCCGGGGAGGCTCCGGGCAGGTACGCGCGTGCCGCGCAGATGCTCTCCCGATGGCGCGAGGAGGGGGTCCTCGAGCGCGACAACGCCCCGGCGCTCTACGTCACGTCGCAACGGTACTCGGTGCGAGGGATGCCCGAGAAGGTCCGATGGGGGTTCATCGGCCTGCTCCGCATCGAGGAGGAGGGCTCGGCGGTGGTGCTGCCCCACGAAAAGACGCACGACGAGCCGCGCGCCGACCGGCTCGACCTCATCCTCGCCACGCGAGGCCAGATCTCGCCGATCTTCGTCCTGTTCTCGGATCCCCCGGGGGAGATCTCCTCCACGATCGAAGCCGTGTCGCACCGCCCCGCGGACCGGTGGGTCTCGGATGACGCCGGAGTCGACACGAGGATGTGGCGCATGGGGGACCCGGAGACGATCGGATCGATCTGCGGTGCGTTGCGCGAGCGCAAGATCTGGATCGCGGACGGACACCACCGGTACGCGGCCGCCCGCGAGGCGCGCGACAGGCTGCGCGCGGGCCAGACCGCCGCCCCGCCGGGTTCCCTGAGCTACGACTACGTGTTGGCCTACTTCAGCAACGTGGACGCCCCCGGCCTGACGATCCTCCCCTACCATCGCGTGCTGCGCGGATTGAAGCGAACGGACCTGACGCACCTTCCGCGGAAGCTGGAGACGCACTTCGATCTGAAACACTTCTCATTCGAGGGGTTCAACCATCGCGCCGAGCAGGTACGGCGGCGGTTGCGGGAAGTCACCGACCGGGGACGGCTCGCGGTGGCCCTCTATTCCGGTGGCGCCGGCTTCATGCTCCTGCTGCTGAAGCCGGGTCAGTTGACGGGTCCCCTGCTGGCCGACCTGCCGGCGCCGCTGCGCGAGCTCGACGTCTCCGTGCTGCAGCGCGCCGTCCTCGAGGCGTCGCTCGGGTTCACACCCGGGGCTCAGCGGGAGGGGACCTCGCTGCGCTACACGGAGGACGTGGAGCGGGCCATGAGCTGGGTCGATGCCGGAGAGGGGCAGGCGGCCTTCCTTCTCAACCCGCCGCGCCGCCACCAGATGCTCGAGGCGGCCGAGGCGGGGCTCCGGATGCCCCAGAAGTCCACCTATTTCTACCCGAAGGTCCTGACGGGGCTCGTCATCAACGCGTTCGATCCCGCGGAGGAGGTCCACTCCGTCGCGCAGGGGTCCTCGCACGCACCCACGGCGGCCAAGGGGTGATGCGCCGATGATTACGCAGGCGCATCCCGGACGGCGTCAGGCCGCGACGGAGAGGCCGCGCGTACGGAAGATCCTCACGCTGCTCGCCCGCCAGTACCCCGAGCCCCGGTGCGCCCTGCGATTTTCCGACCCCCTCGAGCTCCTGGTGGCCACAATCCTCTCGGCCCAGTGCACCGACGTGCGGGTCAACCAGGTCACGAAGGAACTCTTCGTGAAGTACAGGACGGCCGGTGACTACGCGACGGCTCCACCGGGTCAACTGGAGGCCGACATCCGCTCCACTGGGTTCTACCGCAACAAGGCGCGCGCCATCCGGGCCTGCTGCGCGGCCCTGGAGAAGCAGCACGGCGGGCGGGTGCCGCGGACGATGGAGGATCTGGTCGAGCTCCCAGGAGTGGGGCGCAAGACGGCCAACCTCGTGCTCGCCGAAGCGTTCGACATCCCCGGCATCGTGGTCGACACGCATGTCTCCCGTCTGTCGCAGCGGCTGGGATTGACCTCGAAGACCGATCCGGAGAAGATAGAGCAGGATCTCGTCAGGATCATCCCGAAGGATCAGTGGAACGGCTTCTCGCTGAGGCTGATCCTTCATGGCCGCGCGGTCTGCAAGGCGCGCAAACCCGACTGCGACGCCTGCCCTCTCGTGCCTTGCTGTCCCACCGGTCTCTCGCGGGTCTGAATCTCGAAGCCTCGCCTTGACTCACACCCGCGCCGGAAGCTAGTCTGCGGCCATGCCTGAACCGGGACGCGATCACTGCTCGTTCCTCAGCAGCTACGGCGGCGTCTACCGGTGCCAGGATCCCGTCTACTTCATGGGGTTCTGCGACTTTCACTACGGATGCTACGAACGCCACGAGATCAACGAGCTGGGCCACATCTCCGACAAGCTCGACGATCAGGTGCGCCGCAGGGAGATCAACTTCCACGGCCTCGAGATCCCTCAGGACCTCAAGCCTTCGTTCTGAGGCTTGGCGGCTACGGACCGGCCGGTCCATCCTCGATTGCGTCCTCGAGACCCTCGATCAGAGTCTCGTGCGCCCCAATGGATCGGATCGAGCGGACGGCGGCGGCGAGGTTGAAGAGGAGTGCCGCGAGCGCCGCACCGTGGTGGACCCAGGCGGGAAGCTTCCGCGTGTGGCTTCCGCCCCCCAGGATCACCGCGGCCATCAACGTCACGATCGCCAGGCCGAGAGGCAGCGCGAGGCCGCGTCTGAGACGGGCCGCCTCCTCCAGACGTCCCATCAGATCGGCGTGCCGGCCGACCGCCTCCCTCATGCTGGCGCCGACTCCGGCGAAGTAGAAAAGGGTCATGGAGTGCGCGAAGACGATGATCAGCGCGGAGATGAACCCGAACGGGATGTGCCTCGCCAGGCCGAGGTACCCGTACGTGGAGGCGTAGCCCATCGCCATGGACGCAATCATCAGCAGGGCGCACGCCGCCTGCAGTATCACCAGCGCCCGGCCCCCCGCCGTCACCGCCGCTCCACCAAATCGGTCTCCATCAGGAGCCGCAACGACTCGGGGAGCGTTCGATCGGCCCAGGCCCGAAGCGGCAGCGAGACGTCCTCCACCGGCGGACGGCGTCCGTTCCGGACGGCGGCCACCTCCGTGGCAAGCGCCTCGAGCGCCGCAGGGTCGCTCCGGTGGTTGTTGATCACGACGTGGTGGGCGCGCTCCACCAGAGTCCAGGCGTCCGGCTTCCATCGCCCTCGGGCCAGTTGAGGGCTCATGACCACGATCAACAGATCGGGATCCAGCACCGGGACGACCGTGTTGCCCTCCGTCAGGAGTACCCGCGCGCCGCCCAGGAGGTCGTCGCGCAGATGATTCCAGGCCTCGGCGTGAGCGTCCGGCTGCGCCAGGCACCAGAGCACCGAACGCGCGCCCGCCCGGGTCAGCCGGCCGGTGTCGGTCTCATCCTCCCCCAGCACGGCCTGGTCGGTCACGATGGTGAATCGTCCGTGAAGCGAACGGCAGGCGCAGGCCTTCTCCGTCCGGGGGCAGTTGACCCCATCCTTGAAGACGGTGGTGAACTTCACCGCGTCGATCCGGCCGGGGTAGGCCCCCAGGATCGCGGCCAGCGCGAGCGTCTTGCCCGAGCCGTTGCCGGGGGCGGCGACCGAGATGATCCTCATGCGCGCGCCCTCCCCAGATCCTCCGGCGTGTTTATGTTCATGAAGGAGCGCTCCGCTCCATCGATACCGGCGTACTCCTCCTGCGCGAGGTAGTCGACCGGCACCCGCTCGAAGAAGTCGAGCATCATCCGTATCCCGTCCGCCAGGGCCCTCTCGACCTCGGGCAGTCGGGAGATCGGGTAGAGGGCGTGAAGCGGCTCGGGCCGCCCCCTCAACACGGGCACCAGCAGCCGGTCGGGCCGGCAACGTGACACCATCAGGTCGATCAGCTCGCCCGAGAGAGAAGGCATGTCGCACCCGCAGATGAAGGCGAGCGGCGTGAGGACGGCCCGAAGCGCCGCATCGATTCCGCCCAGCGGTCCGCAATCCGCGATCCGGTCGGTCGTGGCCCGGACCATGAGCCCCTCGCGCCGAACCGGAGCCTCGAACCGCCCCGGCGCTGTCACGATCAGACACTCGGTGAAGCGGCCCGAGAAGACCTCCAGGATGCGGGTCAGCGTCGTGTCGGCGGGATCGGCGCCGAGCCTCAGCGAGGCCTTGTCGGCCCCGCCCAGCCGCGAGGCGCGCCCGCCGGCCAGAACCACGCCGGTGACGTGCGGGTGGAGGATCACGTTCTGAATACGGGGGTCGGGATCTCGTCGGTCTCGTCGTCCGACCCGTCGTCCGGACGCGGGTTCTCGACGTCCGAGACCAGGATCTCCCCGTTCTCCACCTTGACGGGGAAGGTGCGGACGCATCCCCAGGCCTTGTCATGGCAGGCCCCGGTGGTGACGTCGTACTTCCAGCCGTGCCACGAGCAGGTCAGCGTCGTGCCGGAAAGCCGGCCGGTCGAGAGGGGCGCCTTCATGTGGCGGCAGGCGTCCTCGATGGCGCGGAAGGTCCCCTCGACGTTGAATACCGCGATGCGGCGGATGCCGACGCGTAGCGCGCGGCAACCGCCCGGCTTGAGCTCCTCCACGCGGGCCACCCTCGTGAACCCCACCAGCTAGCTCCCCACCGGGCGCGGATCGAGAAGATGCCCGAGTTTCGCGGCCTTCGTCCTGAGGTAATGCGCGTTGTGCTCGTCGGGCTCGGTGATGAGAGGGATCCTCCCCACCACCTCGATCCCCTCCTGGCGCAGCCCCTCCATCTTGGCCCTGTTGTTGGTGATGAGACGGACGGAGAAGACCCCCATCAGACGCAGCAGCGTCGCCGCGTCGCGATAGTTGCGATGGTCGTCCTCGAACCCCAGCCTCTGGTTGGCCTCCACCGTGTCGAGCCCTTCCTCCTGAAGCCGGTAGGCCCGGATCTTGTTGAACAGGCCGATGCCGCGTCCCTCCTGCCGCAGGTAGATCAGCACGCCCGAGGGCTCCTCGAGCTCAATCCAGCGCATCGACATCTCGAGCTGCGCTCGGCAGTCGCAGCGCCGGGACCCGAAAACGTCGCCCGTGAGGCACTCCGAGTGGATGCGCACGGCGACGCCCGCGCGCCCCCGGACTTCCCCCTTCACCAGAGCCACGTGCTCGGCCGACACGATCGTCGGGGAGAAGGCGTGGACCCGGAACTCCCCGTAACGGGTCGGCAGTGTCGCGGTCGCGATCTGGATGTCCATGTCCCCCTTCTCGTTCACCGGAATGGGTCCCTCGCGCCGGTGAGCTCCGCGGCCTTCGCCCCTCGGGTCAGGAGCATCACCTTGAAGATCTCCCCCATGCCGCCCGGGGCCATCAGCCCGTGCAGGGCGAGCCGTTCCTTCACCGCGCTCGCCCCTTCGCCCGGTTCGAGGGCCATCTCCGCCAGGATCCGCGCGAGGCCCAGAGAGACGAGGAAGCGCATCTGGGCCACCGGCCCGGCGACGTCGAAGCCACACTCCCGTGCCCGCCTCTCCACCGAGGTGAAGTCCACGTGGGCGGTCATGTCCTGCTCGCCGACATCGCGGTAGGGGTCCTCCACGGCCTGGTGGCTCCGGTAGCACATGAGCGTGCCTCGGCGCCGCTCGGCGGCGTAGAGATCGCCGGCCGGATACCCGTAATCAATGATGATGGCCCCCCCGCGGCCCCGCTCGCCGAAGAGCCGGCCGAGGCTCGAGATCCACTCCAGCGCTCGCAGTCCGATCTCCGCGCGCTGGCCTTCCCGCAGGTCCACTCCGAGGCGCGTGAGATGCCCCGAGAGCACCTCGGCCACCGGCTCGAGCAGCGTCTCGGTGAACCCTGCCGGGCCCTCGGTGACGTGGACTTCCTGGAGGCGTCCGTCGCGGCGCTCCACCACGTGCACGGGGAGCGCGTCGAGAAACTCGTTGGCCACCACGCAGCCGGCCAGGCCCGCGCGCTCCTCTTCGAGCAGGTCGGGCCAGCTCCTCCATCTCAGATCGGAGAGGGCTCCGGAATCCCTGCCGGCGGCAATCGTCCCCCTCTGTTTCACCCGCAGCGAAGGGCTGATCTCCACCAACGTGTAGACGACCCGGCTCGCCAGGAGCGGATGTTCCGCCGCGAGCCCCGCGATGACGTCGCGTGCCAGCCTGCCGGTGCCGGGTCCCATCTCGACGACGTGGAACGGGGCGCGCGCGTCGGGCCGGGTCACCGCGGCGATCTCGGCGATCTGGCGCGCGATCAGCAGGCCGAAGGCCGGGTGAAGATCGGGGCTGGTGTAGAAGTCCCCGTCCGGGCCGGTGGTCATCTCCGGGCGCAGGTAGTAGCCGTGCTCGGGATGGTAGAGGGCCCCCTCCATGAACTCGACGAAGGGGATCGGCCCCTCCGCGCGTATCCGATCGCGGAGCCAGGCGCGCAGGAGATCAGCGCCCGCTTCGACCTGCCGCGCGACGGCCACCCTCTCAGCCCTTCTTCCGCTGGAGCTTCTCCTGGATCAGGAGGAGGCCGTACAGAAGGGCCTCGGGGCGGGGCGGGCAGCCGGAGATGTAGACATCCACGGGGACGATCTGATCGACTCCCTGCACCGTGCTGTAGGAGCGGAACATGCCACCGCTGGAGGCGCAGGCCCCCATGGCGATCACCCACTTGGGCTCCGGCATCTGGTCGTAAATCATCCGCAGGGCGGGGGCCATCTTCTTGCTGACCGTGCCGGCGACGATCATCAGGTCGGCCTGACGAGGGGAGAACGAAAGCCTCTCGGCGCCGAAGCGCGCCAGGTCGTAGCGCGGGCCGGCCGTGGCCATCAGCTCGATGGCGCAGCAGGCGGTCCCCAGCGGCATCGGCCAGAGCGAGTATTTGCGCGCCCAGTTGACTACGTCGTGCAGCCGGCTGACGAAGATCCCCTCGTCGGATGCCTCGAGGGCCTCCCGGACCTTCCTCTGCCCTTCCGCAGAGAGCGTGGGGCCGATCACGCCGGGCGCCTGGCTCACTTGTGCGCCCACTTCATGATCGGGTCGGGGCGCACCCCGCCAATCTCGAGGAGCTTCTCCTTGTTGAAGATGAGCTCGGTGCGACTCGAGCCGGCGACCTCATAGTCCTTCGTCAGGAAGATCGCCTGCTCGGGACAGACCTCCTCGCACATGCCGCAGTAGATGCAGCGCAACATGTTGATCTCGAACTCCTTGGGGTATTTCTCGACCTTGTTGCCGCCGGGCAGCTCGCCGGGGACGATCATGATCGCCTTGGGCGGGCAGACGAACTGGCACAGGAAGCAGGCGACGCACTTGGTTCTCCCCTCCTGATCCTTCACCAGCGCGGGCACGCCGCGGAACCCTTCGGGAAAGGTCCAGCGCTGCTCGGGGTACTGCATCGTGAACTTGCGCCGGAAGAGATGCTTGAGGGTGACCCGCATCCCACGGACGATCCCGGGCAGATAGAGCCTGTCGAACCACCCGAGCTTCCTGTCTACGACGATGGCCATCCCCGGACACCTCGTGGAGCCGCTCGCGCGCTACCGGCGCGCGATCGTCATCTTGTCGATCTTGTCCTGGAGCCTCAGGATGCCGTGGAGGAGCGCCTCCGGCCGCGGCGGGCAGCCGGGGATGTAGACATCCACCGGCACGATGCGGTCCACGCCCTGCATGGTGCTGTAGGTCGGGAAGGGGCCGCCGCAGGTGGCGCAGGCGCCCATCGAGATGACCCACTTCGGATCGGGCATCTGGTCGTAGAGGCGCTTGAGGACCGGCCCCATCTTCTCGGTGACGGTCCCCGCGACGATCATGAGATCCGACTGACGCGGCGTGGCGCGATAGACGCCGGCGCCGAATCGATCGATGTCGTAACGCGAGGCGACCGCCGCCATCATCTCGATGGCGCAGCAGGCCAGCCCGAACGACATCGGCCAGAGGGCCGACTTGCGCGCCCAGTTGAAGACCTTGTCAAGGGTCGTGGTGACGATGTTCGGGCCGAAACGCTGGTCGAGAAGGCCGAGGTTCACTTCCTCGTGTCGCTCGAGCAGCTGCTCGCCAATCTCGCCTGGTGGCGCCATGATCCCGGTGCCTCCGTTTTGCCGTGATATACTCGCGCCCCTTCGGCCGGGCGGGAATCCGGACTGTTTGAGTCGGCATGGAAGTATAACAGCGGCCGGAGGGCCGTTCAACATGCTCTCGCTCTTCCTGACCGAGTCCGCGGCCGGCTCCCTGATCGTCCTTCTGCTGGTCCCCCTCAGGTCCGCGGGGCGCGGGTTCCTCCAGTTCTCCGTGGGGCTGAGCAGCCTCCTGATGCTGCTCGGCGCCGCGCTGACCCTTGGGGGTGGGGGGGGGACAGGCGCGGGGCCTCAGAGAACTCTGTTCGGCCTCTCCGCGATCCTGCTGGCACTCTCCGCCGGGCTCTTCCGCCTCGGGCGGTTCGGGGCGGGCCGGGCCCTGATGCTCCTCGGGCTCATTCCGGCGCTGGCGGGAGTGGGGCTCGACGCGCTGTCGCTGATCCCGGCGGGAGATGGCACCCACGTCGCGCGCCTCCTCTATCCCCTCGATGCGGTGAGCGCGGGGCTCGTGCCGGGCTCAGCGCTCATCGCCATGATTCTCGGGCACTACTACCTGAACGTCCCGGGACTGTCGATCGGCCACCTGCAGAGGCTGACGCTCGTCTTCCTGGGGACCGTGATCGTCAGGGGGGCGGTGGTCCTGTTTTCGGTGGCGCGCAGCCGGGAGGCTCTCTCGCCGCTGATGGGCCTGCTCCTCGACACCGGTTCCCTTATGCAACCTGGCGGGCTCGACCCGTTCGTGCTCGTCCTTCTCCTGCTGCACGTGCTTTTCGGCGTCGTCGCCTCGGGAGCGATGGCCTTCATGGCCTGGCGAACCGCGCTCATCTCCTCCACCCAGTCGGCCACCGGGATCCTCTACGTGGCGCTTCTGATGACCATCATGGGGGAGCTGGCGAGCCGCTACCTCATCACGATGACCGGCCTGCCGCTCTGAAGGCGGCTCATGCCGCCGTCGAGGGGGGCCCCTCAGGAGCGCGAACGCCTGCGGCCCGCCGTACCGCGTCCGCCCCTTCCACGAGAGCGCGCCCTCGTGGCGCCGGCGCCCGCGAGCCCCAGGATCGCGAGGACCTCGCGCCGGCCGGCGGCGCTTCGGCGGAAGCGGCCGGTGAAGGCGGTCGTCATCACGCGGGCGTGAGTCTTGCGCGCGCCGCGCATCGTCATGCAGGTGTGGGTGGCCTCGATGAGACAGGCGGCGCCGGCCGGGCGCAGGTGCTCCTGCAACGCGTCGGCGATCTCCCGCGTGAGATCCTCCTGGATCTGGAGCCGCCGCGAGAGGCAGTCCACCAGCCGGCCGAGGCTCGACAGACCCGTGACGGCGCCCCGCGGAGCGTAGGCCAGATGGACCTTTCCCGAAAACGGGAGCAGGTGGTGGCGGCAGATCGAGGTGAATTCGATGTCGCGGGCGGCGACCAGGTCGTCCGCGGCGCCGGCGGCGATCGGCTTGAGGATCCGCGCCGGTGCCTGGCGGTACCCGGCCAGCAGCTCGTCGAGCCAGGCTCTCGCCACCAGATCCGGGATCCCGTCGGGGGCCCTCTCGCCCCCTCGTCCATCGGCGCGCGAGGCCTTCGCGATCCCCGCAAGGAAGATCCGGATGCCGCGGCGCATCAGGACGGCGGCCTCGCGGTCCCCCGAGCGGGTCACCCGTGGATGCGGTCGAGAGCCTCGCGCAGGTCGGCGATCAGATCGCGCGCGTCTCCCCATCGGGACACCTCCTCCAGGAAGGATGGCTCGGGCCGGGAGCGGCTCAGCAGCAGCGCCCGCAGTCCCGCCGCTTTCGCTCCGGCGTAGTCCTCGTCGAGCCGGTCGCCGATGTGCAGGGCGCGAGACGCCTCGACCCCGGCCGCCGCGAGCGCCGTCTCGAAGATGGCGGGATGGGGCTTCTCGTAACCCGCCGAGGCGCTGAAGACGACGACCTCGAAGTGGCCGTCCAGCTCGAGCGAGGCGAGCAGCTTCGGCAGCCGGCTGTCCCAGTTTGAGATGATCCCGAGACGCAGCCCCCTGCCCCGCAGCTCGCCCAGGACCTCCCGCGTCTCGGGGAAGATCCGCCAGGCCTCGGGCCTGGCGAAGTGGGCCCGCAGGTCATCGACGGTAGGACGGCGTTCCGCCGCCACCTCGCACTGGTCGAAGGCGTGCGACGAGATCCTCTCCCACCACTCCGTCTCACCGCCGGCAAAGTGCCGATAGCGGTTGGCCCCGCGCGGCACTTCCCTCGACATGGACACCCAGGCGCTGTCAAACGCGCGCTGCACGGCGGCGGGCTCCACGTGGGCCCCGCGCTCGGCGCACGCGCGCGAGTAGACGTGGCCGATCGATGGCGAAACGTCGAGCAGCGTCCCGCCCACGTCGAAGAAAACCATCCCGTCAGCAGGCAACGATCGTGATCTCCCCTTCCACGGCCGCCACCCTCGCGCGGCACGCGAGCCGGTGCTCGGGGGACAGCTTCATCTCGGCAAGCCGCGCCGCCTCCTCGGTGTCGGGCGGCGCGAGGCGCTCCTCCCCCTCGTAGACCAGGACGCAGCATGTGCCGCACAACGCCCCACCCCCGCAGGCCCCTTCGAGCACGTGCCCGAGCCGGCGAATCTCCTCGTGCAGGGTCCGGCCGGGCTCCACAGGCCCGGAGAGATCGCGCGAGAGGAAGATGAGCCGCGGCCGGGGGTCGCTCACTCGAGGTCCAGCCGCACGTCGTCCGAGACCGCGGTGACTTTCATGCCCGGGTAGACCCGCTCCTGGCAGGCCCTCACCACCGTCTCGAGCCCCGTCTCGGGCGATACGCAGGTCACCTCGCAGTTGCCGCACTCGTCGTTCCAGCAGAAGCGCCCGTAGGCGATCGACTCGCCCGCCACGTACTGGAGCGAACGCAGCAGGCAGTTGTTGTCGGGGACTTCGAGGGTGTGCTCGAGGACCTCGATCTGGATGAGACCGTCGAAGGGCTCGAACATATCCAGGTCGACTTCCTTCATGGGAGCCTCACGCGGCCGCGAAACCGCCGTCGATCGGAAGGACAGCACCCGTGACCCATGAGGAGTCCTCCGAGGCCAGAAAGAGCGCGAGGCGGGCCACCTCCTCCACCGCGCCGGAGCGCGCGATCGGGTATCGTCCCACCTCCTGATCGAGCCACTTGGTGCCGCCGTCCGCGTCGCGCGTCATGGGCGTGTCGATCAGCCCCGGGCAGATGGCGTTGACGCGGATCCGGTCGGCGGCGTGGTCCAGCGCCATCGCGCGGGTGAGCTGGACCAGCCCACCCTTGGAGGCGCAGTAGGCCGCGCCGTTCTTCATGCCGACCATGCCGTGCACCGAGGCGTTGTTGATGATCGAACCGCCGCCCCGCGCCTTCATCGCCGGCACCGCCTGGCGCGAGACGAGGTAGGCTCCCTTGAGGTTCGTCCCGAGGATCTTGTCCCACCTCTTCTCGTCGGTATCCACGACCGTCCCTTCCGCGAAGATCCCCGCGTTGTTCACCAGGATGTCGAGCCCGCCGAAGTTGAAGATCGCGCCTTGCACCATCAGCTCGACGCGGTCGGGCTTCGAGACGTCGCCACGGCAGAAGGTCGCCGTGCCGCCGTGATTCCGGATCTCGTGGACGACCTGGGACAGAGGCTCGGAGCGTCGGCCCGCCACCACGACCCGCGCTCCTTCGGACGCGAAGAGCAGCGCGATGGCCCTTCCGATCCCGGTGCCGCCGCCGGTCACCAGGGCGATCTTGCCCTCGAGGCGCCCCCTCGGGGCGGGAGCGCCCTCCTCGGAGGATGCGTCGGCGCCGGGCGGCGGGCCGTCATCGCCGGGGGCGAGCGGCGCCACGCGTCAGTTCCCTTTCTCGCCGGCGCCGGCGTCCACCTCCTCGGACTCCAGAGGCTGCCGCCCGGCGAAGCCGGATTCCATGTCGTGCCAGTACCCGACGCGATCTTCCCCGAGGCGCCAGCACAGGAGGACGTCCCGCCCATGGCGCCGCGCGGGAAAGTCGACCAGGCCCCCCTTGATGTCCTTGATGTGAGCGCCAATCTGCTCGACCTCGCGCAGCGCCCCGCGGATGCTCATGAGAGCGCGGAAGTACTCCGGGTCGACGGGGCTCTCGTTGACGACGTTGTACTCGGCGACGAGGTAGGAGATCTGCTGGCGGTTTCCGTCGAGCCAGCGGAACTTCTCCTGGAGCGCCCGCAGGAGATCCGACAGGCGCGGCAGCGCCCCGTTGGCCTCCGATACCGTGAAGAACCTCCGCTCCATCAGCCGCGCTCCGGTCCGGCCGTCACGCCTTGAAGGACTCGCCACAGCCGCAGCTCCCCGTCGCGTTGGGGTTGCTGATCTTGAAGCCCGCTCCCTGCAGCGTCGTCACGAAGTCGATCTCGGCCCCCTGAAGATAGGGTGCGCTGAAGCGGTCCACGAGGATGTTGATGCCGTCCACCGGCACCACCTCGTCGTCGTCCTTCCGCTCCTCCTCGAAGACCAGGCCATACTGCATCCCGGAGCAGCCCCCCCCTTCGACGTAGATCCTCAGACTCAGGTTCGGCTTCCCCTCCCCCGCCATCGCTTCCTTGATCTTCTCCGCCGCAACCGGCGTCACGTTGATCATCCGTCAAACCTCCTTTGTGTGGTTGGCATTATTGATGCGATCACGAACGCTCCGCAGCGCCCGCCGCTTTCGGCGCCATCGCCCTGAGCCGGGAGACGGCGCGCTCCAGGTGCTCCATCACGAGATCGATGTCGTCCTCGACGGTGCAGCGCCCCAGCCCGAAGCGGATCGAGGAGCGCGCCGCGCCGGCATCGCCCCCCCTCAGCGCCCGGATCACGTAGGAGCCCTTGCCGCTGCCCGAGGCGCAGGCCGAGCCGCTCGACAGGGCGACGACGTCGCGCAGGGAAGTCAGCAGCGCCTCGGACTCCACGCCGTCGAAGGCCACGTTGAGATTGTTGGGGAGCCGGTGGGAGGGATGCCCGTTGAGCCTCACATCCTCGATCCGGGCGCGGATACGGCGCCAGAGCAGATCGCGCAGTGAGGACTCGCGCGCGGATTCGACGGCCATGTCGGACATCGCGATCTGGGCGGCCTTGCCGAACCCCACGATCCCCGGCACGTTGAGCGTGCCCGAGCGGACCCGCCCTTCCTGGCCGCCGCCTCGCATCATCGGCGACACGGGCACCCCGCGCCGCACGTAGAGGGCGCCGATCCCCTTGGGCCCGTACATCTTGTGCGCCGTCAGGGACATGAGGTCCACGCCGAGGGTCTCGACGTCGAGCGGCACGCGGCCCGCTCCCTGCACCGCGTCGGAGTGAAGCAGCACGCCGCGCCGCCGGCAGATCCGGCCGACCTCCTCCAGCGGCTCGACCGTCCCGATCTCGTTGTTGGCCATCATGAGGCTCACCATCACAGTCCAGTCGGTCATCGCGCGCGCGACATCGCCGGGTTCGACCAGGCCGTCGCCGTCCACGGGCAGCACCGAGATCTCCCAGCCTTCCTCACGCATCGCCTCGCACGTCTCCAGGACCGCCTCGTGCTCTATCGCGCAGGTGATGATGTGGCCGGCCCCGGTGGCCATGCCGAGCCGCCGCGCCGCGGCCGGAGCCGCGCCGCGCAGAGCGAGGTTGTCCGACTCGGTGGCGCCCGCGGTGAAGAGGATCTCGTCCGGGCCGGCGCCGATGAGGGCCGCGACATGCGCCCGCGCCTCCTCCACCGCCGACGCGGCACGCCGGCCGTAGGCGTGGGAGCTGCTCGGGTTGCCGTACTCCTCGGTGAAATAGGGCCTCATCGCCTCGACCACCCCGGCCAGAGCCGGAGTGGTGGCGTTGTGATCCATGTAGATGGGACGACCCGACGGATGAGTCATCGGTGCGCCGCCCTCAGGGCGATGAGTCGCGGCTCGTTCTCCCTCTGGAGACGCCGCCGCATGTCGGTGAGCGATACGTCCTCGAGCACCTTGCGGATCTCCTGCCGCACGCCGTGAAGAGCGCTCTGGACCGTGCAGACCGCCTCCTGCTCGCACACGCGATCCCCACACTGGCAATCCACGAGGCCCACCGGCCCGTCGACCGCCTCGATGATGTCGGCCAGCGTGATCCGATCGGCCTCGCGGCCCAGCACGTAGCCTCCGTTCATCCCCCTGAAAGACCTCACGAGCCCATGTCGCGACAGCTTCTGGAGCACCTTCGCGAGAAACTCCGAGGGGATGTTATAGTGCGCCGCGATCTCCCGGCGGAAGGAGAGGCTCCCCTCGGGCCGGGCCGAAATGTACATCATGGCGAGGAGGCTGTAGTCAGCCTCGCGGCTCAGACGGAGCATCGTTCTGAGTTCTCCGGCTCGAAGGGTGGACAACCCGGACTGATTCTATCCGGTTTCAATTATACGGGCAGGACGGGGGCTGTCAAGACGCCGCGCGCGGAGAACCCTCTTGGAAGTCAGTTGTTTATGCCCGACCTGCGGGGCGGTGAACCGGCTCGAGATCACCGCCACCGGGATCTGGCCCGCCGGCCAGCCCTGCCGCGGGTGCTCCTCCCCCCTGGAGATCGCGGCTCCCGAGGCCGCCCTCCCGGGTGAGAGACTCCTTCGGTGCGCGGTCTGCGGAGATGACAAGCTTTACACCCAGAAGGACTTCGACCAGAGGCTCGGATGCCTCATCCTGGTCGTCGGCGCCGCGCTTGTCCCCTGGACCTACGGTCTGAGCATGGGGGTCTGCGCGCTCGCCGACCTCCTGCTCTACCGGGCCCTGCCACCAGTCACGGTCTGCTACGTCTGCAAGTCGCGCTACCGCGGGCTGCCGCTCAATCCCGACCATGCTCCCTTCGAGCTGGTGACGGCCCAGACCTGGGAGGCCAGGTCGGTCAACTGGCGCAGCATCCACGACCGCACGCGTAATTGACAGGAGCCGGGCCCCCCGCATAGGATGATCGAGTGGCGACTCGCGGCACGCTTCCGGAGGTCGAATACACTGCCGCGGTCTGCGGCGACGGTCGCGTCCTGCCCATCACCGCGACGGTGGGCCGGCGCCTCGTCGCGGAGATCGACCCGCTCTCCCGCGAGGGGCGCGAGCTGTTGACCACGGGCGTCGTGAAGCTCTACTACGATGACGGAGCCCGCGCCGAGAAGGCCCCCATCCAGGAGATCCTCGACAGGCTGAGGTCCGGCGTGAAGGGCCGGCGCGACGCGCATGCCGATCTGCCCGGCTGGGCCGCCCACCACGATCGGGTGCTTCGCAGCATCGGCCGCATGAAAAGGACTCTGAAGCCCTGAGGGTATGCCGCCCCGCGCGCTCGACTCCCCGCTCCTGGCCGCGTTCCTTCGTGCCCTCGCCTTCGCGGGGCTGACGGAGGCGGTTTTCTTCCGGCTGCTGCCCGACCCATCAGCGGGCCTCCATCCCGCGCTCCTGGATCGAATCCACGCCTCGCTCAGCCGGGCGGGAAACTTCACCTTCTTCCTCGCCTTCTTCATCGTCTTTCTGGCGCTCGTCCACATCGCCTACCGCGTCGTGCGCTTCAGGATCTGGCCCGCGGGGCTCAACGGGTTTCTCTCCACCTGCCTCCTCTGCCTCGCCGTGCTGGGTTTCTCCGCCATGGTCACCGAGCGGGGACCGGCCTTCGCCACAGGCTTCACCCTGCTGGCTCTGATGATCCTGCTGCTCGTCGCGATGCACGCCTTCGCGGTGACCGGCTCCGCGTCGATGAGGGCCTTCGCGGTCCTCTACAGCGCGGCCGCGCTCAGCTCCGCCGTCGGGACGATCGGGTGGTCCCTCGGCTCCCTGCAGCGAGAATTAGGCTCGGGCCAGGGGACGCTCGTGCCGGAATCGGTCTCCGCGGCCGCCCTGTCGGCCGGCAGGCTCCTGCTGGGCGGCGCTGGTGTGGCCGCCTTCGTGGCCTTCTCGGACGGCTGGGGGGAAACGGAGCGGGGCAAGGAGCGCCTCAGGATGGCGCTGCTGCTCGGGGCTCTCGCCGGCGCGGGGTACGCCGCGGGATGCCTGCTGGCCCCGCCGGCTCTGGCGCTTCACCCCGCCCCGGCCGGACCGGTCACCGTGGCGATCCTGTCGTGGTCCCTCTTTCTCGGGGTGACCACGGCGTCGATCAATCTGTTCGGGCCGGGACGCGGACCGTTCGCCTATGGGCTGGTCCTTCTCGTGCTGGCCGGCTTCCCTCTGCGGATCGTCCACCAGCACATGCTCGCGGTGCTGGGAGCGGTGCTCGTCTTCGCCCCGCAGACCGAGCCCGAGGTCCACCCCCTCGTCGACTCCCCTCGCGATCTACCGGCCTGAGGCGCCACCGGTGGTCCGGGCGCCGCCGCCGAGCTGCATGAGGTATGCCTTCACGGCCTCCATCCTGTGATCGGCGTCGGGGTAGAGGGGCGCCTCGTCGCTGTAGAAGAAGCCCGGCATGCGAGTGCCCGGCAGCAGCCTCTGAGGATCCCTGAACCATTTCGGGATCCAGTCGTGCCGCAGGCGCTCCCTCGCCATGAGCAGGTTGGGGGCCAGATCGGCGGCGGCCATTCCGGGGGGCGGCGCGCCGACCGGGTGGCACGACATGCACTTGAAGTCCTCGAAGACCTTTTTGCCGTCCTTCACGAGGTCGGCCGGCGCCGCCTCCATGGGGCTCACGAACGGATAGGCCGCCTGGTCCAGCGCCGCGAAATACCTCACGACCCTGGTCGCCTCGTTGTCGTCGAAGCCGAAGGTCGGCATCTTGGCCTTCAGCCACGGGCGGATGGGAGTCGGCCCCTTGACGAAATCGAAGAGCCAGTCGGACTGCACCTTCTGTCCCTCGCCTATCAGATTCGGCGGGTAGTACGCCTGATCCTGGATCGTCTCGCGGATGGCCCCCCCCTCCCCTTCCACGATGTGGCAGCCGCGGCAGTTGCGATCCTGGACGATCCGGCGCCCCTTCTCCACGGCGCCCGTCCGATCGTCGAGGATGCGATGCGACGCCATCGGCTGGATGTCCTTCTGGAACGACATGATGAGAGTGACCACGGTCTCGGCCTCCTCGTCGGTGAAGCCGAAGTCGGGCATCTTGAGCTTCTCCTGAGGGGCCTTCACCTTTCCGGTGTCGAAGATGCGCGGCTCCTTCATCTTCTGGAGGAACCAGGCCGCCTTCGTGTGCGGGATCTCCACGAAGCCGAAGTCGAGCCGGGTGATGATCTTGGTTCCCTCGCCGCTCAGCTCCGTGCCGATCGGCAGCGCCTCCTCGAACCCGGAGATCCGGTGGCAGCCGAAGCAGCCGTAGCGCGCGATGAGCTTCTCTCCCAGGAAGAGCTTGCGGGCCTCCTCGCTCATCGAGGCGAGCCTCTCCTTCGCCTGCGCGCTTGTGAGCTTCGCCCGCAGGTACTCCTCGGTGACCTCCCCCAGCAGCGCTCCGTCGGGCGGTGGCACGGGCTGCGGCGGGGCCTTCCGAAGCGTCATGAGGAAGGCCACGATGTCGGCGGCCTCCCCCTCCGTCAGCCGCAGATCGGGCATGTTCGTCTCGGGGAAGTACCGCTTCGGATTCCGGATCCAGTCGAAGAGCCACTCGGGGGTGACCTTGTCCCCCACCCGATCGAGCGCGGGTCCGAAATCCCGTCCGAAGGTCCCCCGGGCCGTCGGGTTCTCGCCGACGCGGTGGCAGCCGAGACACCCCTTCTCGGACACCAGGAGCCTGCCGCGAGTCGCGTCGCCGGCGGGCGCCCTGGCCACGGTGGGCGCCAGCGGCGTTGATTTCTGGAACAGATAGGAGACCATCGCGTCTATCTCGACGTTGTTTCGCGCCTGACTCTCCGGTGAGCTGCTGTTGCTCAGGTTGAAGAACTTGGGCATCCAGGTCGTGGCGCGATAGGACCGCGGGTCCTCGACCCACCGGTAGGCCCACTCGGGCCTCACCTTGGAGGCGAGGTGGCGCAGATCGGGACCGGTCTTGCGCTGTTGCTCGTAGCCGGTGAGCTTGTGGCACCCGTAGCATCCCGCTCGTTCGAGCATGTCGAGGCCCCGGTTGTACCGGTCCGCCCCCTTCACGCGCACATCCTGGACGTGGCACGTGCGGCAGGCGGCCTGGGTGTGCTGGGCCGCGAGCTGAGGGAAGTCCCAGTAATGGGGCTCGGACCAGCCGTACTTCCTCGCCCATTCGTGCTCCTGCTCCTCGTCGCGCGGCGTGTGCATCGCGGAGGCGAAGGAGGTGGCGCGGTCGAGACCCTGATGGCACGCGGTGCATCCGAACCGCGTGTAGGGGTGCGGCGAACCGTCGCTCAGGTAGAGATCGAGGCGCGGGTGGGTCGTGAAAGGCTGCTCATCCTCACCGTAACCCGGATCCATGATCCCCTTGTGGCAGGTGACGCAGCGATCGACCCTCGGGATCGTCATGAAATTGATGTCGGTGAGAAGGTTCGGGAGGATGACCTGATCCACCTTCAGGGTGGGGGCGGCCAGATCCAGCACCGGCGCGTTGCGGATCGCCTTCGTGAGGCTCGGCCGGTTCACGTCGATCTTCCTCTGGATCGCCGCGGCGTCCTCCATCATCTTGGAGATCTTCTTGGTGGTGTCGTCCACGCTGGCGGTGAAGGCTTTGACGCCCGCCGCGGCCGCGTCGCGCTCCTGCGTGGCCTGCTCCAGGCCCACCACCGCCTGCTGGTAGCGATCCTCGTACCGCTTGAAGTCGGCCAGGAGCTTCTCGACGGCGGCCTTCCTGGCCGCGTCGTCCAGCGCCGACTCCTGGACGTGGCGCCGATCCTCCTCGAAGAAGTACTTCTTCGAGTCGTAGTACGATTTCTCGATCTTCCAGCGTGACTCGGCGATGTAGAACCTGCGGCCCGCTTCGTCCAGGGTCTTCTGGGCGGCCTTCAGGTCGCCCGAATGCTGGTCCAGCTCGGCCCGCGCGGCATCGAGCTTCTCCTGCAGCGCGGCGAGCTGCTGGTCCGCCGAAAGCCGCGCGTCGACCTCCTCCAGTCTGGAGCTGGCCTTCTCCACCTCCCGCCGGCCGAACTCGCGCTGGTATCCCTTCCAGTCCCGGTGGTAGTCGAACCAGAACATCCACACAGTGAACAGGAAGAGCAACAGGCTGCCGAGACCGAACCCGAGGTTGCGCCGCCAGGGCCTGTGAATCGGCGGCGCGTCGCTGTGAATGACGGCCAAGGATCAACTCCTCAGATGTTGAAGAAGATCTCCGGAAGGTTGACCACGTACTTGAAGTTGAAGGCCCAACGCAGGTACATCTTGATCGGCAGGCTCATCATGACGAGAAACAGGTTCATCCCGATGTGATAGCGCGCCGGCCCCATCTTGTCGTAAAAGCGCCTCGCCCAGGTCTTCGCGAACAGCAACGGCAGGGCGAACAGGTAGAGCACCACGATGACGATGCCGAAGATCTCGCGGCCCCACATGTTCCTGGGCAGCCCGATACCCAGCAGCTTCACCCAGATGATGTCGGAAAGGTGGATGTTCACGAGGGGCTCGACGCGATGGATGTCCCAGTACTCGTAGGGACCGAAGAAGTTCCAGTTCGGCCCGCGCAGGAATGTGCCCAGGATGATCAGAAGGATCCACAGGACGAGGAATCCGAAGATGAACAGGCTGATCTCCCACCTGCGTTCGGTGAAGGTGTAATAGCCGTTCCCCTTCGGGTTGGTGTCGATGTAGGGGATCGCCATCAGCCCGAGGATGATGTAGCTGGGAAGCAGCACGCCCGCGATCCAGGGGTCGTAGTAGACGAGCATCTCCTGAAGCCCGAGGAAGTACCACGGCGCCTTCGACGGGTTGGGCGAGTCGGTCAGGTTGGCCGGCTGCTCGATGGGCGCCTGGATGAGAATCGACCAGCCGACCAGCAGCACCGTCACGAGGATCAGGCAGATGAGCTCTGTGTAGACCAGGTGCGGCCAGCAGAGCAGCTTGTCCTTGCTCTCCGAGGCCTCCGCCGGCCCCTTGCCCTCCTTGATCCGCTCGTCGTTTTCGAAGGCCTGCCTGAGAGAGAGCCAGAGAAAGAAGATCACGAGGAACATCATCCCCGCGATCGGCAGATTGTCTGCCTTGACGACGATGGTGCGGAAGTTCGGGTCGAGACAGCTCAGACCGTAGTAGAGGACCAGCGCCAGGAAGATGGCCAGGAAATTCCGGGGCTTCGTCCATCCCTTCCACTTCAGCATCAGGACGGTGACGACGATGGCGCCCGTCACGAAGTAGTAGGGCTGCGAGATCCAGTTGATGAACCCCTTGATGAGCTCGATCATCGGCCTGGCATCCTCACAACGGCCCCGAGATGCCGCCGTCCTTGCGGACACGCCAGAAGTGGACCGCCATCAGGATGGCCACCACCAGCGGCAGACCCACGCAGTGAAGGACGTAGAAGCGCAGCAGGGCCCCCGCCCCGACGAAGCGTCCGCCCAGCAGGGCGAATCGCACGTCGCTGCCGATCGTCACGAGGTTGACGTCCCCCAGCTTCAGAAGCGCGGCCCCCGGCCCTTCGTGTCCAATGAAAGGCGTCGCCCGCGCCATGTTGGAACCCACCGTGATGGCCCAGATGGCGAGCTGGTCCCACGGCAGCAGGTATCCAGTGAAGGAGAGCAGCAGAGTGAGCACCAGCAGGATCACGCCCACGTTCCAGTTGAACTCGCGAGGCGGCTTGTAGGAGCCGGTCATGAACACGCGGAACATGTGAAGCCATACGGCGATCACCATCGCGTGCGCCCCCCACCGGTGCAGCTCGCGCATCACCCCCAGGGGCACCTGCTCGCGCAGGTCCCAGATGTCCGCGTAGGCGTACTCCAGCGTCGGCCGGTAATAGAACATGAGGAGCAATCCGGTGATCGTCTCGACGATGAAGAGAAAGAAGGTGAGGCCGCCCATGCACCAGGTGTACTTGAGGCGGATTCCCGACTTGCGGACGCGCACCGGGTGGAGGTGCAGAAAGACGTTGGTGATGATGGCCAGCGCGCGGTTGCGGTCGTTGTTCGGGGGGCCGTGACGGAAGATCGAGTTCCAGATCTGGCTCTCCCGGATGTACTGGAGGATTGATCTCCGCGGCCGCTCGCCGGTCGGCTCCGACGGCACGTGGGTCTGGACCTCAGGCATCGGACCTTCTCCTGGCGGCTGGCGTTCGGGCTACCCCGTGAAGGTGAGAAAAGCCCCCGGGCTCTCCCATTGCCCTTTCTCCTGCTGGAACTTCACGTTCTTGTCGATGAAGATCTGCCCGTCGTCGGACAGCGTGATCTTGTACCTTTCCAGCGGGCGCGGCGCCGGGCCCTCGAAGTTGATCCCCGTCGGATAGAATCCGCTGCCATGGCACGGGCACTTGAACTTGTTCTCCGACGCGAGCCAGTTGGGGGTGCACCCTAGGTGGGTGCAGATGGTCGACAGCGCGTAGAACCCCTCGTCGGTGCGGACCAGCCAGACGCCGTAGCTCTCCTTCCACCGCTCGTCCACCTTGCCGACCGCGTACTCGGCCGGGCGGCCCGCCTTGAACGTCGAAGGGGGCTCAAACAGGACGTTGGGGAACATGAAACGGGTGGCCGCCGTGACCATGCCGCCCATCGCCGCGGTGAACGAGATCCACCCGACGCTGAGCCAGTTGAAGAACCCGCGGCGGGTCATGGGGGCGCTCTCGAGCGAGGGACGGTAGACCACCTCCCCCACGCCGCTCTTGATGACGGTGGCGGCGGGCCGGGAGGCAGAGGCGGCGGCCGCCTTGGCCGCGGCGACGCCGGCCGCCCCGGTCGGCTTGGCCGCGGCCGCGGCCGGGGCCGGTGGCTTCGGTGCCGCGGGAGCTGCGGGGGCCGAGGGTGCCGGAGGCGCCGGGGCCTTCGCCGGCGTCACCCTGGCTTGTGCGGGACCCTCGGCCGTTGGTTCCCCATCCGGCTCGGCAGGCTTGCCCCCCTCGGTCTTGCTGTCGTCGGGCATCTCCGGCTTCCTCAGTCGTCCTCGCGCGTCGGTCCCGAAATCCACCCGCGGAGATCGTCGCTCTCGCGCGGCGGTCTCAGGCGATCATCGCCTGCTGCCGTGATGATCGAGTCGGGTCGGGTGAAACCTTGGCATGCCTCGACGCGGATCCGCACTTCCGCGCGAGGGGCGGAAAGTGTACCAGATGGTCGGCCTCTGTCAAGCATTCTGCCCCTTTACCGAGGTCCGAGGCTCTCGGCCGCCTTCAAAGCGATCTCGCGCACGTTGAGGCTCGGGTCCTTCTCCCCCAGCTCGCGGAGCCGGGCGGAAAACGATGCGTCCTTCAGGAGGTAGATCGCCTGGATGCCGTTCACCATGGCGCTGACCTTCTGGTCCTCCGTGATCCCCTCGACCTTGTCGAGGTGGCTCCGGTCGATCATCCGGGAAATGACCCCCACCCCCGATCCATCTCCCAGCACCGCCAGTGCCAGGGCCGCGTTCCACCGGATCTCCTCCGCGGGGTCCTCCAGGAGGGGCAGCAGTGCAGGGATCGCGGCAGGGTCGTGCGTCCGGCCCAGCGCGTGGATCGCCACCTTGCGGATGGCCGGATCCTCGTCGTCGAGAAGGCCGGTCAGGGGGCCTGCCGCCCCGGCGACGTCCCCCAGGGTGCCGAGCGCCCGGGCCGCGTGCAGCCGCACTTCGGGATCGGAATCGCCAAGCGCCTCGATGATCGCGGGCCCTCCCTCCGGGCTGCCGAGCCGCTCGAGCGCGATGATGAGGTACTTGCGGACCTGCGGATCCTCCCTCCCTTCTTGATGCAGGGCGGAGATGATGTCGGCCATCAGCCGGGGGTCGGCCCCCCGCTCGGGTTGCTTTCCGATGGCGCGCGAGAGCTCGAAGGCGGCCTGCCATCGATCGCCGCCGCGCCTGGTGCGCACCTCCTGGAGGAAATCGCGCGCGCTCTTGTTCTCGCTGCTCAGCAGGCCGAACATGATGAAGACGCCCACGCAGAGGAGCACGATCAGGGAGGGCACGATGAAAAACTGGGAGAGCTCCCGCAGGAAGCCCTGCTCGGGCTCGGCGTCGCCGACCGGACCGTCCGCTCCGGGCAGCACGGGATCGGGAACGCCCGTCCTGGTGGGCTCGCTCATATAGGAGGTCCACGATAGCAGGCGACTCGCGGCGGAGTCCACCCGCGTTTGGCGCGGCAACCCCGCCGGACTACATATAATGATGTGCATGGAGGGGGCTGAGAAGGTCCTGAATCATACGGGCGCGCTGGTGATCTACGCAAGGCCCCCTGTCCTCGGCAAGGTGAAGACGCGGCTGCAGCCGGCCCTGACACATGCGGAGGGGCTCGCCCTCTACGAGGCGATGCTGGCCGACGTCATCGAACGCGCGGCGGGGGGCCGGACGGATCGGGCCACGACCTTCCTGGCGTGGAGCGAGGCCTGCGAACCGCCCGCGTCCCTGAAGGAGGTGCTGGGGCTGGTGAGCGTCGAGCGGCAGGTCGGCGGCGATCTGGGCGAGCGGATGGCGCACACCCTCCAGGAGAAGCTGCGCGGAGGCTTCGGCAGGGTGATCCTCGTCGGGGCCGACTCCCCAAACCTTCCGCTCGACTATCTGCGGCAGGCGTTCGAGGCGTTGCGCGAGGTGGATCTCGTCTACGGGCCCGCCGACGATGGCGGGTACTATCTCGTCGGCGCACGCCGGCTGCATCCCAGGATCTTCCAGACGATGCCGTGGGGGACCGATCGGGTCCTCGCCATTACCCGCCAGAGGATCAAGGATGGGAGGATCTCGCATCGCGAGCTGCCGCGCTGGTACGACGTGGACACGCCCGCCGATCTGGTCCGCCTCTGGAAGGACCTGCAGCACATGAAGGCAAAGGGCGCGGCCGAGGTGCCACGGCGCACATTGCGGATGCTGGCCTCGCTCGTGCCCGGCCGGCTCTGAGCCGATGCACGGACGGCACGTACCGGAGTACGAGGTCGCGCGCCGGCCAGGCGCCCGCCCCATCCTGATCTTCGACGGGGACTGCGGATTCTGCCGGCTCTGGATCGAGCGCTGGCGCGCGCGCACGGGCGACGCGATCGAGTACGCGCCGTACCAGGAAGCGGCCTCACGGTATCCCGAGATCCCGCGCGAGGCTTTCGAGCGATCCGTCGTCTACGTCGAGCCCGAGGGCGCTGCCTGGTCGGGCGCGGCGGCTGCGCTGAGATCCCTCGCCAGCGTGACCAGCGGGAGGAAATGGCTCGCGCTCTATGGCCGCCTGCCCGGCTTCGCCGGGATCGCGGAGGGGATCTACGGGTACGTCGCCGGACACCGCCGCCTCTTCTCGAAGCTGACGAGGCTCCTGTGGGGGACGCAGGTCTCCCCGCCGAGCTACTTTCTCGCGCGCAGCCTCTTCCTCCGGTTGACCGGGGCGACCTACCTGGTCGCGTTTCTGTCGCTCTGGGCGCAGGTCGACGGACTCGTTGGAAGCCGGGGGATACTGCCGGCCGCGCCCTGGCTCGACTCGCTCGCCGAACGGCTGGGCCCCGAGCGCTATCTTCTCCTACCCACCCTCTGCTGGCTCGACGCGAGCGATCCATTCCTCCACCTGCTGTGCGGCGCCGGCGCGCTCTTCTCCGGTCTGGTGATCCTCGGAATCCTCCCCCGGCTCTGCCTGGCCTTCCTGTGGATCCTCTACCTCTCTCTGGCCGGCGTCTGCCGGACCTTCCTGAACTTCCAGTGGGACCTGCTCCTGCTGGAGAGCGGCTTTCTCGCCATTCTGCTCGCCCCCGCCGGACCGCGCTGCGCGCTTCTGTGCCCCCGCCCGCCTCCCCGCGCCGCCTTCGCGCTGCTTCGATGGCTCCTCTTCAGGCTCATGTTCGCGTCCGGTCTCGTGAAGCTCTCGAGCGGGGACCCGAGCTGGTGGGGCCTGAGCGCCCTGAGCCGCCATTACGAGACGCAGCCTCTTCCGACCTGGACCGCCTGGTACGCCCACCAGCTCCCCGCGTGGTTCCAGAGCGCGTGCGTGGCGATCATGTTCGCCATCGAGCTGGGCGCGCCCTTTTTCATCGCCGCCCCGCGCCGGCCGAGGTACATCGCCTGCGGGGCTCTGGTCACCCTGCAGATCCTCATCGCCGCGATGGGCAACTACGGGTTCTTCAATCTGCTGGCGTTGAGCCTCTGCCTCCTGTTGATCGACGACGGTGTCTGGCCTCGACGCATGCGCGAGGGGCTGCGCCGCGCGCGCGAGTCGGCCCCCGTCCCGGTCCGCCGCCGGTGGCGTTCCTGGGCCGTGGCGCCGCTGGTCTGCGTCATCGCCCTCCTGGGAGCGGTCCACCTGGCCGGCGCCTTCCGGGTCCCCATCGAGTGGCCGTCGCCTATCGCCTCGCTGGTGCGCTGGGCCTCTCCATTCCGCTCGGTGAACGGCTACGGTCTCTTCTCCATAATGACCATGTCACGGCCCGAGATCGTGGTGGAAGGGAGCGAGGACGGCAGGACCTGGCTCGCTTACGAGTTTCGATGGAAGCCGGGGGACACGGAGCGCAGGCCCGCCTTCATGGCTCCGCACATGCCCCGGCTCGATTGGCAGATGTGGTTCGCGGCGCTGGGAGACTACCGTTCCACGCCGTGGTTCCAGAGCTTCCTGGGCCGGCTCCTGGAAGGGTCCCCCCCGACCGTGGCGCTTCTGGGCCGCAACCCGTTTCCCGGCCCCCCGCCGCGATACCTCCGGGCCCTTCTCTACGAGTATCGGTTCACCCGCGCCGGGACTCCCGAGGGGAAGGCCGGCTGGTGGAGCCGCGAGCTGAAGGGACCCTACAGCCCCGTCCTCTCGTTGACCGGGAACTAGTCCTGCTACGCGACGGCGCCAGGCGTCGCGGCGCTCCACTCACTCCTGAGGCGCGCCTCCATCTGCGCGGCGGGCAGGGGCTGGCTGAAGTGGTACCCCTGCGCGTAGTCGCAGTGATGGTCGCGGAGGAAGACCGCCTGTTCTTCCCTCTCCACCCCCTCCGCGCATATCTCCAGGCCGAGCCCGTGCGCCATTGTGATGAGGGCGGTGTGAATGACGGCGTCGTTGGAGTCGCGCGCCACGTCTTTCACGAAGGATCGATCCATCTTGAGCGTGGTGACGGGGAAACGCTTGAGCTGTGACAGCGACGCGGCGGTCCCGAAATCGTCGATGGCGATCCGCACCCCGATCCCACGCAGTTTCTGCAAGGCCCGCCGCCCGCGTTCCCCGCTCTGCATGAGGCCGCTCTCGGTCAGGTCCAGCTCGAGGTCGCCGGGCTCGAGCTCCCCCGCCTTGACCGCCGAACCGACCGTGTCGCGCAATCCGTCGCGCCCCAGCACGCGACTCGAGAGGTTCACGCTGAGCCGCAGGCGGTGCGAGCCCGACCCTCTCCACGAGCGGACCTGCAGGCAGGCCTCGCGCAGCACCCAGTCCTCCACCATCTCGATGACACCGGTGTCCTCGGCCAGCGTGATGAAGTCGGAAGGGCCCAGGAGACCCCAGATCGCGCTCTTCCATCGCACGAGCGCTTCGACTCCCATCGTGCGGCCGCTCCTGAGGCTCACCATCGGCAGGTAGTGGAGCAGCAGCTCTCCCTGATCCGCAGCGAGCCGCAGACCGGAGGCCAGCTTGAGCCTCTCGGTCGCGCGGGCGTTCAACGCGGGCGAGTAGAACTGGTAGCGGTTCCTTCCCTTCAGCTTGGCTCCGTACATCGCCACGTCGGCGTTGTTCAGCAGCGTCCCGGCGTCGAGGCCATCGCCCGGGAAAAAGCTGATCCCAAGGCTCGCCGTCACGCGAAGCTCGTGTCCCTCGAGGAGAAATGGAGCCGTCAGCGCGTCGAGGATCTTCTGCGCCAGCGCGCCCACGTCCTCCACGCGGGCGATCCCGGGGACCACCAGGGCGAATTCGTCGCCGCTCAGCCGCGCCACGGTGTCGCTCGCGCGCGTGCAGCTCCTGAGCCGCTGGGCCACTCCCTTGAGCAGCAGATCTCCGGCGGCATGGCCGAGCGTGTCGTTGACCTGCTTGAACCGATCGAGATCGAGAAACAGCAGGGCAACGTACTCCTGATTGCGCCGGGCCCGCGCAAGGGTCAGCTCGAGCCGCTCGTGGAAGAGCCCGCGATTGGCGATGTCGGTCAGGCCGTCGTAGTGGGCCAGGTGGTCGATGCGTTGCTGCGTGCGGTTTCTCTCGAGCGCGAAGAGAATCGAGCGCGGGAGGTGGCTGCCGTCTCCGAGCCCCTTGACCAGGTAGTCCTGCGCGCCCCTGCGGACCGCCTGCACCGCCGTCATCTCGTCCTGCAGCCCGCTCAGGATCACGATCGGCACTCCAGCCGCGATATCGGACGCCTGCACGAGCGACTCGAGTCCACCGGAGTCGGCCAGACCCAGATCGAGCAGGATGGCGTCAAAGGGATATTCGAGGAGCTGGTGCTCGGCTTCCTTCAGGTTCGCGACGTGCGTGACTTCAAACCGGACGCCGGCCGGGTTCTCGGACAGATGGCCGATGGTGAGCCCGGCGTCAGCTGGGCTGTCTTCAACGAGGAGCACCTTCACCTTCATCTCGCCTGTCCTCGTTCGACGCCTGTCGTATAGGGGTCCCTCGTGCGGAATCAATGCTGGACCGAATATAATCCTCCGCGTGGTCGGGTCAAACGAAGACGTCCGCCCGCCGCTCGTGTGCCAGAATGGGACGTCCTCCCAATGGAGAACCGATGCAACCGACGCGCGCGATTCCAATCCTGATCGCCTTCATACTGTCGCTGAACGCACCCGCGGCTCCCCGCGCCGGCGACGAGGCCGCGCGGCTTGCCGGTCGCGCCCTGGGGGAGACTCCCCTGCTCGACGACCTGCGGGATCTGTGCGACCACGTGGGCGGTCGTCCAACCGGGTCCCCTTCCTGTGAGCGGGCCATGGAATGGGCGGCGGCGAGGTTCCGCGCGGCCGGTTTCGACTCGGTCGTCCAGGAGAGCTTCAGGGTGCCCGCGCTCTGGCTGCCCGGCAGGGAGGAGGCGGAGTGCCTCGCACCGGAGCGGTTCCCGATCCGCGTGGCCGGGGCCCCCTATGCGCCTCCCACGCCGGGGGGCCGGCCGATCGAAGGCCGAGTGCTCGATGCCGGCGCCGGGGCGCCGGAGGATTTCGCGCGGCTCGGACCGGATGCCCGCGGCGCGCTGGCCCTGGTCCGGTCGGCGCAGATGGCCACTCTGTCCGATCTGTTCACGGAGTACATGCGGAGCGCGCCGATGCTGGAGGCGGCCCGGCAGGCCGGCGTCTCGGGTCTGCTTCTGATGTCCACCCGGCCACGCGGCCTGCTCTACCGCCACCCGGTCACGCTCAACGCCACCATGGCCCCGATGCCGGTCGCGATGGTCTCCCGCGAGCACGCCTCGCGTCTGGCCCGGTTGATCGAAAAGGGGGTCGTCCGCGCGCGGCTCGCCCTCGACAGCCGCGTCGGCGGCGCCTACGAGTCGCGCAACGTCGTGGCCGAGATCCGCGGCCGCGAGAAACCCGAGGAGATCGTCCTGATGGGAGCGCACCTGGACTCCTGGGACCTCGGAACGGGCGCGCTCGACAACGGCGTCAACGCCGCTCTGGTGATCGACGCTGCGCGCGGCATGAAGGAGCTCGGCCTGGTGCCGCGCCGCACCATCCGCTTCGTCCTGTTCACCGGCGAGGAGCAGGGCCTCTGGGGATCGGCGGGCTACGTCAGTCGCCATGCGTCGGAGATGGATCGCCACGTGGCGGTCGTCATCCACGACATAGGTTCCGGGAGGATCACAGGATTCTACCTCAATGGCCGCGAGGAGCTTCGGGGGCCGGTCAGCGAGGCGCTCCTCCCGGTGGAAGGGCTCGGCCCATTCAACCACCCGGACGAGGCGATCGACGGGACCGACAACCTGGACTTTCTCCTCTCCGGTGTGCCCAACCTGGTCGCCGCGCAGGACGCCGAGCCGTACCTGCCCGACTACCACGCGGAGTCGGACGTCCTGGAGCGGGTGGACGCGAGACAGGCCAGGATCAACGCGGCGATCGCTTCGGCGCTGGTGTGGTCGCTGGCGGATTCCCCAGCGCGCGCCGCGGCGCGCCAGACGCGAGGGGAGGTCGAGAAGCTCGTGCGCGACTCAGGACTGGAGGGCCAGATGAAGGCGTTCGGTCAATGGGAGGATTTCATGGCGGGACGGCGGGGGGCGAGCCGATGATCAAACTCTACCGGTTCCCGTTGTCCACGAACGTCGAGCGCGTGGCGCTGGCGCTCGCTCACAAGGAACTCTCCGTCGAATCGGTCGTCATCGATCCCGCCGACCGCAGGGAGGTCCTGCGCGTCAGCGGGCAGGACCTGGTGCCGGTCATCGTGGACGGCGACCGGACCGTGTGCGACTCGATGGAGATCGTGCGTTACCTCGAGGAGCGGTACCCGCGAAACCCACTCTACCCGAGCGACCCTGCCCGCCGCGCCGAGATGTTGATCTTCATCGACTGGTTCAACCGCGTCTGGAAGAGGCCCCCCAACGACATGGAGGCGGAGATGACCAAGCCCTCGCCCGACCCGGCCCGCATCGAGGCGCTGGGCCGGGCCATGACCGGCGCGCTCGAGTTATTCGAGGGGATGCTCGCCGGTCGCGAGTACCTGATGGGGGAGTTCTCGGCCGCCGATTGCGCGGCCTTCCCGTTTCTGAGGTACTCGTTGATCCGTGACGAAGGGGACCCCTACCTGTTCCACGAGATCCTCGTGAAGCACCAGCCTCTCGGCGAGAATCATCCGAGGGTGGCCGCGTGGATCAGACGGGTCAATCGGCATCCGCGCGTCTGACCAGATACGGCGCGAGGTCGGGATGAACCGCCTCGACGGAGGCCCTCGTTGAGCGACCCGGGAACGCAGGACCAGACGAGCCGCTTCGAGGTGGGGCTCGAGCGCTCCATGCGGACCGCCGGCCTCATGGCCGGTCCGCCTCTCGCCCTGCTGATCTACCTGTGGAACCCCGCGGCCTTGCCCGCCGAAGGACGCCGACTCTTCGGCATTCTGACCCTCGCGGTATGCTTCTGGATCACGGAGGCGATCCCGCTTCCCGCCACGGCCCTGCTCGCCTCGTCTCTGGCCATCGTCTGCGGCGTGGCGCCCGCCCGCGCCGTGCTGGCCCCCTACGCCGACCCTGTCATCTTTCTGTTCGTGGGCTCCTTCCTGATGTCCGAGCTGTTCAGCAAGTATGGCCTGGACCGGAAGATCGCCGGCGTCGTGATGCGCAGCCGCACCTTCGGCCGCACTCCTGGCGGGCTGGTGGCCGGCTTCGGGCTCGCCTCGGCCACCATCTCGACATGGATGTCCAACACAGCCACCGCGGCGCTGATGACGCCCATCGCGCTCGGGGCCGTGAGGGAGCCGGGCGACGGGAGGTCCGCGGCGCGCGCCGCTCCCTGGGCCTCCGGTGTCCTGCTGATGGTCGCCTATGGCGCCTCGGTCGGCGGGATGGCGACCCTGATCGGCACTCCCCCCAACCTGCTCGTGGCGGGATTCCTCGAGAGGCTCGCCGGTGTGCGGGTCACCTTCACCGGCTGGCTCGTCTTCGGCCTGCCGATCTCGCTCGTGCTGCTGGTGGCCTCGACTCTCTGGACCCGCCTCGCTCTGCGGCGGCTGCTGGGCGGATCGATCCCCGCGCCGCCCCCGGCCCCGGCCGGCGGCCACGATGAGAAGGAGCGCCGCGCCGGGGCCCGCTGGACCATCGCGGCCTTCTGTCTGGCGGGCCTTCTCTGGACCCTCCCCTCCCTGGCGGCGCTGGCCCTCGGCCGGGAGTCCTCGCTCGCCGTCACGCTGTCGCGGCTCCTCCCGGAGGGGGGCGTGGCGCTCCTGTGCGCCTCCCTGCTCTTTCTCGCCCCGGCCGACTGGAAGCGCCGCCGCTTCGCGCTCACGTGGACCGAAGGGCGTCAGGTCAACTGGGGGATCATCCTGCTTTTCGGCGGTGGGCTCTCGCTGGGCACGCTCGCGGAGGCCACCGGCCTGGCCCGCTGGGCCGGAGAGGGGATCGGGCGGATGGGGCTCTCCGCCACCCCGGCCGGTCTGCTGGCAGTGTCGGTGGCCGTCGCGATCGTCGTCTCGGAGTTCGCCTCCAACACCGCGTCGGCCACCATGCTCGTGCCGGTGGTGATCGCGGCGGCGCAGGCGGCCGGCTTCGATCCGGTCCGTCCGGCGCTGGGCGTGGGGCTGGCGGTCACCTGCGGCTTCATCTTCCCCGTGTCCACGCCCCCCAACGCGATCGTCTTTGGCACGGGGCTCGTGCCGCTGTGGCGGATGGTCCGCGTGGGGATCCTGCTCGACCTCACCTCCTTTTCCGTCGTCTGGCTCGGCCTGCTGGCGCTGACCCCGCTGCTGCCTCACGCCTGAGGCGCCGGCACGCCTCCTCTGTTGCCTGCCCGGCCCGACCCGGGTATGATGCCGCGTTCACATCCTTCATCAATAGGTTGATTCGACACTGCAAGGGAGCAGAGATGAGCTGTCTTCTCGGGGGTCGGTTCGTCCGGGCGGGGCTTCCGGCCGCGCTCGTCATCCTGTTGGGAGCGCCGGCCGGACTGGCCCGGGCGGAGCGCCCGAAGGTCTACGCCATCACCGGCGCGCGCGTCATCGTTTCGCCGGGGCAGGTCATCGAGGCAGGCACCGTCGTCCTTCGAGATGGGCTCATCGAGGCCGCGGGCAAGGAGGCCAAGGCGCCCGCCGACGCGTTCGTCATCGACGCCGCCGGCAAGACCGTGACGGCCGGCTTCATCGACGCCTGCACCGACATCGGCCAGAGAAAACCGGAGGGAGGCGCGCCCGGCGGCTCCGGCGGAGCGGGAGGCGGGGGCTCTCCCGGTCCCGCGGCCCCTCGCGAGGCGCCCGCCGGCCCCGTTCACCCGCTCTCCCGCGTGCGCCCCGAGCGTCGCGCCATCGACACCCTGGTCACCGATGCCTCGGCCTTCGAGAAGCACCGCGCGATGGGATTCACCTCGGCGGTCACGATGCCGGGGGACGGGATCTTCCGCGGCGAGTCGGCGCTCATCAACCTGGCAGGCGGGCCTCCCGCGTCCAACATCGTGATGCCGGCGGCGGGGCAGGTGATCGGGTTCGAGTATGGCGGCTTTGGCCAGGGGTACCCCTCGAGTCTGATGGGAGCGATGGCGGCGATCCGCCAGACGCTTCTCGACGCGCGGCGCCGGGAGGTCTGGGCGGCGCGCCACGAGGCGAGCCCCGCGGGGCTGCCCCGGCCCGACTATCTCGCGGCCTATGCGGCGCTCGGCCCCGTGCTCTCCGGCAGGACCCCCGCCATCTTCGACATCAAGGAGAGCGCCAACGTGGCCCGCGCCATCTCACTCTCCAGGGAGTTCTCGCTCGCCTCGATCCTCGTCGGCTCGGGCGCCGAGACGGTGGAGCTGGGCGCGATCGACGCGATCAAGGCTTCGGGATACCCGGTGGTGCTGCCGATCGCCTACCCCGACAAGCCGAAGGTGGACGAGCCCGAGGAGGCTCTCAACGTGAGTCTTCAGGATCTCGAGAAATATGACGCCGCGCCGGAGAACCCGGCCAGGCTGAGCCGGGCCGGGATCCCCTTCGCGCTGGGGACATGCCGTCTGGCGTCCGCGGCCGACTTCCCCGCCAACCTCAGGAAGGCGCTCGAACGCGGGCTCGCCGCCGACGCGGCGCTGGCCGCGCTCACGACGGCGCCGGCCCGCGTCTTCGGCATCGAAAAGGAGCTGGGCACCATCGAGGCCGGCAAGATCGCCAACCTGGTGGTCTTCGAGGGCGCGCCGGCCGGTGGGAACGGAGTCTTCGACGAGAAGGCGAAGGCCGTCCTCGTCTTCGTGGACGGCGTGAAGTACGAGATCGAGCATAAGAAGTCCAAGGGGGACCCCAACGCCAAGGTCGATCCGCGAGGCACGTGGTCGATCACCTTCACGATCGGCGGACGCGCGGTCAATCGCACGTGGACCATCAAGGGCAAGGAAGGTGACTACTCCGGCACCGCGGAGACGCAGGCGGGTCTCGTCGAGTTCACGTCGGTGAAGCTGGCCGGAAACGAGATGACGGTGGTGATGCCGGCGCAGGGCGGGCGCCCCAGCCAGGAGATCACGGTCGTCATCACCGGCGAGACACTGGAAGGGAGCGGTGAGTTCGGCGGCGGCATGTCCTACTCCGTGAAGGGAACGCGCAGCTCTGGTCCGGAAGGAGGTTCGCTGTGAGGGGCACGGGACGGATGAAGGGAGTCACGACGGCCGTTGTCATCGCGCTCCTCGCCGGCGGCGTTCTGAGCGGTGGCCCGGGGTCGTCGGCCGCGGGAAGGTCAACGGAGATCCTGGTCAAGGGCGCGACGATCTGGACCGTGGCGAAGCGCGGCACCATCGAGAAGGGGGACCTGCTCGTGCGAGACGGCAGGATCGTCTCGGTGGGCGCGGGGCTCTCGGCGCCCGCCGGCGCTCTGGTGATCGACGCGGCCGGCAAGCACGTCACGCCCGGCTTGATCGATGCCCACAGCCACACGGCGATCGACGGCGGCGTCAACGAAGGGTCCAACAACGTGACCGCCGAGGTCCGCATCGCGGATGTCCTGGACCCTGACGACATCTCGATCTACCGGGAGCTGGCCGGTGGACTCACCGCGGCGAACCTCCTTCACGGGTCGGCCAACTCGATCGGCGGGCAGAACCAGGTCATCAAGCTCAAGTGGGGCGCGACGGCCGATCAGCTCAAGTTCCCCGGCGCGCCGGACGGCATCAAGTTCGCGCTGGGCGAGAACCCCAAGCGGTCCAACTTCGGGGGCTCTCCCTTCGGCCAGCAGGAATCGCGCTACCCCGCCACGCGCATGGGCGTGGAGCAGTCGATCCGCGAGAGGTTCATCGCGGCGCGGCAGTACAGGAAGGACTGGGACGAGTACAACGCGATGAAGCCGAAGGACCAGGAGAGGCGCGTGCCGCCGCGGCGTGACCTGCAGCTCGACGCGCTGGTCGAGATCCTGGAGGGAAAGCGGCTGGTGCACAGCCACTGCTACCGCCAGGACGAGATCCTGATGCTGATCCGCGTGGCCGAGGAGTTCGGCTTCAAGATCGCGACCTTCCAGCACGTGCTGGAAGGCTACAAGGTCGCCGACGAGATCGCGCGCCACGGCGCGGGTGCGTCGACCTTCTCCGACTGGTGGGCATACAAGCTCGAGGCGTATGACGCGATTCCGTTCAACGGGGCGTTGATGGCCGCCCGCGGCGTGGTCGTCTCGTTCAACAGCGATTCGGACGAGCTGGCGCGCCGGCTGAACTCCGAGGCCGCCAAGGCGATGAAGTACGGGGACATGCCCGAGGCCGAGGCGATCAAGTTGGTCACGATCAACCCGGCAAAGCAGCTCCGCATCGACTCGCGGGTCGGCTCGCTGGAAGCCGGCAAGGACGCCGACTTCGTGATCTGGAGCGGGCACCCGTTGTCCGCGTACACGATCGCGGAGCAGACCTGGGTGGACGGAGTCAAGCAGTTCGACCGCACGCAGGACGCGGCCCGGCGCCTCGAGATCGACAAGCGGCGCGCCGAGCTGATCGAGAAGGTCAAGGCGGGCGACAAGCCCAAGAAGGACGAGAAGGCGCCCGACAAGCCGGTGGAGGCGAAACCGGCCGCACCGCCGGCGACGGCTTCCACGCCCGCGGCTCCCGCGACCGCGCCCGCTCCGGCACAGCCCGCGCGGCCGACTCCGCCCGCGCGGCCCGCATCGTACGAAGACCGTCTGGCTTCACTCTCGGGCACGCTGGCGATCGTAGGGGCGACGGTCCACACCGTCGCGGGGCCCGACGTCGCCGCCGGGACCGTGATCATCAAGGCGGGACGCATCGAGGCCGTGGGCGCGGCGGTGCCGGTGCCGGCCGGCGCGACGATCGTCGACGGCAAGGGGCTTCATCTGTATCCCGGGATGATCGACGCCGACACGGTCGTCGGTCTCACCGAGATCGGGTCGGTGGCCGGGAGCGTGGACACCAACGAGACCGGCAAGATCAACCCCAACGTCCGAGCCGAGGTGGCGATCAACCCGGAATCGGAGCTCATCCCGGTGACGCGGGCCAACGGCATCACGCACGTCCTGACGGCGCCGGCGGGCGGGATCATCTCGGGCACCAGCGCCCTGATCCGCCTGGATGGATGGACCTGGGAAGACATGCGGGCGGCCGCGCCGGTGGCGATGCACGTGAGCTATCCGGCCTATCCACGAACCGGCGGCTTCGGCTTCTTCTTCGGACCCCAACTGTCCGAGGAGGAGCAGAAGAAGCGCCGCGAGGGGGACATCAAGGAGCTGAAGTCGGCGATCGAGGCGGCGCGGGCCTACCAGCGGACGAAGGAGGCCGGCCGGGACAGCTTCAAGCCCGATCCGGTGCTGGAAGCGATGCTCCCTCTCATCGAGGGGAGGATCCCGGTCATCGTGGAGGCGTCCGAGATACGTCAAATCAGGGAGGCGGTCGCCTGGGTGAAACAGGAGGGGCTCCGGATGATCCTGGCAGGTGGCGGCGATGCCTGGCGCGCGGCCGACCTGCTCAGAAAGGAGGATATCGCGGTCATCGTGGGTCCGATCTTCAGCAACTCGTTCCGGCCGGACGAGCCCTACGACACGGCCTACACCACGCCGCTCAAGCTGCACGAAGCCGGGGTGAGGTTCTGCATCAGCAATGGAGGTGGCGGGTTCGCCGCCGCCAACACGCGCAACCTCCCATGGCAGGCGGCGATGGCGGCCGCCTTCGGCCTGCCGAAGGACGCCGCGCTCAAGGCGGTGACGCTCTACCCCGCCCAGATCCTCGGCGTGGGGGACCGGCTGGGGTCGATCGAAGCGGGCAAGAGCGCCAGCCTCATCCTCACAGACGGCGATCCGCTGGAGATCCGGACGAAGGTCGTCAAGGAGTTCATCGACGGCCGCCCGGTGGATCTGGGCAACAGGCACCAGCACCTGTACGACAAATATCGCTCGCGGCCGGTCATCGCGGCCGGCGGCGGCAGGTAGCGTCAGCTCGACGGAGGATCAAACCCCACCGGAAGCGGGGCTCTACGGTTCTGATACGATAGCCGGAGCGGCGCGTGCACACCGTGTCAACCAGGTTGGAGGTTCGTCATGGCGGAGGAGAAGATCATCGCGGTGATGGGAGCGACCGGCGCGCAGGGGGGCGGCCTGGTGCGCGCCATCCAGGGGGACCCGAAGGGCGGGTTCGTCGCACGCGCCATCACCAGGGATGCAGGTTCCGAAAAGGCGAAGGCCCTGGCGAAGCTGGGGACCGAGGTAGTCGCGGCCGATGCCGGCGATCTGGAGAGCCTCGAGAAGGCGTTCGCGGGGGCCTATGGAGTTTACTGCGTCACTTTTTTCTGGGAGCATTTCTCGCCAGAGAAGGAGATGGCGCAGGCCAGCGCCATGGCGAAGGCGGCCAAAGCCGCGCGCCTCGAGCACGTCATCTGGTCGACCCTCGAGGATACGCGCAAGTGGGTCCCCTTGAGCGACGACCGGATGCCGACGCTCATGGGCAGGTACAAGGTCCCGCACTTCGACTCCAAAGGGGAGGCGAACCACCTCTTCACCGAGCTCGGCCTGCCCGTGACCTTCCTGCTGACCTCGTTCTACTGGGACAACCTGATCCACTTCGGCATGGGCCCCAAGATGGGGCCCGACGGCGTTCTCGCCCTTACGCTCCCCATGGGCGACAGGAAACTGCCGGGGATCGCCGCCGAGGACATCGGCAAGTGCGCCTACGGAATCTTCAGGAAGGGGCGCGAGCTCATTGGCAAGACCATCGGGATCGCCGGGGACCATCTGACCGGAGCGCAGATGGCCGCTGCGCTCACAAAGGCGCTCGGACGGCAGGTGCGGTACAACGACGTGCCGCCGGAGGTGTACCGCGGCTTCGGGTTCCCTGGCGCCGAGGACCTGGGCAACATGTTCCAGTTCAAGCGCGACTTCGAGAGCGCCTTCTGTGGCGCACGCAGTCTCGATGTGGCCCGGTCCCTCAACCCCTCGCTGCAGACGTTCGACACGTGGCTCACCGCCAACAAGAGCCGCATCCCGCTCGAATAGGAGAAAGGACGGGAGCGGATGGTCTCCATCGGATCCCATCGCGCGATCAAGGCCCTGCCCCCCCGGGCGTTCTTCCTCCGCCAGCTCGTCCGCAGCTTCCTCGTCGCCACCGGCGTCATCGGCACGTGTCTGGGACTCGGGGTCGCCGGATATCACTACCTCGGCGGGCTGGGGTGGATCGACGCCCTGCTCAACGCCTCGATGATCCTGACGGGGATGGGGCCGGTCGATCCGATGAGTACCGTCGGCGGCAAGCTGTTCGCCTCCGCCTACGCCCTCTTCAGCGGCGTTGCGTTCATCACCACCATCGGTCTCCTGCTGGCGCCGGTCGTCCAGCGGTTCCTGCATCGGTTCCATCTGGAGCTTCCCGTGGAGGAGGGGGATCCCCCCGACGGCTCACGCGGGACGTGAGCCGCCGATCGCGCGGGTCGATGAGTTCATGTCTTCGCTTGGAGAACCAGTATGCAGCGAATGAGACACGTCGTCGTTCGGACCATACCACCTTGCTTCGCCGCTCTCATTACGTTCACGCTGGTGACGGCTCAAACTGTGGTCGAGCAGGGTCAGCCTGACCTGCCACCACAGCAGGAAAAGCATGAAGAGCTGGCCAGGCACAGATGCGGAAGTCTCCGTTCGCGTGTCCAGCTACACGCTTCCTGGAGTCGACAAGCTCGCCAGGCTCACGTTTGAGTTGGTTTCCGGAGACGAGGTCGTCCTCGAGATTGATCCAATGGTGATCGACGCCGAGGAGGGTTCCAAGAGGAAGGCCTCGGGCTTCACCATGACCTCGGAGCAGAAACTCAGGGAAAAGAGCAACACGCTTCAGCTGCGCGTCGTCGTGTCCGTGACCGAGAACGGTTAGTACCGGACGCGCCGGGGCGGGGCGAATCGGCGCGTTCACCCCACATCCATCAGCCCGATCCGGTCGCCCCACTGGCGCTTCATGTGATCGAGCAACGGGCGGTGGCGCGAGGCCGCCGCCCCCGCGCCCCTTCCCGCCTCGGCGCGGACCTCCTCGAGGATCCGGTGGGCCTCCCGGCGCGCCTCCTCGAGCAGCGCGTGGTCGCGGATGATGTTGCCGATCCGGATCTCGGGCAGCCCCGACTGCCTCGTTCCGAGGAACTCCCCCGGCCCCCTGAACTCCAGGTCCTTCTCCGCGATGTGGAAGCCGTCGGACGACTCCTCCATCACCTTGAGACGCCGGGCCGCCTCCTCGGTGAGGTCCTCCCCGTGCACGAGGATGCAATGCGACGCGTGCGCGCCGCGGCCGACACGGCCCCGGAGCTGGTGAAGCTGCGACAGACCGAACCGTTCGGCGTGCTCGACCACCATCACGGTGGCGTTGGGAACGTCGATCCCCACCTCGATCACGGTGGTGGAGACCAGCACGTCGATCTCCCCCGCCGCGAACCGCTTCATGGTCTCGTCGCGCTCCTCCGGCTTCATCCGCCCGTGCACGAGCCCCACCTCCAGGTCCCGGAAGGACTTGCGGCTCAGCTCCGAGGCCATCGCCACGGCCGCGCGCAGATCGGACTTCTCCGACTCCTCGACCAGGGGCAGGACGATGTAGGCCTGCCTTCCCTTGCCCGCCTCGGCCCGGATGAACTCGTAGATCCGGGCCCGGGTCGACTCGGGCCTCAGGTGCGTCCGGATGGCGCGGCGTCCGGGAGGCAGCTCGTCGATCACCGAAAAGTCGAGGTCGCCGTAGACGGTCAGAGCCAGCGAACGCGGGATTGGCGTGGCGGTCATCACGAGCACATCGGGCGAGACGCCCTGAGGTCCCTTGCCCCGCAGCGCCGCCCGCTGCACCACACCGAAGCGGTGCTGCTCGTCGATCACCACAAGCCCGAGGCTCTTGAAGACGACCGCCTCCTGGATCAAGGCGTGCGTGCCCACCAGGATCTGGACGCGCCCCTCCTGAATGCCGCGCAGGAGCGGACGGCGGTCCGCCGCCGTCATCGCGCCGGTCATCAGACGCACCTCATAGCCGGCCTTCTCGAGCTGGCGGGAGATCCCCCGGTAATGCTGCTCCGCGAGAATCTCGGTGGGGGCCATCAGCGCCGCCTGCCGGCCGTTCTCCACGGCGAGCACCATCGCCAGCAACGCCACGATCGTCTTGCCCGAGCCCACGTCCCCCTGCAGGAGTCTGTTCATGGGGTGCGGCGAGGTCAGATCGTCCACGATCTCCTTGAAGGCCCGCTTCTGAGCAGCGGTGAGGTGGAACGGGAGGACCGCGGCCAGCTTCCGGCGCGTTTCGGGCGTCGTCCGGTGGGGTAGCGCGCGTACCTCCCGCTCGATCCCCTGACGGCGGATCCCCAGCGCGAGCTGCAGCAGGAAGAACTCCTCGAAGATCAGACGCCGGTGGGCGTCGGACGAGCGCGCGTGGTACTCCTCGAGGTCCGCCTCCTCCGGCGGAAAGTGCACCGCGCGCAGCGCCGCTCCGCGCGCCATCATCCCCCGTGCCTCGGCCAACGACGGCGGCAGCGGGTCGGGGATCTTTCCGGGCAGCGCCGACAGGATGTTGTGCATGATGGTGCGCACCATCCGCGGCGAGAGATCCCCGAGCCGCTGGTAGATGGGCACCATGCGGCCGGTGTGGATCGGGTCGTCATCCTCCCCGGCGCGTACCTCGTATTGCGGGTTCTCCATCTGAAGGACCCGGCCGCGGTACCGGCTGAATCCGACCTCGCCGTACAGGATCACCTCGCGGCCCGCCTTGATGACGTCACGCAGGTAGGGCTGGTTGAACCAGACCATGTTGAGCCCCGCGGTGCCGTCGTCCACCACCGCCTCGAAGATGGTGAAGCCCGGCTTGCGGGTGCGCCGGAGCACGGCCGAAAGGACCTTGCCCGAGATGGTGACGCGCGAGCCTGGGCGGACCGAGTCGATGGCGGCGAACCGGCTGCGGTCCTCGTACCTGAACGGCAGGTGGAAGAGCAGGTCCTCGACGGTCCGGTAGCCCTTCGCGGCGAGGCTCTCCGCCTTGCGGGGACCGACCCCCTTGACGTATTGCAGCGATGTGTCGAGGCCGATCAGCGGCACGCGTCGCGCTCCCGCCGCGAGTTTACCAGAGTTTGCGGCCGTCTCCCCTCGGACGTTCAGCCCCCGGGGAAGAACCTCAGCAGCGCGGCGCGCCGGTCGCCGAACCTGCGCGAGAGCTCCTCGTTGTTGTCGATCGCGAGATAGAGGACCCGTCCGGCGTCCACGGCGATTCCCTCCACGCGAGGGAATCTCAGGCCGACGTAGTCGAGCCGGTCCTCGGTTGCGGCAAAGCTGAAGGATCCCACCAGCACCAGGGAAGGCGGCGGAGCGTCCACGACGCGCGCGGCGGGCTCCACCACCTCGAACTCCAGGACCCTCTGGTTCGTGCGCGCGACCAGAAGCAGGTGCCCCGAGGCGGCGTCCCATGTCGCCGCCGAGATGTCGGGACCGACCTCCTCGGGAAGTCTGAGGGAGGTGCGCCCCTTCACGGTGGCCCCGGCGCAGGGGCGCTCGGGGAGATCGAAGAGATAGGCCGCCCTCGGATCGCGCTCCTTGGCGACGAAGAGGCGCGGGCCCGGCAGGATCGCCATCGCCTCGATGCCGCAGTTGGCCCGTCCGATGAGGCACGTGCCCTGGATCCCGGTCTGCCACGCCGCGCAGACGTGCGTCGGGAACGGATGGACGACGAAGATCGTGCCATTTGTTTCGGAGGCGAGGAGGACTTCCCCTCCCGGAAGCTCGGCGAGCGCCTCGAGATCGGTCTCCTCCGGCAGTCCCCGCGGCTCCCACGAAGCCTCCAGTCTCACGCCGCCGCCCGGACCCGCGAGGCCCAGCTGGTAAATCCTCCGGTACGAGTCGCTGATCGTGTAGAGGGATCCGCCGCGCAGCAGCAGGTCGGAAGGCTCGGTGACTCCGGGGATCGGGTCGATGCGCACGCGCGAAGGATCGGCCGGCGTGTCGCGCCACAGGGAGGTCAGGGTCGTGGGACGTGTTTGGGGCACGCTCTGACTTGAGTGTCCGGCTGGCGCGGCACGGCCATCGGGGATCAGGCCGCCTGGATCGCGCGCCGCCGGCAGGGCCAGGGCGAGCAGGATCCCCGCGATCAGCATCATCAACTTACTTCCCTCCGGTCCCGGACGCCCTCGTCGCCGCCTCGCGGGCCGCCGCGAACTCGTCGCCGGGGTTCCAGGAGGGGAGCGCGTCCGCGTTGGCCGCCCGGTAGGCCAGGTAGAAGGCGATCATCGCCGTCTTCTCGGCGCCCTTCATGTCCCAGCTCGCGTCGAACTCGTCGGAGGGGCGGTGATACCTCTTCTCCTGGTACTCCTCCCAGCGCGCCTTGCCCCATGCGGCGTCGTGCCCCTCGAAGAGCTGTCCATGTTCGATGGAGACCGCGGGCACGCCGATCTTCGCAAAGTTGAAATGGTCGGATCGATAGAACGAACCCTGCTCGGGGTGCGCGTCAGGGCTGACTGTGAAGTCGAACTCCCTGGCCGCGTCATCGATCAGGGCCTTGAGGGTGGAGCGTTCACCTCCCAGGAAGCTCATGTCCTTCGACACGCCCAGGACGGTCACCCCGTCGAGGTTGAAGTTGGCCGCGATCTTTCCGGCCGGGAAGGTCGGGTGCGCCGCGTAGTACTCGGAGCCCCGAAGCCCCTTCTCCTCGCCGGTGACGCCGATGAACACCACCGAGCGCCGGGGCTTGACGGAGGTCAGGCGGAACGCGCGCGCAAGCTCCAGCATCGTTGCCACGCCCGACGCGTTGTCATAGGCGCCGTTGTAGATCCCGTCCCCCTCGACGTTCGGATCGATGCCGAGATGATCGTAGTGCGCCGTGACGATCACGGCCTGATCCTTCAGCGCGTCGTCGTTGCCCGGCACGTAGGCGATCACGTTGGACGAGTCGAATCTGCGGATTCTGCCGACCACGTGGGCCGCCGACTTGACGCCCAGCGGCACGGGAGTGAAGTCCGGCTTCGCCGCCGCGGCACGCAACGCGTCGAAATCCTTGCCCGCGGCCTTGAGCATTGCCCTGGCGGCCGCCTCGGTGATCCAGCCGGCCTGCCTCAGAGGCGCGGGGCCGTTCGGATCCAGCTCGTTGAAGGCCTGCTCGCCCGCCCACGAATTGCGCACGACGTCCCAGCCGTAGCCGGCCGAAGCGTCGGTGTGGATGAGGATGGCGCCGAGAGCGCCCTTCCTGCCCGCGATCGCGTACTTGTAGGTCCATCGGCCGTAGTAGGTCCGGGCCTTGCCCCCGAAGACGGCCGGGTCGTCCGAAGGCGGATCGTCGACCAGCATCACGAGTACCTTGCCGGCGACGTTGGCTCCCTTGTAGTCGTCCCACTTGAAGTCCGGCGCCACCACCCCGTGCCCCACGAAGACCATTTCGCCCGAGCTGTCCACGAGCGGCTGCTGCGTCTCGGACCAGAGCACGAAGTCCTCTTTGTACCTGAGTGGCGGCCCGGCCGGACCCGCGGTTCCGGAGAGGGCGAGCGTGCTCTCGCCCCCCGTCTGGACACCGACCAGCGGCACGCGCTGCATGAATGTGTTGGCGCCGGCCCCTCTCCAGAGCCCCGAGATCTCCAGATAGGTGGCGATGTAGTCGGCCGCGCGATCTCCTCCCGGCTGACCCGTGCCCCTCCCCTCGAACAGGTCGCTGGAGAGGTATCGCAGGTGCGCGCGGATCCGCGCTCCGTTGATCGTCCGCATCGCGGCGTCCACCTCCTTGGGCAGCGCGGTGGCGCCGCCGGCGGCCGGCGGCGTCTGAGCCTGGAGTGGAAGGAACAGGGGCGCGGCCAGCACCACGGCCGCGACGGTGGAGACGACCTTCATCGCTCGCGTCACACGAACCATCGAATCACCTCGCAGGGAGAGTCAGTCGGGTCAGGAGCCGGCGGGCCAGTACGCCCACCATCCGTTTGCGGTACTGAGGGGGAAACATGACATTGCGCACCGGCTGGATCCTCGCCGCGATGGCCGCGGCCAGATCCTGGATGAGCGCCGGTGTGAGGCGCTCGCCCCGCGCCGGCCCGGTGATATCGGAATAGATCAGGGGCGTCATCGAGACAGCGTTGACCACCACCTGCAGATCCTCGACAATCCCGCCGTCGAGCTTCACAGCCGCCGCCACGCCGGCGTCGGGAAAGTCGTACGAGTCGCGCAGACGCAGCTTCAGGTAGCCGGCGCGATAGGACTCGGCCTCCGGCGGCAGCCGGACGCTGGTGAGAATGTCGCCGCGCCGCAGCACGTTGCGCCGGATGCCGTCGGGCTGGAAGAAATCGCGCGCCCTGACCTCCCGCTCCCCCTCGAACCCGTGGATAGTGAAAGTGGCGTCCAGCGCGAGGAGCACGGCTGCCGCGTCTCCGGAGTAGACGGCATAGCAGACCTCCTTCTGCGGCACCACGAGGCAGACGTCGCCGTCGGCCTTCATGCAATACCCCTTCGACGCCCGCCAGTCATGCGACTGGTTGAAGTAGTAGCAGCGCGTCTCCACGAGCAGGTTGCCCCCCAGCGTCGCCTGCTGCCGCACCAGCGGCGTGGCGACCTGCTCGACCGCCTCGATCAGACCGGGCCAGCGGCGCTGCACGTCCGGGTCCCGCTCGAGCTCCACCAGACGCATCATCGCGCCGAGCGATCCGCCGTTCATCGCGTGCAGGTCGGGCACGCGCCACAGCGCGATGACGTTTCGCCGGGGATTGAGGCGGTTCTTGTAGTTGGGCAGGAGATCGGTGCCCCCGCCCACGTAATCGAAGTCGTTATCGCACGACGCGGCCACTATGAGAGCTTCGTCGATGGAGGTGGGCCTGTGAAGGCGGAAGGCGGGCAGGATCATCGGGTCTCTCTCAGCTCCCGACCGTGGCCGGACGGCGGGGGGCGCGTTTTCCCTCCCGGCGGCTGGACTCGCGTGAGGGCCTGGCTCCCGGACCCCCACGGCCATCCTGCAGGGCCGTCAGGATCCGGTCCGGCGTCATGGGGAGCTCCTTCAACCGGACGCCCACCGCGTCGTAGATCGCGTTGGCGACGGCGGGGGCCACCGGGAGGATCGGGCCTTCACCCGCCTCCTTGGCGCCGAACGGCCCCTCGGGATCGTTCGTCTCGATCATGAAGACCTCCACCGGCGGCATCTGCCTGGGCGTGAGGGTGCGGTAGTCGAGCAGGTTGGCGTCCAGGATGTTCCCCCGGTTGTAGCGGAAGTCCTCCGTGAGGGCCTGTCCGAGCCCCATGTGGACGCACCCCTGGATCTGCCCCACGACCGCCAGCGGGTTGAGCGCGCGACCGCAGTCGTGCGCCGCCCACATCTTCCTGACGGTGACGAACCCCGTCTCGGGATCGACGCCGACGCGCGCGACGTAGGCCTGAAACGTGTAGGAGGGGGAGAGCCCCGCGGCGGCCCCCTTGAACTTGCCTCCCATCGGCGGCGCCGCGGCGTAGCAGCCGCGCGCGACGAGCGCCCCCTTGTCCTTGATCGCCTCCTGCAGCGCGTCCATGAAGCTTACCGTGATGTCGGGGCTGGGCGCGTAGACCAGCTTCTCATCCAGAAGGACGAAGCCCGCCGCCGGCTGTCCGGTCAGCACCGAGGCGGCGGCCACCAGCTCCTTTCGGATCTCCTCGGCGGCGCGCAAGGCCGCGTTGCCCGCCATGAAGGTGACGCGGGAAGAGTACGAGCCCAGGTCGATGGGCGCCGTGTCGCTGTCGGACGAGAAGACCCGGATCCGGTCCAGCCCGACCCCCAGCGGCTCGGCGACGCACTGCGCCAGCATCGTGTCGCTCCCCTGGCCGATCTCCGCGGCCAGCGAGTGCACCGTGATCCCGCCGTCGCTGTCTATCTTGATGTGCACGGTGGACTGGGGCGTCTTGGTCCAATGGATCGGCAGCGCCGACCCGCTGATGTAGAAGCCGCAGGCGACGCCGATTCCCTCCCCGTAGGGCAGCTTGCCGTGCAGGTCGTTCCATCCCGAGGCCCCCCGCACCGCCTCGAGCCCCTCGCGGGTTCCGTTGCTCGTGATCCGAAACTCGTTGATGGTTTTCGTCATCGGCGGCAGCAGGTTCCTGAGCCTGAAGTCAATCGGATCGATGCCGGCGTCCTCGGCCAGGATGTCCACGAGGACCTCCATCGCGAAGCGGGAGTTCACCGCCCCGTGGCCCCGCATGGCCCCGGAAGGAGGCTTGTTCGTGTAGACGCGCCGGCCAGAGTAGCGGAAGTTGTCGACCCGGTAGGGGCCCATGCACAGAACGCCGTTGTAGTACGTGGTCACCACGCCGAACGAGCCCCAGGCGCCACCGTCGATGAGCGACTTGAGATCCAGCCCCGTGATCAGACCCTCCCGCGACACACCCATGGCCATCAGGGTGCGCGTGGGATGCCTTCCGTGGTTGGTGATGAAGACCTCTTCCCGGTCGAAGAGGATCTTCACAGGACGCTTCGTTCTGATCGAAAGGAGCGCCGCGATCATCTCGTGGGGGAAGGGATCGCTCTTGCCGCCAAATGCGCCCCCCACCATCGGCCGGATCACGCGGATCCGGTGCATCGGCATCGACAGCACCTCGGACAGCGCGCGGTGCAGGTAGTGCGGCACCTGCGTGGCAGACCACACGGTGAGCCGACCGTCGTGATCGTGATGGGCGATGACGCAATGGGGCTCCGTGAAGGCGTGGGTCACCGCGGCGAACCGGAACTCGTGCTTCTCCACGAAGGCCGAGGAGGCGAAGGCCGCGTCGACGTCGCCGAAGTTCTGGTCGACCGCCTTCTGGATGTTCGTGCCATCGAGGGTCTTGTCGTGAATCGGGGTGCTGGTCTTTTCGAGGGCGTCGTCGATGGTGAGGATCGGCTTGAGCGGCTCGTAGCGCACGTCGATGAGGCGCACGGCCTCCAGGGCGATCTCCTCTTCGTCGGCCGCGACCCCCGCCACGCAATCGCCGATGTAGATGACGCGTTCCACGGCCATGGCCGTCTCGTCGCGGCTCACCGGCAGCACGCCGAACCTGACGGTGGACTCGCGACCGGTGACCACGGCGCGGACACCGGGCAGCGCCTCGGCCCGCGAGGTGTCGATCGAAAGGATGCGCGCGTGGGGAAGCGGGCTGCGCAGGATCTTCCCCACAAGCATCCCCGGGAGCTTGATGTCATCCGTGTAGACCCCGCTCCCCGTCACCTTCGCGCGGGCGTCCACCAGCGGCGCCGGCTTGCCCACCACGCTCACGAGGCCCCTCCCGAAGTCGGTGCCGGCTCGGGGCTCCGCGCGCCGCGCTCTCGCAGGACCCGGGCCGCGCGCGTGATCGCCTCGATGATCGACAGGTACCCGGTGCAGCGGCACATGTTCCCGGAGATTGCCTCGCGGATCTGTGCTTCGGTCGGGTCCGGGTTCTGCTCGATGAGGCTGACGGCCGTCATCACGAAGCCCGGCGTGCAGAACCCGCACTGGCTGGCGCCCGTGTCCGCGAACGCCTGCTGGACGGGATGGAGCTGACCGCCGGTCTGAGCCTGCGCTATGCCCTCGATGGTCGTCACGCGGGCCCCGTCAGCCTGGAGCGCGAGGGTGAGGCAGGAGAGGACCGGACGCCCTTCGAGGATCACCGTGCAGCATCCGCAGGTGCCCATGTCGCAGCCGCGCTTGGTCCCCGTCAGGCCGATCCGTTCGCGCAGGAGATCCAGCAGGACATCGTAGGGACGCGCCGCCATCCGGTGCCGAGTCCCGTTGACGGTCACGGACATCACCACCCGATCGACGGGCTCACGACGCTGGATCGAGTAGAGGGTGACGTCGGAGCCGCGCGGATCGCTCACGGCGAGAGATCTCCCGTCCGGTTGCCCCGGCGGCCTCCCCTGCCTGTCCGCTGCCGGTACGACGCGACCGCCTGACGGTACTGCTCGGGCGTGTTCATCTGGGTGACGACACCGGGATTGTTCAGAGCCGAAAGCTCCGTCTCCCCTTCACGCAGGTTCACGTAGCCGTTGAGAGGCTCGTCGTCACCCAACTCCAGGATCGGGGCGCGGTGGACGTCGGAGAACAGCACCGGATGACCGCGCTGGTTCTCGAAGGAGGCGACGAAGATGGAGCGCCCGCGCGGCTTGGCCTCGTGCCGCTCGATCAGCGCGTCGATGTCGGCGCTCGTCACGAGCGGCAGGTCGACCGGCAACAGGACAAACGCGTCGCTCGCGCCCGACATGGCCTCGAGCCCCACCTTTAGCGAGGAGGTCTGCCCACGCTCGTACTGCTCATTGACGGCGATCACGAGCCTGTCCTCTGGCTGACCCTTCGAGCACCTGTCCGCCTCGGCGCGCACCGCGTCGGCGTCGGCTCCGAGCACGAGGATCGTCTCCTCCGCGCGGGAGCCGAAGCAGGCCTGCAGCACCAGTGACAGGCAGGTCTCGCCGTCAAAATCGAGCAGCGGCTTCGGCTGGCCCATGCGCCGGGAGGCTCCTGCGGCGAGGACGATGATAGATGTTTTCACGCTGGCCGATTCTACTTGGCCCCGCCGGGGCTGTCAAAGAGTCCGCGCGAGCCGCCGACTTTCATCCCACAGCAGAAAAACGAGGCCGGCGGCCACGAGTGACGCGCCTGCGTAGAGGTGAGCTCCAGGCCGTTCGCCGAAGATGAGGAACGCGTAGAGGAGGCTGGGCCCGATCGCCATCAGGAGGAGCCAGCCGTATCCGGCGGGCCGGTAGAGCGTGATGGCGTGGGAGGGGCCGGCACGCCCCGGCTTCACGAAGCGCCGCCCTCCGGCACCGGTTCGAGAATCCCCTGTCCCAGGAGATCGTTCAGGGCGCGGTAGGCGTCGAGGTCCCTCTGGGGGACCGTGTCGACGATCTGCGCCATGGTCGCGCCGCGTGCTCCCGCCGTGTGCAGGATGATCCGCTGGGTGGTGGACAGGTCCATCGAATCGATGGCCTTCGCCCGCGCGGCCGGAACCCGCATCCTGGTTCCGCGCGCGGGCAGCCTCGCGATCAGGTCGCGCAGCTCGTCCAGGTGGGCAAAACCGTCCATGAGGATCGAGGAGGTGCTGCCGGCGATGGCCGTCTCGATCAGGCGGACCGGTCCGCCCGGCTCGAACTCGAAGCGGGCCGAGGGCCAGGCCATGATGCGGAAGAGCGCCTTCTCCCCCGTCAGCCCCTGCGTCTCGGCGTTGAGGATTCGGCCATCGCCGAAGTAGATGCGTGCCACCGACTCGCCCCACAGGTGCAGTGTGCCCGAGCGGATGTTCAGGCTGAGAAGCTGGAGCAGGTCGGACATCGGAATGTGATCGGTGTGACCGGAGAGCCGGTCCGCCTGGGGGGCCCCCTCGACGGGGGGCCCGCTCTCCCTCGCGCCGGCGCGGCGCAGCACGGCCTCCACGCGCGCGACCAGCTCTTCCTTGGAGAAGGGCTTGCAGACATAGTCGTCGGCGCCGATCTCGAGCCCCTTGATCCTCTTCGGTACGTCGCGCTCCGTGGTGAGGATGATGATGGGGATGCTGCGGGTGGCGGGGGCGCGGCGCACTTCCTCGCACAGCGCCCAGCCGTCCATGACCGGCATCAGGATGTCGGCGATGATCAGATCGGGGCGAGCCTCCGCGATACGGGCGAGCGCCTCCGACCCATCGGCCGCGGCCGAGACATCGAAGCCGGCAGGAGTGAGCGAATCGGAGATGACCTGCCGGATGAGGGCGCTGTCATCCACGACCAGGATTCGTCCTCTGGACATATCGGACACGCATGTTAGTGTCCCCCGCGCCGCCGGATCAACACGGCGGACAAGGCGCCCGGTGCGCCGCGGCGGGCGCGCATGATATGATGCGCTCGCTTCTTTCCCCGGATGGACAGGCGTGAGTCACTCCAGCATTCCCCCGCTGGGTCCCCGGCTCGGCGAGCTCATCGACGAGGCGGCCCGGCGAATCCGCGCCGCGCGCCGCACCGTGGCGCTCACCGGCGCCGGCCTCTCGGTCGAGAGCGGCATCCCCCCCTTCCAGCCCGGGATGTCCGGTGAGGTCGGGCTCTGGGAGAAATACGACCCGATGGAGTACGGCACCATCGAGGCCTTCATCGGCGACCCGGCGCGCGTCTGGATGATGTTGCGCGAGGTCGGGGTCACGTTGATGTCGGCCCGTCCCAATCCCGGCCACCGCTCGCTCGCGCAGCTCGAGGCCGCGGGGCTGCTCGCCGGCACCATCACCCAGAACGTGGACGGACTGCACCAGGAAGCGGGCAGCGTGCGCGTCATCGAGCTGCACGGTAACTGGCGCACCATGAGCTGTTTCACGTGCCGCGCCACCGTGGCTTCGGTCGAGGTGACTCTCGCGAGGCTGCCGCCGCGGTGCCCGTGCGGCGGGGTGCTCAAACCGGACGTCATCCTGTTCGGCGAGATCATCCCGATGAGGCTCATCGAAGCGGCCCACGACGAGGTGCGCGCGTGCGACTGCATGATCGTGGTGGGAACCTCGGCGTCTGTCTATCCGGCCGCGGGCTTCCCGCTGGCGGCCCGCTCCAGCGGCGCCTTCCTCATCGAGGTGAACGTCAGGGAGGGGTCGCGCGGAGCGGCAGCGGCCGACCTGCTCCTTGAAGGCCCCGCCGGCGTGATCCTGCCTGAGCTGGTGCGGCGGATCGGCATCGGGAGGGAGAACTGAGCGCGGATCCTACTCCTCCGCGCGGGCCTCGCGCGGGGAGCCGACCGTCACTGGGCCCGGGCCGCCTCGGCCATAGCGGTCGTCCATGAAGCGGCCCCACTTGGTGCGGCTGAACTCGCGGATCCGCGATCGGCCGACCACCGGGTACCAGAGCCAGTCGTGGTAGATGTTTGAGGCCATGGGGGCCCACACGACCAGCGGCGAATGGAGCGCCACCTTCTCGAGGAAGCGCAGCGGCCCCTTGCGCAGCATCTGATCGCCCCAGATAACAAGCGACCGGCTGACGTTGAATCCGAAATCGACCCCCTCGACCGACTCCCCGACCACCTCGATGTCGCGGGGGTCGGCCACGCCGAGCCCCATCTCGTGGCAGATCCTCAGGTAGTCAATCCGCATCGGATCGAACCCCATCATCCTCGCCGCGATCGCGTCGATCGCCACCGAGTCGGCGCTCGCCAGGATGTAGTCCTTCACCTTCGGCACCATGGTGCGAGGCCCGGCTCCGTCGCCGCACACCGTGCCGTCCATCACCGCGAAGATCCCCGGGTGAAGCTCCCGCTGCATCAGCATCAGGTCCACCATCACCTCGTGGATGTGCTTGTGGGCATAGTGGCGGACCTCCTTGAGAAGGCCACCGAAGGCATTCTTGATCGCGCCGGTGGTGATGCTGTGGCCGTGCGTCTTGACGGTGGGCAGGTGCAGGATCTGCTTGCCGATGTACATCTCGGGGATCTGGATCCCCTCCGGGAAGATCCGATCGAGCATCAACAGCTTCGACTTGAACTTGTAGACTGTCCACTTCACCTCGGTGAGGGGCGTGAAGGTCAGCCCGTGCCGGGCCAGCACCGGCAGCCACCGGTTGTTCCTGGCGCCCTTCCACGGGTCGGTGACGACGGTGCGGTTCTCCACGGGGATCAGCTTCGCCGGCGAGTACCCGTCCTCGATCAGCGCGCGGACAACCCCGTCGAGCTGCCACGGCTGGCTGGAGCAGGATGGGAAGTACTTGGTCCAGGACAGGTTGAGCTTGATGAGGGTGGGCAGGTCCTTCGAGAGCGCGTTTTCGCAGCCGGCCAGCCGCATCAGGCGGCCGTAGTCGTCGAGCACCCTTGAGACGTCCGTCTTGAGGACCGCGACCTTCGCCTTCATCGTCCTTCCATCACCTCACGTACAGGATGGCGACCGCCGCGGCGGCCCAAAGGGTCACGTCCAGCAGCAGCGCCCGGTCGGCATAGAGCGCGCCGGTGGGGCTCTCCCCCATGTTCCGCTGGTGAACGAGGTAAAGGTAGCGGAAAATCCCATAGAGGACAAACGGGATGGTGAGCGGCAGGTACGGGGTCCCGAGCTTGGCGCGCGTCTCGGGCGCCAGCGTATAGAGGAAGTAGGCCACCAGGGTGGCCGCCGTCACGATCGAGATCATCTGGTCGAGAAACGCGATCGAGTACTCCTTCAGGATAGCCCGGTGGCTGGCGGCCTGGGACTCGAGCTGCGCCAGCTCCTGTCTTCGCTTGGTGAACCCCAGAAAGAGCGACAGGAGGATGGTGCAGAGGATCAGCCACGCCGACACCTCCACCCCGATGACCAGGCCCCCCGCCACGGCGCGAATGACGAAACCGCTCGAGATGATCATCACGTCCACGATGACCACCTTCTTGAGCCACAACGAGTAGAGGATGTTGCTGGCCAGGTAGATGCCGGCCATCGCCGCGAACGCCGGGCTCAGCAGGTACGACAGCGCCAGGGCCGACGCCGCGAGCGCCGCTCCCGCGGACCCGGCCAGCCCGATCGAGAGCTCTCCGGCCGCGATCGGGCGCCTGGACTTGGTGGGATGAGCGCGATCGTTATCCAGATCCAGGATGTCGTTGAGCAGGTAGACGGCGCTCGAGACGGCGCAGAAGAGGGCGAATGCGGCCAGCGATCTGAGCAGATGGGTCTTGTCGGTCAGACCGCGCGAGAAGACCAGCGCCGCGAAGATGACGCTGTTCTTGATCCACTGGCGGGGACGCAGCGCCCGAACCAGCGCGAGGATCCCCCCCGCTCGCGAGCCCGTCGTGGCCCGCGAGGCCGGCCCTGCCAGGACCTGGTCGTTCGTGTTCTGCGTCATGCGGTCTGCGCCCCTCCGTAGGCGGCGGCCGGTAAGTGTTCGAGATTGCGTGAAGTATACGCCCGCCGTCCCTCCAGACAAGAGGGAGTGAGCCGGCTCCGAGCGGCGGCGCTGTGTTAAGTTGCCGGCCATGCCCGTCCGCGTGGCCGTGGTCATCCCCGCGCTCAACGAGGAGCGCTCGCTTCCGATGGTGCTCGACGCGCTTTCCCGCGTGCGCCTCCGGGCCGCGCGCGACGGGAGCCCGGTCGCCCTCTCCGAGGTGATCGTGGTGGACAACGGGAGCGTCGACGCGACGGCCGCGGTGGCCGCCCGCCAGGGCGCCCTCGTCCTGGCCGAGGCGCGCCGCGGGTATGGCCGCGCCTGTTTGAAGGCGCTCGACCATCTCGCCGCCGATCCGCCCGGCATCGTCGTCTTCCTCGACGCCGACTTCAGCGACGACCCGTCGTTGCTGCCGGAGCTGGTGCTGCCGATCGCCGACGGCGAATACGATTTCGTGCCGGGCTCCAGGCTGCTGGGGGTGCGCGAGCCGGGGGCGCTGTTGCCGCAGGCGCGCATCGGCAACGCGCTTTCGGTGGCGCTGATCCGGTTACTCTACGGGTTCCGTTACACCGACCTGGGTCCCTTCCGCGCAATCCGCTGGTCGAGCCTCGCCAGGCTCGGGATGCGGGACACCACCTTCGGCTGGACGGCGGAGATGCAGGTCAAGGCCCTGCGCGCCGGCCTGCGTGTGATGGAGGTGCCGGTCCCCTACCGCAGGCGCGTCGGTGTCTCGAAGATCACCGGGACCTTGTCGGGGACGATCAGGGCGGGGGGCAAGATTCTCTGGACGATTGCCCGCCATCGGTTCGGAGCGGGGGCCGGGGCGGAAGGATCTAATCGCGTTCGTGGACCGTCTTGAGGTCGACGATCTCGTAGCTCTTCCTGCCCGAGGGGACGCTGATGGTGACCTCGTCGCCGACCTTCTTGTTGACGAACCCGCGGGCCAGCGGCGAGGCGATCGATATCATCCCGCGCGTGGGGTCGGCCATCCCCTCCATGACGACCTCGAACTCGACCTCCCGGTCATCGTCCACGTCGAGGGCCTTGAACCAGGAGCCCAACCCGATCCGGTCCTTCGGGACCTGATCGAACCGCATGAGGGAGATCTCCGAGAGCTTCTGCTGGAGCTGGCCGATACGAGACTGGAGGAAACGCTGCCGCTCCAGCGCGGTCTGATATTCGGCGTTCTCCCGAAGGTCGCCCATGGCCACCGCTTTCTTTATCTCCTGGGGCAGCTCAATCCTGAGCTCTCGCTCGAGGCCCTTGAGCTCGGTTTCCAGGGTGCCCTTGAGGCTCATCTCAGCCAACCGTCCACGCGATCCCGCGAGGGAGACCGGAATCCGTTCATTTGTCCGGCAGTATACGGCCGGTGGCCAATTGCGGCAACACGCCCTATCTTTGCCCCTCGGAGGAACGGCCCCATGATGGTGAGCTGTCCCGGGTGCAATACAAGCTATTCGATCGACGAGCGAAAGGTCCCCACCGGGGGGGGCCGGCTGACCTGTCGCGAGTGCGGCAAGAAGTGGAAGGTGGGGGTTCCGCCCGTCGACCGCACCCCGACGGCGCCCCCCCCAGCGGAGGCGGCCCTCCAGGTCAGCGACAGCTCCGCGTCGCTGCAAAAGCCGGTCAACTGCCCCAAGTGCGGCCACCACTTCGTCCCCTACGCGGCGCAGGGGCGGGGGCCGAAGCTCCAGCCCCCTGCCGGAAAGACGTCCCCCCCGAAAGGGCGCGTCCTGCTGGTGGAGGATCAGCACTACTTCGCCGAGCTCACGCGCGAGGCGCTCGGGGACAGCTACGAAACGACGGTCGCGTCCACCCTCGCCTCCGCGCGGCGGCTCGTGGAGACCAAGCAGTTCGACCTCGTCATCCTCGACCTGTCGCTCGAGGAAGGGCAGGACGGCACGAAGGTCCTGCAGGCGACGCGCCAGCGCGCCGTACCGGTGCTCATTTTCACGGCCCGGGATGAAACCGAGCTCTACGGCGGCGCCTGGGATCAGCTCCGCGCCGCCGGCGCCACCGACATCCTCTTCAAGGGGATCAACGTCGGCGACGAGCTTCGCCAGAAAGTCAAGTCGCTGCTCGGCACTCCCCAGAAATAGCCCGTATCGCCCCCTTGAAACAGGTGGGAGCCCTTTCGGGCTCCCTACAGGCACTGGAATGGGATGATGACCGGCTTTGGGGTCCGGTCGCCCCATTCGTGTATATTCGAGTGGGCAGACCCGAATATACCTTATTGCTGGCAAATATATGCAGTCAGGTCGCTCAGTCAAGCGTGGGATGACCCAGGACCCCGGCGCGGTTCGGAGTCCTTTGCCAGGATCTCCCCGGGGAGGAAACTCTGGCGCCAGGCTCCCACGCGGGAGCGTTGGACACCGAGTCGAAGCATCCTCTATGATGGGCGCGTCATGAAACGCAAGCGGCTGCAACTGATCATCGGCGGGTTCATCATATTCGGGGGAATCGGTGGGCTGATCGTCTACAGCTTCAACCAGAGCCTCGTCTTCGATCATTCCGTCGCGGAGTATCTCGCGGACCCGACCCTGCAGCGCACGAACTGCCGTATCTACGGCAAGGTCAAGCCCGACAGCGTCACCCGGGCGGCCGGCGGCATCGGCGTCTCCTTCGCCGTGACCGACGGCGTGCGGGAGGTGCCGGTCATCTTTGCGAAGGAGATCCCGGACACCTTCAAGGAGAACGGCGACGTCGTGGTGGAGGGCCGGCCGGATTCCAGCGGCGTATTCCAGGCCCGGATGCTGCTGGCAAAGTGCCCCTCCAAGTACGAGAAGGAGGGCATGGAGGAACGGAAGGATCCGGGCGGCAAAGCACCCTACCCAGGCGGCGGCTCCTGAGCGGGCCGCGGAGGCCCGCGGGTAAATGGCGGATTTCGGGTATATCTGCCTCCTCGCCGCGCTGCTAGCGGCGATCTGGGGCATCCTGGCCTCCTGGCTGGGGCATCAGAACCGGTACTCCGACTTCGTGCGAAGCGGCGAGCGGGCGGCGATGGCCGTCGGCGCGCTGATCACGATGTCCACGCTGAGTCTGATCTACTCCTTCCTCGCCAACGACTACTCAATCCTGTACGTCGCCCAGAACTCCAGCAGCACGATGCCACCGGTCTACAAGGTCACGGCGCTGTGGGGCGGGCAGGCCGGGTCGCTGCTCCTGTGGGTGTGGTTCCTCTCGGTCTTCTCCTTGATCGTCGTGGTCCAGAACCGGCACCGCAACCGCGAGCTGATGCCCGCCGTGACCGGGACGCTCATGACCGTGGTCACCTTTTTTCTGATCATGCTGCAGTTCATCAGCAACCCCTTCGCGGCGATGACGCAGCGGAGCGCCGAGGGGATGGGGCTCAACCCGCTGCTCCAGAACCCGTTCATGGCCTCGCACCCACCGAGCCTCTACCTCGGCTACGTCGGCGTGGCGGTGCCTTTCGCGTTCGGGATGGCGGCCCTGCTGACGGGCCGGCTCGGCAACGACTGGATCGTCACGATCCGGCGCTGGTCGCTGTTCGCCTGGTTCTTCCTCGGGATCGGGATCCTCCAGGGAGGCTACTGGGCCTACGTGGAGCTGGGCTGGGGCGGCTACTGGGGCTGGGACCCTGTGGAAAACGCGTCGCTGATGCCCTGGCTCACGCTGACCGCCTTCATCCACTCGGTCATGATCCAGGAGAAGAAGGGGATGCTGAAGGTCTGGAACCTCATCCTGATCATCCTGACCTTCTGCCTGTCGATCTTCGGGACCTTCATCACGCGCAGCGGCATCATCTCCTCGGTTCACTCCTTCACCAAGTCCTCCCTGGGACCGTGGTTCGCGGGATTCTGGATCGTCATCGTGCTGGTGAGCGTGACGCTTCTGGTGCTGCGGCTGCCCCGGCTCCGCACGGAGAACACGCTCGAGTCGCTGCTGTCGCGGGAGAGCGCGTTCCTGTTCAACAACATCCTCTTCATCGCCATCTGCTTCACCGTCTTCTGGGGAACCGTCTATCCGATCCTGTCTGAGGCGATCCAGGGGACGCGCGTCTCCGTGGGGCCACCCTGGTTCAACCAGTGGATTGTCCCGTTGGGGCTGGCGCTCATCTTCGTCACGGGTGTCGGTCCGCTCATCGCCTGGCGCAAGGCCTCCGGCCAGAACCTCAGGAGGAACTTCACGCTGCCGGCGTCCGCGGCGATCGCATCGGCGCTTCTCCTGGCGCTCATGGGGATACGCCACTTGAGGGCCATCCTGGCCTTCGCCCTGTGCGCCTTCGTCCTGTCGACCATCGCGAGTGAATTCCATCGGGGAGCGCGGGCGCGCATGAAAACGGCCGCGGAGAGCTACGGCCAGGGGTTGATGAGCCTGGTGGCGCGAAACAAGCGCCGTTATGGCGGGTATCTGGTTCACGTCGGGATGGTGATGATCTTCGTCGGGATCGCCGGTTCCTCGGCGTTCCAGCAGGAGGCGGTCGCCAGCCTCAAACTCGGAGAGAGCTTCTCGCTGGGCCCCTACGAGATGAAGTTCGCCCACACCGCCTCGTCGCACGACGAGCACAAGGACGTCCTGTCGGCGACCCTCGAAGTCTCCCGTGACGGCCGCCAGATCGCCACGCTGCGCCCGGAGAAGTACTACTACCGGGCCTCCGAGCAACCCACGACGGAGGTCGCGATTCTGGGGATGTTCAGCTGGCCGCCGAACCTCGGCGATGATCTCTACACCATCCTGGTGGATCCCAATCCTCAGAGCGGCGGGTACACGTTCAAGGCGTACCTCAATCCGCTCATCTCCTGGATCTGGATCGGCGGGTTCGTGGTCATCGTGGGGACCCAGGTCGCAGTCCTCCCCGAGTTCCAGCGGCAGCGCGCCATCGTGAAGGACGCGGCGGCACGGGAGGCGCAGAGCGTTGCGTCGTGAACGAGACCGCCGGACCCGAATCGCGTTCCTGACCGTGGCCGTCGCGGCTGCCGTGTTCTTCCTTCCCGGCTCGCAGGTCTCGTCCCAGACGCCCGACCCGATGCGCCACGAGGAGGGGGCCGTCTCGGGCCCGATCGTGGAGTCCCCCGAGGCGATGGCCGTCACGTCGCAGATCCAGTGTTTCTGCGGCGGGTGCGTCAACCAGACTCTGCACGACTGCACGTGCGGGCTCGCCGCGCGGGAAAGGCGGAGTGTTGCCGAGGCCCTGGCATCGGGCCGGACACCCGACGCGCTCATCGCCGCATACATCGCGGAGCATGGCGTCCAGGTGAGGATCGTGCCGGAGAAGCGCGGTCTGAACCTCATCGGCTGGTGGATCCCGTTCGCGGCGGCCGCGTCCGGGCTGGCCGCCCTTCTGCTCGTGCTCCAGGGCTGGCGGCGGCGCGGCATCGCCCTCGAAGACGCGGCCCGGCAACCGGAGACCGAGCAACGCTATCGCGACCGACTCGAGCGGGAGATCCGGGAGTTCGACCCATGATCCTCCTGTCCGGCCTGGTGCTCGCCGGCGCGACCCTCTACATCCTGGCCCCACTGCTCGGATGGGGGGTGTCGCCGGCCTTCGAGACCGAGACCGCAGCCCGCGGCAGGCAGGAGGAGCTGCTCGCGCGACGCCGGGAGCTTCTGGGCGGGATCAAGGACCTGGACCTCGAGTTCGAGGTCGGCAAGCTGACCCGGGAGGACTACGACCAGATCCGCGAGCGTCTCTCGCAGCAGGCGGTCGAGATCTACCGCGAGCTGGACAGGTATGACCGGGCCTGAGACGAGTGGCGCCCCATCCATCGCTCCCGTCGTCGTCCGCGCACTGAGCCGCCGCTACGGTCCGATGCGCGCGCTCGACGGCGTGGACCTGACGATCGAGAAGGGCGAGTTCCTGACCGTTTTCGGTCCCAATGGCGCCGGCAAAACGACGTTGCTGAAGATCCTCGCCGGGCTCGTCAAGCCGACGTCGGGGAGCCTTTCCCTCTTCGGTCTCAGCCCGCGCGAGCACCCCGACGCCGTCCGGCGCCGTCTCGGCCTGATCGCGCACGCGGGGCTGCTGTACGGCGGGCTGACGGCGCGCGACAACCTGCGCTTCTACGCGCGCATGTACGACCTGGACTCCCCCGACCGGCGCGCCGACGCGATGCTCGACGAGGTGGGGCTTTCCGATCGGGCCGACCATCTCGTGCGGGGCTTCTCGCGCGGGATGCAGCAGCGTCTCTCGATCGCGCGCGCCCTGATTCACGATCCTGAGCTGGTCCTCCTGGACGAGCCCTACACGGGGCTCGACCAGCACGCCTCGCGCATGCTGCGCGGCATCCTCGAGCAGGTGCGGGGCGAGGGGCGCACCGTGGCGATGGTGACCCATCACCTCGAGGAAGGCCTCGAAGTCAGCACGAGGGTCGCGGTCATGGCCCGGGGCCGCCTGGCCTGGGAGTCGCCCACCGCGGCCCTCTCGCGGGATTCGCTCGAGAGGACCTACCTCGAGGTGGTCGGAGGCTCCCACCCGTGAGGTCGCCAAAGGCGCTGGCCATCTTCAGGAAGGACCTGCGGATCGAATGGCGCAACCTCGACACGCTCCCGGCAATGTTCTTCTTCTCGCTCCTGGTGCTGGTCATCTTCAACTTCGGGTTCGATTTCGTCAACGCCGACTTCCGGGACCTGGGGCCCGGCGTGCTGTGGGTCACCTTCAGTTTCTCCGGCGTGCTCTCGTTCGGTCATTCCTTCGCGCTCGAGAGGGACGGCGACTGCATTCAGGGGCTGATGCTCGCGCCGATCGACCCCGGCTCCATATACCTCGGCAAGATGCTCGCCAACCTCACCTCGATGCTGATCGTCGAGGGGGTCGTGCTACCGTTGTGCGCCGTCCTGTTCAATCATGACATCTCATCGGCGGCCGGCCCTCTGGCCGTCGTGATGCTGGTCCACACGGTCGGGTTCGCCGCGGTCGGCACGCTCTTCGGCGCCATGACCGCGCGCACGCGGCGGGGAGACGTGCTGCTTCCCATCCTGCTGTTCTCCCTGTCGGTACCTGTGATGATCTCGGCGGTCAAGTGCACCGGCGCGGTGCTGGCCGGCGGTCCGCTCTTCGCCGGGCTGACCCGGGCCTGGGTGACGATGGCGGCCGTCTTCGACGCCATCATCGTCACGGCGGGCTTTCTCACGTTCGAATACGTCATCGAGGAGTGACCTCGCATGAGTACCTCGTCCTGGTCCCCCGTGGCCAGCGCCATCCAGCCGGCGCTGACGATCGTGACCGCGGGCCTCGCGATCGCGACGCTGTACGGCGCGTTCTTTCACGCCGCGCGCGAGAAGGTCATGGGTGACATCCAGCGCATCTTCTATTTCCATGCGCCGGCCGGCATCGTCTGCTTTCTGGCTTTCACCGTCACCTTCGCCGCCAGCATCGGATACCTCGCGACTCGAAAGAAGATCTGGGACATCGTGGCTCACGCCTCCACCGAGATCGGCCTTCTCTTCACGAGCGTCGTGCTGCTGACGGGACCGTTGTGGGCCCGGCCGGTCTGGGGGGTCTACTGGACCTGGGAGGCGCGGCTCACCACGACGCTGATCCTCTGGCTGATCTACATGGGGTACCTTCTCGTGAGGAGGTACACCGACGATCCCGATCAGCAGGCGCGCTTCGCGGCGGTGGTGGGGATCGTGGGATTCATCGATGTGCCGATCGTCTACTGGTCGATCAAGTTCTGGCGAGGCCTCCATCCGCTGGTGCTGAAGGCATCAGGCGGAGAGGGCCTCGACGACACCATGAAGCCGGTCTTCATGGGAGGGATCATGACCTACCTGGCGCTCTACGCGTGTCTGATGGCGATCCGGGTCCCGCTGGGCCGGGCGGAGGATGACCTGAAGTCGTTCCGACATCTCGAGGAGGAATCCCATGGATGAAGCACAGAAGTTCCAGTATTTGTTCTGGGCCTACAATATCATCTGGATCCTGTTCGCCGGCTACCTCCTGATGCTCGGGGTCCGCCTGCGCCGCGTCCATCGCCAGATCGCCCGGTTGAGAGGTTCGATGGGCAAGGAGGAACGGACATGAGGACGTGGGGAGCCGTTGCCGCCGTCCTCGCGGCGCTCGCGGGGCTCGCGGCCTTCGCCTTCATGCCGGAGGGCGCCCCGGTCGCCGGCGCGGGGCAGACGCAGACGATCAAGGGGGAGTTGGTGGATCTTCGTTGCTTCCTGACGGCGGGCAAGCAGGGGCCCGAGCACGCCAAGTGCGCGATGATCTGCGCCAAGGACAGTCTGCCTGTGGGGCTCCTGACCGCGGAAGGCAAGCTCTACGCGCTGGTCGTCCAGCCCGCCGGATTTGGCGACTACATGGCGCTGCAGGCGGAAGTGGCCGGCGTCGTGCGCGGCGAGATGATCGTGCCCGACTCGGTCAAGGCGCTCAGGGACGGCAAGTGGGAAGAGATCAAGCTGCCCGAGCAGATGATGTGAGGGGAGGTCGCGGGATGTCGACTCGCCTTCGTGGGTTCGCCCTGGTCGCGGCCGCCGCGTTGATGGCCGCTCAGGCCGTCAGGACCGCCCCGACCGCCGGTGCTCCATCCTCCCCATGGGTCGCTCCCCCATCGGAGAAGAGCGTGAAGAACCCCGTACCGGCCACCGCCGAGTCGCTGGCGCGCGGCAGCCAGCTCTACGCGAAGCACTGCCTGGCCTGCCATGGCGAAACGGGGGAAGGCAACGGGGCGGTGGCGCGGCGGCTCGGCTTCAGGGCGGGCGATCTCACCGAGACGCGGAGCATGGGCGGCCAGACCGACGGGGAGATCTTCTGGAAGATCGCCACGGGCCGCGACCCCATGCCCTCGTTCAGAAAGGACAAGGGGCTCACCGACGCGCAGATCTGGGATCTCGTCAACCACGTCCGCACCCTGGCGCGCCCGGCGCCGGTCGCACCCGCCGGCAGGTAGCCCTCACCGATGACGCCCCGAACCCTCCTCGCCCTCATGGCCCTGCCGGCGGCCGCGCTCTTCGCGCCCCCCCTTCCGGCCGCCTCGCGGCCCGCCGTCCGCGCGCGCCACGCGATGGTGGTGGCAGCTGAGCCGATCGCCGTGGCCGAGGGGGTCCGGGTTCTGGGAGAAGGAGGCAACGCGGTGGACGCCGCGGTCACGATCGCCTTCGCGCTGGCGGTCACCCACCCGCAATCGGGCAACATAGGAGGGGGCGGGTTCATGCTGATCCGCGAGCCTTCCGGGGAGAGCACCTTCATCGATTATCGTGAAACGGCCCCGGCGGCGGCGTCACGCGACATGTTCCTCGATCCCAACGGGGAGCCCGACTCCGACGCCAGCCTCCACACCTACCGCGCCGCGGGGGTGCCGGGGAGCGTCGCGGGCCTCACTCTCGCGCTGCGGCGGCACGGGACAATCCCGCTCGCGCGCGCGCTGGCCCCGGCGATCCGACTGGCGCGCAAGGGGTTCACGGTGAGCCGCGGCCTGGAGCGGGAGCTGGCCGCGGAGAAGAAGGCCCTCACCCGTTATCCCGCCTCCAGGGCAATCTTTTTCAAACAGGGGGAGCCTCTCGCCGAGGGGGACCTGCTGGTCCAGGAGAATCTCGCGCGCACACTCGAGGCGGTGGCCAGGGAGGGCGCCGCCGGTTTCTATGAAGGCCGCGTGGCCCGGGCGCTGGCGGCCGGGATGGCGGCCCACGGGGGGCTCATCACGCAGGATGACCTCGCCGGTTACAAGCCGATCGTCCGGCCTGCGCTGGCCGGGGCGTATCGCGACTGCGAGATCCTGTCGGCGCCTCCTTCCAGCTCAGGCGGCGTGGCGTTGCTGGAGATCCTCCACATGCTCGAGCCGTTTGACCTGAAGGCGCTCGGGCACAATTCCTCCGCCTACGTCCATCTCGTCTCCGAGGCGATGAAGCGAGCCTATGCGGACCGCTCGCGCTGGCTGGGCGACCCCGATTTCTTCGAGATCCCGCTCGCCGGACTCCTTTCGCGCGACTACGCGGTCTCCCTGATGAAGAGCTTCGACTCGCAGCACGCGACCCCCGCCGCCGGCGCGGGTCCGGGTGATCCGGTCCCGTTCGACAAGCCCGCGACGAATCATTTCTCCGTGGTGGACGCCTCCGGCATGGCGGTCGCCAACACCTTCACCCTGAATGGTTCATTCGGGTGCGGGGCGGTGGCCGAGGGGCTTGGCTTCCTGCTGAACAACGAGATGGATGATTTCAGCGCCAAGCCGGGGGCGCCGAACATGTACGGCCTGGTGGGAGCCGAGGCGAACAGCATCGCCCCGCGCAAGCGGATGCTCTCCTCGATGACGCCGACAATCCTCGTCAGGCGGGACGCCTCGGGCCGGGCGCGCCCGTTTATGGTGCTGGGCAGCCCGGGGGGCGCGACGATCATCAGCTCGGTCCTGCAGGTGATACTCGACGTGGTGGACTTCGACATGGAGCTCCAGGCAGCGGTGGACGCGCCGCGCTTCCATCACCAGTGGAAGCCCGATTGGATCTCCCTGGATCGCGGCGGCTTCCCCGCCGACGTGCTCGAGGCGCTGCGGAGACGCGGCCACGAGGTGGTCGAGCGCGAGTACCGCGGGGAAGTTCAGGCTATCCTCCTGGACGGCGACGGGGGATGGCTGCGCGGGGCTTCGGATGCGCGCGGCTACGGGCTCGCCATGGGGAACTGAGACCGCGATGACGGACGAACCTCGGGAGCCCGCGGTGGCCGTCTTCGGCTCGTCGGAACCGACCGAGTCGGAGCCCGACTACGCGATGGCCCGGCGCGTGGGCGAGCTGCTCGCCAGTGAGGGGTACACGGTCGTCACCGGGGGGTACGGCGGCATCATGGAGGCCGCGAGCCGCGGCGCGCGCGAGGCGGGAGGCCGGGCCCTCGGCATCACCGCGCGCGCGCTGACTTCGATGCGCGCCGGGCCGAACCCGTATCTGACCCGGCACATCGAGGCCGAGGGGCTCTTCGACAGGACACGCGCGTTGATAGACCGCAGCCTCGGTTATATAATCCTGCCCGGCAAAGCCGGAACTCTCGCGGAATTGAGCTTTCTCTGGGCCCTGGACAGGGCGCGCCTCCTGGGGAAACGCCCCATCGTGCTTCTGGGCGAACCTTGGCGCCGTTTCCTCACCCAGGTCATCGCCCTGGAAATGCTGGACCCCGGCCAGCTCGAGATCACTCACCTCGCCACCACGCCCGAGGAAGCGGTGGCCGTGTTGCTCAAAAAGATTCGATAAGGACGAGCCGGGAGCCGGCGGCAAGTCCGGCTCAGGGGAGAGATGCACGTGGAAGAGATCCTGGCGGCCCCGTCACTGGAGGTGATCCCGCTCGCGCGGGACGTGCCCAAGGGGATCGTTCGCGATTACTTCGAGACCATCGTCATCTGCGTCATCTTCGTGATCTTCGCGCGCGCATTCGTCTTCCAGCAGTCGAAGATCCCCACGGGATCCATGATCCCGACGCTGCTGATCGGCGACTACATCATGGTCAACAAGTTCATCTACGCGCCCACGTCCTCCTCCCTGGAGAGGAGCCTCCTGCCGGTGCGGGAGATCCGCCGCGGCGACATCATCGTCTTCAAGTTTCCCGAGGAGCCCGAGAAGGATTACATCAAGAGGGTCATCGGCCTGCCGGGCGAGTTCGTCGAGATCAAGAACAAGACCGTGTACATTAACGGCGTGCCTCTCGAGGAGCCGTACAAGATCCACGAGACCGATCTGAACCCCGACTCGTGGGCAAAGATCAAGGAGGGCGAGGCGCCCCTGTCGGCCGCCCAGCCGGCGCAACGCCGGTGGGTCTACCGCGAGCACGACTTCGACTTCAACCAGCTCTTGATCCCGGAGGACAGCTACTTCTGCATGGGCGACAACCGGGACAACTCCAAGGACAGCCGCTCGTGGGGCACCGTCCCCCGAGCCAACATCAAGGGCAAGGCGTTCATCATCTGGTGGTCATTCTCCGGTGAGGAGGGGGACTACGTGAGGACGTCGGTCTTCGACCGGGTCAGGAGCATCGGCAACAAGCTCGCGCATTTCCTCTCCAAATCGCGCTACCGGCGCTGTCTGCGCTTCATCACCTGAGACCTTCCAGCCTCCGCGGCGCCAGAGGGACGGACATGGCCGCCATCGTCAAGGACGTGACCCTTATGCACCGGCTCCAGAAGAGCGTCGAGCCGGTGGAGGTTCGCCTGTCGGCCAGGGATCAGGTCCGGATCCTGAGGGAATGGGAGAGCCACTATCTGATCAAGACTCCCGACGGCAAGGTCTTCAACATTCGCAAGGAATACGTGGACCCGGCGGGGTGATCTCGATGATCGACGAGCGTCCGAAACGCTCGTGGTCGTGCACGGGATAGTCGGACCTGAAGTGGGCGCCGCGGCTCTCGCGTCTGGCCAGCGCGCACCGCGCGACCAGCCAGGCCACCGTGGCCATGTTGCATGCCTCCAGCCCGGCCCGTGAGGGGGCCGCAGCGGGCTCCATCGAGTCGAGCAGGGAGCCCAGCGCCTCCATCGCGCTCTCGATCCCCGCGGCCTCCCGGACAATCCCGAGGTTGGTCCACGCCGTATTTTTCACCATGCCCGCGATCTCCAGCGCGCGCCTCGGGCCGCAGCTTCGGGCCCCGGCCAGCGGCGGCGCGACGGGGCCCGGCGGCACGGCCAAACGGCGGCCGAGGGCGGACTCCTCCATGGCCGTCTGTCCCGCGCGCGCGCCGAAGACGAGCCCCTCGAGCAGCGAGTTGCTCGCGAGACGGTTGGCCCCGTGCACTCCGCTGCAGGCGACCTCTCCCGCGGCGAAGAGCCCCGGCAGCGTCGACCGCCCCCGCAGGTCCGTCACCACCCCTCCCATGAGATAGTGGGCTGCCGGCGCCACCGGCACCCTGTCCCGCGTCATGTCGATGCCGTGCTTCAGGCAGGTGGCGTGGATCCGGGGGAAGCGTCGCTGCAGAAAGCCGCCGTCCAGGTGGGTCAGATCCAGAAGCACGTGATCGGAGCCGGTCCGGCCCATCTCCATGAAGATCCCCCGCGCGACGACGTCGCGCGGCGCCAGCTCGCCCCTCGGATCGGCCTCCCGCATGAAGAGACGTCCGTCGAGGCCCCGCAGCAGCCCTCCTTCTCCGCGGAGGGCCTCCGAAAGCAGGAAGCGCGGGGCCCCCGTCAGATGCAGCGAGGTCGGATGGAACTGCATAAACTCCATGTCTCTCAGCCGCGCGCCGGCCCGCCAGGCGATCGCGATGCCGTCGCCGGTGGCCTGCGGAGGGTTGGTCGTCTCGCGGAAGATCTGCCCCGCGCCGCCGGTCGCCAGCACCACGCAGCCCGCCTCGATCGGGCGCATGAGCCCGGATCTCTCGTCGAGCACCTGAAGGCCGAGGCAGGCTCCTTCCCCTAGGATCAGGTCCACCGAGAAGGTGTGGGGCAGGAAGGTGACGGTCTCGAGTGTGGCGGCCTTGCGCCAGAGGGCCCTGAGGATCTCGCGCCCGGTGGAGTCGCCGTGCGCGTGGAGGATGCGGTTTGCGCTGTGCGCCGCCTCGCGGGTGAATGCGAGCTTCGTCCCCTCGCGGTCGAAGCGGGCCCCCCACTCGATGAGCTGGGTGATGTAGTGGGGACCCTCCCCCACCAACGCGGAGACGGCCGCCTCGTCGCACAGGCCGTCACCGGCGGCCAGGGTGTCGCTGTAGTGCAGGCCGACCTGGTCCTCGTCCGACAAGGCGACGGCCACGCCCCCCTGCGCCAGGTCCGTGCTGCTGTCGGTGGCGGAGTCCTTGGCGAGAAGGGCGACCCCCAGACCCCCTTCGGCCGCCTCGATGGCGGCGCGCAGACCCGCCACGCCGCTGCCGACCACGATGACGTCGTAGCGCTCAGGGGCCGACGCCACCTCGGCGGTTTTCATCATACTCACCGGCGCTCCGACCGGCTCGGCATGCCGGGGCGCGAGTATATCACGCAGTCGGGCATGGCCGGCTCCGTTGACAGGCCCGGCGGGGCCCTCGTATAATCGGGTCGCCTCGCGTCACCCATGGTCCCGGCCCGTTCACCTATTTGAGTCGGTGGCCATGTCACTCTCACTCTTTCACCTTCACGGCGACCTCAAGGACCTGCGGTTCCCGCGCCTCCTGGCAGCGCTGCGGGAGGATCGATTCACTGGCGTCTTCCAGGCGACGACGGCCGGCGGGGATGCCGGCGACGGCGCGGAGATAACGCGCGAGGTCCACTTCCTCGAGGGGCGCATCGCGTGGGCGATCTCCACCGAGAAGGAGGAAGGCCTCCGAGCCTACATGGTGCGCAACGGGACCCTGACCGCCGCGCGGTGGGCCCAGGCCGAGCAACAGGCGCGTGGCGGCACGGTGCGCGACGCGCTGGTGAGCCTGGGGATGGTCGATCCGCGCGAGCTGACCCAGATAGAAAAGGGCCGAGCGGAGGAGATCCTTCTCACGCTCTTCTCCGCCCACGAAGGGGAATACCGCGTGCGGGAGCGGCAGCTCTCTCCCGGAACACCCGACCTCAGGATCGATCCGCGCGCCCTGATCCTCAAGGGGGTCCTGGAACGGGGGGACCAGGGGCTCGTCCTCGAGGAGGTCGGCTCGCTCGACACCGTATTCGCGCCCCGAAGGCAGGCCCCCGAGGAGGAGGCACAGATCCTCCCCGGTGAATTCCAGTCGGTGCTCATGCACATCGACGGCAGACGATCGATCGCCCAGATCTGCTCGCTGACCTCGCTGCCCGACAACTTCGTCTGCTCGGTGGTGGCCGCTCTCAGCATGATCGGGGCCGTGAAGCGGCACCAGGAGAGATCCCCCTCGATGGGGCGCGCGGGCATCGTCAAGGATGCCGAGGTCGCGACGGGCCCCAAGGAGCAGGAGGCCCCCGGGCCGGTCCCACTGCCGGAGGAGCTCGCCGACGTCGAGGAGTCCCTGGCGGAGCAGCTCGATCTGACCGAAACCGCCGAGCCGGCGGCTGTTCCGCATGCCAGCCCCCGGGCGGTGCCGCGGGTCGAACCGCTCCCTCCGATCTCGGAGCGGCCCTTCACCAGCATGGCCTCGCCGGCGGACCTGAGCGATGAGTCCGAGGACGACCTGTTGGTGGAAGACCCGATCGAGGAGATTCTCGCCCCGGAACCCCTGGACGACCAGGGCTCGATCTACGCCGGTCCCGCTCGTCAAGATACCTCGCGCCCATGGTTCATCCTGGGAGGGGGCGCGGCCGTCGGGTTCGCCGCCCTCTTCCTGATCCTGATGGGACAGAACACGGGGGACGCGGGAGAGGTGATCCGACCCGTATCTGAGGCGGTCCCCGGCGCGGCCATGCAGAACCTGGACAACACTGACAACGCGGACAACCCCGACATCGCCGACAGGAGCCAGGCCGCCCCGGCTCCCATCCCCACACCGGTTGCGCCTCCTCCGGAGGCGGCTATCTTGAAGAGAAACGTCAGCTCCGAGCATGGCGCGAGAGAGAGTCTCCAGGCGGGCGATTATGTCGCCGCCGCCAGAGAGTTCGGCCGGGAGGTTTCTCGGGCCTCCGGCGGGTACACGATCCAGCTCATGGCCGCCTGCCAGGATTCCACGATCCGGAAGGCGGTGGAGCACGCCGGCGGCGCATCGAGCCTGTTCATACTCTCGACCAGGGTGGATGGCCGGAGCTGCTATCGCGTCTACTGGGGAAGGTATCCCACGCTGACGCGCGCCCGGGAGGCCCTGCGACGTGACGTGCCCCAGCCATTTCTCCGCGATCGCGGCCGCCAGCCGCGCGTCACGCGCCTGGGCGGGGCCTGAGACAACCTGTCACGCCCCACGCCTTGCGGCGATCCTCGCGGTCACGCTCTGCTCCCTCTCCCTCCCTCGAGCCGACATCCTTCATCTGCGGGGCGGACGAACCCTCCGGGTTTCGGAATGCCGCCAGGAAGCCCTGGAGCTGAGGTGCCGCCTGGCGGGCGGCGTCATCGGGTTTCCGGTCGAGGAGGTGGAAAGGGTCGAAAAGGAGGCGCGCCCGTCAGCCGGCTCCTCGCCTCGGCGACGGAACCCGGCCGGGCACGAGGCTTCCCTCCTGCCCCCGATCGAGACGGTCCCTTCCGGCGCCGCCGAGCCGACTCTCGAGGAAGCCCGGGCGCGTATCGAGAGCCTCGGTCGCGCGCTCTCATCGCCGGGAGCCGACGCCCGCGCCATCCATGGGGAGATGGCCGTCCTCTACAGCTGGCTGGGCAACATGGCGATGGCGGGAAACGACATCGAGGGGGCCGAGCGGAACTACGCCACCGCGCTGGAGCACGAGCCGCGGCTGATGGTGGCCCGGCTCAACAGGGCGACCGCGCTCATCAACCTGAACCGATACGAGGCCGCCGACCGGATCCTCCACGAGATCCTCTCGGACCAGCCGGACAACGCCCGGGCGCTCGATCTGCTGGGCGAATCGGCCGTCCAGACCGGCCGCGTCGAAGAGGGGATCGAGCTGTGGGAGAGGTCGCTGGCCCTTCAGCCGAGCGCGAGCCTCACCGCGCGGCTCGAACGGGCGCGACGGATCCTGACTGCCGAGAAGGGGTTCGATCGCACCACCGGGGCTCACTTCGCGCTTAAGTTCGACGGTGGCGAGGCTTCCCCCGAGCTGGCCTCGGAGATCCTCGACTACCTGGAGGAGGGGTACTCCGATCTCACGCGCCGCTTCGCCCACGAGCCCGAGGCGGTTATCCAGACGATCCTCTATTCGACGCGCGCGTTCCGCGAGGCGACGGCCTCACCCGACTGGGTCGGCGGCCTGTTTGACGGGCAGATCCGTGTCCCGATCCGGGGCCTGACGCACGTGACGCCCCAGACCAAGCGGGTGTTGATCCACGAGCTGACCCATTGCCTGGTCGCCTCCCGGTCACGGGGCAACGCGCCACAATGGCTCCAGGAAGGGATCGCCCAGGTCGTGGAGGGGAGGAGCTCCGCCGGGGATCGCCAGAGGCTCCTTGCGGCCTGGCAGGGGCCGGATGGAGCCAGGTCCGCCGCGGAATTCAGCTACCCGAGGGCCCTCTCGCAGATGGAGTTCTTCCTGGAGCGCTGGTCGGACTCCCACCTCAACGCGCTGCTGGACCGGCTGGGCCGCGGGGACGATATTGATGCCTCGCTGCAGGCGGTCACAGGCTTGTCGTACCAGGAGTTTCTGGCGAGCTGGGGCGCCTGGCTGGAATCTTGAGACGCGGCGCCGCGGTGGACACCGGGAGGAATCATTGAGCTCGGCCTATCTCAGAAAGCTGATCGCGCTGCTGGGGGACATCGCGCGCCGGGGGCACAGTGGCGCGCTGCGCCTTGACGCGTCGGGCGGCGAGTCCGCGATACTGCGATTCTCCCACGGGCTGGTCGCGGCCTTCAGACCCCCTGCCACCGCAACCCTCCCCGGGGCCAACGCAACCGACGCCGTCGCGGCTCTCAGACTGAGAATCCTCAACGGGGCGCTGGAGGCGGCGCTTCAGCCGGGCGCCGCTCCGGAGTTCGAGCCGGCGGCCGGCGACGGGCCGGCGCTTCCGGCGGTGGCCGGGGCCGGCGCGCTCAACGCGGCGGACCTCGCCATTGACCTGTGCCGCAAGATCGATGACCTCTCGTGGCTGGAGGAGTCGATTCGAGAAGGACGCGCCGCGACGTTCCGCGCCGCGAGCCCTCCCCCGGCCGTCCAGCCCCACGCGGCGCTGGGCGCCGCGGAGGGTTTCCTTCTCTCACGCGCGGATGGCGCCCTGACGATCCAGCAGGTGCTCGACACTTCGCCGCTGGGAGAGTCCGAGACGCTGCGCGCCCTGGCCGCCCTCAGGCTGGTCGGGATGCTCGCGGGGCAGGAGGACAAGGCACAGGTGGTCACGGCCGCGGGCTCGGCGGGGGTCACCCTGCCTCACGCGCCCGCGAAGAGCAACCGCATGTCGGACCTGGACCGGTTCCTGAGGAAGACCGCCGTTGCGGCCGGCCCGCCCGCAGCGAGCCCACCGGGCCATACCTCCGAGCAGCAGAAGGAGCGTGATGCCCTCATGCAGCGGTGCCAGGAGGTGCTGGGCCAGAATCACTACTCGGTCCTCGGAGTGGAGCGGAGTGCCGACGAGCAGATGATCCGGCACGCCTACTACCGCCTCGCCCGCAGCTATCATCCCGACCGGCTGGTCAAGCCCCACCTCGAGGACATCCACCGCGATCTCGAGGCGATGTTCGCCGTCTTCACCGAGGCCTACAACACGCTCACCGACCCGGCGGCGCGCGCCGAGTACGACCGCGAGACCTCGGAAAGGGCGCCGGGTCGCCGAAGGGAGTCGGGGCTCGACAAGCATGCCGCCGCACGCGATTCGTATCTGAGGGGCCGGAAGGAGATGGAGGCGGGGAAGTACTTCGAGGCGATGCGTCTATTCGAGAACGCCACAGAGAACGACGGTGGACGAGCCGAGTACTTCCACTATCTCGCTCTGTGCCAGGGACAGAACCCCCGCTGGCGCAAGAAGGCCGAGGAGAACTTTCACAAGGCGATCGAGCTGAACCCGGGCGCCGCTCAGAGCTATCTGGAGCTCGCGCGTCTCTACCATAAAGGAGGGCTCGAACGCAGGTCACACGAGATGTACGAGCAAGTCCTCTCGTGGGACGCGTCCAACGAGGAAGCCCTCATCGCGCTGGGTCGGGTGCCGGCGCGCGGAGCCGAGGTGCCCTCGACCGGCATCCTCCGTTCACTCTTCAAGAAGGACTGAACCGCTCCGCGCGGAGGCCTTCTCATGTCCCTGCCGAGGATCGAGGGAGCGGTCACCATCGTCACCGGTGCTTCGTCCGGGATCGGCCACGCCGCCGCGCGCGAGTTCGCGCGCGCAGGGGCTCGCGTCGTGCTGGCCTCGCGAAACGAGCCGAAGCTGCGGGAGCTGGAACGCTCGCTCGAACGGGAGGGGCGGGAGGCGCTGGTCGTGCCCACCGACGTGACCCGCGATGACCAGGTTCGGGCGATGATTGCGGCCACCCTGGCGCGCTTCGGGCGGGTCGACATCCTGATCTGCAACGCGGGTGTGGGACTCTTCAGCCCTGTCCGGGAGATCCCCCAGGCCGCGCTCAGGCGGGTTTTCGAGGTCAACTTCTTCGGCGTGGTGCGATGCGTGCAAGCGGCGCTTCCTTCCATGCTGGCCCGCGAGTCGGGCCTCATCCAGATCGTCTCGTCGGTGATCGGGCTGCGGGCGGTCCCCGGTTACGCGGGATACTGCGCCACGAAGTTCGCCGTCGGCGCGCTGGCGGAGTCGCTGAGGGTCGAGGTGGCGGGGCGGGGCGTGCGCGTGCAGGTGGTCTACCCGGGGCTCACCGCGACCGCTTTTCCGCAGAACTCGATCCTGCCGGGGCCGGAGCCGCGATCCTATCCGGTGCCGCCCATGAGCGCCGACCGCGTGGGTCGCATCATGGTCCGCGCCGCGCGCCGCGGCTCGCGCGACCAAGTCATCAGCGCGGGAGGTCGGCTCCTGACCCTTCTCGATCGACTCTCGCCCGCGTTGGTGGACTACATCCTGGCTCGATCGATGGCAGGACGGATCCCCGTGGATGCCGGGGCGCCGCCCGACTGACCGGGGAGTTCGGTGCGGACATGGAGGCGCTCTCAGGCGCCCGGCACGCCCGCGTGCCGCCGCAAGTCCTCCCTGGTCCGCCTCGCGATCGGCTCGCCCCGCGCGAGCAGGTCGTCGGCCTGAGCGGCGATCCGCGCCGCACGGGCGGCGTCGGTGAGATCGGGCAGATTGATCCGGACGTTGTAGAAGGCCCCCTCGAGCGCAGTCCAGGCGGCCAGGGCCGCCACGCCGGCGTCGCTGAGCGCCGCGGGGACACCCAGACGCGCGACCTCGGCGGCGATCTCGAGAGCTCGAAGCGCCTCCTTCATGACCGACAGAGGCACCTCGATGGCGCCAAGGGTCGCCTCCTGGATCGCGTCGTCACGGGCCCGGCCCTCGAACTCGGTTCCCTTCGGCATCCGATTGGCTTCCATCACTCGATCGAAGGCGCACGCATCGTCGTCGACCGCCATGAGCATCCGAGCGGCCGCCTCGTGCGCCTCTCTGCCAAGCCGCGCCAGGTCGTCGCGGCGCTCCTCGAATCCTTTGTGCCCGTAGCTGATGGCCGCGACCATCGCCGACAGTCCGCCCGAGAGCGCCCCCACCAGCGCGGCGACGCTTCCGCCTCCAGGCGCCGGCGCGCCCGATGCCACCTCGTCGAGGAACGCGGCCAGCGACAGAGAACCGAGCGTGGGCGCCTCTCGGACCGCGTACTCGACGATCTTCTTCGCCGGATCGAATGGGGCGGCGTCGGCCAGCCCCAGAGATAGCGTTGCCGCGCGCACCAGCTCGGACTCCGATGCGGACGGCGTCTTGCCCTGCCTGGCGAGGTAGTGCCTGCCCGCCATCCGTATCGCCTCGAGCGGGATCAGGCCCACCACCTCGCTTCCGGTCACGCGCAGTCCCAGCCTGGCCGCCTCGGCCTCGACCGCCTCGAATGCCCGGTGCGGTGGCGTGACCTTGTAATCAGTCAGGTTGATGGAGACCTGGGCCCGGCCGTATTCCTTGATGTACCATCCCGTCGCGCGCGTCTTCGGCAGCATCGAGGATCCAGGCTCGGCAATCGTCCGGCCCGCGGCGTCCTTTGCGATCCTGCCATCGGCTCCCCTGCTCGGGCGCCCCGTCTCGCGGACGTTCTGGGCGATCAGGTTCGCCAGCCTCCGGTCGTCCGTGTTGAGGTTGACGTTGTAGGCGATGAGGAACTCCCTGGCTCCGATGACGGTGGCCCCCGAGCGCGGTTCGAACCGGGCGGGGCCGAAGTCGGGCGCCCAGGCGGGCTCCTTCAGCCTGGCGGCCAGGCTCTCGTACTCCCCCCGGCGGATCTCCGACAAGGATCGGCGCTCCGGGCGTGACGCGGCCTCCTCGTAGAGATAGACCGGGATGCGCAGCGCCTCCCCCACGCGCCGCCCCACCTCGCGCGCCAGCTCGACGCACTCCGCGATGGTCGTCTCGCCGAGGGGCACGAAGGGACAGACGTCGGCGGCCCCCAGACGCGGGTGCGCCCCCTTGTGCAGGCGCATGTCGATCAGCTCGACCGCCTTCTCTATGGCGAGGAAGGCGGACCGGGCCACGGCGACGGGTGGCCCGACGAAGGTGAAGACGGTCCTGTTAGTGGCGGCCCCCGGGTCGACGTCCAGGAGTCTGACCCCTTCGACCGAGGTCACCGCGGCCGCGATGGCGTCGAGGACGCGGCGGTCCCGGCCTTCGCTGAAATTGGGAACACACTCCACCAGTTTCATCGAACCCCCCGCGCCTCAACTCTCCGGCGCTTCCGAAACCAGGACCATGACGCCGGCATAGTTGTGAAGACGCGCCTGCCCGCGCACAGGGGCGATCTCCGCCAGCCCGAAGAAGCCCGCGAGGGGGACCCCCGCAAACGCGTTGGAGATGAACGCCGTGTCGATCCCGGCAAGCCCGTACAACCCCTTGCCGCGCGCGCAGCAGTTGAAGTAGAGCCCCATGTCGGGCCGTCCCGCGATCGGCACGCTCTCCTCGATCATGGCCTTGAGATCCTCGCGCGCGCCGTCGGGATCCCTCAGCGCGAAGCTGACGAGGTCCCCCTCGTGCATCTCCTGGCCGACGAAGATTGCGCCGTCCTCCGGGTCGACGCCCAGGATGTTGCGGACCAGGTATTGCCCGCGCGGGATCTCCGTCGCGCCCCTCGACGGAAAAGCGAGGAACAGGTGCGACGCCAGCCTCTGGGCGTCAACCGAGAGATCGTGCCCCGGGCCCCCCGTGAGGCACTCGAGCAGCGCCCTGACCGCCGGGGCCCCATCCAGCGTCCTGATGGCATTGCCCTGCGAACGGGTCACCCGCAGCGGCCGACCCACCGGCAGGCAGGACTGCGTGACCCCTACCGATGAGACGATCCGTCCCGTCAGCACCATGCCGCTCACCGCATTGGTCAGGGCGGCGCCGCCGCAGAACTGGTGCGTGACCTTCCCCGCCGAGCCGCCCGGGGCAGCGCCTCCCCCCACCACGGGGACCGGCCCGATCACATCCCGGATGCCCGAGAGCAGCGCTTCGGGGTTGCAGCAGAGGGTGTCGGGGAAGATCAAAAGGATCGGGTTGTCCCCCAGGAGCGGTTCGGCGATGCGGCCCAGCTCGCGGCCGACCTCGCGGTCCTTCCCCTTCAGGTCCCTGGCGTGCAACGACGTCGCCTGAAGAGTGTCCGAGGCGATGGCGAGGATCGCCACGCCGGGCGATCCCTCGACTTCAGCCGACTCGGTGATCACACCGGACCCGCTGCATCCAGCCAGGTTCGCCGTGCCGCAGATGCTCCGGATCGAATCGAGCATCGGGACGAGATCGCTCGAGCGCCATCCGGAGATGAAGACGAGGAGCGCGTCGGCTTCGGCCGGACCACGCCCCGCCCCCTCACCCAACCGCGCCATGGCCGCGCCGGCCGCCTCCGATGCGGCGCGGAGGTGGTCGGCTTGCGTGGAGAGGCCGGTGCCGGCGCGTATCATGCGGGCATCGTAGCAGTTTCTCAGGACTTCAGGACGGCCACCGTAGCGCCCGAGCCGCCCGCGCGTTCGTCGGCCTGCGCGTGGGATTCGACGTGCGGATGCCCGCGGAGCATCCCGCGCACGGCGTCCCGCAGACGGCCCGTGCCGTGCCCGTGTACGATCCGCACCTGCCGGTGCCCGGCCAGGTAGGCGTCGTCGAGGAACTTGTCGAGCCGGTCGAGCGCCTCCTCCACCCGCGAGCCGATCAGGTTGATCTCGCTCCCCGCCTCCACTCCACCGCCGCGCTTCAGGCGCACCCCCTCCGGGAGCGTCCAGCTCTTCCCGCCGGCCGGCGCGCCAGGCGCAGCCTCGATGACGGCCAGGTCGCCCATGTCGAGGGTCATCCTCTTGCCTCGCACGATCACCCTGACGCGCCCCTTCGAGTCGATGGACTCGACCGAGCCGGTCTCCCCTTTCCCAGCCTCCGCCAGGATCCGGACGCGCGAGCCCGGGACGATCGCCGCCTGTCCGGCCCGCGCCGCGCCCGGAGCCGACGCCGGGGGTTCTGGGACGGCCGCCGCGAGGGTCCTCTCGAGCTGCTCGCGAAGTGTCGCGCCGTCGCGCCGCGCCTCCGCCCTGAGCTGCAGCGCGACGGCGCGGTCCTTGATTCCTCCGAGGAACGCCTCGAGCCTCTCATCGATCATCCGCAGCGCCGCCCCGATGGCCTCGCTCCACCTCCGCCTCGCGTCGCCGATGACGGTCTCGACGGTGGCTTCGAGCGCCCGGCGCTCCTCCACCAGCCGCTCGCGCTCCTGCCTCAGGAGGGCCTGCTCGCGCTGCATCGATTCGGTCGTCTCGTGGAGACGGGAGATGTACTCTCGCGCCTCGCGATGCCCCGTCGACAGGCGCGAGCGCGCATCGGCAATCAGCTCTACAGGCAGGCCGACCCGTTCGGCCAGATCCACGCCGCCGCTGCGGCCCGCGATGCCGGCCAGCAGCCGGAAGGTCGGGCGCATCGTCCGCTCGTCGATCTCCATGGAAGCGTTAGCGGCCCCCGGCGCGGTCTCGGCGTAGACCTTGAGCGCCTCGTGGTGCGTCGTCACGACGATCCCCGCCCCGCGCGCACGGAAGTGCTCGACGATCGACACGGCCAGCGCCCCCGCTTCCTCCGGGTCGGTGCCGGCCCCCACTTCATCGAGCAGCACCAGGGCGGGCGGAGAGATCGCGCGCGTTATCCCCGCCACGCGGACCATCCGCGCGGAGAAGGTGCTGAGGCTCTCGAGGATCGATTGATGGTCGCCGATGTCGGCGAGGACCTGGCTGAAGACCGGCAGGATCGCCTCGCGCGCCGGCACGGGGAGCCCCGACTGGTTCATGAGCGCGAAGAGCCCGATCGTCTTCAAGGCGACCGTCTTGCCGCCCGCGTTGGGGCCTGACAGGACGAGGACACCGCCCCGCGTCTGCATCGCGATCGAGAGCGGGACCGGAGACAGTTGCCTCGCGCGCAGCCCCGCCTCCAGCACCGGGTGGCGAGCTTCGGCGAGCTGGAGCCGGCCATCCCCGGCGTCACCGGCGATGGTGGCGCCGGCGGTGACGCCGAATACGGCGACGGCGCCGAGCAGGTCCATCTCGGCCAACCGGGCACAGGCGCGCGCGATCTCGGCAAGTCGCGCCCGTAGCAGATCGGACCACGCTTCGAGGATCCGTCGAACCTCGGCCAGCTCCGCCTCCCGCAGCGTTACGAGCTCGTTGTTGAGCTCCAGAGTCTCGAGGGGCTCGACGAAGAGAGTGGCACCTGTCGAGGAGGCCCCGTGCACGATGCCGGAGACCGAGGACTTCGCCTCGGCGCGCACGGGGATGACGAACCGGCCGCCGCGCACCGTGACGTAGGAGTCCTGGAGGAGCCCGCGTCGCCCCGATTCGTCGAGGATCGCCTGGAGCGCCGCCGAAGCCGAGGCCTCCAGCGAGGCGACGCGGCGGCGAAGACGCCCGAGCTCCTCGCTCGCGGAGTCCTCCAGCCGCCCGTCGGCGGCGATCTTGCCGGCGATCTGGCGCGTGAGCCCCCGCAGATCCGGGATCCCCGAGGCCTCGCGCCAGATGACGGGGAACTCCTCACACACGATGGACAGGTCCTGGCGCAAGGAGTCGGCGGCCTGGACCGCCGCGACGAGACGGAGGATCTCCAGCGGATCGAGGATCGCCCCGAGCGGACCGAGCCTGTCGATCGCGGGCTCCGGATCCTCCAGAGGCCCGGGGCCGAGCCGGGCCCCCTCGTGGTGATACCGGATCGCCTCCCGGGCCAGCTCCTTGCGCGAGGCGATCGCATCCGCGTCCACGGAAGGAACCAGCGCCTCGAGCAGGCGCCGGCCTCCCGGCGTCCTTACGTGCGGCGCGATGAGGCCCTTGAGCGGACCGAACTCGAGGGCGGCGAGCGTGGGGGTGTCCATGACGCGCGCATTGTACGATGCCGGGTCAACCTATCGGCCTGCGCCTCTGGAGGGCGGGACGCGAGCCCCGCCGCCCCGAGGTCGCGGAGTCGAGCCCCCCGCCCCTCAGGCCCCCTCCCTTCAGCATCACGAGCCCCGCGGCGGTCACTGGAACGGCCAGCAGGAGCCCCGTGAATCCGAACAATTCCCCGCCCACCAGGACCGACAGGAGGACCAGCGCCGGGGGCATGCCGAGCCCCGCTCCGACCACGCGCGGCGAGATCACCGTCCCCTCCAGGATCTGCCCGAAGATGAAGACACCGGCCACCATGACCGGAGCGGTCCAGCCCCCCGTCTCCAGGAACGAGAGGAGCGCGGCCGGGATGAACCCCACCACCAGCCCGAGATAGGGCACCAGGTTGGCCAGCCCGCCCACCACGCCGATCAGGATGCCGAGCGGGACGCCGAGGATCGACAGCCCGATCGCGTAGATCACGGCCAGCGAGACGGCCACGGTGAGCTGTCCCTTGAGCCAGGCGCGCAGCACCTGATCGATCTCGGCCATCCGGCGCTCGGCCTGCGGTCCCAGACGCCCGGGGATCAGGCCCGTCACCGTCGCCAGGATCTGGGGGGCGTCGGCCAGCAGGTAGTAGGCGAAAACCGGCACGACCACGACCGTGAGGAGCCCGATGATCAGGCTGACTGCGCTCCCCATCACGGACTTGAGGCCCGAGATCGCCCACCCCGCCAGGGCGGGGAGGAACCCCCGGGCCGTCTCGAGCGCCCGAGCCTTCAGCGCTTCGAGCTGCTCGGGGTAGCTCTCCCGCAGGTAGGCCTCGACCGGTTCGACCTTTGCGATCAACGCCTCGCCGTATCCCGGAAGTCGATCGACGAACTGCCTCACCTGATGGACCACCTCGGGCACGATGGCTGCCATCACGCCAGCCAGCGCCACCGTCAGCCCGCTCAGCACCACCAGCGCTCCCACCCCGCGCGCGATGCCGCGCCGCTCCAGCGCCGCCACGATTGGGTTGAGCGTGTAGGCGATCACCGCGGCCATCAGGAAGGGGACCAGGACATTGCGCGCGAGGTAGATGCCGGCCAGCCCGAGGCACATCGCCGCCACGGCGAACAGGGTCCGCGGCGGACCAGCCCTCACTTCCCGGGCTCCAGGCTGGCCATGCTCGTGGCGCGGTAGATGTAGTGGAAGCCGGACAGGAGCGTGAGCGACAGGCTCGACCAGATCAGGGTGGGAACCCAGACGGCCGAGATCCGGCCCAGGTAGTTGCAGAGGAGGATCACGGCCACGGTCAGGATCTGGATCGTCGTCGTCAGCTTCCCGAACACGGAGGGCTTGAAGCGGGTCTGTCCCAGGGACATGTACATCACCAGCGCGATGAGCGAGATGAACACGTCACGGCTGATGGTGATGATGACGAGATAGATGGGGACCCGGTTGACCAGCAGCAGCTCCGGGAACGCCTTGGTCCCATCGGGCAGCGCCAGCATGACGAACGCCGCGGTCAGCAGGAGCTTGTCGGCCATCGGGTCGAGGATCGCGCCGACCTTGGTCTCCTGTTCCCAGACGCGGGCGATCAGCCCATCGAGCAGATCGGTGACGCCGGCGGCGACGAACAGGAAGAGGGCCCACCCGCTGCGGTTGAACCCCACGGCCATGATGAAAAACGGGATGACCGCCATGCGAAGAATGGTGAGCACATTCGCCAGCGTGAGCCCCATCCGGGCACTCCTCCCCCTCTTTCAGAGTGGCGTTGGTTATAGCACAGAAGGCGCCCCCACGTGAGCGCGAGTCAGGGCTTCTTCTGGCCCGGTGGCGCTGTGGCCGGAGGCGGGCTTGCGCCGGGTCTTGGCGCCCGCCCGGCTCGATGGCTCGGCACCGCCGGCATCAGGACCACCACGCGGCACTCCTTGAGGAAGGGCGCCTCGGCCGCGGCCTTGAGTATCTGGTCCGCGTCGTCCGTCGAAATGACCAGATCGGCGCGCGTGGCGCCGATGGTGGAGATCGCCCGCACACGCATCGGGCTGGCGCCCTGCCGGGCCCCTGCCGCGGCCTTCTCGCCGCCGCGCGGGCCGGCCAGGACGTACGCGGCCAGGCCGCTCTCCAGGGCGCGTCCCCTGTCGGCCACCTCGATACCGAAGACGACACGCCCCTTCTCGTCGAGGATGCGCGGCAGCAGGGCGGCCGCCGGGCGGTCGACCTGCCGGGCGTCGACGATGAGACCTGTCACACTGGCGCCGGAGGACCCCGGGGCGGGCGCGGGCCCTTCCATCGACGCCTTCGCGGCCGTCGTGGTCGCGGGGGATGGCACCGGCGCCGGCATGGCCGTGAGCACCATCTCCAGGATCGAGCCGGGCCCCCAGAGGGGATGGCTCTGCTCCACCTTGAAGAGGGGGCCGGTGTCGCTGAGGACCGCGCCGCGGGGTGCGCGCCTGACCCTCTCCTCGAGTCTCTTCAGCTGGTCCGCGTCCTCGCCGAGGCGCGCGCCCCCATCTCTGGGCACCTCCGCCAGGAGCGAGATGACCTTGGCCTGCCCGTCCCGGTCGGCGGAAAGCCTCGTCTGCTCGTAATACCCCTGGCTGCGCGCGATGTCCCGGAAGATCCGGCTGCGTCCGATCACCCCGACGCTCCCCGCGAGCCAATCCACGTAGGCCCCCGTGGTGCGCGTCTCGACGTAGGGCACGAGATCGGGCCCGGCGCTCGGCGCTCTGGCCCGGGGCGGAGCGGGCGGGGCGAGCATTCCTGCGATCCAGATGATGGCGATGAGGTTCATGGCCCCTTGACGTCTTCCAGACTGACGCTGGCGATCGCGTGCTTGAAGACGATCCGGTCTCCGCTGTCCGAGTCGAGGAGCAGAGTGAACCTGTCGAACGCCCGGACGACCCCGGAAACCTGCTGTCCGCCGGTGAGGAGGATCGTCACGCGGGACCGATCCTTCCTTGCCTGGTTGAAAAAACTGTTCTGCACGTTGAGCGCGGCGTCGTTGTCCATCCCCTCAGGCTCCTCCCGGATGACGCTCCGGTTCCCTCTCCTCGTGCATCACGGCCACGCGCGCGGCGATCTCGTCGGGGGAGAGCGCGCCCGCGTCGAACCAGCGGACGTTGACCACCCTCCGAAACCAGATGATCTGGCGTCGAGCATAGCGGCGCGTGTTGCGCTTTACCAGATCGACGGCACGGGCCAGGTCGATCTCCTTCCGGAGGTGGGAGGCCACCTCGCGGTAGCCGAGGGCCTTCAGCGCGTTGGCGCTTTCCGGCACACCGGACGCCAGCAGACTCCGCACCTCCTCCACGATCCCCGCGTCGAAAATGCCTTCGACTCTCTCATCCACTCTTCGGTAGAGCATCGCACGTTCCATCGTGAGGCCCACCTTCAGCGACGGCACGACTTCCGGTCTGAACCTCGCCAGCTCGAGATGCCGGCTCATTGGAGCGCCGGTCAGACGCAGGACCTCGAGCGCACGCACGGTGCGCTGCAGGTCGCGCTCCCCGATGCGCCGCGCGGCGTCCGGGTCGAGTGAGGCCAGCTCCCGGTGGAGCTCCTCCGGCCTGGTGGCCGCGGCCCGCGCGTAGAGCTCCCGGCGCACCTGGTCGTCGCGCGGCGGCATCGGCGCGATCCCTTCGAGGAGCGCTTTGAGGTAGAGCCCCGTCCCGCCCGCGACGATCGGCACACGTCCCGCACCGCGCGCCTGTTCGATCGCCTCCGTCGCCATTCGCGCGAACCGCCCCGCGGAGAAGGGCTCGCTCGGGTCCGCCACGTCGATCAACGCATGCGGGATCTCGCGGCGCGACTCGAGGGGAGGCTTGCAGGAGCCGGCATCCAGTCCTCGGTAGACCTGGATCGAGTCGGCGCTGATGATGCTCCCGCCGATGCGCCGCGCCAGCCGTACGGCGACGTCGCTCTTTCCCGTGGCCGTCGGCCCCAGGATGACGATCAGGCGCCCCGCGGCCACGCCTCCCTCTACCAGAGCCCCGCCATCCTGCCCGTCCACCAGGCCAGCACCGCCAGCCCGATCATCGCCGCGCCCGCCACGCGCGATCGGTGCGCCCGGAGCGCGGCCCCCTCCCGCGCCGGTCCACTCAGATCTTCGCGCACCGCTGCTCCTGGAGCCGGCGCAGCACGCGGGCCTCGTGCTCGGACCCGAGGATCCTCCTGACCGCCGTCACCATCGCCCTGAGGTAATCGTGCAGCGCGCCGATGAGCAGGTCTCGCCGGTTCTGGTCCTTCATGAGGTTCATGCTGCGGATCACGGCGTCCTCCGCCAGGGAAGCGCCGCGGCCAGGCGTCACGCGCCCGAGCACCATCGCGTGCAAGTCCCGGACCTCCCGCAGGTGCCTCTCGAGGTACTGGTCCGCGATGGGGCCGACCTCCTTGATGAGGTGCGCATAGACGGAGGCGTAGAGTTCGTTGTAGGTCCGCACGATGACGCGGAGCTCGGCGGTCGTCTCCCCCGCCGGAAGGTCGGCCGGCGGCGCGATGGCCTGGTCGCCTGCCGGCTCGGGAGCCTCCGCCGCCGCGACGAGCGCGCCGGCCACCGTCGTGGCGGCGTTGACTCGGCCGGCCGCGATCAGGAGAGCCAGCGCCTTCAGGGTCTCGCCCTCGCCGATCTCGCTCAGCTCGCAGATCTCGCTCACCTTCCGCCTGCCGTCCACGAGGGTTCCCACGTATCTCTCGTGAGTCAGGATGCGGTCGGCTGGCACGAGGTCAGGCGAACCGGCGGGCGCGGGCTCGGGCACGAGGTCCGGGTCCTCCGGGAGGATTGACGCGGCGTACGCGGCGCCCTCCCGCAACGCGAGGACGACGATCTCGGCCGGAAGGACCCTTACCTCGATGGCGCCGGGCGGTGGCGCCACCCCTTCCGCGAACTCGCACTCGCCCGAACGCCAGGCCACCACGTCGGAGGCGAGGTAGCGCGCGCGACGCTCGGTCCACTCGCACACTGTCGCTGGCGCGATGCGGCCCTCCTCGACGAGCGACCTGCCCCGGCGGCCGCCGCGCGAGACCTCGGCGCGGACAACCGCGTGTCTCTCCTCGGACAGGATTCCGGCGGCGAACAGGAGCCACTCGAGCGTCTCGGTGACCGACGAGGAGTCGGCCCAGACCAGCATCCCTCCACGGAGACAGAAGTCGCGCGCGATGCCGTCACGCTGGAGGCGCAGCTTTCCCGTCATCGCGGATGTCTGGAGCGAGAGGAAGATCCTGGGAACCTGGCCCGGCTCGATCGAGCCGGAAAGAAGCGTCGTTCGCACGAAACGTGATGGTAGTGAGGGCGCGCCCCCAAGTCAACGCGGAGCGAGCTTCTCGAGCGTGATTCCCGTGTAGTAGTGGTGAAGGATCTCCTCGAAGCTCCTGCCCCGGAGCGCCATCCCGTAGGCGCCTATCTGGCAGAGCCCCACTCCGTGTCCCCATCCCTTCCCCGAGAAAATGAAGGTCTCGACGGCGCCGTCGGCCCCGCGCTGCCGATCGATCAGAAAGAGGGTCTCCCGCAGCCCGAGCAGACGCTCGATGTTGAACCCGCGGAACGTGAGGCGGCCCGCGCTCCCCTGCACCGTGAGATCGAGGAGGCGGCCGGAGGCTCCCCGGCGCCCCGGCAGCAGATCGATCAGGCGGCCGATGGAGGCCCGGGACCTGACGCGGGTCTCCAGCTCCTCCCGGGGCATCCGCACCTCCCAGACGTAGACGTTCGAGAAGCGATCATCGGAGGCGCTCCTCTCATTGGCCTTGATCGAGAGATAGTCGATGTCCCCCGCCGCCGAGAGGTGGTACTCGAGCGCGTCGCCGTCCTGAAGCAGGTGCGAGGCCACGGGGGTCGCGACATCGTCGCTGTGGATCAGGATGTGGAGCCTCGCTGCGATGGAGTGGAACGAGAGGGTTCCATCCGCCTCCAGACCGACCTGATTGCCGCGGGAGCCCCGGTACCGGCCGGCGATCAAGCCAGCGGCATCGTACCGGAGGACCATCCGGTGAAGCGCGCGCGCCACGAGGGCGCGGCCGGCCGGCTCGCGACCCGCCATGCGCGGGAGGATCCCTTCCTTCACGAGGAAGGCCAGGGCCGGCCTGAAGGCCTCCGCGGTGGCTTCGAGCGCGGCCGGATCGAGGTACGCCGGCAGGTCCCGAGGGTCGGCCAGAAGTCCGACCCTCTCCTGCCAGCCGAAGGCCGCCACGAGGAAATCGGCCAAGGCCCCCGCGTCCCGGATGTCGCGCGACAGGTCGAGCCCCGCGGGAGCCCCCTTGCCGATCGCCTTGAGCGTCGCGGCGGTCCAGCGTCCGACCTCCTCGGCGACGGCGAATCCGGCCATCCTCTCGGCCGTCGCCTCCGCCGGCGCGAGGACCCCGAGCACCTCCAGCAGGGCGAGGCCATCGTCGAGACGCTCGCCCCCCGGCAGCAGGGCCGGCGGGCCAGTCCAGGCCCCGGTCACGACGCGCCGGGAGGCCGCCAGCGTCGACTCATCCGGATAGCACTCCACTCCCTTCAGATAGGGGCCTTGCATCTCGGCGAAGACGTTGCGCAGATCCTCCGTGTGCCCGCCGCATGTGGAGGTGTAGAGGGCATTGATCGGTCGCCCTTCCCAGGTCGCGATGAGGCCGGCGGTCTGCTCCACCGCGAAGTCCGACAGAGGATGCTCGGCCTGGATCCCCCCGTAAACCTGGCACCGAGCCGTGTCGCAGATGTCGAATCCTTCCTCGGAGAACTGCCCGCGGTTGGCCTCCATGTAGGTGCGCGCGGCCACGGCCTGGGCCTTGAGCGCTTCCAGCTCCGGGAAGGCCGATGGGCCCAGCTCCCTGGGGACGACCCCTTTGAGATAATCCTCGATGTTCACCATGTTGATGGTCTGCAGCTCCCGGCCGCGGGTCACACGCACTTCGATGACGCCGCGATAGGGCTGATCACCCACCTTGACCGGTCGCCCCTCGGCGGCCGGAAGCACCAGCAGCGCCTTCGACGAGGTGAGCATGTCGTTGTAGCCCTCGTCCACCAGGCGCAGCTTGGGCTCGCGGCCCCCCGCGACGGCCTCCTGCGTCACCCAGATCTCCTCGAAGCCGAGCGTTCGCAGCTTGTCCTCCACGAGCCGAATCTCATCGCGCGAGGCGCGCTCGCCCACGCGGACGCGCCACGCGTTGCGGTCGGGGTTGCGAGTGACCTGGACCACCTCGCCGGTGTCGGCCTCGATCCGTGCCCGCAGGCCCTCGGCTTCCTCCTGACTCGCCAGGGACGCCACCTGGACGCGAAAGATCGGCTGAGGCTCGGGGGCTCCTCCCCGGTCGAGGACCACGCGCACGGCTCCCTGGTGCAGGTGCTTCCAGACATCGCGACCCGTGTCCCGGTCCACGATGTAGAGCCCCCCGGACGAAGCCAGGGGGACGCTGCGCCCGTCCCCCGACAGGCCGATCCGCACGGTCGGAGGCGGCAGACGCAGTGAGATCTTGCCGCCGGAGCGGGGCCTGTCCGCCAGCGGGCCCAGCTTCGTGCGGGGCGCGGCGGGAGGGATGGGGGACCCGGCGGCCGTCTCGACCCGCAGGCAGAGGAGGAGGAGCAGAAGGGCGCTCCCCATCCCCCTCGATCTAGAATGACGTCGCATGACTGGGCCTGCACCGATCCGGGGCATCTACTTCGACCTCTGGAACACTCTCGCCTTCACGGACGTCTCGCCGAATCCCATCGTAGCGCTGGCCTCCGCGTTTGGCCTGTACGGCGAGCCGGGCTGGCGAGGGACCATGGAGCGCGCCATCATGACGCGCCGGTTCACCGGGGTATCGGAGGCGATCGACGCCCTCGCCGCCGGAACGGGGCGGGCACTCCCCGGCGGCTCGGCGCGCGCCGAGCTGATCCTCGCATGGGGCCGCGCCTGCAACCGCAACCGGCTCTATCCGGATGTCCTGCCGGCGCTGAGCGTGCTGAGACGGCTCCCCGCGCGTAACCCCCTGCGTCTCGGAATCCTCTCCAACACGCAGTCGTTCGACCTCGATTTCATGCGTCGTGAGGGTCTCGAGGCGGCGGTGGACGTGATGTGCCTCTCGTTCGAGTGCGGGCTCCTGAAGCCCGATCCCCGGATCTACCTCCACGCCGCCGGCCGGATGGGGCTGCCGCCGGAACAGCTGATGATGCTCGGCGACAGCATGCGCGAGGACGTGCAGGGAGCCAGGGAGTCCGGATGGCGCGCGATCCTGCTGGATCGGGCCGCCACCGGAGCCGGCCCGGAGAGGATCGGGAGCCTCGCGGAGCTGCCGGACCTGATCATTTCCTCCTGCTCCTGACCGGACGCCCCGGTCGCGCCGGCTTGCCGTCGCGCCGCCGGGTGACCTGAACCCCGATGTTGTCCACGATACCGTCGATGATCGGCGTCTCCTTGCGGACCCGGACGGTCACCTCCTCGATCGGGAAGCTCTCCAGCATCTCCGCCGCGATGGAGCCGGCGAGGCTCTCGATGAGGTGGAAGGAGTTGCGCTTCTGGCCGATCTCCAGGACAAGCCGGTGAACCTCCCGGTAGTCGATGGTGTCGGCGAGGTGGTCGCTCGCGATGGCGGCCGCCAGATCGATGCTCATCTCCACGTCGATCGAGCACCGCACGCCCACCTCCCTCTCGAGCCGCGTCAGCCCGTGGTAGGCGTGAAACTTGATCCCGCTCACGATGATCCGATCGGTCATCCACCATCCCTCAACGTCGTTTGTGACTCACCAAACTAGTGCCCGTGGCCGCGAGGTGTCAACGCGGCTCCCCTCGCACGCACTATACGCTCTCCGGCGCCGGACTCACGGCGCTCTCGGGGATCGGGTACCGGACGAAGCGGCGCAACTGCGGTATGCGGTTGGCGAAGATCCCGCCCGCGGCGGCGCTCAGGGCCCCGCCGATCGCCACGGTCGCGGGCGTCCCCAGCCTGTGGGCCATCGCGCCGGCCGCCAGGCTCCCGAAGGGAGCCATCCCCACGAACATGACGGTGTAGAGACTCATCACGCGTCCACGCAGGGAGTCGGGCACCAGCGCCTGGAGCAGCAGGTTCGTCGCCGCCGCCATCGCAATCATGGCGAAGCCGACGACCACGAGGATCGCCGCCGACAAGGCGAACACTCGAGAGAGCGAGAAGAGGATGAGGGTGAGGCCGAAGGCGACGGAGCCCGCCGCCACCACGCGCCCGAGGCCGCGCACCGACTTTCTCCGCGCGAGGGTGACGGCCGAGACGAAGGCGCCCATCCCCGCGCACCCCGTCAGGATTCCGAGCCCGCGCGGGCCGCCCCCCAGGATCTCCCCCGCGAAGACCGGCATGAACACCAGGTAGGGCATCCCGCACAGGCTCACAAGCCCCACGAGGATCATGAGCGCGCGCACCGGTGGGTTCCTCCACACGAACAGGATCCCCTGTACCAGCGAGTCCAAGGGGGCCGGGTCTCCTCCGCCGGCCCGTGGCCGATCGAATTTCATCATGAGCAGGCCGGCCAGCACCGCCATGAAGGAAAAACCATTGATGAGGAAGCAGGGCCCTTCGCCGATGAGGGCCACCAGGACCCCGGCCACCGCGGGCCCGATGACGCGCGCGGCGTTGAAGATCGACGAGTTGAGGGCCAGGGCGTTGGGCAGGTCCTCGGGAGCCACCATGGCGGCGTGGAACGACTGTCGCGCCGGCAGATCGAAGGCGTTGATGATTCCCTGCGCCGTCACCAGCACGAAGATGTGCCAGATGCGGGCGCGGCCGCTCACGACCAGCCCCCCGAGCACAAGCGCCTGGATCATCGAGGCCGTCTGGGTCGCTATCACGACGCGATGACGGTCGAAGCGATCCGCCACAAGACCTCCCGCCAACCCGAAGAGGAAGACCGGAACCTTGTCGGCGAACCCGACCAGACCCAGCAGCAGCTCCGAGCGCGTCAGGCGATAGACCAGCCAGGCCTGCGCCGTGAACTGCATCCAGCTCCCGATCACCGAGACCATCTGCCCGATGAAGAAGAGACGGAAGTTCCGGTGGCGGAGGGCTCGCAGCGACTCGGGCCATGCCCACGAGCGCGGCGGTGGGACGGCGGGGCGTTCCGGCGGCGCGGCGGTTGACAAGGGGTCGGTGTCGGTTAGAATACGGCGAACCTGCCGCCTGCCCTGAAGAAGGGCCGGCAGCCGGCGGATTATAACACCACCGTTCAGCGAGTCCCTTTCACGCGTCTGAAGACCTGAGGAGGCCGCCTCCGCGCGAAGCATGGGCATCGTCGGGTTCGCGGGCGAGATATTCTTCGAGGACAAGGTCGTGGCCCACTTCAGGGACGGCCGGATCGTCAAGGGCCACACGCGCGACTTCTCTCCGGAGCGCGACTCCTTCACGCTGCAGCCCTACGCCGGAGAGGTTGGACCCGTGGCCGTCTTCCTCGAGGAGCTGAAGGCCGTCTTCCACGTGAGGACCTTCGAGGGGAACCCAACCCACCCCCGCACGAAGCAGAGTATCGGCGTGATCCCGGAGCCGCGCTTCGAGAGAGTCATGGACGAAGGGCGCAAGGTGGCGCTGGAGTTCGTGGACGGCGAGAGGCTCTGGGGGTACGCGGAGAGCTGCGGCCAGGAAGATAGAGGGTTCTTCTTCTTCCCCACGGACCCGTCGGACAACAACATGCGGATCTACGTGGTGAAATCCTCCCTCAAGGAAATGGTCTTCCTTGACAACTGAGAGAGCCGAGCGCCCCGCTCCCGATATCGGCGCCCTGCAGCAGGCCCTCGTCGCGGGCGACGAGCGCGGGCCCCTGGGGGGCTGGCTCTTCTACGATTTCCGCGGACTGGACCCGATCAGCCTGAGGATCCTCCGCATCCCTCCGGAGCGGATCGCCACGCGGCGGTGGTTCTATTTCGTGCCCGCCACCGGTCAGCCGTCGCGCATCTGCCACCGGATCGAAGCCGACGCGCTGGACCACCTGCCCGGACGCACGCACCTCTACAGCGGTTGGAAGGAGCTGGCCGAGCGGCTCAACGCGGTTCTGAAGGACGCCGGCCGGGTCGCGATGCAGTACTCCCCCGGCAACGCCATCCCATACGTCTCCCGTGTGGACGCCGGCACGTTCGAGATGGTGCGCGCCTGTGGGGTCGAGGTGGCCTCTTCGGCCGACCTGGTTCAGACCTTCGAGGCGGTCATGACCGACGAGCAGGTGGCCGGTCACTACGAGGCGGCCCGGATGCTCCGCGAGGCGGTCGACCTGACCTTCGACGAGGTGCGCCGGCGCGTCGGCGCCGGCACGCCGACCACGGAGCACCACATCCAATCCTTTCTCATGGATTTTTTCACATCGCGCGGCTTCATCGCGGACCATCCGCCCATCGTGGCCGTGAATCAGCACGCCGGACAGCCCCACTACATGCCCTCGGCGTCCCATTCATCGCCCATCCGGAGGGGCGACCTGCTCCTGATCGACATCTGGGCGAAGAAGGACGTGCCCGACGCCGTCTACGCCGACATCACATGGACCGCGATGGTGGACTCCGTCGCGCCCGCCCGACATCGCGAGATCTTCGACGTCGTCCGCGCGGGACGGGACGCTGCCACGCGTTACGTGCAGGAGGCCATCGCCGCGGGACGGCCGGTGAAGGGATGGGAGGTCGACGACGCGGCCCGGCAGGTGATCGCCGCGCGCGGCTACGGCGAGCAGTTCACGCACCGCACCGGGCACAACCTCGGCTACGAGGTTCACGGCAACGGCGCCCACCTCGATCATCTGGAGACGATCGACGATCGCCGGATCATCCCGCGCACCGCGTTCACCATCGAGCCGGGAGTCTACCTGGCCGACTTCGGCATCCGCTCCGAGATCAACCTCTACGTCAAGGGGCGTGAGGCCGTGATCACCGGGCCCCCGATCCAGACTGAGCTGCTCGTGCTGCTCGGATGAACACCGGATTCGATCCTTTCTTCTCCGGTATCGTACTCACATACCTGCTGGCCCTCGTCCTCATCGGTCTCTACAAGTCCTTCGGCGTCAAGACACAGAGCGACTTCATGGTGGCGGGCCGCAGGACCCCCACCTGGATGCTCGTCTCGACGCTCATCTGCACCTGGATCGGCAGCGGCTCGATCATCGCCGGCGCGGGGCTCGCCTACCGCATGGGGCTCTCCGAGATCTGGATGAGCGCCGGCGCCTGGGTGGGGATCTGCTGCGTCTACTTCCTGGCCGGCAAGGTGAGACGGATCTCCGAGTACACGCTGCCCGACCTGCTGGAGAAGAGGTACCATCCCGCCGCGCGCGTGCTGGGCACGCTCACGATCGTGATCGCCTACACGACGATCGCCGGGTACCAGTTCCGCGGGATGGGGATCGTCCTGGAGCTGGTGGCGGGCATCCCTCCCGCGTGGGGCATCACCATCACGGCCCTCTTCGTCGTGGTCTACACCTGTCTGGCGGGGATGGTGAGCGTCATCACGCTGGACATCCTCAACGGAGCGATGATCATCGTCGGCATCCTGATCGCCGTGCCGATCCTCATCGCAGGCGTGGGGGGATGGGACTCCGTGGTCGGAAACCTGCCGGCCGACCACTTCGCCCTCTTCGGGCCGGAGAACATCGAGACCAAGCACCCCACGCTGTTCGGAGAGACGCGCAACCTGGGGGGCTGGATCTGGGGTCTCGGGGTCTCGCTGCCCACGTTCCTGCTGCTGCTGGGCGAGAGCAACATGTACCAGAAGTTCTTTTCCGCCGAGTCCCAGAGGTCGGCGCGGCGCGCGGTGGTGGGCTGGGTGATCGGCACGATCGTCATCGAGACCCTCATCTGCCTCCTCGCCGTCGTGGGAAGCAGCCACTTCACCCAGCTCGCCGCCGAGAACAAGACAGAGCACATCATCCTGTACACGGCGCGCCATGGCTCGGAGGTGGGTCTGCCGGTCTGGGTGGGGGCGCTGCTGATGTGCGCGGCGGTGGCGATCATCATCTCGACCGCCAACGCGTTCCTCCTCTCCCCCAGCACGAGCCTAGCGCGCGACGTCGTGCAGAGGTTCATCTCCCCCGGCATCACCGACGCGAAGCTCATGCTCGTGCAGAGGTGCTTCATCGTCGCGCTCGCCGCGCTGGCCTACACCATGCTCCGGTTCTACCCGTCGGTGCTGGCGATGGCCTTCACCGCGTACACCTTCGTGGGTGCCGGGCTGACTCCCGCGATCCTGGCGGCCTTCCTCTGGAAGCGCGCGACCGCCTGGGGCGGCGTGGCGTCCATCGCGGGCGGCATGGTGACGACCCTCGCCATCACGGTGACCAACTACGTGTACGAAGGCGCGCATGGACATCCCTGGCTCGAGACCGACTACATCGTGATACCGGCCGCGCTCGCTTCCGTGTTCCTGCTGGTGACCGTTTCGCTGCTGTCTCCCCCGCCACCGGAAGAGAAGTGGCGCCCCTTCTTCTCCTGAACCCCACCCCATGCGCAACGTCACGATTCTCCTCGCGGCTCTCCTGATCGGCTCCACCCTCCCGAATGGGGCGATGCAGGGCACGCCGGCGGCCGGCGACATCAAGACCGAGGAAGGCCTGAGAGCGGCCCTCGATGGTTTCGAGGCTCGCTATGAAACGGCCTGCCGGGCGATGGGCGAGGCCGCGTGGTCGGACGCGATGGGCGAACCCGCCGCGCCCGGCTCCGGCTCGCGCCGCGCCGGGGCGGTGCGGGACCTCGCCGCGCTCTACGCCGACCCCAAGCTCGTGGAGCTCCTCGCGTATTGGGTGCGCCGGCGGACCGTGACATCCGATCCGACCCTCATGCGCCGCGTGCAGATGTGGTATCACGCGCGTGACGCGGCGGCCGTGACGCTGGATCCCGCGATCTCCGAGCTGGAGTCCGACCTGGCCTCCCGCATGGAGAGGCACCGCTTCACACTGGACGGCAGGCCGGTCGGCCGGGACGAGCTGCGCCGCATCCTCGCCACCGAACCGGACCCGGTCGCCCGCCGGCGGGCCTGGACGGCCCTGGCCTCCGTGGCCGTCGAGATGCAGGCCGACGTCAAGCGGCTCGTCCGGATGCGCGCGGACAAGGCGCAACTCGGCAAGTACCGGTACTTCCACGATCTCCTCTACCGCGTCGAGGACCTCGAACCGTACTGGGTCTTCCACATGATGGAGATCGTGACGTCTCGCACGAACGGAGCCTGGGAGCAGCTGCTCGGCTCCCTCAGGACGACGGTCGGCCAGACCCAGCTCCAGCCATGGGACATCGATTTCGCGATGAACCGGCGCGCGGAGGGCATGGGTCTGTCGCGCATCGCCGGGGCCGCGCTCAAGCCGGATGGTGCGATCCCCGCCGCGCGGAGGCTGATGGAGGCGCTCGGCTTCGACCTGTCGAGAGTGGCCCTTCGCACCGAGGTCCGCCCCGTGGCGGCCCCATCCCTCTGGGTTCCCGTGGCCATCCCCACCGACCTGCGGGTCATCGTGTCACCGCAGTACGGACCCATCGGGGCCGCCGCCTTTTACGAGGCGGTCCTCAGAGCGCACGGACGCGCGTTGCAGGCCGTCTTCAACGCCCGGTCGGCCCCCATGCTCAAAGGGTACCCCTGGATCCCGGGGACGCTCAACGGCGTCTACGCCGAGGGGATGGCGGGGGCCCTCGGTGATTTCGCGCGTGATCCGCTTTTCGCGTCCAGGATCCTGGGGCTCTCCTCCGCGGACGCGGAGATCTTCCTCACCCTCGAAAAGGATCGAAGGCTCCTGCAATGCCGCAGGCTCCTGCTCGCCATGGGGATCGAATTCACGATCTACGCGAACCCCGACGCCGATCTGGATGGACGCTACCATGACCTGGCCGCCCGGGCGCTGGGGGTCGATCTGAGCGGACCGGACTCGGCGCTCTGGACAGCCGATCCGATGCTGGTCTCCCGCCCGGTCCACTATCAGGACGAGATGCTGGCCCTCTCCGTGGCCGCCGAGCTGCACCAGAAGATTCGTTCGCTGTTCGAGGCGGGCCGGCTCGGTTCCGGAAAGGTCGCTCCCTGGCTCATCGAACGGTGCTACGCGCGCGGAGAGATGGGGACGCTCCACGAGCGGCTGGGCGATTCCATCCAGGGGGGGTTCGGCTTCGATGCCTTCCTGACGTCGTTGGGAGGCCAGCCGCTGTCGGTCCCGAAATAGGGGGGCGCTCTCCCCTCAGAGGGGTCGCCGTGGCCAGATGTACCAGGTGCCCGACGCGACGGCGAGCAGCCTGCCCGCCTCGTCGGTGATCTCGCCTTCCGCGAAGGCGGCATGGCGGCCCCGCTTGACCATGCGGCCGCGTCCGGCGATCCGGCCCGGCCGCACCGGCTCGCGGAACTGGATCGAGAGCTGCAGCGTGGCGCACCACTCCTCGGGCTCGAGCCCCGTCACGACGGCTGCTCCCAGCGCGGTGTCCAGCAACGACGTGACCGCGCCGCCGTGGGCGACCCCTCGCCGGTTCAGCAGGCTGGGTGTAATCATCAGCTCGTACTCGGCGCTCCCCTTGTCGTGCCGGACCCTCCGCATCCCGAACCACCGGTTGAAGGGGGTCGAGGCGGACGCCGGCTCGATCGCCTCCTCGAACATGAAGAGACGATCGTGCCCGATGAAAAGCTGGCCCGCCGTCACGAACGCCGGCGTCCTGAAGACGCCGAGTCCGGCGGCGGCGTCGCTCTGGCGGTTCAGCGCCTCGGCGGCCTCGGCGCTCCCGAGGGATTGCCGGAACCTCTGAGGGTCGAGGCCGAGGGCCGCGGCGATCCCCGTGAGCGTCTCCGTGTCGGAGATCGCGCCGCCCTCCGCCCAGCACACATGAAGGACACGCCGGCAGTAGTCCGCGCCCAACCCCTCGGCGCGAGCGAGAATGGACCCGAGCGCGGCCGCGCGGGAGTCGACGGGAGCCCGCTCGGGGGATTTCAACGGGACGTCCAGTCGCTCGGCCCAGCGGCGCAGATCGATCTCCTCGTAACGGGCTTCCGCTTCCGGCCGTTGAGGCGGCGCGGGCAGACGGACGGCCCGCCAGTCGAGCGACGCGCCGCGGCGCGCGCAGATCTCCTCGAGGCGACCAGAGGCCAGGTACGAGCCCGGATCGGCGAAGTCCAGATAGAACTCAACCAACGTGGACCCCCTCGGTGACCGAATCGACCATCCCGCGGATCATCCGGCTTCGCGGGACCCTTTCGAGAGCCGACTTCAGGTAAAGGGAGGCCCCTTCGGGATCCCCCGTGGCGTCCAGAAGCCCCGCGATGCGCAGCTTCGCCCAGACGCAGCCGGGACGGAAACGCTCGATCTCCTCGTACTCGCCCAGGGCGGCGCCGACCTGGCCTTCCCTCTCGTACGCCTCCCCCGATGCCATCCAGGTGACGAACGAGTCGGGCAGGAGACGTTTGTGCTCCTCCAGCTCGCCGCGCGTGTACCCGGAGGCCCGGCCCGCGCGGGCACACAGAGAGGCGAGGCGCCTCAACGACCTGCGCGCCGGCTCTCCGGTCATGGCGTAGAGGGTGTCTCGTCTCTCGCGAAGCCAGAAGCCGTCTTCGATCTCCCCGGCCGCCCGCATGTCTTCGTAGAGACGCGTGCCGGGGAAGATCGCCAGAGGAGCGACGGTGCCGTCGTGCGGCCGGATCTCCGTGATGAGCTCCTCCGTGGCGCGGAAGTCCTCCTCCGTCTCGCCCGGCACGCCGCTGATGAGGTAGATCGAGAGCGTGAGGCCAGCCCGGCGCGTCGCCGCGGCCGCCGCCCGGACCTGATCGACCGTGATGTCCTTGGCCAGCGCCGCCAGCAGGCGGGGTGAACCCGATTCAATCCCATACTGGATGTGGTCGCAGCCGGCCCGTCTCATCCAGAGGAGTCGTTCCTCGTCGATGGCGTTGACCCGCGACTGGCAGTTCCACACCACGTCGAGCCGCTCCGCGATCAATCCGCGACAGAACTCGATGACCCGACGTTTGTTCACGGTGAAGGTGTCGTCGCGGATGCTCACCTTGAGGATACCCATGTTGTCGCGCAGATACCGGACCTCGGCCAGCATGTGCCCGGGCGACCTGAACCGCATCCGCGTCCCCCAGAAATCGGGCGTGTTGCAGAAGGTGCAGCGGGCGGGGCACCCGCGCGAGGTGATGACGAAGGAGGCCTCCGCCTCCGGATCCAGATGGTGGCCGGAGTACCACGGGGCGGGAAAGGGGAGGCTGTCGAGGTCGGCCACCGTCTCGCGCGCCCCCGTGGAGACCGGCTCGCCCGAGGGATCGCGCACCACCAGACCGCGCACTTGCGCGAGATCGGATCCGGTCGCTACGGCCCGCACCGTCTCGAGCATCGTCATCTCGCCCTCCCCCACCGCGACGGCGGTCACCGCCGGATGGTGCCGCAGGATCGACGCGCCCATGTGCGTCGCGTGCGGACCGCCCACGATCACGGTGCAGCTCGGGTTGGCCCGGCGCGCCAGCTTCGCCAGCCTCAGTCCGGCGTGGCGGTTGAAGGTGTAGAGGGTGATCCCCACAAGACCGGGGCGCTCCCGCGCCATGAGCGCTGCGACATCGTCCCAGGAGACGCGGCTCAGGTTGGCGAGGGAGGAGTCGAAGCCGGCGTCCCGCAGCGTGGCGTGGATCCAGCCCAGGCCGACGGGCATCATCCGGGCGAAGTAGTCCCCGGCGCCGGGACGGCCCGACTTGTAGAGGAGAAGGATCTTCAGGGGCGGGGAGGTGCGGCGCATGGGCCGCCCATGTTATCACGCCCGCGAGAGGATCCCGCGGACGGCGCTCAGCACGTTGTCGATGGCGAAGGGCTTGATCACGCAGGGGCGCCGGACGCGGCGGAGAAACCTCTCCACCTCGGGCGTGACCGTGTCGGCCGTGATGAACATGGTGCGGGGGAGCAGCTCCGGCCTCCGGCGCGACATCTCGTCGTACATCTGCTGGCCCGACATGTCGGGCATCTTCAGGTCGAGGATGACGAGGTCGTACTCGCCCGTCTCGATCTTCCTCAGACCCTCCAATCCGTTGCCGGCCGTGTCGATCCGGTGTCGCTCGCCCTCGAGGATGTCCATCAGGAGCTCACGCACGACCTCCTCGTCGTCCACGATCAGGATCCGATGCTCGGCGGGCCGCTCGAGCGGGGCCTGGAGGTCCGGTGGCGGCGCGGCCTCCACGATGGCCTCCTTGCGCACGATCGGGAACTCCAGCGACACGGTCGCCCCCCCGCCAGGACGGTTGCGCGTGCTGATCCGGCCGGCATGAGCAGTGACCATCCCGTAGGCCACCGAGAGCCCCAGACCCTGCCCCTGGCCGACCTGGCGCGTCGTGAAGAACGGCTCGTAGATCCTGCCCATGACCTCCTCCGGGATCCCGGGCCCGGAGTCGGAGAACTCGATGAGGATCCGTCCCCGGTCGGCGCTCGCCGAGACGGTCAGCGTCCGTTCTCCTTCGTGGCTGGAGAGGGCCTTGCAGGCGTTGTCGAGGATCCTCAGGAACGCCTGGTTGATCTGCTCGGGGTCGGCCATGCTGCGCGGAAGGTCGGGGGACAGGTCGAGCTCGATTCGCACGCCCGCCTGCGTCAGCCGGTCCTGATACACGGCCAGCGCCTCGCGGAGCAGGACGCCGAAGTCGAGGGGGATCTTCTCGAGCCGGTGTGCCTTGGCGAAGGCCATGAGGTTCTCGACGATCATCTTGCAGCGACTCGCGCCCGCGGAGATCTTCTCCAGACACCTCTGCAGGTCGGGATCCTGATACTTGCCCGCCAGGAGCTGCGCGTAGCCCAGCACGCTCGTGAGCGGATTGTTCAGCTCGTGCGCGGCGCCAGCGACGAAGAGCCCGATGGCGGACATCTTCTCGGACTGCGCCAGGCGCGCGCGGAGCTGCTCGCGCTCGCGTTCGGCCCTGACACGCTGGGTGATGTCCTCCGCCAGCAGCGTGTACCCGATAGACTTGATCATGCTCCCCAGCCGCACCTTGGCGGTCGTCTCGGCCGCCTTCCGGACGGCGCCGCGCACTCCCGACGCCCCGGCCCCGCGCCCCTGTGCGTCCCGGGCTCCGACGTCGCCCCCCGCTGTCCCGGGATGGAACCGGTGCAGCTTGATCTGCAGCTCGAGGGCACCATGCCGGATTGCCGCGGTGGCCATCCCGCCGCCACGCTCGATCTCATCGAACAGGGACGCGAGGGCGGGGCGGCTCTCGGAAAAGACCTCGTCGATCGGACGGGAGAGGAGCTCCTCGGAGGGCAGCCCGGCGATCGTCTGGAATCCCCTGTTGCACGACGTGAGACGCCCCTCCGTCGACAGCTCGGCGATCCCCTCCGAGAGCGAATCGAGGATCTCCCGCGACGTCTTGCGATCCTCCAGCAGCTCGAGGACCACCTCGCGCCGGTACATCTTCTCGAATCCGGACACGATCGGGTCGACCGCGGTTCCACCGTCCAGGAGCTGCCGGGAGATCCGCTGGAGCGTTTCCCTGATCTGCTCGAGAGGCATCTTGGCAATGTAGGCGTTCGCGCGTATGTCCTCGACTCCCTCGATCTCATCGGCCAGGATCCCGGACAGGATGATGATGGGAAGGTTCTTGAACTTTTCCTGTCCCTTGAGGAATGCGCAGACCCGGGCTCCGTCGAAGCGCGGCATGATGAGATCCAGCATCAGCAGGTCGGGCCGGCGATCCTGGATCATCTCGAGGGCCTCCAGGCCATCCGCCGCGACGCGCACGTCGTAGCCCAGCTCCCGGTAGAGGTCCCCCAGGACCTGCCGGTAGAACTCGTTGTTGTCGGCGATGATGATGGACGGGTGCGGCAGGGAGCCCACGCGGCAGCCTCGTGAAAGGGTCGAGAAGCGCATCGAATATAGGCTCCCTCCCTACCGCGTCAAGGGGCGCCGGGGGCCCGGTTGCGGAGCCGATCGGGGTGTCCCTATAATGCGCCGCCATGACGAAAGGACCCGCCGGCCTGTGCGCAGCGCTCCTCGCCGCTTCGCTCCTCTCGTTGGCCCCTCCGGCCCCCCCGCGGGCCGCCAGGTCGGCCGACGACCTGGTCCGGCTCAACAACCTCGGGATCGCCTACCTCGCCCAGTACAAGCCGGCGGAGGCCGAGAAGCAGTTCCGGCAGGCGGTCGCCCTCGATCCGAACTACCTGCCCGGACACGTGAACATCGGGATCTCGGCGCTGGCCCAGGTCCACTACGATGACGCCGTCGAGGCCTTCACGAGGGCCCTGGCGCTCGACCCCGACAGCATCCACGCGCGGTTCAATCTCTCGCTGATCCTCAAGCTCCAGGGAAAGGCTACGGAGGCCCTCGCCGAGGCGAACCGGGCGCTCCAGCTCGACTCGCGCGACGCGGACATCCACTACCACGTCGGCTCCCTCTACATGACCTCGCGGGAATACGACAAGGCGATCGCGGAGTTCGACGCGGTCCTGAAGATCGATCCCAACTTCCTGTCGGCCTACTACAGTCTGGGACGAGCCTGGATGGTGAAGGGCGAGGTCGAGAAAGGAAAGAAGTTCATCGAGAAGCACCGGGAGCTGCAGGCGGGCGCGAGCGCCACGCCCGCGGTGGGTTTGAGGTACGGCGAGCAGGGCAAGTATTCGTTCGCGATGGAGGACACCGGCGGCTCGGGCCCCACGCCCCGGCTCGAGAAGGGTGGAGTCACCTTCTCCGACGTCTCATCGACCGCCGGGATCGAGTTCGTTCATGGCGGCGCGGGCGGGCTCGATCTCCTGCGCAAGCCGGCCCCCGGCGCCTCCCTCTCGGGCCCGGCGGTCCTGAGGTCGACGGTCGGACCGATCCTGGGGTCGGGCCTGGCGGTGGCCGACGTGGATGGCGACGGCAGGGAGGACCTTCTGCTGCTCGACGCCGGAGCCGGCGGCAAGTCCGCCTCGGCCCTCTACATGAACCGCGGTGGGATGCAGTTCGCGCGCATGTCGGGGCCGGGAGCGCCCGCGGTTTCGGGCCCGGCGATCTCGGCAGCCTTCGGCGATCTGGACGGCGACGGCGACCCCGACCTGGTGGTCGGTCTCGAGGACCGGGTCCAGATCTTCGTCAATCTCGGCTCGGGGAAGTTCTCCGAGGCCGCCGGGGCGGCCGGCCCCGTCTCGGCGGGGCTCCTCGGGGGCGTGTCGCTGGCCGACGTGGACCACGATGGCGATCTCGACATCTTCGCGGCGGGGTTCCTGTCCCCTCTCCCCGGTTCTGCACCCAACCCGCCGCGGTTTCCGCTCGACTGGCCCGGGGGGACGAGCCTCCTCTTCCTCAACGGCACGGCGCAGAAGGATCCGGGGGAAGCCGTCGCGGCGCCCGCCGGAGCTCCGGCCACGCCCGCCATGAAGCTCGCGGAATCGGCTGCCAGGGCGCTGGTCAGCCGCGCCGGGCACAGGACTTCGGGCGCGATCTTCTCCGACTTCGACAACGACCGCGACATCGACATCGCCCTGGCTTCCCCCGGCGATGGGACGACGGTCCTGTCAAACATGCGCGACGGGACCTTCAAGGACCTGGGCGCCGCGTCCGGCCTTCCCGCCAACGCGCTGGTGCTCGGCCTTGCAGCGGGCGACTACAACAAGGACGGCTGGATGGATCTCGTCGCGACCACGTGGGACGGCGGTCTGCCGCGTCTCTTCCGAAACATGATGGGAGACCCGGCGGCGGGAGCGGGACGCGGCGGGGGCGCCTTCGCGCTCGACGCCACGTCGCTGGCCGATGTCCCGCGGCAGGCCCCGACTCCGATGTTCGGCGTGGCGTTCGCCGACTTCGACAACGACGGCTACCTCGACATCCTCAGCGTGAACGGCGGCGACGCCGGGCCCGCCCTGCTGGTCCTTCGTAACGACGGAGCCGGAAGCTTCATCGACGCGGGGGACGTGACGGGGGCCGACCAGATCGCAGCGCGCGGGGGACGCGGTCTGGCCGCGGCCGACCTCGACGCCGATGGCGATCTCGATTTCGTCATCTCCAACTCCGGCGGGCGGCCCACCATCATTCGCAACGATGGCGGCAACAAGAACCACTGGGTCTCGGTCGCGCCGCGCGGCCTCCACAGCAACAAGCCGGCGGCCGGCACCAAGGTCGAAATCAAGGCCGGGGCGCTCTGGCAGAAGACCGAGGTGGCGATCGGCTCCGGTTATCTTTCGCAGAGCTCCATCATCGCGCATTTCGGACTGGGGGCGCGCACGCGCGTGGACACGGTGAGGCTCCTGTGGCCCGGCGGCGTCCTTCAGGACGAGGTGCAGGCGAAGGCCGACGGCGTGTTCGCCGTGGAGGAGCTGGACCGCAAGGGCTCCTCGTGTCCGATCCTCTACGCATGGAACGGTCACGAGATCGGTTTCGTGTCGGACTTCCTCGGGGGCTCGGCGATCGGATACCGGACCGGGCCCGATTCCTTCGAGTATCCGGACACGGACGAGTACGTCCGCGTGACGGGAGAACAGCTCAGGCCAAAGGAAGGCCTCCTCATGCTACGGATGGTCAACCAGCTCGAGGAGACGATCTACTTCGACAGGGCGCGTCTGGTGGCCGTCGATCATCCGGCGGGATACGAGATCTACCCCGATGAGCGTCTCATGCCGGCGCCTCCCTTCCCCGCCTTCCGTCTCTTCGCGGTGAAGGACGCCCGAGCGCCGGCGGCGGCCGTCGATGAACAGGGAAACGATCGTCTCGAGGCGGTCTCGCGAGCGGACCGGGTCTACGCGGGTCCTTCGTCCCTTCTCCCCTTCAAGGGCTACGCGCGCGAGCACACTCTCACGCTCGACCTGGGGCCGATACAGGATGGCGCGCCGGTCCTGCTGCTGCTCTACGGGTGGATCGACTACGCCGACTCGACGAGCAACGTGGCCGCCGCCCAGGCAGGCGCGACCCTGAGGCCGCCGTGGATCGACGCGCTCGACGGCAATGGGGGATGGGTCCGCGTGCTCCCTCAGATGGGATTTCCGGCCGGGCTGCCCAAGACGATGACGGTCGACCTGACCGGGATGCTCCCGCCGGGGTGCCACGTGGTGCGTCTCGGCACCAGCATGCGGATCTACTGGGACCGGATACAGGTCGCCACCGACCTGGGTCCGGCCCCGAGCCTGACGGGCCTGGAGGCGGCGCGCGCCGACCTGAGGTACCGCGGCTTTCCCGCGATGGCCTCCCCCGACGGCCGGCCACCCGAAACCTACGACTACCTTCGCGATCAGGAACGGGTCCATTGGAAGACGCACGTGGGGGCCTTCACCCGCTACGGGGATGTGAGGGCGCTGCTGGCGTCTGTGGACGACCGCTACGCGATCACGCGGCCTGGAGACGAGATCGCTCTCGAGTTTCCCGCCTCGGGGTTACCGCCTCTCCCCGACGGCTACGTGCGCGACTACCTGCTCTATGCGGACGGGTTCGGCAAGGACATGGATCTGAACTCGGCCCGCCCGGACACGGTGACACCGCTCCCCTGGCACGCGATGAAGGGATATCCGCCGCAGGCCGGCGACGGCTACCCGCTCTCCGCCCCGGGCGTCTTTGAGTACCTGGACACCTACAACACCCGGCTCGTGGTCGCGCCGCTCATCCCCATCAAGTCTCCCTGACCGGAGCCGTCCCGTTCATCCTCCTCCTCTTCTGAGAACTCTGCCGGAGGGCTCGCCGGCGATCTCGCCCGAGGCGCCCGACGCGAAGGCGATGGCTCCGTTGATCAGCACCAGGTCGATCCCCCTGGCCGTGACGCGCGGGGAGCCGAAGCCTGCCCCGGTCCCGATCGTCGCCGGGTCGAAGACCACGAGATCCGCGAAGGCCCCGCGGCGCACCACGCCGCGGTCCGGGAGTCCCAGGAGCGTGGCCGGATACCCTGTCATCTTGTGGACCGCGACCTCGATCGTGAGCAGGCGCCTCTCCCTGACCCATCGCGACAGCACCAGAGGGCAGGTCCCGTAGGCCGCGGGGTGGGGCTTGCCTTTGCCGAAGTCGTTGGCGTCGGTGCAGATGGCGCCGGCCGGATGGGCCAGCAATGTCTCGATCCCCTCCTGGTGATCCTCCGAGCCCGAAATCCCGTGGATGATCTGCGAGACGGCGCCGCGTTCCTCCATCATCAGGTCCGAGACCGCATCGAATGGGCTGGCGCCGCGCGCGCGGCCCAGCTCCCGCAGGCTCATTCCCTCCGCGCCGCGGTTCGCCCCGGGCCCGACGCTGCCGACGGTGATCCGATCCCATCCGACCGCCTTGACGAGGTTGTGGGGCCACCCCCCTTCCCCCCACGGGGGCCACGAGGGGACTGTCTTCTCGATGGCGTCGCGGATGTCGTCCCGCGTGGCGGGATCGGCCAGGCGCGCCAGCAGACGGTCGACGCCTCCCTGGAGCGCCCAGGGCGGATAGATCGCCAGCATCATGGTGGCGGCCGCCGTGTAGGGAAACATGTCGAAGGCCACCGCGACGCCCGAGCGGCGTCCCGCCTCCTCCATCTCCAGGACGCGATCGATAGCCGCCCAGTGGTCCGGGCCGACCGCCTCGCTGTGAGAGTGCTGCACGCGCACCCCCGCCGCGCGGCCCACTTCCAGGAGCTCCTCCACTGCCGGCAGGAGTGTCTCGCTGGAGCCGCGGATGTGGCTGGCCACCAACGCTGTCCCGGCGCACCGTCGTCCCAGGACGCGCGCCAGCTCGATGATCTCGCTGGTCCTCGCATAGATCCCGGGGGGATAAATGAGCCCCGTGCTCAGCCCGAAGGCCCCCGCGTCGAGCGCGGCCTCGAGACGCCGGGACATCATCGAGATCCCTTCGGCGCCGGCGGTCCCCGGCAGGTCCCGGTCCAGCCCGGCCGCCTCGATCCGCAGAGGACCGTGGGGCTGGAGCGTGCCGACGTTCACGTGAAGGCCGTTCGCCTCCAGGTGCGAGAGGTAGCTCTCGAGGTCGGACCAGGGCCACATTCCCGGATCTCCGCCGGGGATCGCGGCCGGAGTCATCCAGGCGGCCACCCCCCGCAGGGCCCCCTCGGAGTGGTCGGTGCGCGGGAAGACCCCCATGCCGCAGTTGCCGACGATCTCGGTGGTGATCCCCTGGGAGATCCGGCCCGCCATCAGGGCACGCTGCTCGCCGGGAGGGAGCGCGTGGATGAGATCGCCATGGGAATGGATGTCGATGAAACCCGGGCAGACGACCCGGCCAGTCGCCTCGATGACGCGGCCGGCCCCGTCCGGAGGGGCGGCGCCAGGGTCGAGCAGGTCCACGATGCGGTCCGCCTCGATCAGGAGCTCGGCGAGGCGCGGGGCGGCACCGGTGCCGTCGACGAGTGTGCCGCCGCGGATGAGGGTGCGCGTCAAGCTCGGACGTCCCGGAGGGTCAGGACTTCTTCGAGGTCACTGCGTAGACGGCCGAGTACTGCTGCTCGACCTTTCTGCTTTCGCACTTGGGGCACTTGATCCTGGAGGTCGAGCGCTGAGCGATCGTAAGCGTCAGGCTGAACCTCTTCCGGCACTCCTCGCATCTGAAGTCGTAGATCGGCATCTCGGTGGACCTCCACGCGTCATGAACCCGCTGCTCAGGAATGGGGCGATGTTATCAGAGCGCTCGGGAGCAAGTCGAGCAAGGCGGGAAACGATGCGAGGACGAAGTCTGCTCCGGCCGCGCGCAGAGAAGCCAGATCGCTCGACCCGGTCGGAAGCACGACCACGCGGACGCCGGCCGCGCGCGCCGTTTCGACGTCGATCTCCATGTCGCCGACGTAGACCGCCTCGGACGGCGTCAGATGCATCGCCGCGAGCGCCGCCAGCACCATCTCCGGGTGCGGCTTCTGGCGGGCCACCAGATCGGGTCCCAGGACGACGTCGAAGCATTGGCCCACGCCCAGCGCGTCGAGCAGGCGCGTCGCGAAGTAGGAGGGCTTGTTGGTGGCCACGGACATCCGGTACCCCCGCTGCCGGAGCGTCGTAAGGGTCGGGGCGACGCCGGGGAGCATCCGTGTCTTATCCACGCAGATCTCATCATAGCGACGGCGGAAGGCGGCCACTCCTTCGGCGATCAGACCGGCGCCGGCCTCCTCGTCCACGCCGAGCGCGCGCGCCATCAACGTCTCGAGGCCGCGCCCTACCATCTTCCGCACCCGTTCGAGGGGGAGCGGCGACCGCCCGAGCCGCGACATGGCTTCGTTAAGGCTCTCCGCAATCGCCTCGTACGAGTCGATCAGGGTGCCGTCGAGATCGAAGACGATGCCGCGAACCGCGCCAAGGTCGAGCCTCATACGTGTCCCCCTCCCTCGCGGGGGTATTTTACCCGCACGGGGAGCAATTAGTGTCCTGGATCGCCACATCCACCCGGTCCCGCGCGACGGCGTCCCGATCCGACGGGCCGGTGGGAGAGGTGCGGCAGAAGGGGGCGCCGGCAGCGACTGGCATCCGCCGTGCAGTACTCAAGCGCGGGACGCGGACATGCGGCTTCCGGGACGTGCGCGGCAAGGGCAGTTGCCGGGCCGGGCCGGGGACGGTGGCCGGGGGGGTCGGGAAGGCTCAAGGCGGTGCCGGCATAACCCTCCGTCGCGCACGGTCGGTCATGCCCGGGCCTTCCGGCCACTCGTTGACTCGCCGCCCGCGATCCCCGCGACCGCAAGGAACTGGCGCATGTCGGGGGGCAGGTCGGCCGCGAAGGTCATCCGCCGGCCGTCGCGCGGATGGTTGAGCGAGATCTCCGCCGCATGGAGCATCTGCCGCTCGGTGAGCAGCTCCCGCCGCATCCGATCGTCGAAGCCGGTTTTGATGAAGCGCAGGTAGTGCGACTCGGCGGGGCCGTACAGCTTGTCGCCGACGACGGGATGGCCGATGGCCGCCAAGTGCACGCGGATCTGATGACGACGCCCCGTGTGCAGCCGTACCCGCACGAGGCTGAACCCGCCCCCCGTCGCATCCACGCGATACGCGGTCCGGCAGGCGCGCCCCTCGGACCCACCCACGCCGCGCTTGACGAAGACCGCGGAGTGGAGCGCCCTGCCGATCGGCAGATCGATGGTGCCGGCACGGAGCTTCATCTCTCCGAAGACCGCGGCCAGGTAAATCTTCTCGAACCCGTCCGACACGCGCGCGACCTGCGCTGAAAGGAAGCGCGCCGCCTCGGGCGAGCGCGCGACCAGCATCACGCCGCTGGTCTCCCGATCGAGCCTGTGGATCAGGTGCAGAGGGCCCTCGACCTGCCGCGAGAGGATGTGCGTGACGGAGCCCTTGCTGACCCTGTTGGAGGGATGGGCCAGCAGGCCGGCCGGCTTGTCGACGACGATCAGATCGTCATCGATGTGCAGCACGGGGATCCGCGTGAGGGGCTCGGCCTCCTCCGGTGTCGCGGCGCGCAGGACAATGACGGTGTCCCCCGGCCTGAGCTGCGTGGCCGGCCGGGGCCGGCCATGCCCGGGCGCCTCGACGCGAGTCCGGATCGCGTCCTGGATGCGTCGGCGCGACAGCTTCGGGATTCGCTCCTTGAGGAACAGATCGAGGCGGATCCCGGGGTCCCTCTCCCCCACGGTGTAGATGGCGGTGCCGTCCCGCAGCCGGCGGCAGGCCTTCGTCCCTCTCGTCTCCGGCGCCATGAGCCGGATTATAATGCGCGCGACATGACCGCGACCCCAGGGCCATTCAGCCCCCCGGCCCGCATCCTGCTGGGCCCCGGCCCCGCGATGGTCGATCCGCGGGTCCTCCAGGCCATGGCCCAGACACCGTTGGGTCATCTCGATCCGACCTTCCACGGTGTCATGCAGGATGTGCGGGCGATGCTGCGTCAGGCCTTCCGCACGTCCAATCCTCTGACGCTGGCGATCTCCGGCACCGGCACAGCCGGCATGGAAGCCGCCATCGCCAACGTGGTTCAGCCCGCCGATCGCATCGTGGTGTGCGTGGCCGGCTATTTCGGCGCGCGGATGGCCGAGATGGTCCGCCGCCTCGGCGGCGAGGCGATCCTCGTCGAAGTCCCCTGGGGCGAAGTCGTCCCCGCCGAGCGCGTCGAGGAGACGCTCGACTCGGCCCGGCGTTCGGGCGCACCGGCGCGGGCCGTCTGCCTCGTCCACGCTGAGACCTCCACGGGGGTCCTCCAGCCGCTCGACGACATCGTGCGCCTGACCCACGCTCACGGGGCCATCGTCGTGGTTGACGCCGTGACGTCGCTGGGCGGCGTGGCGCTCGACGTGGACGGCGCGGGGGGCGGCGAGGGGATCGATCTGAGCTACAGCGGAGCTCAGAAGTGTCTCGGCGCTCCACCGGGGTTGGCGCCCCTCACCGCCGGCGCGCGGGCGCTGGCCGTGATGGAAGGGCGGCGCACGCCGCCCGTCTCGTTCAATCTGGATCTCGCTTTGCTCGAACGGTACTGGGGCCGTGAGAGGGCCTACCACCACACCGCCCCGATCAATTCGGTCTACGCGCTGAGAGAGGCGCTGCGTCTGGCGATCGACGAAGGGCTCGACGCGCGGGTCGCGCGTCATCGCCGCGTCCACGACCAGCTCCGCAGCGGCGTGGCGGGACTCGGTCTGGAGTTCCTCGTGGACGAGAGGTGGCGCCTGCCGGTCCTTAACGCGCTGAAGGTGCCAGATGGCGTGGATGACGGCGCGGTGAGGGGCCGGCTCCTGGAGGAGCACAACATCGAGATCGGCGGAGGCCTGGGGCCGCTGGCCGGCAGGATCTGGAGGGTCGGCCTGATGGGCTACTCGGCACGCGAGGAGAACGTCGCACGGTTCCTCACGGCGATGCGGATCATCCTCGGGGCTCCCCGGATGAGCCGGCCGCCCCGTCGAACCTGACGACGGCGCGCCGGTACGCCTCGATCACCTCGATCTCCCGGGATCGATGCGCCACCGGTGGAGGGGGCTCCGGCAGGCTCCCCGCCACGCGCAGGGACCACTCAACCGTGCGTTCCAGCCATACCCGATGAGGGGTCGTCTCCCAGCCGAGATCCCTCCGGGCCTTGAAGATCGCCGGCACCTGCGCGGCCTGCTGGGAGAAGGGCGAGAAGGATGTCCCGAGCCCCATCGCCCTGAGGATCGGCGTGGGGATGTCGACCGTCTCCGCGCGGCGCCCCAGCAGATCGGCCATCGCGGCGACCACCCCCCTGACCGAGAGGATGTCGGCGCCGGCCAGGTTGTAGGCCTGCCCGATCGAATGGGTCCTGCCGGCCAGCGCCGCCAGCGCCCGGGCCGCATCGGCCACGTAGACGTGCCGGAAGGGAGCGTAGCCGCCGTCCGGCAGCGCCACCGGCCCGCCGTCGGAGAGGCGCAGGACATAGGAGAGGTACCGCAACGAGGGGTCGTCCTCACCGCCGATGATCGGCATCCGGATCGTGGTGACGGGAAAGGCGCGCTCCTGATGGGCCGCAAAGAGCGCCTCCTCGGCCTTGCGCTTGTTGTACCCATACTCGTACTCGATGCTCCCCGGCCGTTCGGCGAAATCGGACAGGCGATCGAAGTCCCCTTCCGCGACCGGGCAGGGGAAGTCCCCCGTGCACCAGTAGACCGAGCAGGTGCTGATGTGAATGAAGTGTCCGACCCTCCCCGCCAGCGTCTCGATCGCGAGCCGGGCGTCCGACGCCTCGTACGAAAGGAAGTCATAGGCGGCGTCGAAATCGCGTCCCGACAGGCGGTCCGTCAGATCCGCCGCGGAGCGTCGCTCGCCGATCAGGCGCTCCACGCGGCCCTCGAATGCGTCCCGGACGCGGCCGCGGGTGTAGAGGGTCACGCGGTGTCCCGCTTCGAGCAGCTCCTCGACCACGCGCCTGCCGATGAAGCGCGTGCCACCGAGGACGAGGGCCCTCATGGCGGGGCTTTCCCTTCGCGAGTCTGGACCTGGGTGCGCAGACGCGCGATGAGGTCCGCGTCGACCAGCGCGACCGGCCCGCCGTACTCGCCGGTGTCAAGCCCCTGCGCCTTCCGGAAGGCCTGTACGGCGGCCACGGTCGCGTCGTCGAAGCTTCCGTCGGGCTCGCGGTCGTAGAGGCCCGCGCGCCGCAGCAGCTCCTGGAGCTCGCGAACGTCGCGCCCCGCGGGACGCGAGAGGTCACGGTACCCGAGCCGTCCGGTCACCGTCTCGTAGATCCTCCGCAGCTCGGCCACCGGGTTCGCATGGTCGTCCACGCGCAGATTCTGCGAGCGTTCCCACCGCCGCTGCGGGTCGGCCGTCACCACGAGCAGGGCCGCCGACTGCCGGCCCCGCCGGTCCCCGCCGGCCGCCTGGCCCGCCTCCAGCGCTCGAAGCAGGCGCTCCGCCAGAGGCAGCCCCTTGCCCTCGGTCCCGCGGAACGAGGCGGCCATCGCCTCGAGCGTCTCGCGCCCCACCAGGAGGTTTCCCTGCGCGGTGAAGTTCACGCCCTCGATCGCCCCCGCGTAGGGGATGTTCTCGCGCCCGGTGTGCGAGGCGACCCCGCCCTTCGCGTCGACGATCCCGATCTGGCGCTTCTCGGGCGTGTCATCCTCGACGAGGAGCCGCGCCAGCGTATCGCGCGGCGAAGTCCCCTGCTCGAGGAGCGCGAGACCCTTCGGTCCGAATTCGGGGTTCGTCGAAGCCTGGGTCGCCACCGCCCCGATGCCCGCCTTCGCCCAGGGCACCACGGCGCCAACCGCCGGGGCCCGCGTGGAGACCGCCACTCCCAGATCTCCCGTGGCGGAGTCGCGAGCGACGATGGAGAAGGTCGCGAAGGCCGGCGAGACGGCCGCCGCGGCGACGAGACCGTGGCCGATGATCAGGGCCGCAAGCCGACCCCGGGCGCCGCACCGCATCCGAACCTCCCCTCAGGTCAGAAGGCCGAGTCGCTTCAGCAGCTCCGCGATCTCGGCGCGGGCGGCCGGGCCCGCAGGTGGCAGCGGCGGGCGCGGGTCCCCGCCGTAGAAGTGCAGCAGGTCGAGCGCCGCCTTGAGCCCGCCGATCCCGTGTCTGCGGGTGACCGCTTCGGCCAGAGGGAGCAGCTCCTCGTTCCTTCGTCGGGCCGGCTCGGTCTTGCCGGATGCGATCAGGGCCGCGATCTCGGCGCACGCCCGAGGTGCGACGACGGCCAGGGCCAGCACGGAGCCCGCCGCTCCCATCTCGAGCCCCGCCGCCAGGGCCCGCGCGCTGCCGATCAGGACGGAGATGTCCCGGCCGCGGGCCCTCGCCGCCTCGATCATCCCTCGCAGCGATTCCGGATCGCCGGAGGAGTCCTTGATGCCGACGATCCGATCGTGGCCAATCAGCTCGGCGAACAGGGTCGGGCCGATCGGGATCCCGGTGAAGTACGGGACGCTGTAGAGAAGCAGCGGCCCGGGCGAGGCGTCGGCCACGCGCAGGTAGTGCTCGCGCAGGACCTCGTCGGTCATGGCGGGCTTGAAGTACGAGGGGACTCCCACCAGCACCGCGTCGGCGCCGAGACTGAAGGCCTCCTTCACCGACCGCATGGTCGCGCGCGTCGACTCGCGCCCCGCTCCGACGATCATCGTCCTCTCCGAGGGGATCGCTTCGAAGGCGGTCCGCACCACGGCGGCTCTCTCGTGCTCGTCCAGCAGCGGCGCCTCGCCGTTGGAGCCCAGCACGACGTAGCCCTCGATGGGCAATTCGTTCCAGCGGCCGATGTTGCCGGTGAGGTGCGCGGGCGAGAACTCCTCTCCCACGAACGGGGTCGGTATCGGAGGGAAGAGCCCTTTGAACATTCGTTTATAATGCCACACCTTCCGGAGGCGAGTCCTTGGCAAAATCACGTGTGATGTGGTGCGGAGCTCTCGCGGCGCTGGCGCTCGTCTGTGCGTCGAGCTTCGCGCTCGCGGAGGAGAGCCCGCCGCGGCGTCCCTTCGAGACGCTGTCGCCATGGACGCTGGAGCGCGGCCAGTGGGAGGGGGCCGCGGGCGTCCTCTACCGCAAGGACGCGGCCGCTCCGTTCTTCTCGGATCGGCGCAGGGCGCGCCGCGACGAATGGCGGCTCTCGCTGGTCGATGTCGCGCTCGGGCTCGGCTCCTCCGGCGAGGCACGGCTCCAGTTCGGCCTCCAGAGATTCGCCGAACAGGGCGGCCTCGAGGAGAGCGGGATCCAGGACGTCCGCCTCTCCTTCACATACCGGCTCCCACCGCGCCGAATCGACACCGCGTTGCAGCTCGAGGTGAAGCTGCCCAACGCGTCCGGCGAGCGGCGTCTCGGCACCGATGAGACCGATCTCTTCCTGATGGGGGGGGCCGGACACCGCGCCGGCAGGTGGGGATGGGCGGCGGACCTCGGCCTCGGGATCCTCGGCTCGCCATCCGACGCCGGTGTGCAGGATGACGTCGTCGTGGGAGGCGTCTCGGCGTGGTTCACTCCTTCCCTTGCGGGTCCAGGCTCACGTTGGACGCTGCTGGGCGAGGTCCACGCAATGGCCGCCTCGCGTTTCGGCAACGACTTCAGGTATGCCCGCGCCGGGGTGCGGGTCGGGCGGCGGTTCCCCGTCGACCTCTCCGTGCGTCGTGGGTTGACCGCCGCGAGCGAGACGTGGGGCGCCGAGGCGGGCATCACGATCAGGCGACCGGGGCGGAGCCGAATTCCCTGAGAATCCGCTTGCCCCGGATATGCCTCGCCGTACCATTGGGGAGCCGGTGGGCCCCTCTCCCGTCGGCTCGGCCCGTCAACGCTCGGGGGGAGCGTCATCTTGTTGGGTATCTCGCGGCGCTGGGCAGCACTGCTCGTCGGAGCGGCACTGATCATGCCGGCGGCGGCCGCCGGCGCGGACCTGACACCCGACCAGGTCGAGTCGGACCTGGCCTCGATGCACCCCGACTACAGCCGCTACATCCACGAGGTCCGGTATGGCCGCTCCCGCCTCAGACCGGCCTACCTCTATGCGGGTCTCGTGCGCCGCGGGGGCTCCGATCCCGGCGACCCCGCCGACGGACCGAAGACGGGTCTGGGCGCGCTCAACGACTTGATCATCTACGCCGACACCTTCGAGCCCTGGCGAACGACCGCGTGGCGCCTGCTGGTGATCGACCACGAGTACTTCCACGCCCGGCACATCGCTCGCGGCTACAACGTGCCGCTGGTGGGGTTCGGCCGTCCCGCGGTGGACTCCGACTACCTGGAGGCGATGGCGTGGGCGCACGTGCTCAGAAGGGCGGCCGACGGCGCCTACGGAGACCTGTCGCGCGCGGAGAGGGCCGAGGCGGGCTCACGCTACGGCGAGCACTACGATCGTTTCCGCCGGTTCATCATGCAGGCCCAGCCCTCCGCGTGGGCCCACTACGGAAGGTTCCTTCCCGAGCCATCGAGCGCGATCACGTTGGCCGGGTCAGCTCCGCGAGAAGCGCCTGGACCCGGGGCTGTCTCGGCGACAAGGTGAGCGACTCCTTGAGCGCCTCGATCGCCTCGCGCGTCAGCCCCTTCTGCGCGTAGGCAAGCCCGACCGCGTTGAGCAGATCAGGCGAGCGCATCCCCATGCTGCGGGCTTCCTCCAGGTTCGCGATCGCCTCGTCGAGACGGTCCAGCTTCGCCAGCGCGCCCCCCAGATTGACCCGCGCCTCCAGGTTACGCGGTTCGATGCGCAGCGCGCGCGACAGGATCGCGACGGCCTCGTCGAGCCTTCCGGTCCTGCCGTAGAGCGAGCCGAGATTCGCCATCGTGCCGCCGAAGTCGGGCGCCAGATCGAGAGCGCGCCGGAATTCCCGCTCGGCGCCGGCCGAGTCGCCTCGGCCCCCGAGGATGAGCCCCATCCAGTTGTGGTGCAGGATCGAACGATCGTTCAGCTCGAGGGCGCGCCGCATGGCGGACTCCAGATCGCCGGCCCGCCCTTCCTCGCGGTAGAGTTGAAAGATCCTGGCCATCGCCTCGGGTGAAGCCGGCTCCATCGCGAGGGCGGCGCGGTAGTGCTTCTCGGCGGCGCTCCGGCCAGCGGCCTCGCCGCGTGTCAGAGAGAGGACGCCGAGAGCGGTCTCGATGCCGGCAGCGCGCGGACGCCTGCCGGAGAGCGCCTCGAGGAAGTTGGCCGCCTGCGCCGCCTGCCCCGCCCGGACCGCCAGAAGCGCGAGCTGCACGTACGCGGCGTGCTCGGCGTCGCGGGCTGTCGCCACCGCCTGACGCGTGGCGGCCAGCGCCTCGTCCACCCTGCCCTGGCGCACCAGGACCTGGCTGAGCGTCATGAGGGCCGGGAAGTAGGCCGGCTTGAGCTCGAGCGCGGCCCGCAGCTCCCTCTCGGCGGCGTGAAGGTCCCCCTTCTGCACCAGGAGCGACGCGAGATTCGCGTGCGCCGTCACGCTCTCGGCGGTGGGAGGCGCGAGGGTGGCCGCCGCGGCGGCGGGTGACTCGCTGGCAGAGGGGGCGCCGATGTAGCCGAGGGAGGCGAGGTTGCGCAGCAGCTCTTCGTCCACTTCGCTCTCGGGGGCGGCCGCCCCAGCCGGCTCGTGGGGAGCCCCGGGCTCGCGCCCACCGACCTCATAGGTCGCGATGCGCGGCGGCTCGGGAGCGCCCTGGCGCGTCACGAGCGGCGCGCCCCTCATGTCGGCCGCGAGCGGCAGGCCCGCCAGCGCGAGCGCCGTCGGAGCGATGTCGTAGAGGGTCGCGGTATCGAGACGGCCCGCGCCAATCCCCTCGCCGGCCACCATCACGATGCCGTAGAGGCGGTGCCACTTGCCCGGCTTGCCCTCGATGTCGGCCGGCCCGTCCTCGGGTCGCGCCGGGCCGCTCTGGAACCCGTGGTCCGACATCACGATGATGGTCGAGGAGGGGGAGACGGCGGAGAGCAGCTCCCCCACCAGCTCGTCCTGGTAGATGTAGTACTCCTCCACGGCCCGGTGGTAACGGCGGAACTCCTCCTCGGAGACGAACGGCATCCGCGGCGGCATGTCGTGTGCGAACCTGTGGCTGACCTCGTCGATCCCCTGGTAATAGACCGCGAACAGGTCGGGCTGCCCTTCCCGGAGCATCCGCAGCGCGATGGCGTGGTAGGTCGCGGCCGCCGCCAGGATCTTCGTCAGGTGGTTCACCGGCTCCTTGTAGGCGACCTCGGGGTTATCGCGGGCGCGCCGGCGCGCGGCCTCGAACTCCTCCCGGGGCATGTCGAGGAAGCGCGACACCTGCTCGTAGCCCATTCGCTCGTCGGACACGATGTCGGGACGGATCCGCGCCAACAGCCCGTCGGGATAAGTGAGAGCCGCGCCTGCCTCGTCCACGTCGAACAGCGAATAGGCGACCCGGTCCGACACGATCCGGCCATCGATCGGCTCGGCGGGCCAGGAGGCCCACCAGGCTACCACGCCGGAGGTCAGACCGCGCTCGCTGAAGATGTTCCACAATGCCCGGACCTTCCGGCTCCTCGAGGTGATCGGCGAGCGGCGGCCCGTGACGGGGTCGGGGACCAGGAAGTCGATGATGCCGTGCTCGTCGGGCGGCTTGCCGGTGACCGCGGTGGTCCACAGCAGTGGCGAGAGGATCGGCTCGGAGGAGCGCATGTGGCCCCACGTCGAACGCGCCTTCAGACGCGTGAGGTTTGGCAGCTTCCCCTGGTCGATGAGTGGATCGATGATCTGCCAGTCGGCGCCGTCGAGACCGATCAGGACGATGGGGTTCTTCAGGCGCGCCGCAGTGGGCTCCGGGACCGGCTCGCGACGCGAGAGGTATCCGACCCACGCCGCTCCCGCCAGCGCGGCGCAGAGGACGGATCCGACCACGGCGCGGCGTCTCATCAGTCGCTGACTCTAACACCTAGGCGGCGGTGATGACCAGCACCGACTGGACGATCCTCCGGATCGCGTCGATCTCGAAGGGCTTCTGGAGATAGCTGTTGCCGCTCTTCTCCAGAAACGTGCGCGTGTCGATGCTCACCACGTCGCCCGTGCTGAAGATGATCCGCCGCGCCAGGTCGAGGTCCTTCTCGCGCACTCTCTCGTAGAGCTCCTGGCCGCTCATCCCGGGCATCTTGAGATCGGAGATGATCAGGTCGTAGTGCTCCCTCTCGATCTTGCGCAGCGCCACGGCACCGTTGAGGGCCGTGTCGACCCTGTGCCCGTCCATCTTGAGCACCTGGTAGAGGATGTCGATGATCGCCAGCTCGTCGTCCACGACGAGGATGTTCTTGCTCGGCCCGCCCGTCTCGAGGACCCGATCCACGGCCTGAGCGGCCTGGCCGGCGGCCGGCTCGGGTTCGCAGATCGGCAGCTCCACGGCGAAGACGGCCCCCCCCTTCTCGCCGTTGCGCACCGAGATGCGGCCCTTGTGCTCCTCGATGATCCCGTAGCAGATCGAGAGCCCCAATCCGGTCCCCTGCCCGACCTCCTTCGTGGTGAAGAAGGGGTCGAAGATCCGGCCGATGTTCTCCGAGGGAATGCCGGGCCCGGAGTCCTCGATCTCGACGACGATCCACCCGTCGCGCCGGCGGCTGTGCATCGTGAGGATGCCCCCTTTGCCCTGCGTCACCATCGCCTGGTGGGCGTTGATGATGATGTTGAGAAAGACCTGCTGGAGCTGGTGGAAATCGGCCATTGTCTTGGGCAGCTCCGCGTCCAGATCGGTCTCCACCCTGATGTTGTCCACCTTGAGCTGGTAGGACCTCAGCTCGAGCGTGCTCTCCATGATGCCGTTGACGCCGATGTAGTCCTTCTGTGGCTTGTGCTTGCGCGCGAAGGTCTGGAGGTTCTGAACGATCTTCTTGCAGCGCTCCGCCTCCCTGTTGATCTTCTCCAGCCCCCGGCGGACCCGCTCCTCGCATTCCGTCTTGAGGAGCAGCTGCGAGTAGCCCACCACGCCCGCCAGCGGATTGTTGAGCTCGTGCGCCACGCCGGAGACCAGGAGCCCCACCGCAGACATCTTCTCGGCCTGGACGAGCTGGCTCTGCGCCTCCTCCAGCTCGCGCGTGCGCCGCCGGACCTCGTCCTCCAGGCCCGCGCTGTACATCTCCAGCTCCTGACGCGACCGCCTCAGCTCGGTCGTCATGCGGTTGAAGGAGGAGGCGAGCTGGCCGATCTCGTCGTTGGAGGAGCTCCGCACCACCTCGTCCAGGTTGCCCCCCGCGATCCTCCGGGTCGCGCCCGCGAGGGCCTGCAGCGGGCCGACCATCCTCCGCACGAGCGTGACGGTCAGGAGGATGGCCACCGTGATGACCAGCGAGGTCAGCAGCAGGAAGATCCACTTCAACCCGGACATGGTGCGATACATGTCCGCCAGCGAAATCATCACACGCACGTACCCGATGGTCTCGAGCCGGTTGCTGGCCGACTCCTCCTCCTCCAGGAGGAAGCCGATCTCCTCGTTGTGACGGGTGCCCCGGCGGGTGTAGACGGGGTAGGTGACCTCGTAGGCCTCCGTCCGCGCCGCCCCCTCCCTCGCGAAGGCCGCGATCCGCGCCTCCCCGGCGCCGACCTGGCGCTCGGCGCGATTGGGCAGGGCGATGAGCGCGGCCTGGGACTCTCCTGCCCGTCTCTCGTCCAGCAACGGGTTGCCGTCCGAGTCCGCCACGGCGACCGAGATGACGTTGGTCTCCTGCAGCAGGCCCGCGGCCAGCTCGTGCAGCAGCCCCGAGTTGCGCGTCAGGACGCCGAGCTCGGCGTTGTGCGCGAGGTTGCGGGCCACCGAGACGCCGCGGTGCCGGAAATCCTCGTCCTTCTCGGCCTCGTACCGGTAAAGGAAGAAAAAACTCAGGGAAAGGGACGCCGCGAGGATCAGCAGGGAGATGAATACGATGAACCTGAGCGCGAGGCTGATCTTCACCATCGGTGTGCGAGGCCTCGACTAGAAAAAGAGCTCGGCCTTCCCCTTCACGTCATCCTGGATCTGGACCTGGATTTGTTTGGCCGTATTCATGTTGACCGAAAGGGAGACGTTGCGCGGCGCCGTGATGGGGATGCGGGCCGGATCCTCCCCCGCCAGGACCCGCAGGGCCAGCTCCCCCGACTGCCTGCCGACGTCCTGGTAGTCGACCGAGAATGCGAGCAGGGCGCCCGCCTTCACGAAAGAGGGTGACAGTCCGACGAAGGGGACGCGGTTGCGCAGCGTCGCGAGGAGGATCTGGCGGAGCCCCTGGGGCGAGAAGACCGTGCTGTCGGCCACCGACCAGAGCACGTCGACGCGGTCGCCGAGCTGCTCGGTGACGCTGACCACGTCCTTCTCGGAGGCCACCTGCATCGCGACCAGCTCGAGACCCAGGGACGCGGCCGTCTGCGCGGCCGTCTCGACGATCGGCCCGGTCACGGCGGGATTGTAAAGGACCCCCACGCGCTTGACCGAGGGCAGGACCTCCTTAAGCTTGATGAACTGCGTCCTGAGCGGAATCTCCATGGAGGCGCCCGTCATGTTGCCGCGCGACTCCCGCATGCCTTGCAGGGCTTCGTTGCCGGATGATGGCAGGACGAGTGAGAAGATGATGGGGATGTCGCGGATCTCCTCGGAGATCATGCCGGTGGCGGTGCTGCCGATCGTGAGTATGAAGTCCGGTCTTCGGGTTCTGATCCTGGCCGCAAGGTTTTTCTGATCGATCGCGGGGCCTTCCGCGCTGAACTCCTGGAGCTTGTAGGAGCGCCCCGAGCTCTTGAGAACCTCCTCGAATCCGCGCAGGGCCTGCCGGTACGGCGCGGCGTCCCGGCTCAGAACCACGGCGATCGTCAATGGCGCGTGGGAGAAGGCGGGCACCAGCTCGGTCACAAGGACGACGCAGACCACGAGCGCCTGCGCCATCCGCCTGAATCGAGCAGTCATCCTGTAATCCTCCTTCCGAGGAGGAGATGAAAACGATGTGGGCCGCCCGGGACGGGAGCGCAACGGCACCCACCCCGGGCGGCTATATGCTGGGCCGCGTTCCTGGCTCGGGCCGGCCCCACCGGGCTAGAAGCGGAACTCCAGACCGACCTGGAGGATCCTCCCGAAATCAACGTCCACAGGGCCCTGGAAGGTGCTCGCCCCCGAGAACCTCTCGACGTCGATGACGTTGAGCTCGTTGGTGAGGTTGAACACCTGAGCCGTGATCTTCATCTGGCTGCGGCTCATCACGAACCGCTTCGAGAGCGACAGGTCGAGCGACCGCACGGGCGGCATCCGTTCGGAGTTCTTGTCGCCCGTGCTGGTGTCGATGACGGCCTGTCCGCCGACCACCGTCAGCGGGCTGTAGAGCCGGCCCGACTGGTAGCGGAAGATACCGGTCACCTCCAGACCGAACGGCAGGTTTCCAAACGCGGAAAGGTTCACGATGTCCGGGCGGTCGTACGCGAGCCGGGAGAACTTCAGCGCCTCGGCGTCCGCCCGGTTCTCGAACCCGAAATCATCCGATGAATCGCCGCGCACCCGCGATCGGGTGTAGGAGCCGATGAGCTCGAACCGGTGGCTGAAGGGCTTCCGGATCGACAGCTTGAGATCCGAGTAGTCAGACTCGCCCCTCGTATCCAGGATGATCGCCGCCGTGGCTCCCGGGTCGACCGTCACGCCCGGCGGGAGATTGCTCAGGTCGGTCGTGAAGGAGGTCCGCATCTGGTGGCGCCCCTCCCACTGGGTGTGGCTGACGCCGACCCGGATGCTCCACGGGAGCTCCTGCTCGAAACCGACGGTCCACGAGTCCTTGTAGGGCGACTTGAGCTCGCCGTCGACCACGTAGTCGTAGTCCGCGTAGAGACCTGTGGTGGTCGTCGCGGTGCCGGCGTTGTAGAGCTCGTAGGTGGTGCTGTAGCCGTCGGTGTTCAGGTAGTCCACGAAGCTCGTGAAGACATTGTCGTAGAAACGGCCGTAGTTGGCGTAGACCTTCGTCTTGCCCCTGCCCCTGGGATCGAACACCACGCCGGCCCTCGGGGCGAAGTTCTGATCGCCGATGACCGTCTGGTGATCCCAGCGCACGCCCCCTTCGACCGTCCACTTCTCATTGATCACCCAGGTGTCCTGGATGAACGCGTCCGCCTCTCCGTCGACCCGATCGGTCTTCTCGGCGTTGCGGTAGTCGTTGATGTAGCGTAGCGTGGAACCGGCGCCCAGGCCCTGGACGTAGGCGTCGAAGTTGAGCGTGACGTCTTCGGCGCGGAAGATACCGGTGAAGTCGAGGAAGGAGTAGTCAAAGCCGGTCTTGATGCGATGGGTCCCCTTCTCGATCGTCACGGCCGAGCTCAAACGGATCCTGTCCGTGCTGCGGTCCTGATCGTAGGGATAGGTCCCTTGGTACGCCCGCGGCAGGCCGGGGCTGAAAACGACCTGGAATGACCCCAGCGTGTCGTCGGAGGGCCGGGCGGTCAGGTACTGGTGGTGGGCGAAGAGCTGCGTCTCCAGGAACATGCTCGGGCTGAGGGTGTGCGTGTCCCTGAGCTGAATGAAATACCCGCCCTGCGTCTGGTCGTAGTTGGTGCCCGGCCCGAACCGTGCGTCCGTGATCAGGTTCTCGAACTTGGAGGGGTCGGTGGCCATGTTCACGACGAACGTGTTGTCGGGGCTGATCTGCCATGTCGTCTTGAACTGGCCGTGGAACCGGTCCCCGGTCCGCTCCGAATCGTTGAACACCGACCCGATGTCCTCCTGCCAGTACTGGAAGGAGGAGGCGAACCAGGCCCGGTTTTTCGCCAGGGGACCGGTGAACGAGACCTCCTGCCACTGCTGGGACTCGGGGCGCGGGTTGTTGTTGTTCGTCAGGTCTCCGTCGCTGTCGGCGTTGGCGATGACGTCGTCGAATCCCTGCAGGCTCGATCCCCAGGAGTCATTCCTGATAAAACCGCTGTAGAGCACCTCGAAGGTGTTGGTGCCCGACTTGGTGATGATGTTGGCGATGCCGCCTGACTGCTCGCCGTACTCGGGCAGGAAGCCCGAGGTGTTCATCTCGAACCGCTCGATGGCGTTCTGGTTGACGTTGAGACCGAAAGTGCCGGTGACCGAGTCGTTGATTGTGGCGCCGTCCAGCCGGAAGCCGTTCTGCGTGACGCGGCTGCCGTTGACGTGGAATTGCGCCAGCGTGAAGCCCTCGTCGTTGCTGACGCCGGGGAAGAGGGTGAGGATCTGCTGATAGCGGCGGGAGATCAACGGCAGCCTGTTCACGTAGGTGGCGTCGACGATCTCCTTGCTGGAGGAGCTGCTCGTGTCGACCACCGGCCGCTCCGCCTGGACCGTGACCTTCTCGCTGAGCCCCTCTGGCAGCTTCAGATTGAAGGTCCGGCTCTCGTCGGGGTTCACCACGATCTGGACGATCTCGAAGGGGCGGTACCCAATCAGGCTGACGGTCATGCTGTAGACCCCGACCGGAAGCCCGTTGATGACGAAGGCCCCTTCCTCGTTGGTGATCGCGGTGCGGACCGCGTTACCGAGCGCGACGCTGGCCAGCGCAACGGTGGCGCCAGGAAGGAAGTTGCCGGAATCATCCGTCACGCTCCCTCGGATCGACCCGGTGATATTGGCCTGTGCATGGGTGAGCGGGGTCAGAGAGAGCGCGACCGCCGCCAGCGCCACGAGCAGGGTGCAGAGGCGACTGAGGCTCATTTGCAAGTCCTCCGTCCGGCCGCGGCCGGGGTTCCCATCTTCAGTCACTGTATGGAATAGCGCGTTTGATATACCTCTTCTCTTGGGCGCCGGATATGTATAGGCCCCGATTAGACTGTGTCAAGAAAGGTCATTCTGACCTGATACTCCGCGTGGTGCGGAAATCCCCTTGTCCTGATTGGCATATTCGAGGGGTGAAGCGTGAGGCGGCTTCCGCGCGGCCGGCCACGTGGTCGAGAGGAGGATGCGGGGCGCGTTGACAAGAAAATCAAAGACGGTATGATTACCGGACTCGATCTATCGGCGACCCGAGCCCGATTCCTTGAAGGAGGAGTTTCCAGTGAGATTCGACCGCACTCTCTTCTGTTCGCTGACCGCCGTAGCGCTCCTCCTCTCATGCACGGCAAGCGGCGCTCGGGAGGGTTCGTCGCCGCCGGCGCAGGCCGGCGCGGCCCCCGACAAGATTCAGTACCGCGATGGGCTCTCCGGGGTCGATTTCACCGGGCTGGACGCCTCGGCGAAGGAGCGCGCCCTCAAGATCATGAACGCCCAGGGGTGTGATTGCGGCTGCGGCATGATGA
>DASXTC010000057.1:0-1964 GCA_036505635.1 Candidatus Polarisedimenticolia bacterium
TCCAGCCACTCCTTGATCCGGGCCGGATCGTCCGCCTTGCCGGGGCCCTCGGGCTCCTTGGCCACCTTGACTTCGATCGACTCCGCCTTGGTCAGCACCTCCTCCTCCACGAAGATGGGCGCGTCGACCCGCAGCGCGAGCGCGATGGCGTCGGAGGGGCGCGAGTCCACCGTGAGGTCGGTCGATCCCAGCCGCAGGTGGATGACGGCGTAAAACGTGTTCTCCTTGAGATCGTTGACGACCACCTTGGCCACGCGGGCGCCGACGGCTTCGAGGATGTTCCGGATCAGGTCGTGCGTCATCGGCCGCGCCGTCGAGATCTTCTCCAGCTCCAGCGCGATGGCGTTCGCCTCGGGAAGCCCGACCCAGATGGGCAGGGAGCGCTTCTCCTCCTCGTCGCGCAGGATGATCATCGGCATGTTGGACAGCGGGTCCAGCGCCAGCTGCTTGACTTTCATCTCGAGCCACATGATGCTCCTCCTCCCAGGAAACTCGACCCCTTCTCCGGCAGATGCCTAGGCGGGCACGAGGGCAGGGAGCCGCGTGACCGCGCCTCGATGCGCCAGCTCTCCGCGAAGGCTGTGAGGCAGGGCCTGGGTGATGCACACGGGCACCACGCAGCCGAGCAGATCGCGTCCTTCCGTGTCGAAGTTCACGACCCGGTTGCACCGCGTGCGGCCGGTGGCCTCTCGCGGATTCTTCCGGGATGCCCCGTCCACGAGCACGGGCATCACGCGCCCTTCGAGTCGTCGGCTGCGCCCGGTCGCCACGCGCCCCGCCACCTCCAGGAGCGTGGAATTCCGGCTCGCCTTGACGTCGTCGGGCACCTGGTCCTGCATGACGGCGGCCGCCGTCCCCGGGCGCCGCGAGTAGCGGAAGACGAAGACGTTGTCGTACCCGACGGCCTCGACCATGTGCACGGTCCCCGCGAAGTCCTCGTCGGTTTCTCCCGGGAAGCCCACGATGAGGTCCGTCGACAGCGCGATGTCGGGCACGGTCTCGCGGATCTCGGCGATCTGCTCGAGGTAGCGCGCCCGCGTATACCCGCGGTTCATCCGCTCGAGGACGCGGTCCGAGCCCGACTGCAGCGGCAGGTGGAGGTGCTCGACCACCTTTGGCACATCCCTGATCGCGCGGATGAGCCGGGAGGTGAGGTTGTAGGGGTTCGAGGTTGTGAACCGGATCCGCTCGACGCCCTCGATGTCGTTCACCTGCTCGAGCAGGGCGGCGAGGTCGGTCGGCGGCATGAGGTCGCGGCCATACGCATTGACCGTCTGCCCCAGGAGCGTGACCTCCTTGCAGCCGGCGGCGGCCAGCCCTCGGATCTCCTCCACGATGGTGTCGGGGGCATGGCTCCGTTCCCGCCCGCGGGTCGTCGGGACCACGCAGAAGGTGCAGTGCTTCTCGCAGCCCTCCATCACGGTGACGAAGGCTTTGAGCCGATCGACCGTGTCGGGCCGGGCGGTGATCTTGACGAGGGGGCCCTCGCCGGTCTCGAGGACGGGCCGGCGGCCGGCCTTGACGCGCGCCACCAGCTCCCCCACGCGCGCGATGGCAGGGGATCCGAACACCAGGTCCACGTAGGGGGCGCGCTCCTGGATCTTCCCCTGCTGGAGCTGCGCCATGCACCCCATCACGCCGATGATGAGGTCCGGCCGCGCGCGCTTGAGATGCTTGAGCAAGCCCAGCTGGGAGAACACCTTGTCCTCGCACTTTTCCCGGATGGAGCAGGTGTTCAGCAGGATCAGGTCCGCATCGTCCGGCCGGTCGGTGAGCTCGTACCGCTGCCCCCTGAGCAGCCCGGCCACGCGCTCCGAGTCGTACTCGTTCATCTGGCAGCCGTAGGTGATCAGGTGGAGCTTGGACATGACCTTAGCGGCGCTGGTGCCGCGAGCGATGCGGATCGACTTTGTGCATGAAATCTTAGCAGTTACGTTATCACCCGTGTTTGGGCATGTCAAAGA
>DASXTC010000058.1:0-1744 GCA_036505635.1 Candidatus Polarisedimenticolia bacterium
CTTGCGCCTGCTCCTTCAGCGCACGGTCACGCTCGGCTTGCTGGAGCGCCTTGAAGAACTTGCTCATCGCCCGAGCCAGGTCCGGGCGCTGTGTACGAGGTACGACAGCAAGGCCGCCGAGGCGTCGTACGCCTGCCACAAGGCGTCCGGCTGAAACGCAGCCAGTCCGATGGTTCCGGCCACGAGCCCGGCGCCCGTGCCGATCAAGCCCCACCGGAGCGGCGTGTTGCGCGACCCGCGGGCCGCGACCCTCGCCGGCCGGCGCGGGCGCAGCCCGTCTTCGAGATGGGTGACGGCCTCGTCCACGATCTCGTGCGGGGTGTTGCGCGACCGGCGGGCCGCGACCCTCGCCCGCCGGCGCGGGCGCAGCCCGTCTTCGAGATAGGTGATGGCCTCGTCCACGATCTCGCGGTCGATGCGACGGGTCTGATCGGCATAGCCGATGAGCAGGCAGTGATCGCAGAGGGTGTTGATGATCCGCGGGATGCCGCTGGCGTACTCGGCGATCCGCGCCAGCGCGCGATCGGTGAAGATCAGCGAATCCCTGGCTCCCGCGATCCGGAGGCGAGTCCTGATGTAGTTCCGAGTGCCGATCGGGTTGAGCGGGGGGATGGAGCAGCGAAGCCCGATGCGCTGGCTGAGCTGGCGCAGCTCGGGCATCTCGAGCCTGGCGCGCAGCTCCGGTTGGCCCACGAGGAGGATCTGCAGGATCTTCTCCTTCGTGGTCTCGAAGTTTGACAGGAGCCGGATCTGCTCGAGGGTCTGGGGATAGAAGTTCTGGGCTTCGTCCAGGATCAGCACGGTGCCCTGGCCGGCTCGGTGCCGGTCGAGCAAGAAGGTCTGGAGCGTGACCAGCTGCTGGGCGGGGGTCTCGCCGGGTTTAGCGATCTCGAACTCCTCGAGCATGTACTCGAGGATGCCGCGAAAGGGGAGCATCGAGTTCGCGACGTAGGCCACGGCCGTGTTGCCGTCGAGCTGGCTGCGGAGCGTGTGCAGGAGGGTCGTCTTACCGGTCCCCACCTCCGCGGTGAGCAGGATGAAGCCCTTCCGCTCCTGGATCGCGTACGTGAGCTGGGCAAGGGCCTCCCGGTGGGCGTGGCTGAGGTAGAGGAACTCGGGGTCCGGCGTCGCCCCGAAGGGATTCTTCTTGAGCCCGAAGAAGCCGAGGTAGATGGCCATGCGCTTACGTACGCGGCTCGCGCGAGAGCATCTGGACGAGCTCGTCATTCCCGTGGCCGATGAGGTACGAGACACCGCTGACCAGGATCAGGGCCAGGACGGCGCCCGTGGCGGCGAGCCGGAAGCGCCACCGCCGCCGCCGCGCGTCGGCTTCGGTCACGATGCTCGGGATCCTGACGAGCACCGGGACCGTCGTGGCGGTTCGGAGGTCCGCGGCGGAGTGGAAGGAGGTGTCGAGCACCTCGGCTAGGACCAGCGCGGCGCCCGCCAGCCCGAGGCACAGGCCCACGGTCAGGAGCAGGAGCCGCAGGCGGTTGGGCGCGAAGGGGGTGCTGGGGGGCACGGCTGGGTCCAGGATCCTGAACTGCTCCCCCTTCTGACGCTGCTCCATACTCTCGCCGATCTGAGCGGCCTCGTAGCGCTGCAGCAGCGACTGGTAGAGCGCCTTGTTCGTCTCGTAGTCGCGGGTGAGCTCCTGGAACTCCGGCTCGCGTTGCGGCGCGTTCTCAACGCGCTTCTGGTAGAGCTCGATGGCGCGACGCAGGCGCTGCTCCTCATCCTTCAA
>DASXTC010000059.1:0-73512 GCA_036505635.1 Candidatus Polarisedimenticolia bacterium
CGGCAGTCGCCGCAGGGCGGCACGACGCTCCTCTCACGGATCGCGGCAGCGGTCGAGCAGATCCGCCAGCTGAAGTTCCGCAGAGAGGTGAAGCCGGATGTCCTCACAGACGAGCAGCTGTCTGCGCGCGTCGAGCAGCAGTTCCGCAAGGACAATCCGCGCGCGGAGGTCGACCAGGACGACGCCGTCCTCACAGCGCTCGGCCTCTTAGGCCCCCGCGACGACCTGTATGACATCCTGCTCGGCGTCCAGCGCGAGCAGGTCGCCGGGTACTACGACACCGACAAGAAGGTGCTCGTCGTGGGCGGCGGGGATACCGCGATGGAGGAGGCCACCTTCCTCACGAAGTTCGCCTCGAAGGTGACGGTGATTCACCGGCGCGACAAGCTGCGCGCGTCGAAGATCATGCAGGACAAGGCGTTCAAGAACCCGAAGATCGCGTTCATCTGGGACAGCGCGGTGGAGGAGGTGTCGGGCGGGGAGACGGTGACCGGCGTCAGGCTGCGCAATCTCAAGACGGGCGCGGTGACAGACCTTGCCTGCACGGGGCTCTTCATCGCCATCGGCCACGAGCCGAACACGAAGCTGTTCAAGGGGAAGCTCGAGATGGACCCGGTTGGCTACCTCAAGGTTCAACCCAACTGCACGAAGACCTCCGTGCCGGGCGTCTTCGCCGCAGGCGACGTCGCCGACAGCCGGTATCGCCAGGCGGTCACCGCCGCCGGGACCGGCTGCATGGCGGCCCTCGACGCCGAGCGTTTTCTCGAGTCGGGGGAGTGAGAGAACGCTCGGGTCTGCTCTTCGCGAGCATGGTCCTCGGCGTCCTGTACGCGGGGATGATCGTCGCGCTTCCCGCCGGCGGCTTCTCCCAGCCCGAGGAAGGGACCCGGTGGCTGCAGGCCGACTCGCTGTGGCGCCACGCATGGAGAACGCTGTCGATCGATCCGCCCGGCGGCGATCTCGATCCGGACGGGGAATTCGCTCCCGATCCGTTCGTGCGAACGGTCGCCGGCTTGAGGCCCCCCTTCCCGGTTGGTTTCCCCCTCCTGGCCAGCCTGCCCTGGGCGCTCATCGGGCCGCGCGGCGCGTGGTTGATCCCCGCGGCCGCCGCGATCCTGTGCGTGTCGGCCGGAGCGCGCCTCGCCCGAACCGTGGTCCCGGAGGGATGGAGCGCGCCCGCCGGCATCGTGATCGTGGCGGCGACACCTCTGGTCCTGCATGGCGCGATGCTCCGGGAGGAAACCCTCGGGGCGCTGCTGGCAATTGCCGCCCTGATTGCGGTCCTGTCGGGCCGAGCCCTGCTCTCGGGTTTACTGATGGGCCTCGCCGCGGCCATCTGCTCTTCCTGTGCCCCGCTCATCCCGGCAGTCGTGATCGCGGGGATGGTCGCCTGGGGCGCGCGGGACTTCACGCGGCGGTCTCTCGCTCTGGTGGCCGGCGCGGGGGCGGTCATGGCCCCGTGGGCCATCAATCATCGCCTCGTTTTCGGATCCTGGCTGGCCACCGGGGAAGGAGGGAGCGCGGCCCTGACGGCGGCCGCGGTCCTGGCCGCGCTGCTGGTCCTGGCGATGGAGATGCTGCCGGGCCTTCGGCCCGACCCGCGCCGGCGATTCCTCGTCTGGGGCGCCTCACTCTGGATCGCGGGGGCCTCGGTCCTGCCGGGAGGAGGCCAGGGCTCCGGTTGGGTGCCGGCGAGCCTGGCTCCCGCGTCGGGCGCCCTGATCCTCGCGCTGGTCGCTTCGGCCCATGCCCGATGGTTCCTGCCCGGCGGGCGTGCCCTCGCGGCGCTGGTCGGCGTCGCGGTGGGCCTGGGTCTGGCCGCGCAGGGAGTCGGATTGCGCCGTATGGCCGGCGAGCGGACCTATAATGCCGCGGTGCTGGAGAGGGTGCGAGAGGGGGTGCCGCAGGGGGGCGTCATCCTGAGCGACCTGCCCGGAATGGCCTCCCTCCTGGCCACGTTGCGCCCGACGATGCCGGCCCTCTACGTGCGGCGCGGGACCGACCTCGACTCGCTGTCGGCCAGGATCGAGGCGGCCGGAAGATCCACCGCCTGGGTCGTGCGGGAGCGATCGCGGCAACGCGAAGGGAATGGACCCGCGGCCACGAAGGCCGGCGAGCGGTTCGCCCGGGAAGAGCAGCTCGAGCTCGGCGGCGGCCTCGTCCTGGTCCGATTCGAGCATGAGGCGGGCGTGCGAGGCTTCATGATGACGCCGCGGGGGGACTGAGATGAGGAGGGGACTGGTGCTGGCCCTGATCGCGTCGGCCGCCTGCGGCGCCAGGCCTTTCGACCAGGTCGGGATCACCGCGGTCGAGCTGCGCTCCGCTCCGAAGCTGGAGTTCCTCCGAGCGCGGGTGGGGATGAAGTTCCTCGAGGTGCGCTTCGAGTTCGAGAACAGAGGCGGGGAGCCGCTCACCCTCAAGGCGCTCGATTTCTCACTGCGCGACTCCGCCGGCCGGCTCTACCCCTACAGCGCCCAGGTGCTCGACATGGGACAGCCGCGCGGAACGGTGGAGGCCACCCTGGAGCCCGGGCAGCGCGCGTCAGGTTCGGTCGTCTTTCAGGTCCCCGCGGACGCCGTCCCGGGGTCGCTGATCTACAGGCGGGAGGTCGAAGGGGGCCTCTCGATCAGGCTGGGAAGCTCAGGCTGAGACCCTCAGGCTGACGGTCACTCCGTCGCGGATCGGGATCAGGGTCGTCACGAAATCGGAGGCCTCGCGGAGCCGGCGGGAGAGCTCCAGTATCCCCGCCGTCTCCTCGTCGGCGGGCTCGGTCTGCAGAACCTTGCCGAACCAGAGCATGTTGTCGCAGATGAGCAGACCGCCGACCCGCAGCGCGCGCCTGGCGAGCGGCAGGACGTCGGGATACTGCTCCTTGTCGATGTCGTTGAAGAGGATGTCGAACGGGAGGTTGTCGCCGCGGGCGATCTCGCGGTCGAGGATCTCGCGGGCATCCCCCACCTCGAACCGGACGCGCACGGCCACGCCGGCCTCAGTGAGGTACTCGCGCGCGAGCTTGGAGTTGTCGGCCGAGCCCTCCGTGTGGACGACGAAGCCCCCTTCCCCGACCGCTCGGGCGAACCACAGCGTCGAGTAGCCGAATCCGGAGCCCATCTCGAAGACCTTGCGGGCCCCGATGGAGCGCGCCAGCACCGAGCAGAGGTTCCCCACGAGGGGGCCGATGATGGGAAACCGCCGCTCCGCGCCGAGCTTCTCCATTGCGGAGCGGACCGGGTCGGTGGCGGGGAGGAGCCCCCTCATGTGCTCTTCGATCGCGGGTTCAATGATTTTCATGACGGCTCGGTGACTCTCCACCTTCCATGGCGACCGTCAGCCCAGCTTCCCGAGCTCGGCGAGGACGACGTTGTTGTCAGGCTGCATCTTGAGCTCGTGAACCTGCGAGAAGCGAACGACCCCCCGTCTGTCGATGATGAACAGCGCCCGCTCGGAGAATCCCTGTTCCCGCAGGATGCCGTACTTCTTCGACACGTCACCATGGGGGTAGAAGTCGGCCAGCACGGGGTAGTTGATACCCCCCATCTGCTCGGTCCACGCCTTGTGGGCCGGGACGCTGTCCACCGAGACGGCCAGCACCTGCGTGCCGAGGTCATCGAACTTCTTCAGATCATCGCGGTACGAGGGGATCTGGCACGAGCAGACCGGCGTGAAGGCCAGCGGGAAAAACGCCAGCAGGACGTTCTTCTTTCCGCGGAGGTCCGACAGCTTCACCTCTTTGCCGTCCTGATCCTTGAGCGTGAAGTCGGGTGCGATCTCCCCGACCTGGGGAATGGCCATGGATGGACTCCTAACGTGACGGTTGACGATTGCTGGAAGATGAGCGATCACTTTAGTCGTAACGGGAGGCGCGAGTCAAGACGGCCTCAGATCCTTTCGTAGGTCGCGAACGAGTGGGCGGGAGCGTTGCCCGCCGCGGGACGGTGTTCCTCACGCGCGAGGCGCCATCGCGCGTAATCGAGGGTCGGAAAGAAGGCGTCCCCCTCGTACTCCGCCTCGATCAGCGTCAGGTGGAGACGTTCGGCGATCGGAAGAGTCGCCTCGTAGATCTGCGCGCCTCCCGCCACGAAGACCTCCTCCTCGCCGCGCGCGAGCTCGAGCGCCTCCTCGATCGAATGGGCGATGATCACGCCGTCTGGGGCGTAATCCGGCCGGCGCGTCACCACCACGGTCGTCCGTCCCGGCAGTGGGCGTCCGATCGACTCGAACGTGCGGCGTCCCATGATGAGCCAGCGGCCCATGGTGATCTGCTTGAAGTGTCTGAGGTCGTCCGGTAGATGCCACGGGATGGCGCCGGCCCGGCCGATGACGCGGTTGCGCGCCATCGCCGCGATGAGCGACAGCCTCATACGGCGATGGGGGCCCTGATCGCAGGGTGCGGGTCGTACCCCGACAGGGTGAAATCGTCGTACGTGAAGTCCAGGATCGACGTCACCTTCGGGTCGAGCTTCATGGAGGGGAGGGGACGCGGCTCGCGCGCGAGCTGGAGGCGGGCCTGGTCGAGGTGGTTGAGGTACAGGTGGGCGTCGCCCAGGGTGTGGATGAACTCCGCCGGCCTGAGATCGCACACCTGCGCCACCATCAGGGTCAGCAGGGCGTAGGAGGCGATGTTGAACGGAACTCCGAGAAAGACATCGGCGCTGCGCTGGTAGAGCTGGCACGAGAGGCTCCCCTGAGCCACGTAGAACTGGAAGAGGACGTGACACGGGGGAAGCTTCATCCGATCCACTTCGGCCACGTTCCAGGCGCTGACTATGTGGCGCCGCGAGTCGGGGTCGCGTCGGATCCGGTCGATCACCAGGGAGATCTGATCGATCGCGCCCCCGTCGCGGGAGGGCCACGAGCGCCACTGGTGCCCGTAGACTGGCCCGAGATCGCCGCGCTCGTCCGCCCATTCGTCCCAGATGGTGACCCCGTTGTCCCTCAGGTATTTGACGTTGGTCTCGCCGGAGAGGAACCAGAGCAGCTCGTGGATGATCGACTTGAGGTGCAGCTTCTTGGTCGTCAGAAGCGGGAACCCCTCGCGCAGGTCGAAGCGCATCTGGTGGCCGAAGACGCTGAGGGTCCCCGTGCCGGTCCGATCCCCCTTGCTGACCCCGCGATCCATGATGTGACGCAGGAGATCAAGATACGGCCGCATGACGGGAAGTCTAGCACGGCGCAAAGGCGTTCAGACCTTCAGCGGCGGCCGCTTCAGATGGTAGTCGGTGGCCTGCTGGTAGGAGCGCGAGAGCGCGAGCAGCTCCGCCTCGCCGAAGAGCCTCCCGTTGAACGTGATGCTCGTGGGCGTTCCGTCCTTCGTGCGGAAACCGTTGGGGAGCACGACGCTCGGATGTCCGGTGAGGTTCGTCAGACCCAGATTGCCGCCGGCCCAGCTGGGCGCGACGTACAGATCGATCCCCGTCATGAGCTCATCCATCTCCTGCATCACGAGCGTCCGGAGCCGGTTGGCTCGCAGGTACTCGACGGCGGGGATCAGGTGACCCTGACGGAAGACGTTGGGCCAGGCGTCGGCCGTCTGGCGCACCATCGTGTCGTCCTTGCCGTCGCGCGTGAGCTCGTCGAAGGAGGCCGCCGCCTCGGCGGCGAGGATAATCAGCAGCGAGCCGACGGGATACTTTTCGGGCAGCTTGATCGGCACAAGCTCGTGGCCCATGTCTCGCAGCGTCTGCAAGGTCCTCTTGTCGTACTCCATCCACTCGAGCTGGCCGGCCTTCTCCTCCTCGGTGTCGGCGAACTTCGTGCGGTCCAGGTCGAAGGCCGCCTCCACGAAGCCGATCTTGAGCGTCTTGAGATCGCGACGGACGGGCCAGTCGAACGGCCGGTCCACCGCCGTCGGATCGTGACCGTCCGAGCCGTGAATCGCTCCGAACACGAGCGCGCAGTCCTCCACCGAGCGCGCGATGGGGCCGATCTTGTCCATGCTCCAGCAGAGCGCCATGACTCCGTGCCTGCTGACCCGCCCGAACGTCGGACGGAGCCCCGTCGTGCCGCAGACCGTGCAGGGGGATACGATGCTTCCGAGCGTTTCGGTGCCGATGGCGAACCCGACCAGCCCCGCGGCTGTCGCCGATGCCGAGCCGGCGGACGAGCCGCTCGACCCCTCATCGGTCTTCCACGGATTCTTCGTCGTGCCGCCGAACCAGACGTCCCCCCACGCCAGCTCGCCCACCGAGGTCTTGGCCACCAGCACCGCGCCGGCCTCCTCCAGACGCGTGGCCACCGTCGCCGTCTCCGGCCGGATCTGGTCCTTGAAGGGGACCGAACCCCAGGTGGTCTTGTAGCCGGACACCGCGATGAGATCCTTGGCGCCCCAGGGGACCCCGTGCAGCGGCCCACGCCAGCGCCCGGCGGCGATCTCGCGATCGGCCGCCTCGGCCTGCCGGAGCGCCAGGTCCTGAGTCAGGGTGATGACGCACTTGAGAGCCGGGTCGAACCGTCCGAGGCGATCCAGGTAGAGCCGCGTGAGCTCCACCGACGAGACCTTGCGGGCACGCAGCAGCGAGGCCAGCTCGGAGAGTGGCGCGAAGGCCAGGTCATCGTCACCGGCGGGTCGGGGCTTCTCGGCCGCGGGGATCATCTCGACCGTGCCGCGAGGCCACGGCCCCCCCTCGCCGGTGGAGGGCCGAGCCTCGAAACGCAGCGCGGGAGGGACTGAGTTGTCGAGGGGAACCGCGCGGGTTTTCGCGTAGTCCTCGACGTCGTCCTCGACGTTCTTGAGCATCAGCTTGCGATCGGCATCGGTGAACTGAAGGCCCGAGAGCCACTCCGCGTTTCGGATCATCCGAGTGGTGACCTTCGCCTTGCCCTCCTGGGCGGCGGCAAGCGCGCCGCCGAACAACGCAGAACCCGCTCCCGCGGCCGAGAGCGTCTTGAGCACCTCGCGACGCGGCCATCCTCTCCTGGGCTCATCCTTCATCTCGGGCTCCTCCGAAGCGCCGGGCCGTCCGGCCCGGCCGCTCATTAGAGATTGTTTGGAGGGGGGCCGTCAACCCCTAAGAGTGCGTCCGAGTCATGGCTCGGCCCAGGTCATTACTCGGACACACTAGACCTCTGCCCCGCGAACGCCCGGCTACGATCTCGATGAGGGAGAGCGGTTCCCTCACCTTGACACGATTCTGATATGATGCGTGCTCCGAGCAGCCCGGGAGCCCGACCGTCTTGAGCACGCACCGCACGATCCGCTTCGGCCACAGTCCCGACCCGGACGATGCCTTCATGTACTTCCCGCTCGGCGAAGGGCGCGTGGACACCGAGGGGCTCGTCTTCGCGCAGGTGCTCGAGGACATCGAGGGCCTCAACCGCCGTGCGCTCAACGGTGAGCTCGAGACGACGGCCGCCTCGGTGCACGCGATGGCCTGGCTGTCCGACCGCTACTCGATCCTGCCGTGCGGCGCCAGCATGGGGGACGGCTACGGCCCGATCGTGGTGGCCCGAGAGCCGGTGGACATCGCGCGGCTCGCCTCCATGACCATCGCCGTGCCGGGGCTGATGACCTCGGCCTACCTCGCGCTGCGCCTCGCCATCGGCGAGTTCGACCACATCGTCGTCCCCTTCGACAGGATCCTGAGCTCGGTCGCCTCGGGCGAGGCCGGCGCCGGTCTCCTGATCCACGAAGGGCAGCTCACCTGGGCGCGGGAGGGGATGCACAGGGTGATCGACCTGGGCCTCTGGTGGAGGGAGACGTCCGGCGGGCTTCCTCTGCCGCTGGGGGTCAACGTGGTCCGCCGCGATCTTGGTGGAGAGACGATGACCGCGATCGGCCGGGCGTTGCGGCGCGCCATCGACTACTCGCTGGATCGCCGCGACGAGGCGCTGGCCTACGCCGGCCGCTTCGCCCGCGGGCTCCAGGGCGATCTGACCGATCGGTTCGTGGCGATGTACGTCAACGAGCTGACTCGTGAGATGGGGGAGAGAGGACGCGAGGCGATCCGCCTCTTCCTCTCGGAAGGACGCCGCCTCGGCGTCATCGATCCCTCGGCTCCCGCGGCCGAGCCCTCCTTCATGACGCTCTGACCGGAGAGGCGGGACGATGACTACCGTACCCACCGGCGCGCCGCTGTCCCGGACGCCGCTTCACGATGTCCAGCGGGAGGGGAGGGCCGCGTTCGGAGAGGTGGACGGCTGGGAGATGCCCCGCGTCTACGAGAACATCAAGATGGAGTACCTCGCGGCCAAGGGGACTGTCGCGGTGATGGACCGATCCAACGCCGGACGGCTGCGTGTGGGCGGGGCGAAACGCTTCGACCTGCTCAACCGCCTCACGACCAACGACCTGAGATCGATCGGGCCGGGTCAGGGGGCCAGGACCGCGCTGTTGACCGACAAGGGACGCATCATCGACGACCTGCGCCTCTACGCGCGCGAGGGGGACTACTTCCTGGTGACATCGCCGGGAAACGCGCTCGCCGTGAAGACGCACATCGAGAAGCTGCGATTCCGCGACGACGTGACGCTGGAGGACGTCACCGGGTCGACCGCCCTGATCGCCCTCTTCGGCCCGCAGTCAGCCCATCTGCTCGAGGGGGTGGCGCACGCGCACCACCTCGGCGACATCCCGCTTCACCATCACGTCGAGCTCGCGATCGATGGACGCACCTTCCTGGCGGCGCGAACCACCGGGCTCTCCGGCTCCGGGTTCGATCTGGTCGCGGCGGCAGATGCGGCGCCGCGTATCTGGAGGGCCCTGTTCGAACGCGGTCAGGCCTACGGCGTCTCCCCGCTGGGTGAGGAGGCGTGGGAGATGGTGCGGATCGAGTCGGGAGTGCCTCGCTTCGGCCGCGAACTGACCGAGGAGCACAACCCGCTGGAGGCCCGCCTCGAAGAGGCGATCTCCTGGAAGAAAGGGTGCTACGTCGGGCAGGAGGTGGTGGCCCGTCTCGACTCGCGCCAGAAGGTGTCGAAGCTCCTGGTGGGGCTGTGGCTCGAGCCCGGGCCGGTGCCGGAGGCGGGCTCACCCATCGAGTCGCCCGATCGGCCGGGCCTGCAGACGGGCCGCCTCACGAGCGTCGCGCCTTCTCTCGATTTCCGCCGCGTCATCGGCCTCGGTTACGTGCGCAACGAGCACAGCGCCGAGGGCACGCGGCTCGTGGTCGCCGCGCCCGATGACCGCGTGAACGCCGAGGTGTCGGATCTCCCGTTCCACGCGCGATGACCTCGTTCCTGGAATCAATCTTCCACTTCAGCGAGGCCGGCTCCTCGGTGAGGCGCGAGGCGCTGGCCGGTCTGACCACGTTCCTCGCGATGGCATACATCATCTTCGTCAACCCGGCGGTCCTGTCCCAGGCGGGTCTCGACTTCGGCGCCGTCTTCACCGCGACCTGCCTCTCCGCGGCGATCGCGACCTTCGTGATGGGGATCGCCGCCAACTATCCGATCGCCCTCGCGCCGGGGATGGGGCAGAACTTCTTCTTCCTGACCGTCGTGCTGGGGATGGGGCTTCCGTGGCGAACGGCTCTCGGGGCCGTTTTCCTCTCCGGCCTTCTCTTCGTCGTCCTGACCCTCACGCGAATCCGGGGCCGCATCATCGAGGCGATCCCCGAATCGCTCAAGGCGGGGATCGCCGTAGGGATCGGGTTGTTCATCGCCCTCATCGGCATGGTTAATGCGGGGATCGTCACGAGAGACCCATCGGCCCTGGTCCGCCTCGGCGACGTCACCTCCGCCCCACCGCTGCTGGCGTACCTGGGTCTGGCGGTGACGGCGGCGCTGGCGGCCCGCAGGGTCCGCGGCGCCCTGCTGTGGGGAATGGGCGTCTCCACGGCGGCGGCGCTGGCGGCGGGCCTCGTCCGCTTCGAGGGGCTCGCGGGGATCCCGCCTTCGCTGGCGCCCACGTTCCTCCAGATGGATCCGGCCGGCGCGCTGGCCTGGGGCGTGGCCCCGGTCGTGGTGGTGTTTCTCTACATGGCCCTGTTCGACGCCATCGGGACCCTGGTCGCGGTGGGGCAGCAGGCCGGACTCATGAAGGAGGGAAGGCTCGTGCGCGGAGAACGGGCCCTGCTGGCCGACGCGTCGGGAACGGTGGTCGGAGCGGCGCTGGGGACCTCCACCGTGACCGCCTACATCGAGAGCGCGACGGGAGTCGGGGCCGGTGGCAGGACGGGGCTCGCCAACATGGTCACATCCGCCCTGTTCGTTGTGGCGCTCTTCGCGTCTCCGCTCGTGCGGATGGTGGGTGGCGGCGTGGCGGTGGCGGGCTCGGCGCCGCTGCAGCCGATCACGGCGCCCGCGCTGATCCTCGTCGGGGCCCTGATGGCGCGAAACATCACGCGCATCGCGTGGGATGACGTGACGGAAGCGCTGCCCGCATTCCTCGTGGTCGCGGGGATCCCCTTCACCTTCAGCATCGCCGACGGTCTGGCGCTCGGGTTCATCTCCTATGCCGCTTTCAAGCTGCTCGCGGGGCGGGGCGGCGAGGTCCCCGGGCTCGTCTACGTCATGGGCGCGCTCTTCGTGTCCAGGTACGCGCTGCTCGGATGAAGGTTGGGGCCAGTCCCGACCGTCCGGGCGCCCCGGTTTCGATGTAGGATGTGCGCTGGCGGTTTCGTCACGGAGGGAGGAGACGTGAACAGAGGGACGGTGGTTTGCGCCGCGGCGCTCGCGCTGGTGGCCCTGACAGGTGGTAACGCGTTCACACAGATAGACGATGATGACGCCGCGGGGCGGGCGGGCGCGCAGCCGCCTGGCGCGGCGGATCGACGCGTGCGCTCCCTGGATGACCGATTCGTCGAGATCGAGGAGCGAGCGCCGGGCTTCGGCGGCCTCTTTCGCGACGCCGCGGGCCGCCTCACGGCCTACCTGCTCGACATGAGGGAGGCGGCCGCCGTAGAGGAGGCCGTGGCCGATCTGGTGGGCGCCGACGAGGTTACCAGGACGGGAGGCCTGCGCATGCTGCCGGGCGACTACGCTTTCACACGGCTCGTCGCCTGGCGACGCCAGGCCGGGGCCGTGCACGCCATCCCGGGGGTCGCGCTCACCGACGTCGACGAGGCTGCCAACCGCCTTCGGATCGGAATCGAGCGGGAAGAGGCCCGCGTCCCCGTCGAGCTGGAGCTGGATCGGATTGGCATCCCCCGAGAGGCGGTGAACGTCGAGGTGACGGGGCCGATCTTCGCCCTGGCGACGCTCCAGGACATGTTCCGCCCCGTCATCGGGGGCATCCAGATCACCTTCGACTGCGACATGCAAGGATGCTTCGTCTGCACGGACGGCTTTCTTGTCGTCCGCAACGGCACCAAAGGTCTGATCACGAACTCCCACTGCACCAGCACCCAGGGAGGCGTCCAGAAGACCTTCTATTCACAACCGCTCCCGGGCTCCTCGACGGTCCTCAACAAGATCGGAACGGAGACCGCCGACCCCGCGTATTTCACCGGCGGGCAGTGCCCGGTCTCGCGACGCTGCCGGTTCAGCGACAGCGCCTTCGTGAAGAGGAAGAAGAAGGTTGGCTGGAGCCGGGGCCTGATCGCCAGGCCGGACTCGATCGGCTCCCTGACCATGACCTCGGCTTCCCAGCGATTCCGGATTACGGGCGAGGTCGCGGGGCCGATGGTCGGGGAGACCGTAAACAAGGTCGGGCGAACCACAGGCTGGAGCCAGGGAGACATCTCCGCCACCTGCGCCGACGTCAATGTGAGCTCCAGCGACATCACCCTGCTCTGCCAGGACGCGGTGGACGCCGCGGTCGGCGGCGGCGACAGCGGCTCGCCTGTCTTCGCGATAACCAGCGGCAACGACGTCTCTCTGGACGGCATCCTCTGGGGGGGGAACGGCAACGGGACACTCTTCATCTTCAGCCCGCTCGCCGGGATACAGCAGGAGCTGGGAACGCTGCGGACCTGCGATCTCGCGTTCGGATGCTGACCGCCGTGTCCCGGGCCCGAGACTCTCGGCCAGACCGGTCTCAGGGATGCCCGGCTTTGATCACCGTGTGGATGCCGCCGCGGATGAGGAAATCCCCCACCACCGTCATGCGTCTGGGAGAGATGGCGGCCACGAGGTCGTCGAGGATCCGGTTGGTGACGTCCTCGTGGTAGTGTCCTTCTTCGCGAAAAGACCAGAGGTACATCTTCAGCGACTTGAGCTCCACGCACAGGTCGGAGGGTGTGTAGGCGATCCGGATCGTGGCGAAGTCGGGCTGGCCCGTGCGTGGGCACAGGCACGTGAACTCCGGGCACTCGAAGGAGATCTCGTACTCGCGACCCGGTCTGGGATTGGGAAAGGTCTCGAGCCGGCGGTCCGGGAGCCCCGGCATGTCAGAGGTGGCTTCGCAGAAACGCGATCATGGCGGCCCAGGCCTGGCCGGCCGCCGCGTCCTGTTGCCCCTCGACCGGGGCCTTCATGAGGTCCCGCCCCTCGCCGGGGTAGGCGGTCACGGTCGCGGTGCGGCCGCTCAGGCTCAACGCCGAGCGGAAGGCTTCGATCTCTTGTTGGGTGACCGCCTCGTCCTTTTCGCCGTAGACGGCCAGGATCGGCACTCCGATGCGGCGCAGATCCTCCACGTTGGTGGTCGGCCGGGCGCACGCCGTCACGACTGCCGATAGATCGGTCGAGGCGCCCCCGCCTTCCAGCGCGACGTGCCCCCCGATGCCCAATCCCACGAGGCCGACGCGGTGATCTCCCACCTCGGGCAGGAACTTCAGATGAGCCGCCAGGGCCGAGATGATGGCGAACGCCTCGTGCGTGTCGAGCAGGATCGCCAGCTCTCGCCCCTTGTCGGCGTCCTGAGCCATCCTCCCCCGATAGAGGTCGGGGGCCAGGACGAGAAACCCTTCGGCGGCGAGGCGATCGGCCACCGCGGTGAACTCCTTGTCGACGCCCATCGAGTCATGGGCCAGTATCACCGCGGGCCATGTCCCCTCGCCGCGGGGTCTCGCCTCGTAATACAGGATCGTCCTGCCGTCGATCTCGAGTTGCCGCCGGGCCAGGCTCAGCTTCGTCCGCCGTGGCGGTTCGCCCGCCAGCGCGGGGAGGACGGCGCACGCCGCAAGCACGAGCAACACCGCGGCCCGACGGCCCGCGGCCGGCCGCCTCACTCGTTCCATCCGTGGCGCTCCTCCTTCCAGGGGTCGCCGTACATGTGATAGCCGGCCCTCTCCCAGAAGCCGGGCCGGTCCCTGTCCATGAACTCGAACCCGTTGACCCACTTGGCGCTCTTCCAGAGATAGAGCCTGGGGATGAGCAGGCGGCAGGGCCCGCCGTGGTCCGGTTCGAGGGGCTTTCCCTCGTACCTGTATGCGAGCAGGACGTCGTCTCCCATCAGGTCCGCCAGCGGCACGTTGGTGGTGTAGTCCCCGTAGCCGTGCACCATGACGTGCGTCGCCTCCGGCTTGATCCGGACCTTCGCGAGCAGGTCGCGCACGAGGGCCCCTTCGAACCGCGCCTTGAGCTTGCTCCAGCGGGTGACGCAGTGCATGTCGCACACGATCTCGACGGGTGGGATCGCGATGAGCTCCTCCCACGTGAGGACTCGACGCTCTTCGGCCTCCTCGACCAGGCCCGAGAAGCGGAACCGCCAGTCCTTCGTGTCGATGCGCGGGGTCTCACCGTGCGTCAGGACAGGCCATTTCCTGGTGACGACCTGACCGGGTGGGAGCTGGTCGACGGTCTGAGCCTCCCCGGCGGGCTCCTTCGCGCTGCGTCCGAACAGGTCCACTCTCCCCTCCAGGGCCCGGATCGTATCAGCGCGCCGGGGCGGTTGCAATGAAAAGGGATAGAATCGCGGCCATGGGCGCGGCGGGCATGGATCCGGTCGAGAAGATCCTCGCTTTTCTGCGGACGCGGGAAGGGCCCGCCTCCAGCCACTCTCTGGCCGAGCGCTTCCTGAGGGCCGCGGTCGGCTCGGAGGAGCTGGCTACGCGGATCCTCCGCCCGCTGCTCGAGCCGTCGGGCGCCCGCCATATCGAGGGAACCGGCTGGGTCGCGCCTCGCGAGGCGCCCTCCGGGTCGGGCGAGAGGACGATCGTGGCGGCCGTCATTGAGAGGCCCGCGGGCCGGGTGTCTCTCTCACCCCCGAACGCCTCCCTTTCCGGAGCCACCGTGGCGCTGCTCGATCCCCGCTCCGACTCGCGTCTTCTGCTCGCCTCGCTCGGGGCGCTGGGCCTGCCGCGGCCCGCCTCCATCATCTCGTTTCGGTCGGCGCTCGGAGGCGTGGCGCGCATTCCCCGCGGCGCCGGTCTGGAGGAGATCTGCGCGATCCTGGGGATCGCGTGGCTCGACACGGAGGACGCCGCCGGAGCGGCGCGCGCGATGGCCACGTGCATCGAGCAAGCGGCGCGGCTGCGTGGGGGCCCCCTCGCCAGAGAAGGCGCCGTGGCGGAGCTCCCGATCCCCACGGGAATCGGACGCGAACAGCTCGAGGCGCTCCCCCGTGGGCCCGGGGTCTACCGCTTCTTCGACGCGGCCGGAGGACTCCTCTACGTCGGCAAGGCGGCGAACCTCAGGCGGCGCGTCACTTCCTACTTCACGCCCGGCGCGGCGGGCCGGCAGCGCCGCTTCCAAGGCCGCATTCACAGCATGGAGCATGCTCTCACAGGCTCCGATCTTGAGGCCCTGCTCGCCGAGGCGCGGCTGATCGCGCGGCGCGTGCCCGAGGGCAACGTGCAGGTCGAGGTGCACGAGAGGGGAGCCAGGTATGGGCCGGCGCGAGCCTTCGCCCTCCTCCTGCCGCGCCCCGACGCGCGAAGCGCTACGGCGCTATTCGTGCGTGACGGAAGGTACCTTGGCCACGTCCGGATCGGGCCCAGGGGCGGAGGGCTCGCCTCCGCGCGCGGTCTCATCGGCCGGGCCATCCGTGGTCGCCGGAGCCGGGGTGGGGCGGGAGCTCCACTCGACCGCGACTCCGAGATCCTCAACTCATGGCTCGCCCGGCGCGCCGGATCGGTGAGCCGCGTCGAGCTTGACTCCTTCCGCCGGGAGAAGGATGCCGCGCACGCCCTCGAGGAGGCCCTCAGGACGCTACTGGCCGAGCCGGGAGCGTCGCATTTCCGATAGGGGGACCCTACCGGATGAATCTGAGGCCCATCGCCTCCTTCATCATGTCGAGGGTGAGATCGGCCTCGCGCCGCGCGCGCCCGGCGCCGGCCAACAGGACCTCCTCCACGACGCGGGGCGTCGTCTCGAGCTCGGCGCGGCGCCGGCGGATCGGATCGAGGAAAGTGTTGATGGCGGCCGCCAGCTTCTTCTTGACCTCCACGTCCCCCACTTTCCCGGCGAGGTACCGCTCCTTGAGATCGCCGACCTCGTCCGCGTCCGGGTTGAAGGCGTCGTGATAGATGAAGACGGGATTCCCCTCGACGCGGCCGGGAATGTCGGCGCGGACGCGGTTCGGATCGGTGTACATGGCCCGCACCTTGGCCTCCACGGTCCTGGCGTCGTCGGTAAGGTAGATGCAGTTGCCCAGGCTTTTGCTCATCTTGGCCTGGCCATCGGTCCCCACGAGACTCGGCACGTCGCCGATCAGGGTCTCGGGCTCGGGGAGCGTCTCGCCGTAGAGGGCGTTGAACCGCCGCGCGATCTCGCGCGTCACTTCGAGGTGTGACGCCTGGTCCTTGCCCACCGGGACCAGGTTGGCCCGCACGCAGAGGATGTCGGCCGCCTGAAGGACCGGATACGACAGCAGCCCCATCGAAGGCTGTTCGACGTGCAGGTCCTGCATCACTTCCTTGAGGGTGGGGACCCGTTGCAGGCGAGGAACCGTCACCAGCATCGAGAAGATCATCTGCATCTCGGAGATGGCGGGCACCATCGACTGCAGGAAGTAGGTCGAGCGGTCCGGATCGATCCCGACGCTGAGGTTGTCCAGCACGATGTCGCGGATATTCTGCCCCGTCTCGCGCAGGTCTTCGGGCTCCACCCGCGTGGTGAGCATGTGCAGATCGGCGACCAGGAAGTAGCACTCGTACTGGTCCTGGAGCTTGACCCTGTTGGCCAGGGTCCCGACGTAATGTCCCAGGTGGAGCCTGCCCGTGGGCCGGTCCCCCGTGAGGATGCGCTTTCTCGCGCCTGCGCTGGTCGTCATGGCCGTGAAGTATGCGTGAAGGGTCGGGGCCTGTCCACCTGAACAAAGGGAAGTCTCCCGCCAGGGCCGATGACAGGCAGAGACAGAACTTGCGTAAGAGACGATACGACAATCGCCATGCACGAGAGAAATTTCGTGCATGCCCCGGCGGTTTGACGTATATACCAAGCAGGCCCTGCGTCTATGGAGAGCGTCGAAGATGCCCAATTCGTCCGACGAGAATGGAATTGAAGCAGGGTTGACGATGCTGTCGCATGGCAGGTACGAGGAGGCGGCGGCCTTCTTCGAATCGGCTATGCGTCTGGGGGGGGACCGGCAGACCGTCAACCGCCGCATGCGCTGCCTTTCCTATTACGGCCTGAGCGTGGCTCTTGCGAACCGCCCGACACCGGAGGCGATCAAGGCCTGCGAGGTGGCGGCCCGGCGCAACTTCTACAGCGCCGAGCTGCAGCTCAACCTGGGGAAGGTCTACATGCTTGCCGGAAAGACCACGCGCGCGCTTGCCGCATTCGAGCGCGGACTCCAGATCGCCCCGCGGAACCGGGCGCTCAAAAACGAGATCGCCGGATCGGACCGGCGCCGCCGGCCTCCCATCCCCTGGATTCGCCGGAACCATCCGGTCAACCGGGTGCTCGGAAGGGTGCGGGCATCGCTCAAAGCGAGCCGTGCCATCAAAGGGAGCCGGGCCTAGAAGCTGGCGTCTTGCCGGACGCTCAGCTCACCGCCTTGCGGCGGAACTGCCTGAGCCCGAGGGCGAGGAAGCCGGCGTCGAACATCAGGAGCGCCGCGAGAATGGCCCTGCTCGACAGGTGGGGGAACTGAGGCACCAGGGTCGCGCGGAACCCTTCGCTGGCGTAGACGAGCGGATTGACGAGGACCACCTTCTGCATGATCGGGAAGGTCGCCAGCGCGCTCCACGGGTAGTAAGTGCACCCGAAAAAGATCATGGGGGCCAGCACGAGGCTGAACATGAGTCCTATCTGCGTCTGGCCCACGGAGCAGCCCAGGGTCAGGCCGATCGCCGAGGCCAGGAACGACACGAGCAGCGCCAGCCCGAAGAATCGCACCGGACGATCGAAGCTCAGGCCCACGCCCGAACCCATGAAGAGCCGGCCCAGCGGGATCACGATCAGACCGGCGGCCAGCGCCTGGATCATCCCGGCGACCACCTTCTCGATCGCCAGCCACTCGATCTCGATCGGCGCCAGGAGCCGATCCTCGATCTCCCGGGTGAACTGGAACTCCGCCACCAGCGGCAGCGCCACCGCCTGAATCCCGGAGAGCATCATGCTGACGGCCACGATGCCCGGGAGGAGCAGCCCCTTGTACTCGGGCGGCAGCAGACCGCCGGCCGTCATGACGCGCCCGAAGATGAAGACGAACAGCATCGGCTGGAGCAGGGTCTGGAGAAGCAACGGGATGAAGTTGCGCCGCGCCACACGGGCGTCGCGGGCGAGCATCGCCGTGAAGGTCTTCCAGTTCATTCGCGCAGGCTCCGGCCGGTGTGGCGCAGGAAGAGGTTCTCGAGGCTGGGCGCGGAGATGTGAACGTCGAGGATCTCGACTCCGTGTTCGGCCGCCCGGCCCACGATCAGCGGGATGAGCGGGCCCCCGCGATCGGCGTAGAGATCCACCGTCGAGTCGGGAGCGGGACGCACCTCGGTCACCCCCGGCACCGACGCCAGATTCTCGAGGAAGGCCGGCGTCCCCTTCTCGAACTTGAGCCGGATGAGGAACCCGCCCGGCACCGAGCGCTTCAGCTCGTCTGGAGTCCCCAGCGCGATCATCCTGCCATGATCGATGATCGCGAGCCGGTGGCAGAGGCTGTCGGCCTCCTCCATGTTGTGGGTGCAGAGCAGGATGGTCCTGCCGCGGGCGTTGTACTCGCGGATGATCTCCCAGAGGAGCAGACGCGTCTGCGGATCGAGGCCCGCGCTCGGCTCGTCGAGAAAGAGAACCTGGGGGTCGTGCATCATGGCGCGCGCGATCGAGAGACGTTGGAGCATCCCACCGGAGAACCCCAGGACGAGCTGGTCCGCCCGATCGGTGAGCTTGAATCGTTCCAGCATCTCCTGCGCGAGACGCGCGCGCTCGACCGAGGCGATGCCGAAGTAGGCGGCGTGGAACATCAGGATCTCGCGGCACGTCAGGCCCAGGTCGAGGTTGGGACGCTGGGGAACGAGACCGATGAGGCGCTTGACCGCCACGCGCTCGCGCCAGACGCTGTGTGCGCCGATCCAGACCTCGCCCGAGGTGGGCCGCACCCGCGTGGTCAGCACTCCGACGGTGGTGGACTTGCCCGCTCCGTTGGGGCCGAGGAGCCCGAAGATCTCCCCCGGCCTCACCTCGAGCGAGATGCCGTCCAGCGCGATGATCTCGATCTTCGCCTTGTCGCGCGGGCCCGGGCCGCGCGTGGGAGTCAAGGCGGTGCCGCGGATCGCCGCGGCCGCCGGCGGCGCCGACGTGTATACCTTCCTGAGGTTCTCGGTGCGAAGGCCGACGCTCATCGGATCCCCGTGGCCCGGCTCAATTGACGTCGGAGAGCGGACGGGCCGGCTCCAGGGGCCGGCCGGCCACGATGGCCGGCGCCATCCCTCTGGCGATCAGGCGCCGCGCGGAGGCCGGGGCGCGATAGGGCCCGAGGATCCTGTAGTTCGTGTCGCGAAGCACCGGCGTGAAGCCGGCGTCACGGATCAGGCGCTCCATCTCGGGGATGTCCATGCGGTGAGTGGTTCCCGCGGCGGAGACGACGTTCTCCTCGATCACCGTCGAGCCGAAGTCGTTCACGCCGAAACGCAGGCTCACCTGCGCGATCTTCGGGCCCTGCGTCACCCAGGAGGCCTGTATCGATCGGATGCCGTCGAGGTAGATGCGGGCGATCGCCACCGTGCGCAGGTAGTCGAATGCCGAGGCCTTTTTCACCTCGGGCATCTCGGTCAGCTCGGGCTGGAACGACCACGGGATGAAGCTGTTGAACCCGCCCGTCTCGTCCTGCAGCCGCCGCAGCCGGTCGAGGTGCTCGACGCGCTCCTCGAGCGTCTCGACCGATCCGTACATCATCGTCGCCGATGTCCGGATCCCGAGCCGGTGGCACGTCCGCATGAATTCGATCCACTCGTCGGCCATGTCCTTGCCGGGCGCAAGTATCTTTCGGACCCGGTCGGCGAGGATCTCGCCGCCGGCCCCAGGCACGGTGTCGAGCCCCGCCTCCCGGAGCATCGCGAGGCACCGCTCAAGCGTGAGCGAGGAGATGTGGGCAATGTAGATGATCTCCGCGGGCGACAGCCCGTGGATGTGGACGTCCCAGTTGGACTTGATCCAGCGGAAGGTCTCGAGATAGTAGTCGAGCTTGAGCGAGGGGTTCAGCCCCCCCTGAAAGAGCACCTCGCGGCCCCCCAGGTCGACCAGCTCCTGGATCTTGCGGCCGATCTCGTCGCGGTCGAGCGTGTAGCCCTCGTCCGAACCCGGCGGGCGATAGAACGCGCAGAACTTGCAGCGGACCCAGCAGACGTTCGTGTAGTTGAGGTTGCGGCCGATCACGTAGGTGACGGCCGGCTCGGGCCAGAGCCTCCATCGCACCGCATCGGCCATTCCGCCCAGGGCCGGCAGATCCGGGTGCTCGAAGAGACGCGCCGCGTCATCGCGCGAGATGCGCCGTCCCGAGAGGACCTTCTCCTGGATGGCGGCGATGCTTCCCGATGCCATCAGACCGCCACTTCCACCGGCCGCGCGACGGGCCGGTAGAGCGGATCCCGCTCCACGGGCAGACGACCGGCCTCGTGGATGAGATCTACGAGCCGGGTGCGGGTCAGTCCCTGGGGCGTACGCGCGCCCGCCGCGTGGGTGATCTCCTCGCGGATGATCGTGCCGTCCATGTCGTCGGCCCCGTACCAGAGGCTCACCTGCGAGATCTGCGGCGAGACCATGATCCAGAAGCTCTTGATGTGATCGAAGTTGTCGAGCATGAGCCGGGCGACCGCTATCTGCTTCAGATCGTCCAGCCCGGTGGTCTGCGGCAGATCCGCCAGCTCGGTGTTCTCGGGGTGGAAGGCCAGGGGAATGAAGGTGAGGAAGCCCCCCGTCTCGTCCTGGAGCTCCCGCAGCCGCAGGAGGTGATCCACGCGTTCGGCGTGAGTCTCGATGTGTCCATAGAGCATCGTCGCGTTGGAACGCAGCCCCGCCCGGTGGGCCGAGCGTGACATCTCCAGCCATTCGGCGGGTGTCTGTTTCAGATGGAACAACTCCGCGTGAACCCTTTCGGAGAGGACCTCGGCCCCCCCGCCAGGAAGCGATCCGAGCCCCGCCTCCTTCAGCTCCTCCCAGACCCGCGGGAGGGGTTTCTTCGCCACGCGCACGATCTCGGCGATCTCGATCATGGTGTAGGCCTTCACCATGACGTCGGGGCGAACCGATTTGACCGCGCGGATGATGTCGAGATAGTACTCGTAAGGGAGGCGCGGATTGATCCCGGCAACCATGTGTATCTCGGTGATCGGCTCCTGGATCTGCTCCTCGACCCGGCGGCGGACGTCCTCGGGGGACAAGGTGTAGCCGGCCGGGTCGTTCATGCGCACGTAGAAGGCGCAGAACTTGCAGTCCTTGTTGCAGACGTTGGTGTAGTTGATGTGCTGATTGCGGACGTAATAGCAGACGTTGCCGTTTCGCCGCTCCCGGACGATGTTGGCCAGGTGCCCGAGGACGTTGATGTCCGGGCAGGCGTACAGGGCGAGCCCGTCGTCGCCGCTCAGCCGGTGCCCTTCGAGCACCTTGCGATGGACCCCCTCCAGCCCGGCCCGCGAGATTGCCGCCTGCACCTCGTGCGCCCTCCTTTGAGACCGAGTCTGATGTTATCCCAGGGAAACCTGAAGGGTCCAGTGACCGGTCGACCTCCTGTAACGGGTAGCGCCCCAGGTTGACAGAGGGGGCAGGGAAAGCGTAGAAGTACCCGAGATGAGACATCACCTTCCGCTGCCGGCCGTGGCGCTGGCGGCCCTCGTGGCTCTGGGCGCATCCGTCGAACAGGTCCCCCCCGGCAAGGTCTTCCGACCGGTGGTGAGGGGCCTCCACGGAGCCGTGGCCGCGGGCAATCCCATGACGGTGGAGGCGGGCCTGAGGATGCTTCGCGGCGGGGGCAACGCCGTGGACGCGGGCGTGGCCGCGACCTTCGCGGCGGCCGTCACGGAGTTCTCGCACTTCGGGATGGGCGGCGAGGCCTCGATCCTCATCTATCTCCAGAAACCGGATCGCGTCGTGGCGGTGAACGCGGATGGCCCCGCGCCCATGCTGGCCACCCCCGATCTCTACCTGGAGAAGGGGGGGATCCCGGCGACGGGGATTCTCTCGGCCACGGTGCCCGCGGCGGTGGACGGGCTCCTTCTGGCGCTGCGTGAGCACGGCACCCTGCGCTTCGAGGAGGTGATCCAGCCGGCCATCGAGTACGCCGACGGCTTCCCGATGAGCGAGTTTCTCTCGTCCGTGATCGCCTCGCGCGCCGAAGCGATCAGGCAGATGCCCGGCAGCGCGGCAGTCTTCCTTCCCGGTGGCGCCGCTCCCCGGCCCGGCGAGGTCTTCCGCCAGCCCGATCTCGCGCGCACGCTGCGCGGCATGGCGGCGGCCGAGAGGGAGGCGGGCCGGAAGGGACGCGAGGCGGGCATCGACGCCGTACGCGACCACTTCTACCGCGGACCGATCGCCGCCGCGATCGGTGCGGCGAGCGAGAGGGCCGGGGGGCTCCTTCGCGCGGCGGACCTGGCGGCCTACCACGCGCGGCTCGAGCCGTCCGTGTCGGTGCCGTACCGGGGATGGGAGGTCCACAAGGTCGGCTTCTGGAGCCAGGGGCCGGCGATGCTCGAGACGCTGAACATCCTGGAGGGATATCCCCTCAAGGGGATGGGGCTCAACTCGGCCGACTATGTCCACACCGTGGTCGAGGCGATGAAACTTGCCTTCGCGGATCGCGATCGCTACTACGGAGACCCGGCCTTCGTGCACGTGCCGGCGGAGGCCCTGCTGTCGAAGACCTACGCGGAGAAACGACGGGCGCTCATCGACAAGGATCGCGCGAGCCTGCGGATCCGGCCGGGCGATCCCGGCGAGCTGGGGATGGCGTCCGGGGCGAAGGCGATGCCCGGCCTCACGGGCCCGCCGGCCCCGCCCGACCATGCCCCGCTCGGCACGACCTGCATCAACATCGTGGACGCTCAGGGAAACCTCTGGTCGGCCACGCCGAGCGGCGCGTGGCTCCCTTCGGTCGTCGCGGGGGAGACGGGGATCCCATTGTCCCAGAGGATGCAGGCCTTCAGCCTCGCTCCCGGGCACGCGAACCGGCTGGCGCCGGGCAAGCTGCCCCGGTACACGCTGACGCCCACCATCGCACGCAGGCCCGGCGAGCGCCCTTCGCTGGCCTTCAGCACGCCGGGGCTCGACGTACAGGATCAGACGCTCCTCCAGGTCTTCCTCAACATCGCCGAGTTCGGCATGACGCTGCAGGAGGCGGTCGAGGCGCCGCGGTTCGACTCGCTTCATCTGGAGGAGACCTTCGATCAACACCGCGTGGTGCCGGGCGGCCTGAGGATCGAAGGGCGCGTGCCCGACGACGTGATCGCCGTTCTGCGCGAGCGTGGCCACGTCATCGAGCTTCTGGGCGCCTGGGCGCACGCCAGCGCGCCGACGATCGTGTCGATCAATCGTGAAAACGGCGTCCTGTCGGCCGCGGCCGACCCGCGCCGGGACCGTTACGCCTTCGCCTACTGAGGAGCATCGATGATGAAGGTCGCCGTCGTAGGCTCGACGCTGGAGCTGCTGGAAGGGGACATCACCCAACAGGAAGTCGACGCGATCGTCAACGCCGCGAACTCGCAACTGGCTGGGGGAGGCGGAGTGGACGGCGCGATCCACAAGGCGGGCGGGCCGGCGATCATGATCGAGTGCCGCAAGATTGGCGGCTGCCCCACGGGCCAGGCGGTCGCCACGACCGCGGGGGCGCTCGCCGCCACGCACGTCATCCATGCGGTCGGTCCGGTCTACCGTGACGGCATGCAGGGAGAGCCGGAGCTTCTGGCGAACGCCTACCGCAGCGCGTTTCAGGCGGCGGCCGATCTGGGGGACAAGACGATCGCGACGCCCTCCCTGAGCACCGGCGCCTTCGGCTACCCGCTCGATCCGGCGGCGCGGATCGCCGTGGGGGTCGCTCTCGAATGCCTGACGAGCCATCCCAACGTGTCGCTGATCCGTTTCGTCCTGCGCGGCAACGAGGCGTACAGCGCCTACTGCAGGGCGCTCGAGGAGATGGCCCCCACGCAGAGGCTCAACCGTCTGTGACGCCGGTTCAGATGCCCGCCGACTCGATCGCGTCCCAGTACGAGTCGTCCTCCATCCGGAAGCGAAGGGCGTGGATCGGGAAGGCGGCCAGCGCCTTCTCGACGCGGGCAAACAGCGACGGATCGGCGCCAAGCTGATCGACCACGAAGGGGAGATTGGCGATCGCGTCGGCCATCGCGTTGCCCGGCTCCATCGGCTCCACCGCCGCGGGCTCCCCCGGCCCCGCCTTGCGCAGACGGAATCCCGCGGCGACCGGGTAGCGCCCGAAGACCGGCTTGCCCCCCTCGTAGGTCCCGCGGAAGGGGGCCCCCACTACCTCCAGCCGGCCCCCTTCGTCCGGCAGGATCAGCGTGAGGTCGTCGCTGACGACGTGGCCGCGCCGCGAGCGCTCCGACAGCGTCGACTTGCCGGAGCCTGACTGGCCGAAGAACAGGTAGGCGCGACCGTCCTTGACGATCGAGGCGCTGTGGATGAGCAGACCGCCCCGCGCCGACGCGAGCCAGGCGATGGCCACGCGCAGCACGTTCTCGGCCGCACGCTCCACGGGCTCGTACTCACCCTGCGAAAGGAGCGCCTGCCCGCGCCCGCCCCTGGTCGAGAAGGACGCCGCCAGGCTGTAGGTCGAGACCCGCACCCTGTGGTGGCCGGTGGCGGCCGCCTCGGGCTCCACCTCCAGAAAGACCGGGTTGTACTCCACCACGCCGGCGGCGGGCGGCTCGATGAAGTAGTCGAGCTGGGCGCGGGAGGTCGACAGCATGAGAGTGCAAGGGGCCGGGTCGGAGGTCGTGTCGCGCGCGTAGCCGCGGTAGCGGTGGAGGAAGGCGGCGTGCCAGACGTCATCCATCCCGTCGAGCCTGACCGACAGGCCCGGCAGCTCGAGCGCCGCGCTGCGAAAGCCCAGCGGCTTCCAGAGGCCCGAGAAGAACTTCTGCTCCGGCGGCCGGCCCTGGCGCCTCTGAGCGCCGGAGCGGTTCGAGCTCACCCGCGCCTTCCCACCGCAGGGCCGAGGCCGAGCCTCGGCCAGAGCGCGTCGACCTTCCTGACCACCCCGGGGTCCATCGTGATGATGGGGGGCCACACGCCGGTGAACCCCTCCTCCTTCATCTTGCGCGTCGCGTCGATCCCCAGCTTGCCGCCATAGGCGGGGGCCGAGCCCGCGAAGTCGAGCACGTCGAGCGGTCCCTCGCTCACCACGATGTCGCGTCTGGCGTCAATGTGGGTGCCGACGCGCCAGACCAGCTCCGCCGGGTTGCGGATGTCGCAGTCGGAGTCAACCACGACGACGACCTTCGTGAACATGAGCTGGCCCAGCCCCCAGACCGCGTGGATCACCTTGCGTCCGTGTCCCGGGTATCTCTTGTCGATCTTCAGGATGGCGAGATTGTGGAAGATCCCCTCCGGGGGCAGCCACATGTCGACCACCTCGGGCAGGACCTTCCGCACCAACGGCAGGAAGATCCTCTCGGTGGCCAGCCCGAGCCAGGCGTCCTCCATCGGCGGGCGTCCCACGATGATCGTGGGATAGATCGGTTCGCGCCGGCGCGTCACCGCGGTGAGATGGAAGACCGGGTACTCGTCGGCCAGCGAGTAGAAGCCCGTGTGGTCCCCGAACGGCCCCTCCGTGCGGGACTCCGAGGGATCGACGTAACCCTCCAGCACGATCTCCGACGACGCCGGCACCTCCATCTCGATGGTGGCGCACCGGACCATCTCGACGCTCTTCTTCCGGATGAAGCCGGCCAGCATCAGCTCGTCGATCTCGGGGGGAAGCGGCGCCGTGGCCGCGTAGATGATCGATGGGTCGGTCCCAAGACAGATGGCGACCGGCATCCGCTCGCCGCGCTTGACCGCGGCGCGGAAATGCTCCGCGCCGCCCTTGTGAAGCTGCCAGTGCATCCCCAGGGTCCGGTCGTCGAATACCTGCAGCCGGTAGGTGCCGACGTTGCGCGTGCCCAGCTCGGGATGTCGCGTGAAGACCACGGGCAACGTGATGTAGGGTCCCGCGTCCATCGGCCAGCACGTGATGATCGGCAGGTCGGCCAGCGTGGGCGCCTTCGTCTCGATCAGCTCGTGACAGGCCGCGCGCGAGACGCTCCTGGGCTGCAACGCCGACAGACGCGCCACCTTCGGCAGCATCTGGATCTTGCCCATCAGGGTGTCGGGGATCTCCGGATCGAGGAACGAGGCGATCTCCGTAGCCAGGTCGTCGAGGCGCTCGACCTGAAGGGAGAGCTCCATCCGCCGCTCGGAGCCGAAGGTGTTGATCAGGACCGGAATCCCATACCGGCCCCCGTCCGGCCGCGTGACGTGGGTGAAGAGCAGCGCCGGGCCGCCCGACTTGACCACTCGGTCGCAGATCTCCGCGATCTCGAGACGTGGCGAGACCGGCTCGTCGATGACCTTGAGCTCTCCGCGCTGCTTCAACGTCTCGACGAATTCCTGAAGGCTCTCGTAGGCCACGACCCATCACCTCCGACCGGGAGACGCTGCATCGCTCGTTCGTCAAGGTCTTCGCAACGGGCGCGCCGCGGCGCGAGCGGAGCGCGGCGGGGGCAAGAGCGGACCCGTGGCGGCTCGACCGCCACGCCGCCACTCAGGCGAGATGGCAGGTGTGGACGGCCCCCCTCAGTGGCTCCCGCAACCGGTGCCGCAGCCGCTCTCCACTCCCGTGAGCTTCACACCGGCCATGGCGAGCACGGGAGAGGCGACCACCGGAGCGCCGGACGGAACCATGGGGAGCTTCACGCGCCGCCGGCCCGGATCGTCCTCGGCTACGGCGGGGAGCTCCACCTTCTTGCCGTGGGCGTAGACCTTGTGGCGACCCTGGGTCTTGTACCAGTCCTTCGTGCTGGATACCTGGAACATGTTTTCCACGATGTTGCGCCAGCCGACCCCGGTGTTGTAGGCGCAGAAGGAGATCTCCCCCACCTGCGTGCCGTAGGGAATGATGCACATCTCGGTACGCCGGAAGTCGTAGTTGAAGAGGTCCTGGAACCACATGCCGGCCACCATCATCACGCGCCAGTCGGGCCTCCCTTTGTCGGCGATCCCGAGCCTCTGGCCGTTGTGACCGTCGAGGATCTTGGCGGCCTTCCAGAACGAGAGCCCTTCCGGCGCGTTCTCGTGATTGTAGTTGCGCAGGAGCGAGAGCAGGACCTGGGTCACCGTGAGGAGCTTGCCGCGCGCCGCGTCGTTGATGACCTTCAGGTCCTCCAGCAGGCGATCGGTGTTGACGAGCTGCGGGAAGGGGACCATGCGATCGGTCTTCTTGTTGATCAGGAGCATCGTGCCGATGCCGCAGTTCGGATGGCATCCGCACTTGAGCGAACCCCACTCCGCGCTCTCGCCATCCATGAGGTCCTTGAGATCCGAGAAGGGGCCCGAGGCCGACAGCGGGAACCAGTCCCTCATCGGCTCGGTGATCCCGAGCTGGCTCTTCACGTCGTGCGCGAGGTGCGACAGCGTGTAGCGCTGCCTGACACGCGTCTCGTCGTCGATGTCCTCGTCGCGCCCCGTGAAGGAGACCGGCTGGAAGGAGACCGCGTTGATCTTGTCCACGTTCTCCATGGCGAACCGGATGATCGGCCCCACCTGCTCGTTGTTGACGGTGTTGACGATCGTCACGACCAGCGTGATGTCCACGCCCGCCGTGCTGAGGTTCTCGATCGCGCGCTGCTTCACCTCGAAGAGGTTGCCCACCCCGCGGTGCATGTTCGCCTCGTTGGTGACCCCGTCGAACTGCAGATACGCGAGACGCAGCCCCGCCTGGGCCGCCTTGCGTGCGAACTCGGGGTCCTGGGCGAAACGGATCCCGTTGGTGGCGCACTGGACCGACTCGAAGCCGACCTTGCGGGCGTAGGCCACGGCGTCCAGGAAGTAGGGGCTGATCGTCGGCTCGCCGCCCGAGAACTGCACCGACATCTGCCGGCGCGGCTTGATCTGGATCGAGTGATCGAGGATCTCCCGGATCTCCTCCCACGTCAGCTCGTGCACGTAGCCGACCTGGTTGGCGTCCATGAAGCAGGGGTTGCACATCATGTTGCAGCGGTTGGTCAGGTCCACCGTGAGCACCGCGCCGCGACCGAACTTGATGCTGGAGGTGCCGTGGTTGTGATACGGGTCGGGAGCGATCCGGAAGTCGCGCCCCGGATAGAGCTTTTCCATCCGCTTGAGGAAGCTCGAATCGACCGCCATCAGGTCGACGGTCTCGCCGTGCTTGGGGCAGTCCTTCTTCATGAAGACCTTGCCGTTCTCCTCGACGATCCGCGCTTTCACCTCGCCCGGCCTCCCGTCGATCAGGACGTGCCAGTCGACCTCACCGGAGAGGATCGCCTCGCGGACCTCCTTGACGCACCGCGGGCAGAGCGAGTCCGTCTCGCGCGGGAATCCCAGGTCGGGGAAGGACCTCTCGTGGCTCTTGAGGAGGGGAGCCGGCGCCCACTTCGGCTGCAACCTTCGCTCCGGTATCCTGCGGTTGACTGTCTGGAACAGGTGCCAGGCGCCCGACGCGGCCGCCGACATGCCCTTGCCTACGAACGCCTTGACGGTCATGAGGTGAGCCTCCAGATGGTTCATGACGTTCGGCCCGTACGGTCAGGGAGGCGCGATCTTTGATGAGTAACGGGCCCGCTACTCTGCTGGTTTGCCTTGCTGGGCCGGCAGGATCTCCGCGATCTTCATGGACTTCAACAGCTCGTACCCTCGGGTCTGGAGCTTGCCGAAGAAATCCTTCACGGTCGCCTTGACGAAATCAGGTTCGGCCGAATGGTCATCCCGGATGCTGCGAATGAGCGTGATGGGTCCCTCGAGCGCCTCGAGCACATCGGCCAGCGAGAGACGGTTGGGCTCGGCTTTCAGGTAGTACCCGCCTCTCTTGCCCCGCACCGATCCCAGAATCCCCTTGCTCCTGAGCCGCGCGAGGATCTGCGCGAGGAAGGTCTTGGGGATGCCGCAGCGTCCGGCGATCTCGTCGCTGAGGCTCACCTTCCCGCTGGGCTGCGAGGCCAGATAGATGACCGCCGCCAGCCCGTACTCTCCGCGTCGACTGATCCTCATGACCCATCCTCCGGCAGGACCCGGCGGTCGTTACTGTACAGAATCGGTCAGGATTGATCAAGAAAAAGGTAACAGGCTGAAAACACAAATCATACGCCGGGTTTCGGCCGGTTAAGGATTGCACGGGGCATCGGTGTATAATGGCGCCCGGATGAAGACGATCGAGCAGATACTCATCGATGTGGAAAAGCCGGCCCGCTACATGGGCGGCGAATACAATTCCGTCGCCAAGGATCACGCGAAAGTCCCGCTGAAGGTCGCCCTGGCCTTCCCCGACACCTACGAGATCGGGATGTCTCACCTGGGTCTGCGAATCCTCTATGACCTGTTCAACCGGCGCGACGACATGCTCATGGAGCGGGTCTTCGCGCCCTGGCCCGATCTGGAGCGGGAGCTGCGCGAGAACTCGCTTCCCCTCTTCACGCTCGAGACGCGCTCGCCGCTGGCAGCCTTCGACGTGGTGGGGTTCACCCTTCAGTTCGAGATGTGCTACACGAACATCCTGACGATGCTGGACCTGGCCGCGATCCCGTTCTACGCCGAGCAGCGCGACGATCAGCACCCGCTGATCGTCGGTGGCGGGCCGGTCGCCTTCAGCCCCGAGCCGATCGCGCCGTTCTTCGATCTCTTCCTGGTCGGCGACGGGGAGGAGTCGTTCCCGCTGATGGTTGAGCGCTACGTCGAGCTGAGAGGCACGCTCACCGGTCCGGCGCGCGAGAAACGTCTGAGCATCCTGCGCGAGCTGACGAAGATCCCCGGCATCTACGTCCCGCAGTTCTACACCACCGAACGCGACCCGCATTGCGGCATGGACTACGTCGTGCCGCGGCGGGACCTGGGCTGGGAGCCCCCCTACCCGATCCGGCGCGCCCTTCTCGACGACATCAACAGGTTTCCGTTTCCCGCGAAAACGATCGTGCCGCACGCCGAGATCGTGCACGACCGCGTGTCGGTGGAGATCGCGCGCGGATGCACCGAGGGATGCCGCTTCTGCCAGGCGGGGATCATCTACCGGCCCGTGAGGGAGCGCACTCCCGAGTCGATCATCGACTCGGCCCTGTCGGGCCTGGAGAGCACCGGGTACGACGAGGTCTCCGTCACGTCGCTCTCGCCGGCCGACTATTCGTGCTTTCCGGTCCTCGTCGAGAAGATCATGGACCGCATGGCCGACTCGCGCGTGGGGGTCTCGGTTTCGTCGCTGCGTCCCTACGGGCTGACCGAGCACCTGGCCGGACAGATCGGCCGCGTGAGGAAGACCGGCTTCACCATCGCGCCCGAGGCCGGCAGCCAGCGCATGCGCGACGCCCTCAACAAGGGGATCACCGAGGAGCACATCCTCATGGCGGCGCGCAACGCGAGCCGTCAGGGGTGGGACCTGATCAAGCTCTACATGATGATCGGCGTGATCGGCGAGACCGACGCGGACCTGCAGGCGATGGTCGATCTCGCGCACAGGATCTACGACATCCAGAAGGAGGAGATGCGCCGGCTCGGCGGGCGGCTCCAGCCCCGCGTCAACATGTCGGCCTCCTCCCACATCCCGAAGCCCTTCGCGCCCTTCCAGTGGATGGCGATGGAGCCGGTCGACACGCTGTACGCCAAGCAGCAGTTCATCGCGGAGCGGGTCCGTCGCCGGGGAATCAAGTTCAAGAGACACCACGTGGAGACCTCACTGCTCGAAGGGGTCATGTCCCGAGGGGACCGGCGCGTCGCCGAGACAATCGAGATCGCTTGGCGCAAGGGGTGCCGATTCGACGGCTGGACCGAGCTGTTCCGCCACGACCTGTGGCTGGACGCCTTCCGCGAGGCGGGAGTGGACTACCGGATCTATCTTGCGGAGCTGCCGGTCGAGTCGCGGCTGCCGTGGGATCACATCGATTGCCTCGTCGAGAAGAAGTTCCTGTTGCGCGAGTACGAGCGGGCGAAGAAGGCCCTTCTGTCGCCCGCCTGCGAGAAGCCGTATCGCAGGCACAACCTGCCGCCCGAGATGTCCGACAAGCTCATCTGCTACGACTGCGGCTGCGCGTGCGATCTGGATCACATCAAGAAAGAGAGAGTCGAGGGGTACCAGAAGCTGCTGCAGCTCAGACCGCTGCGAAAGCCGCTCGCGCCGCCGGCGGCGGACGGCCCCAGCTTCAAGTACCGTGGCGCCTTCCGCAAGATGGCCGCGATGAAGTTCCTCTCGCACCTGGATCTGTTGCGCACGATGAGCCGCGCCCTGCGCCGCGCGGGCATCTCGCTGAAGTACTCGCAGGGGTTCAATCCGCGGCCGCTGATGTCCTTCTCGCCGGCGCTGGCGGTCGGCATCGAGAGCGAGGAGGAATACGTGGACTTCCAGTCGGGAGCGCCGCTGGATCGCGACACGGTGGAGCGGGTGAACCGGGTGCTGCCCGAGGGGCTTTCCTTCGTGAGGCTGGTGCCCCTGGCCGAAGGCGCGCCGTCGCTGTCCAAGGCGATCGCCGCGGCGACCTACCTGGTGAGGGTGCCGGACAGCGGCCCCGTCGGGCGCGAGGAGCTCAGGGACGCGGTGGTGGCCTTCAACAGCGCCAGTGAGAGGTTCATCGACAAGGTGCGCAAGGAGCGCTCCGTGAGCCTCGACCTGAAACGGATGGTGGGTCTGGTCGATCTCGTGGACGAGGCGGGCGCCGGTCAAGCGCTGCGCTTCCCGGTGGCGATGGACCAGGCCGACGGGTCGGTCAAGCCCGAGGAGGTGCTTCGCGGGATCCTGGGGCGCGAGCTCGAAGGGGTCTCGTTCGTGCGCGAGCGGCTGCACTTCGCCTCCCCCCAGGGTGTATCATAGCCTCCGACTAGCGCCACGAAACGACTCTGAGGTGATGCCCACATGCCGAGCCACGGGAAACCCGTCACGCAGATGCACTTCGCCCGGCGGGGGACCGTGACGGACGCTATGAGCTACGTCGCCCGGGTCGAGGCGGTCGACCCGGAGCTGATCCGGTCCGAGGTCGCCCGCGGGCGGCTCATCATTCCGGCCAACGTGAATCACCGGAGCCTCAAGCCGATGGGCATCGGGCTCGCGGTCTCCTGCAAGATCAACGCGAACATCGGAAACTCGGCCGTCACGTCCGACATCGACAAGGAGCTGGAGAAGCTGCACCTGGCGATCAAGTACGGCTCCGACACGGTGATGGATCTGTCGACCGGTGGCGACATCGACCGGATCCGCCAGGCGATCCTCGATGCCAGCTCCGTGCCGGTCGGCACGGTGCCGATCTACCAGGCGGTCGCCGGCCTCAGCAGGATCGAGGAGATGACGGCCGACGACCTCGTCGACATGGTCGAGCACCAGGCCATGCAGGGGGTCGACTACATGACCCTGCACGCCGGGCTGCTGCTGCGGCACCTGCCCCTCGTGCAGGGGAGGATCACGGGGATCGTCAGCCGGGGCGGGTCACTGCTGGCCCACTGGATGGCCTACCACCGGCGTGAGAACCCGCTCTACACCCACTGGGACCGGATCCTCGACGTCTGCCGCCGCTACGACGTGACGATCAGCGCGGGCGACGGCCTCAGACCTGGCTGCACGCACGACGCGTCGGACGCCGCTCAGTTTGCGGAGCTCTACACCCTTGGCGAGCTGACGAAGCGGGCCTGGGAGAAGGACGTTCAGGTCATGATCGAAGGGCCCGGGCACGTGCCCCTCGACCAGATCGCCGTCAACGTCGAGGTGCAGCAGCAGATCTGCCACGAGGCGCCCTTCTACGTGCTGGGGCCGCTGGTGACCGACATCGCGCCCGGATACGACCACATCACGTCTGCGATAGGCGCCACGATGGCGGGCTGGGCCGGCGCGACCCTGCTGTGCTACGTGACGCCCAAGGAGCACCTGGGCCTGCCCGAGGCCGAGGACGTCCGCCAGGGAGTGATCGCCTACAAGATCGCGGCGCACGCCGCCGACATCGCGCGGGGCAGGGCGGGCGCGACGCGGCGCGACGACGAGCTGTCGCGGGCGCGCTTCGCCTTCGACTGGAAGCGGCAGTTCGAGCTGGCGCTCGATCCGGAGCGGGCGAGGGAGATGCACGATGCGACCCTGCCGGCCGACTACTTCAAGTCCGCGGAGTTCTGCTCGATGTGCGGGCCCAGGTTCTGCTCGATGCAGAGCGAATACCGTGTCGACCAGGTCGACCTGCGCGATCTCGGTGAGGTCTTCGCCGACGAATCGATCGACAGCGTGGCCCTGGGGATTGACCTGTCGCGACGCGTGAAGGCCGGCCCGCGGGCCGGGGCGTCCGGCCTCGAGACGGACCGCGAAACGGTTTCGGGCCATCATCACCGGCCCGCGATGAGCCGCTGACCCGGCGGATCCCCTCCTCATCACGGGAAGCGGAGGGTGATGGCCCATCTTCATCCGAGGGCGTCATTCCCCGTCTCTTCCTCCTCCGGCACGGGATCGCCGATTCCGACGGCGCCGATCCGCCCCTGTCCCAGGCCGGGGCCCTGAGGATGGCGAAGGAGGCGGCCGGGATGGCGGCCCTTGGGCTCACCTTCGATCTCATCCTGACGAGCCCGCTGCGGCGCGCGCAGCAGACGGCGCGGATCGTGGCGGACCGACTCGGGCTCGGGAAGGCTGTCAGGGTCTGCCAGGAGGCGGGGCCCGGGTGCCGGCTTTCGGAGGTCGCGCCGGTCCTGGGCAGGTGCGGCGATTCCGTGGCCCGCGTGCTGGTGGTGGGGCACCAGCCCGACATGGGCAGGCTCGCGGCGGACCTCGTCGGCGCGCGCGAGCCGTTCGGATTCGGGCGCGGCACCCTCGCCTGCCTCGAGTCGGCGACCTGGCCACCGGCGGTCCCGTGCGGGATGCTCTTCCTGATCCCGGGGGAGGCGCTGGAGAGGATCGGGTGAATCAGACCCCGACCAGAATGTCGTCTCCCTCGACCTTTGTCTCGTAGACGGTCACCCTGGCGGCGGGGTTCATCGTGACCTGGCCGGTCGTGACGTCGTATTGCCAGCCGTGCCATGGGCAGGTCAGGATCGTCCCATCGAGGAACCCTTCGCCCAGCGGCCCGCCACGGTGCAGGCAGGTGTTATCGAGGGCGTGAAACCTTCCGCCGGCATTGCACAGGGCGATCGCCCTGCCGGCGCACTCGACGGTGCGCGCCTCACCCGGCTTCATCTCGGACGCCTTTGCAACCTTCGTGAACTCTGGCATGATCCGGCTCCTGTATCGCGTGGCAATCAGCCCTGACTCCAGGGAGAGTCTATCCCGTGGCTTCCGCCCCCATCAAGCATCCTGTCTTCACTCAGCGCCTTCTGCTCGCGGCGCCGCCGGGCTTCAGATTCGAAAGAACCGTCCGGAGCCACGGCTGGTACGACCTGGCCCCCTTCGCGTGGGACGAGGCCTCCTCCTGCCTGACCCGCCCTCTGACGCTGCCCGAAGCCGGGCCGGCCGCGATGAGAGTCACGTGGGGGCGGCCGGCCGGCGGGGCGCCCGCCTTGCAGGTGACCCTCACCGCGCACCGCAGGCCTCGTCGCGCCGATCTCGATCGGGCGGAACGAGACATCTTCCACATGCTGCGTCTCGACGAGGACCTCGATCCCTTCTACCGGCACGCGGCCCTGGTCGGGCGTCCCGATCTGGGATGGACGGGAGCCGCGGGGGCAGGCCGTCTCCTGCGCTCGCCGACCGTCTTCGAGGACCTCGTGAAGATGATCTGCACCACCAACTGCACCTGGGCGTTAACGAAGGTGATGGTGACGGCGCTGATCGAGCGCCTCGGGGACCCGGCCCCCGGGGGCGCCCGGACCTTTCCGTCTCCGGCGGCGATGGCGGCGAGGCCCCTGCGCTTCTACCGCGACGTCGTGCGGTCCGGCTACCGCGCCTCCTTCCTGCGCGGGCTCGCGCTCGACGTGGCTCGGGGAGCCCTCGACCCGGAGGCCTGGCTCGACGCCGCCAGGCCGACGGGCGAGATCCGTTCCGAGATCCTCGCTGTCAAGGGGGCCGGCCATTATGTCGCCGACAACATGCTGAAGCTCCTGGGACGATATGACGGGCTGGGGATCGACTCCTGGTGCCGCACGAAGTTCTCCAGCATGTATCACGGCGGGCGCTCCGTGGCCGATCGGCGCATCGAGCGCTTCTACGCTCCCTTCGGCCCCTGGCGCGGCCTGGCCCTCTGGTGCGACCTCACGAAGGACTGGTTTGAGACGGATGGATCCCATAGGATCCCCGTATGGTGATCCCCCTCGTTCGGCGCCCGGAGCGTCTCGATAGGATCGTCGGTGAGTGTCTCGATGAGGCGGCCACCGATCTGGCCGCGCGCCGCGTGGCGGTCAGACGCCAGATCGACCCGGAGATCCCCGATTACCCGATCGACCGGGCCCTGTTCAAGGAGGCGATCGCGATCATGATGGGTGAGGCGATAGGGGTCGTGAATCCCGCGCGCGGCCTGCGCGTCACCGTGAAGGCCGGCCGCAACGCGCTGATGATCGCGGTCAAGGCCCCCGGCCCGGGAGTCGATGACGCGCGCCGGGAGGCCCTGTTCACCGGCGACCCCGACCCCGGCACGCTCGCCCGGGCGCGCGCCATCATCGCGTCGCACGAAGGGGTCATCTGGGCCAACGGGATCTCCGGCCTCGGGATCACCTATTACGTCACGCTCCCCGTGCGCCGGGCCTGACCGCGTTCCGCCGGAGTCCCATCGCGCTATAATGCGGCCCGAATTCCGATGAGGGTCGCGCCGCGCATGACGCAGACATCGTTCTGGGCCCGACGCATCCACTCGCTCTCGGGCGTGGTGCCGATCGGCGCGTTCCTCGTCGAGCACTTCTTCTCGAATTCGTACTCCACCCAGGGGCCGGCCGCCTATAACGAGATGGTCGCGAAGCTCTCGGGTCTGCCGTACGTGCTCTGGATCGAGATCTTCGTCATCTTCCTGCCGATCCTCTTTCACGCCGCCTACGGCACGTGGATCGCGCTCAAGGCCAGCCCCAACGCGGTCCGGTATCCGTTCCTGCGCAACTGGATGTTCGTGCTGCAGAGGATCACCGGCATCTTCCTCTTCGCCTACATCGCGGTGCACGTCTACGAGACTCGCTACCAGGCCTTCTTCGACGAATCGCTCAAGGAGCGTTTCTTCGAGCATATGAAGAGTCTGCTCAGCAGCCCCGCCTACTTCGGGTTCTACGTGGCCGGGATCCTCTCCGCCGCCTTCCATCTCGCCAACGGCCTGTGGACCTTCGGGATCGTGTGGGGGATCACGGCCGGGCGTCGCGCGCAGCAGCTCTCGATGTACGCCTGCGGCGTGGTCGGAGTCGTGGTGGCCGGCATGGGCGTCAACTCGCTGTTGGGATTCTTCGCGCATTGAGGAGCCGGTAACGGCAATGGCCACGCAGGAGTTCATCGTCGTCGGTGGCGGGCTGGCGGGGCTCATGGCCACCATCCGCCTGGCCGAGGCGGGGCACAAGGTCAGCCTCGTCTCCTTCGTCCCGGTCAAGCGCTCGCATTCGGTCTGCGCGCAGGGCGGCATCAACGGCGCGGTCAACATCAAGGGCGAGGGGGATTCCCCCGGGATCCACTTCGACGACTCGGTCTACGGCGGCGACTTCCTCGCCAATCAGCCCCCGGTCAGGGGAATGTGCCAGGCGGCGCCCGGGATCATCTACCTGCTGGATCGCATGGGGGTGACGTTCAACCGGACGTCCGAGGGGCTGCTCGACTTCCGGCGCTTCGGCGGGACCCTCTACAACCGCACGGCGTTCGCCGGCGCCACCACCGGGCAGCAGATCCTCTACGCGCTCGACGAGCAGGTCCGCCGGCACGAGGCGGCGGGCCTCGTCAGGAAGTACGAGTTCTGGGAGTGCCTCGGACCGATCCTCGACGACAAAGGGGTCTGCCGGGGGATCACCGCGCTGGACCAGATCCGGATGACGGTGCACGCGATGACCGCCGACGCGGTCCTGCTGGCCACCGGCGGCTGCGGCGTCATCTACGGCAAGTCGACCCTCTCGACCACCTGCACCGGCACCGCCACCTCGGTCGCCTACCAGATGGGCGCCGTGTACGGCAACGGCGAGTTCATCCAGGTCCATCCGACCGCGATCCCCGGCACCGACAAGCTCCGGCTGATGTCCGAGTCGGCGCGCGGGGAAGGGGGGCGCGTCTGGGTGCCGAAGAAGCAGGGCGACACGCGAGCGCCGAAGAGCATCCCGGAGGCCGAGCGCTGGTACTTCCTCGAGGACAAGTACCCGAAGTTCGGCAACCTCGTGCCGCGCGACATCGCCACGCGGGAGATCTTCGAGATCTGCGTCAACCTCAAGATGGGGGTCGGCGGCGAGCGGGCGGTCTATCTCGACCTGTCGCACCTGTCGCGCGAGATGCTCGACAAGAAGCTCGGCGGGATCCTCGAGATCTACGAGAAGTTCGTCGGGGTCGACCCGCGCGACGAGCCGATGAAGGTCTTCCCCGCTGTGCACTACTCCATGGGGGGAATCTGGGTCGACTTCGATCAGATGTGCAGCCTGCCGGGTCTCTTCGCGGCAGGGGAGTCCGAATACCAGTATCACGGCGCCAACCGGCTCGGCGCCAACTCCCTGCTGTCGTGCGTCTACGGCGGGCAGGTGGCGGCCGCCGCGATGATCAGGTACGCGGGGGGCCGCGGGGCGGGGGCGCCCCTGCCCGCGGCGAAGGCCGAGTCCGAGGCGAAGCGGTGGTCGGACCATCAGGACCGTATCGCGAAGATGGACGGCCCCGAGAACCCGTACCAGCTCTGGCGCGAGCTGGGGGAGATGATGACCGACAACGTGACGGTCGTGCGCGACAACCGCAGGCTCGGCCAGACCGATGAGCGTCTGAGGCAGATGATGGATCGGTGGCACCGCCTCGGCGCGCCGGACACGGGACGCTACGCGAATCAGGCACTCATCTTCGCGCGGCAGCTCTGGAACATGCTGGAGCTGGCGCGGGTGATCACCGTCGGCGCATTGAAGCGCAACGAGAGCCGGGGCGCGCACTACAAGCCCGAGTTTCCCGAGCGCGACGACGCCAACTTCCTCAAGACGACGCGCGCCCTCTGGAGCAAGGAAGGGCCCGTGATCTCGTACGAGCCGGTCGACACGTCCCTGATTCCGCCGCGAAAGCGCTCCTACACGACGGCCTGAGGGCCGCCAGACGAGAGGTGGGTCATGCCCCAGACAGTTCGGGTTCGGGTGCACAGGCAGGATGGCCCCGGCGCACCCGCGCGCTGGGAGGATTTCGACCTTCCCTATCAGCAGGGCATGAACGTCATCTTCTGTCTGATGGAGATCCAGCGCAATCCCGTGACCGCCGACGGCCGGAAGACGACTCCCGTGGTCTGGGAGGCGCATTGCCTGGAGGAGGTGTGCGGCGCCTGCACGATGCTGGTGAACGGCAAGGTGCGACAGGCCTGCTCGGCCCTGGTGGATCGGCTCGCGCAGCCGATCGTCCTGAGCCCGATGACGAAGTTCCCGGCGGTGCGCGACCTGATCGTGGATCGGAGCCGGATGTTCGCCGACCTGATCCGCATCAAGGGGTGGATCCCGGTGCAGGGAACCTACGACCTGGGACCCGGGCCGCGTCTGGCCACCGCGGTCCAGGAGGCGGCCTACGAGCTCTCCACCTGCATGACGTGCGGCTGCTGCCTCGAGGTCTGTCCCAGCGTCAATGACCGCTCGGAGTTCATCGGCCCTGCCGCGATCTCGCAGGCGCGCCTCTTCAACGCACATCCGACCGGCGCCATGAACGCGAGCGAGCGGCTCGATGCCCTCATGGAGCCGGGCGGCATCTCCGAGTGCGGCAACGCGCAGAACTGCGTGCGGGCCTGCCCCAAGGAGATACCGCTGACAGAGAGCATCGGGTACGTGGGGCGCGAGGTGACGCTGCACGCCCTCGGCAAGCTGCTGGGGACGTAGAGCAGTGGGCCGCGGCATCGAGGATGGCGCCTGTCTGATACGGCGTGCGATGGACCTTGCGATCGCGGCGGCCTGCGAGGGGCTGCGGCCCACCCGCGACCCGGTCACGCTGCTCGACATCGGCGGCCGCGGACGGCCCTACGCGGCGATCGCGGCCGGCGTGCTCGGACGCAACGGTCACCGGGTGCGTCACGTGGTGGTCGATCCTGGCTCAGGCGCCCAGATCATCGCCGTGGCCGAGTCGCTCCCCATCGCGGCGGGCGTCGCCGACGTCGTTCTGTGCACTCAGGTCCTGGAGCACGTGGCCGAGCCGGAGCGGGCCGTCGCGGAGATGGCCCGGGTGCTGCGGCCCGGCGGCGCCTGCCTGCTGACCACCCACGGGACCTGGTTCTACCACCCCGACCCGGAGGATTACTGGCGCTGGACGCCGGCCGGTCTCGAACGCATCTTCGCGCTGGCCGGTTTCTCCGCCGTGAAGGTGAGCCCGGTGGGGGGCACCAAGCTGGCGCTGACCGTCCTGACCCTGACGGCCCTGGAGAGGGCCGCGGGGGAGGGCGCGGCGGGCACCTTGCTGCGACGGCTCCTCGTCGCCCCTGCCAACTGGCTCGCCTGGCGGCTGCTGCGCGGGCGCGTCACCGGCCGGGCGAGCCAGCCCGGAGACCTGGTGATCGACTATCTGGTCGTAGCGACGCGGACCTGAAGGTCACTCGCCGGCCTCAAGCATCGCCACGTCGGCGAGATCCTGCGGCCGGGCGGTGGCCTTCTTGTTCAGGATGAGGTGCCGGCGGCCGATTACCGGCAGCCGGATCCCTTCCACAACCGACTCGGTCCGCGCAGTCCAGGCATCCTCGAACTCGACCCCGTCAAGCGACGTGAGGATATCGATCCGGGCGGGAGCCACGCCCACCTGGAAGACGATCCCCGGACGGGTCAGATCCTCCGAAGTCAATCCCTTCAAGGGAGCGCCGAAGAGCGCCAGGGCGCTCCAGACACATCGCGCGTTCTCGCTCGAGGGCCGCACCCACAGATCGATGTCCCCTGTCGCCCTGGGCAGGCCATGGACGGCGAGCGCATAGGCTCCGACGACGAGATACTCAACGCCCTCGTCGGCGAACGCGGACAAGATGTCTCTGTAGTCGGGGTTCAGCAACGAGACCCCCCTTGAAGGTCCATGCGTCGAGCGCGAGCTGCCACATCATCGCGATTCGTGCCGCGGCGGTGGTGGATCTCAGGTCATCCTCCTTGCCCTGGTCGGCCAGGCGGCTCACTCGCACGATCCGGAGGCCTTGGTCTTCTGAGGTCACGCGGGCAGGATAACACGGGCGCGGGTGCGTTAGAATCAGGCTGGCTTCACAGGGAGCTGAGAATGATCGAGCGGAAGCCCTTCATCGCGGGGGAGTGGCGAGCCACCGGTGAGACCTGCGAGGTCCGATCTCCATGGGACGGAGAGCCGGTGGCGAGGGTCCACAGGGCCCGGGCCCGCGACATGGAGGATGCGCTGGTGGCCGCCCGCCAGGCCTTCGAGGTCACCCGCTCGATGGCCACCTGGGAGCGCACCGCGGTCCTCGCGAAGATGGCGGCGGGCATCGCGGCCCGACGCGAGGAGCTCACCCGGATCCTGGCCCTGGAGGCCGGCAAGCCCGTCAAGGCGGGGCGCGCCGAGGTGGACAGGGCGGTCTTCACATTCGAGGTGGCGGCCGAGGAGGCGCGCCGGATCGGAAGCGAGATGTTTCCGATGGACTGGGCCCCATGGGGCGCCGACCGGATCGGGATCGTCCGGCGGTTTCCGATCGGGCCCATCGCCGGCATCGTCCCCTTCAACTTCCCGCTCAACCTGAGCGCGCACAAGATCGCGCCGGCGATCGCCTCGGGCAACACGATCGTCATCAAGCCCGCCTCCCAGACGCCCTCCTCGACGCTGGTCCTCGCTGAGATCGCGGCCCAGGCCGGGCTGCCGGCCGGGGCGCTCAACGTGACGCCCGCCACCGTGGAGACGACTCAGATCCTCGTGACCGACGATCGCTTCAAGATGCTGACCTTCACCGGCAGCGCGGCGGTGGGCTGGGGTCTCAAGGCCCGCGCCGGCCGAAAGCGCGTCGCGCTGGAGCTGGGCGGGAACGCCGCGGCGATCGTGCACCACGACGCCGACCTGACCCGGGCGGCCGAACGGATCACGGTGGGCGGCTACTCCTACTCGGGCCAGTCGTGCATCTCGGTGCAGCGGGTCCTCGCGCAACGGCGGGTCCTCGAGCCTTTCATGGAGCGCTTCGTCCCGATGGTGAAGTCCCTCAAGGTGGGCGCGCCGCTCGACGAGGGGACCGACGTGGGCCCGATGATCACCGAGGGGGACGCCGTGCGCGCGGCGACGTGGATAGAGGAGGCGGCCTCGGGCGGCGCGAAGGTGGTGCTGGGAGGGGGGAGGCAGGGCGCGGTGCTGATGCCGGCGATCGTGACCGGCGTACGCCCCGACATGAAGATCTCCTGTCAGGAGGTCTTCGGCCCGGTCGTCGCCGTGACGGCCTACGACACGCTGGACGAAGCCCTCGCGATGGTGAACGATTCGATCTACGGCCTTCAGGCCGGGATCTTCACGCGTGACGCTCCATCGGCCTGGCGGGCCTTCGAGAAGCTGGAGGTCGGCGGCGTGATGGTGGACGACGTGCCGACGTTCCGCGTCGACCACATGCCCTATGGGGGCGTGAAGGAATCCGGGGCCGGCCGCGAGGGGCTCAAGTACGCCATCGAGGAGATGACCGAGATCAAGGTCATGGGATGGCACGTGAGGGGGATGAGATGAGACGGGGCCGCATCGAGAGGGACTCGCTGGGAGAGAGGGAGATCCCCGCGGACGCGTATTACGGGATCCAGACCGCCCGCGCGGTGGAGAACTATCCCATCAGTGGATGGAGGGCCCATCACCGGCTCATCGACGCCTACATGTACCAGAAGAAGGCGTCGGCGCTGGCCAACAGGGATGCGGCGGCGGTCGCGCCGCGCATCGCCGAGGCGATCGCCGCGGCATGCGACGAGGTGCTCGCCGGCGGGCTGCGCGACCAGTTCGTGGTGGATGTCTTCCAGGCGGGCGCGGGGGTCTCCCAGCACATGAACACCAACGAGGTGCTGGCCAACCGCGCCATCGAGCTCCTCGGCGGCCGCAAGGGGGACTACGCCACCGTCCATCCGAACGACCACGTCAACTTCGGCCAGTCCACCAACGACACCTACCCCACCGCGATGCGGGTGTCGGCCCTGCTCTGCGCGCGCGACCTCGACCCCGTTCTGGCGGCCCTCGAGGCGGCCTTCGACGCGAAGGGGAAGGAGCTGGACCACGTGCTCAAGTCGGGCCGCACCCACCTGCAGGACGCGGTGCCGGTGCGTCTCGGTCAGGAGTTCGCCGCCTACGCGCGGGCGATCGGACGCGGTCGGACGGTGCTGAAGGAGTCCTGCCGGCACCTCTCGGAGCTGGGTCTGGGCGGCACCGCCACGGGCACCGGTCTGAACACGGCGTCCGGCTACCGCGAGAAGGCCATCGGGTACCTGCGGGATCTGACCGGCCTTGATCTGAGGCCCTCGCCCGACATGCGCGAGGCGATGCAGTCGTGCCTGCCGATGGCCGCGGTGGCCTCGGCGCTCAGGATGATCGCGCTGGAGGTGATCCGGATCACCAACGACCTGAGGCTGATGGCCTCGGGGCCCGCCACCGGGATGGCGGAGATCATCCTCCCCGCCGTGCAGCCGGGCTCGTCGATCATGCCGGGCAAGGTCAACCCGGCGATCCCCGAGATGGCGGCGATGGTAGGCTTCCAGGTGGTAGGGGGCGCCGCGGTGGTGGACTACGCCGTGCAGGCGGGCCAGCTCGAGCTCAACGTCATGATGCCGGTCATGGCTTTCAATATCCTGACCTCGTTCGAGATCCTGTCGACCTCGATGGCCACCCTTCGGACGCGGTGCGTGGAGGGGATCGGCGCCGACGAGGAGCGCTGCCGCCGCTACGCCGGGATCTCGTCCGGGATCGTCACGGCGCTGAACCCCTGGATCGGGTACGCTCTGGGGGCCGAGATCGTCAAGGAGGCGCTGGCGACCGGCAGGACGATCCCGGAGATCGTGCGGGAGAAGGGATTGCTTACCGAGGAGCAGTTGGAGAGGATTCTCGATCCATTTAACATGACGGAGCCCGGAATCACGGGAAAGGAGCAGAGATGAGACGACTCAAGTTGATGAGCGCGGTGTCTGTTTGCCTGCTGATGATCGGATGCGGCGGTCAGGCCCCCGTGCAGCAGGCGGATTCCACGCAGCCACCCGCGGCGACGACCCCGTCTCCGGCGCCCGCCCAGCCGGCCGCGCCGGCGCAGCAGCCGCCTGCTCGGCAGCAACCGCAGCAGAGCGCACCTCGTCCCTCCGCCGCCTCGGCGCCGGCCCCCACGCCGGCCCCGGCGAAGCCGCAGGTCCACATGGTGGACGTGCCGTCCGGGACGGTCCTGACTCTGGCGCTCGATGCCGGTATCAACACGAAGAAGAACGTCGTGGGGGACGCCTTCACGGCGACCCTCGTGGAGGCGATCCAGGTGGATGGACGCGACGTCATCCCTGCCGGCTCGCTGGTGCACGGAAAGGTGACCGAGGCGGTGCCGGCCAAGAGGGGAGCGGGCAACGCGAAGCTGGGGCTCTCGTTCGACGAGCTGACGCTGCCCGGCGGATACCGGACCGCAATCAGCGGCACCTTCCAGGAGGTCTCCGAGAGCAAGAAGAAGCGCAACGCGGCGATCATCGGGGGCTCGGCCGCCGGCGGCGCGTTGCTGGGCCGGATCCTGGGCAAGGACACCAAGACGGCCGTCATCGGCACGATCGTGGGGGGCGGGATCGGCACGGCGGTTGTGATGGGCAAGGAAGGGGAGCAGGCGAAGCTTCCCGCCGACACGCCGTTCGAGATCAAGCTGGAGGAGCCGATCCAGGTCCCGCACGAGCCCCAGCGTTCGTGAAGGGTGCCTGACGACCAGACCAGGCAAGCTCGAGCTGCTGAGCTGGTGCCTCTACGATTTCGCCAACTCGGCCTTCCCGACCCTCATCACGATGGCCGCCTACCCCTTGTACTTCACACAGGTGGTGGCCGGGCCGGGGCCCGACGCGAGCCTTCTCTGGAGCGTGGCCATCAGCGCCTCGATGATCCTCATCGGGGTCGTCTCGCCGCTCCTGGGGGCGATGGCCGATTTCTCCGCGTCGAAGAAGCGATGGGTCTTCTTCTTCACGGCCCTGTGCGTGGTCCCGACGGCGCTGCTCTTCTTCGTGGGGCCGGGCGACGTCCTGGCAGGGACTGCCCTGTTCATCGTCGCCAACATCGGTTTTTCCGGCGGCAACGGGATCTACAATGCCTTCCTGTCCGAGCTCTCCGATGAGGCCGACGTCGGGAGACTCTCGGGGTACGGCTTCGCGCTGGGCTACGCCGGCGGGCTGATCGCCCTGGCGATCTGCGTGCCACTGCTCTCGGGGGGGCTCGCGCCCGCGAACCAGGCCTCCTTCCGCGCGTCCTTCGTGGTGACGGCCGTCTTCTTCAGCATCTTCTCCCTGCCGTTGTTTCTCTGGCTGAGGGAGCGGGCCGTGCCGCAGGAGAGACCCGCGGGGGTATCGCTGGCGCGGATCGGGTATGCCCGGCTCGCGGCGACCTTCCGCCGCGTGAGGAACCTGTCGGAGCTGTTCAAGTTCCTCGCGGCATTCCTCATCTACAACGACGGCATCGAGACGGTCATCTACTTCTCGGGCATCTACGCCGTCTCCGTGCTGGGCTTCTCTATCGCGGAATCGGTCTATCTCTTCATGGCGGTGCAGGTGACGGCGCTGATCGGATCGCTCGTGTTCGGCCACGTCACCGATCGGCTCGGCAGCAAGCCCACCATAGTGATGACGCTGCTGCTGTGGTGCGGCGTGGTGGTGGCGGCCTTCCTCACGTCGACGCGGGGGCAATTCTGGTGCATCGCGCTGGTGGCGGGGATCGGGCTGGGGTCCAACCAGGCCGCCAGCCGGGGCCTGATGCGCCTCTTCGTGCCGGCGGGCCACGACGCAGAGTTCTACGGCTTCTTCTCCGTCTGCGGCAAGTTCTCGGCTCTGGTGGGCCCGCTGGTCTACGGGCTGACCGCGTCGGTGGCCGGGAGCCAGCGAATCGCCATCCTCTCGGTGCTGGTCTTCTTCGCGGCGGGCCTGCTGCTGCTTCTGACGGTGGACGTGTCGCGCGGCAGGCAGGCGGCGCGGGAGTACCTGACAGGCTGATCCATGCCGGGCATGGTGGCGGTGAGCGCGAGCACCGCGAGCGACCCGGGCATGCGTGCTCACACACGCTTATCCCGTTGCTGCGTCAAGGCTTTGCCTCTTGACGCCCGGCCGGCCGGCCGATACCCTGCGTTGCCCTCTTGAGGACGTGTCACCTCTCATGCCGATTGGATCCCAGGAAAAAAGGCAGGGGATCTTCCTCTTCATCGAGGAATTCTCGCGCCGCCATCCCGGCACCATCTTCATCGTCACCTTCGCGGTGGTCTGCCTCGCGGCGATCCTGGGGAGCCGCATCACCCTCGACACCGACATCCTGGCGCTGGTGCCACGCGGCGATCGCGCCATTGATGCCTTCAAGACCTCCCTGAAGGAATTCGGGGGGGCCGACTACGTGGCGGGCCTGATCGAAGCGCCGCAGGGCCACACGGCCGATGAGTACGAGGACTTCGCCGACCTGTTCGCGGAGAAGGCCGGCGCGATGGACGAGGTGCTCCAGGTGGAGTACCGCCTCGGGGGCAGCAGCGAGCTGATCGCGCTGTTTCAGAAATACGCCCTCCTCTTCCTGCCGCCAGAGGAGCTCCCGCGCCTCAAGGAGAAGCTCACCGACGCGGCGATCCGCCGGCAGGTGGCCGACAACCGCAGGGTCCTCGAGAACCCTTCGGCGACCTTCCTCAAGGAGATCGTCCGCATGGACCCGCTCGGCTTGCGGTCGCTCCTCTGGGACCACCTTCTCGCGGCCAAGGGCGCGCTGAAGCTCAAGCCGGTCGACGGTTACTACATGTCTCAGGACGAAAGCGCGTTGCTCGTGCTGATCAAGCCGGCCCATCCAGCCCAGGACCTCGGGTTCACCAAGCGGCTCATGGCGGGGCTCAGGCAGGCCGAGAGCGAGACGCGCCAGGAACTGTCCGCCGAGGGAGGCACGCCGGGCGCCGAGCAGGTGACGATGGACTACGCCGGGTCATACGTCATCGCGCTCGACGACTCGGAGCTGATCAAGTCGGACATGAAGCTCACCGCGGTCCTCTCGTTCTTCGGCGTGCTCGGCCTCTACCTGATCGGCTACCGCCGCTTCGGCGCGCTGATGTACAGCAGCGTCCCCCTCATGGTCGGGCAGGCCCTTACCTTCGCCGCGGCCTTCCTGGTCTTCGGCCACATCAACTCCGCGTCATCGGGCTTCGTCGCGATGGTCATGGGGTTGGGGACCGATTTCACGATCGTCATGTACGCGCGCTACGTCGAGGAGCGGCTGGGAGGCCTCTCGCTGCCGGACGCCAGCCGCCTGATGATGGGGGAGGGGGCCCTCGGGATGTTCGCGGGCGCCATCACGTCGGCCGGCACCTTCTACTCGATGTGCGTCACCAAGTTCCGTGGTCTCTGGGAGCTCGGGTTCCTGATCGGCACCGGGATCCTCCTCAGCATGGTGGCCATCCTTTTCCTGCTGCCCGCGATGATCCAGTGGAACGAGGGCCGGCCCCGGCGTCGCGACGTCATCCGGAAGCTCCACATCCAGTCGTTCGGCTTCGAGCGGCTGATACCGGTGTCGGCGCGTCACCCGGCCGCGACGCTCATCGCGCTGGCCGGCGCGACCGCCATCTTCGGCGCCGCCGCCTGGAACATGGGGTTCTCCGATAACATCCGCGACCTGGGCTCCCGATCGAACAGAGGGGCCCTCGCGCAGGAGAAGGTCGCCAGGAAATTCGGCGGAGATCTCAATTTCATGATGGCGATCGTGAGGGACCCGGCCGTGGATGGCACGGTCGAAAAGGTGCGAGCCCTCATGCAGCGCGCGCAGCCCTGGCTGGACTCGGGTGTGCTGCGGGGCACCGACTCCATCCTCAACTACCTGCCGGCGCAGTCGCGCCAGGAGCAGGTGATCCAGACGCTGAAAGCCGGCTCCGAAGGGGACTTCAGCGCAGCGAGGATCGAGAGGACATTCCGGCAAGCGCTGCGGGAGTCCGGCTTTCGCGAGAACGCGTTTGACGATTATCTCGTGGACCTCCGCGAGAGCCTCTCCCGCAACCGGCCTCTGAGGCTCGCCGATCTCCAGGCGGCCAACCTGGGCGCCGTCCTCGACCGGTACATCAAGCGGTCCGCGCCGGCGCCGGCGCCGGGGCAGGAGGCCGGAACCTATCAGGCCGCCGTCTACCTCTTCATGGCCGAGGGCAGGTTCCGGCGCGAGGCGCCGGCCGGGCTGGTGGCGGCGATCCAGGGGGACGATCCGGACATCTCGGTGACCGGTGTGAACGTCGTCAGCAAGCGGCTGCGGGAGATCTTCGCTCACGACGCCAAGATCGCCATCAGCGTCGGTCTGGTGCTCGTGAGCGTTCTCCTTTGGCTCGACTTCCGATCGGTGAGAATGATGGTCCTCGCCAACCTTCAGGTGCTCGTGGGGGTCGTCTGGATGCTGGGCGTCATGAGCCTGTCCGGTGTCCAGATGAACTTCGTGAACTGCTTCGTGGCGACGATGATCCTGGGCGTGGGCGTGGACTACGGCATCCACATGATCCACCGCATGCGCGTCAACGGCGGCGTGGTGGACTCAGGGATCATGGAGACGGGCAAAGCGGTGGCGATGGCCGCGATGACCAACATCGTGGGATTCGGTTCGCTCACGTTCTCCAACTACCCGGGTCTGCGCAGCGTGGGGATCATCTCCTCGGTGGGGAGCCTGGCCTGCCTGATCACGGCGGTCACGTTGCTGCCGGCGGCGCTCTCGCTTCCGGGGTGGGCGGCCTCTCCGGCGCCGGCGCGGCGTGAGACGGGCGCCAGGGAGTCGACCGCGTGAAGCGCCTGCCATGATCTGGATCGCGCTCCTGCTCGGGCTGATCGAGGGCCTGACGGAGTTCCTGCCGGTCTCCTCGACCGGCCACCTCATCATCGCGAGCCACCTGCTCGGCTTCACGGGCGAGACGGCCTCGACGTTCGGTATATTCATCCAGCTCGGCGCGATCCTGGCCGTCATCTGGGAATACCGCCAACGTCTGACGCGGGTCGTGATGGGCGCGCTGGCGGACCGGGCCTCGTTCGGGCTCCTGAGCAACCTCGCGCTCGCGTTCCTGCCCGCGGCGGCGGCCGGCTTCCTCCTGCATGACTTCATCAAGGAGAGCCTCTTCGGCCCGGTCACCGTCGCGGCCGCGCTGGTGGCGGGTGGAGTGGCGATGCTGGCCATCGAGTGGTCCTCGCCCAAGGCCGAGGTCGCGGACGTGATGCGCATCTCCTGGCGCCAGGCGCTCGGGGTGGGCCTCGCGCAGACCCTCTCGTTGTTCCCCGGGGTGTCCCGCGCCGCCGCGACGATCATGGGCGGCATGGTCTGCCGGCTGGACCGCAGGACCGCCACGGAGTTCTCGTTCTTCCTCGCCATCCCGACGATTCTGGCCGCGACGCTCTACGACCTGCTCAAATCGTGGAGCGGGTTGGCCCGGGCGGACCTGCCGGTTTTCACGGTGGGGCTCGCCGCGGCCTTCGTGTCGGCGCTCGTCGCGGTGCGCGGCTTCATCCGTTTCATCTCCCGGCACGACTTCAGGCCCTTCGCCTGGTACCGGATCGGCCTCGGGCTGGTGCTGCTCCTCTATTTCCTGAAGTGACGTGGGGCTGCCGGTCCGCGCGAAGTGCGCTATGCTTGCCCCTCGGAACCGGAGGGACACGCGATGAATCGACTTCATCTCAGACTTTCGGTGGCGGCCACACTGGCGGCGCTCCTGATCGGACCGGCTCTGGCGGGCCGGCGCGAGGTCAGGGAGAAATTCTCGGGCGGCACGTTCTACCTCCAGCACAACCTCTTCTACGACGGGGACTCGGCGGCGTGGGAGAACTTCATCCTGACCCCCGATTTCGTCCCGATTGGGACGAAGATGACGGTCAGGAGGGTGGGAAGAGAGGAGGTCGCGCTGGCGGTGGAGGGACGCGACGAGAAGCTCTACCTGCAAATCGAGGACTGCGCGCCCGATCTGGAAACGGTCCTGGACCGGATCCTGGGGAACGAGCCCCCATCGCTCGACGGGTTCGGCGATGTGGACCTCAAGGGGATCCGATCGGGCCGTATCCTCGAGGGGATGTCCCGGCAGGCAGTCTTCAGGGCGGTCGGCTACCCGCCTTACCGCCACGCGGCCCACGACGTGGGCAATCCGGATCTCGAGGCGGACGAGCTGACATGGATGAAGGGCGTCCTGGATCGGATCATCATCAAGTTTGATGACGGGAAGGTCGCCTCGATCGACGACTGAGAGGAGCCGACTCATGAAGAGAGCGTACGTCCGGCTGGCGGTTGCGGCCCTCGTCGCTGGAGCAAGGCCCCGTCGCTGGAGCGTCTGTCGGATCTCGATCGAGCAGGCATCAAGGCTGCCAAGGTCAAGGAGGGGATGACCAGAAGGGGGGTTTTCCTGGCGGTGGGGTACCCCCCCTACTATTACTCGCCTCCGTTTTTCCTCGACAAGAAGGCCGCCTCCAACCACGACACCGACGCCGACACGCTGACCTACATGGCCAGCACCTGGGACTTCCTCGTCATCGAGTTCAAGGAGGGGAAGGTCCTTTCGGTCGAGGATTAGACCAGTCGCGCGGCGCGTGTCTTCCGGCGCGGCCGCAGCAGGGCGCGCGCGGGTGCGCCGTCGGCTCCGGGGATCAGGAGCGGCAGCGCGATGAGGTGATATCGCCCGGGCGGTGCCGCCGACAGGTCGAGCCCCTCGAGGACCACCACGCCCGAGCGGAGCAGCTCCCGGTGCGCCGGCAGATCGGGGTCGCCAATCGGATCGACCGACAGGCCGTCGGTGCCGACGAGCAGGACTCCGCGGCGCACCAGCTCGCGGGCCCCGTCCGGGGAGAGCGTGGCCTGGCCCCTAAGCAGGACCCGGGCCCGGCGCGGCAACTGCCAGCGCTTCACATCGCGCGCTCCGATGGAGGGCCCGGACGCCCGAACCACGAGCGCGGGCCCCACCATCGCCTCCAGGCTCAGCGAGTCGACGCCGCCCCGGCCGCCGGTCAGGTGGTTCGGCCCGTCCACATGCGTGCCGGCGTGCAGGCTCGTCCGGATCACCGAGACGCGGGCGTGATCCCCCCGGGCCGGGTCGCCGATCAATTCGATGGAGACCGGGGGGTCCCCCGGATAGGTGCGCGTGGCGGGTCCCAGGGCGACGGTGATGTCGATGAATCTCACCCGCCCCTCGTCAGGGGTTCGGGGGAGGGTTGGAGGGCGGACTCCCCGGAGCCTTGGGTCTGAGCTGGATCTCCGAGCTGGGGATCTCGGCTACCTCCTCGTACTGCACTTCCTGCCTGGGGTCGGGCATGGTCTTGCCGTCGCATTCCCAGTACGGGTTGATGAAGTAGTTGAGCGGGACGCCGGCCTGCGGGGGGTTCAGGTGCACCTCGCGACCGACCGCCAACGCGAGACGCCGTTCGTCCACCGAGCCGAAGGAGTAGGCCTTCCTGGTCGGGTTGCGCCTGGCCTCAGCCGGATCGACGGGGATCCATCCCGTCCCGGGGAGGTAGAACTCCGCCCAACCGTAGTACCCGTCAACCGAGCCGCGGCGGATCCCGGCGGGGAACTTCCAGCCTGTCACGGTGCGCGCGGGCACGCCGGCGGCCCGGCAGAGCGCCACGAAGGCGGCGGCCATGTCCAGGCTGTCTCCCTTCATCATCTTGAGGGTGACCGAGAGATTGCCGAGGCCGGCGCCCTGCAGCTCGCGAGGGCTGGACAGGAGGGCCACGTTGGCCACCACGTACTCGAAAATGGCGCGCGCCTTGCCCAGCGCAGTCTTCTCCTTGGACGCGATCTTCGAGGCGCGGGACCGCAGGTCATCGTCGGGCAACCCCGTGGGGTCCGGTTTCAGCCATCGCTCCCCGATCTTCCGATCCTCCTCGCCCGGTGCCCTGGCCGGCACCCCCTCGAGGTTGCCGTGGACCTGCTCGGTGCGCTCTACGAAGAAGCCGATGAGGACCTGCATCGGGACGCCGCCGCGCGGTCCGCTGTGCAGGTAGCCGGCGATCGTCTGATGGTCCGCGATCTCGTTGGTGGAGATGTTGAAGGGTCCCTGGGCCATGAGCTGCTCGATCCTCTGGTGCACGTCGGGGAAGGGGATGGGGAGCCAGCAGTCTGTTGACTGGGCTTCCCGCGGGATCTTGCCGAAGTAGGTGCGCGTCTCGACCCGGAACCTCGCGGCCTTCGGCCCCGGCGCCTGCCGTGCGAACCCGGGGGACCCTCCCGTCACCAGGACGGCTGCCACCACCACCGCCGCGAGCCTCTCCCGCCTTCCAGACATCATGCTCACCATGCGTGCCTCCGCGAAGGGCATGATGGTAGCACGCAGATGGGAGGTTCGCCGGGGATCAGGCGGGGGAGCGCTTGCCGAACCCTCGGCGCTTCATCTCTCCCCACCCGCGACGCCTGCGCACGAAATCGTAGAAGGCCTTGACCTTGAAGGCGCTCAGGATCTGGCGGTACCCGAAGTTCTCCAGCACCGCGTAGACCATCAGCCTGGCGAGGTCGAGCCAGCCTGGGTAGCGGCGGAAGGAGATCTCCTCGAGCAGCACGGCCGCCACGGACAGGAAGACCCCGTAGAGGACGGCCAGGGCGAAGAAGAGGATGAAGAACTGGAGGTTGAGGATGCCGAGGTACCAGGCCAGCGGCACGCTGATGTAGCCGGTCAGCTCGATGAAGGGCCCCAGCATCTCGAATATGACGAAGTAAGGGAAGGCGACGAGCCCGATCACGCCGTACCTCGGGTTGAGGAGCATGCGCCGGTGACGCCAGAGGCTCTGCAGGAGCCCGCGGTGCCAGCGGTTCCTCTGCCGGCGGAGTATCTGGAACGTGTTCGGCACCTCGGTCCAGCAGACCGGGTCGGGCACGAAGACGATCCGGTATTTCATCTTCTTGCGGCGGCAGTTCTCGTGCAGCCGCACGACGAGCTCGAGGTCCTCCGTGTCCGACTCCGAGTCATAGCCGCCCACCTCGATCACCTCGGATTTCTTGTAGAGCCCGAACGCTCCCGAGATGATGAGCAGCGACCGCATGACGCTCCACCCGATGCGCCCCGTGAGGAAGGCTCTCAGGTACTCAACCACCTGGAGGATCGGCAGCGCCCTGGGCGGCAGGTGGATCTTGGAGACCCGCCCTTCGTGCACTTCACAACCGTTGGCGATGCGGACGATGCCGCCAACCGCGACCATCTCGGCGGGATGCTCCATGAACGGCTTCACCACGCGCAACAGCGCGTTGTCCTCGATGATCGAGTCGGCGTCCACGGAGCAGAAGAGGGGGAATCTCGCCATGTTGATTCCGGTGTTCAACGCGTCGGACTTTCCACCGCGCTCCTTGTCGATGACGGTGAGGTTCTGATGCGTCAGCGACCCGTAGATCCCCCGGACGGGTCTGGTCGGGATCGACCGTTTATAGACCTTGTCGAGTCGGCGGAGATCGAACGCGTCAACGAGGTTCCTGAGGGTCCGGTCGGTGGAGTCGTCGTTGATCACGATGATCTCGAACTCGCTGTAGTTGACGAGCTGAAGCGATCGGACCGTTTCGACGATGTTCTTCTCCTCGTTGTGCGCGGGCACCAGGATGCTGATGGGCCAGGTCATGTCGGACTGGAGGATCTGCTGGTAGTCCGAGAAGAAGGTGCGCTTGATGAACTTCAGCACCTCGACCAGGGAGACGAGGAAAAGGAGGAAGTAGATCGTGTTGAGGCTGAGGAAATAGACCAGCACGAAATCGTTGAAAACGATGATCGCGTCGATAAGGAACTGCCTCATGGTCGCTCCCTCAGCGGGTCGTCACGCGGTCGGATGCGGCTGGACCCGCAGCCCCAGGATGATTGCCAGCCGCTGGCGGATGGAGCCCTCGGGATGGTTGTGGGCGATCTCCGTCAGAAGGTCGGTCCGCTTGAGCTTGACCAGCTTTGCCATCACGTCGAGGGCCAACTGGCGCTCCCTGCCCTCCTCGGAGGCCAGCCGCGCGATCATCGAATCGAGCACGCCCGACTCCTGAAGCATCTGCACCGCCTGCTGCGCGGCATAGGTGTCCTTCGAATCGAGCATCGCCAGCAGGGCGCTCATGCCGCGCTCCCCCTTGTTCTTGAGGGCCTCGGCCGCGTTGGCGCGGACCCACCACTGTGGGTCGGCAAGCGACGTGCACAGCGCCTCGATCGAGCCCTCCTCCTTGAGTCGCCCCAGCGCCTTGGCGGCCATCGCCCGGACGAACCAGGCCGGGTCCTTGAGCGCGTCGCCGAGGTGGGACGCGGAGGTCGGATCGCCGATCGAGCCGAGCGCGAATGCGGCCCGAGCGCGGATGTCCGCGTCCTGGTGCTTCAGCAGATCCCGCAGCAGTGAGATCGCCTTGAGGCTCCGGATCCTGCCGAAGATGTCGATGGCCGAGATCTTCGCGTGCTGGGGGAAGTGGTCGAACTCCTGAAGCAGGATCTCGACGGACTCGTCTCCGGCGCCGATCAGGATCCCCGCCACGCGAATGGCCGACCACCGGCCCGGGTCCTTCAGGGCCAGCGTGAGGGGCCTGAGGGCCTCCGAGGTGCGGATGTTGCCCAGGGCGCGGGCCACGCGCACCCGCACCTCCGGCACGGGGTCGTTCATGTGATCGATCAGCGATCGGGTCGCCTTCTCGCTCCCCATGAGGCCGAGCTTCTCGGCCGCCTCGGCGCGGGTCCACCACCGCCGGCTCTCGAGGTTGGCCAGGTAGTGATCCACGAAGCCCAGTTTCTCGAACGCATCGCGGGCGCGCTCGCGCACCGAGCCCTTCACCACGCGGCCCATCTCGAAGAAGATCCGCTCCACGAGGACGCGCTCGCTGCGGTGGATGGGGCGTGGGAGGTACTTCTCGAGCGCCTCCTTGCCGACCGCGTACTTGAAGAAGCCGGGCTCCAGCTCCGCCCGGCGGAGCCTGAGACGCGCCTCGACGATCTCTCGCCAACCCTTGCTGATGATGATGATGCCGACCAGCAGCAGGAAGAAGGCGCTCACGCCGACCAGCAGCGCGATCACGAACTCGTACATCGGGCCAACTTCCTGCGACCACCACGGCATCGTCGGCATGCGGCGGCTCCTCAGCCCCTGGAGTTGCCCATGAGCTTGCGCGCCCTCGCGACCAGTTCCAGGGCGTTGAAGGGCTTGCGGATGTAATCGTCCGCCCCCACCTCGAACGCCCGCAGGGCATCCTGCTCGCGCTCCTTCATGGAGAGGATGATGACGGGCACGTTGGCCGTCTCGCCGGCCGACTTGATCTTCTGGCAGATCTCGAACCCGTCGTGATAGGGCATGACGAGGTCGAGGATCACCAGATCGGGTTTCGCCTCCTTGATGACTTTCAGCGCCTTCTCCCCGTCCTCGGCGACGCTCACCTCGAACCCTTCGTCCTGGAAAACCGCCGAGAGGAACTTGGTCACGATGGGGTCGTCGTCGGCGACCACGATCCGATGCTGTCTCATCTGAGTCGTCTCCCTTCAGTCACTGGTGCCGCGTTGCTTCGATGGACCACCCCTGTCGGGCGAAGCCGGGCCGTAGGTGCCCCCAAACCTGACCTTGACCCGCACTCCTCCTTCGGTGCTCTTGAACCCCGCCGCAGACGTCAGTGCGTGGTCCGATCGGGCGTAGTAGGCTTCCACGGAAGTCGACTCGCCGATATTGACGCCGGCCAGCAGCCGGTAGCCCAGGACGTCCGTGTAGTGCCCGTGGTTTACGAGCTGCACGCCGCGATCGAAACCTCCTCCCCAGTAGACGTGACGCCCAATCGTATCCGAGATGTCGAAGCCACCGACGTGCGAGACGTACTTCTTGGGGTCGAAGTAACCCTGATCGAGATCCTGTTCGTAGTGCATCCGGCGGTAGGCGTAGTTGAGAAACAGGGAGGGCCTTCGCATGGGCACGTGCCAGGAAGCGCCAGCGGCGATCAGCCCTCGATGGTTCTCGCGTCCATCCTCGGATTGCACGATCAACCCGGAATCCACGTCGAACTCGTCGTCGTCCGTGAAGCGCGCCCGCTGCCCGGTCAGGCGCAGGCGAAGCGACGGATGCGGGCGAAAAGTCGTGGTCAGCGTGGCGGCGCGGATGCCGACGTCGTTCATGAAGGCCTGAGTGGTGCCCACGAGTCGCTCCTGGGACCCGCTGCCCACCAACGTGAACCAGTCTCCCGCGTTGACCTCGAACGTGACGGAGCCCGCGACGTGCGAGCGCGTCTCGGCCCCGACCGCTCCAAAGATGTCGAGGGGGAACCTGGTCCGCTCGGCGCCCCCCTCGGCATAGAAGCTCAGGTGCGGCGAGACGTGCCAGCCGCCGGTGAGTCGCAGCGTGTCGTAACGCGCCACTGGGGTCGCCGGCGGCAGGCTGGCGAGGGGACCCGGTGCGTCGTTCGGGTCGTCGATTGAAAAGTCGGTCTGCGCGTGCGTGAACGTCACACCCACGTATCCTTTCCCCTTGAGGAAGTAGGTGTAGGTGCCTCCCCACGTCGACAGATCGTTGTCGTCGGTATCCTGGACGGTGGTGCCGAAGAGCTGCAGCGTGGGTCTCAACGGTCCGCCGATCTCCCGGCCGAGCCGCCGCGCGTCGCGCGCGTCGGGATAGAGCTCGAGGGTCTGGCGGATCGCGTCGAGGGCCTCCGGGGTCCTCCCCTGCGATTGCAACGCGCTCGCGCGGCCCGCCAGCGCCGTCCTGTTCTTCGGTTCCAGAGCGAGCGCCTTGTCGCAGTGGCCGAGGGCCTCATCGTGCCTGCCCTGCGTGTTGAGCGCGTCGCACAGACCCGCCTCGGCGGCGGCGTTGCCTGGGGCCTCGGCCAGCACGGCGCGGAAGAGCTTCTCCGCCGCCACCGGGTCCCCGCTCCACTGCCGAACCTGCCCCATGAGCACACGCCCCTTGAGATGCCGCGGGTTGCGACCGAGCAGCTCGGTGAGGGTCCGTCCGGCCCCTCTCAGATCGCCCGACCAGGCCTCGGCCTGCGCCTTGTCGAAGAGGATGGACTCGTCGCCGGGCCTCTCCTTGAGCAGGCCCTCGTAGAGAGCCAGCGCCTTCGGGTAGTCCTCGCTCCAAGCGAGGGAGGTCGCAAGCCCGAGACGTGTCTCGACGCTCGTCGGTTCGAGGGCCAACGCCCGCCCGTACAGCGCGATCGCCTCGTTGTACTCGCCGCGCCAGGTGAGAAGCAGCGCCAGACGATTCAGGGCGTGCGTGTTGTCCCGCTGCGCCGCCAGGACCTTGCGGTAGAGCTGCTCGGCCGACTTGTAGCTGTCGCGGGCGAACTCCCGGTCGGCCCAGGCCATAACCTGCTCGGGTGGCGCCTGGTCGGCCTCCGAACCCGACTGGGCGAAGACATTCACGTCCGGAGAAAGGGACACGCAGGCCATCACCACCAGCGTCATCAAGACGCGCTTCATCGCGCCGCTCCCGTGGCAACGACCGGCTCGAGCGCCGCGAGCCGGTCCTGGAGGATGTAGTAGCTCTTCTTGAGATAGCTGTGCCAGGTCGGCTCCTCCCACGGCTCCCACGTGTAGAAGGGGATCGAACCGGAGCCGAAACGTCCCTCATCGTCCGCGGCGGGAAGCGTGGTGATCACCTTGTGGTCCTCCGGACGGTATCCCGCCACGTAGAAGCGGAACCCGTCGGTGGTGACATGACCGGCGCCGCCGCGCGGCGGCACGGGGTCGTTGAGGACTTGCCGCGTGGAGGGGTCGGTCACGTTGAGCAGGTTCCATCCGAGCCTGAGCTCGATGAACCCCTCGTCGCGGTTCGACGACCACTCCACGAGATCATCGAATCGCGGTGAGTCGGGATCCATCGTCCCGTATCGCAGCGGGCTGCGGTTGTATACGATGGCGGGGTAGATCGTGCCATCGCGCGACACGCGTCTCCGGTTCGTTTCCGCCAGCATCTCCGTGAACACCCCGTCATCGTTCTCGGTGGACTTCCAGGGGCGCGTGAAACGGTTGGTGTGGAGGTCGTAGGGGACGTCGCACAGCACCCGGCTCGTGGCCGGCCCCGTGAGGTCCACGACGAACTCCATCCCCGTGGGTGTCGTCAGTCCCAGGTCGAACGGCATCCGGTGGTCTCCCTCCCTGGCCCCGTACGTGTCGATCCCGATGGCGTAGCGCGCCCGGTTCCAGTCGAGCCGGTCCACGTCGAGGCGCAGGTACAGGTAGGCCTCGTCGTGCGTGACCCTGAGCGATCGGAGGGGCCCGGAGCCCGTTCCCGCGACCCGTGGAACGCCTTCCCAGTCGTCGCCTTGCCCGTCGATCACGATCTTCCAACCGTCACGTCCCGGCTTGCAGGCCGTCAGGCCGTAATTCTGCTCGGGGTCGAGGATGTTGAGCCAGTTCTTGTTGTTGTCCCACGGGACCTCGAAGGCGATGACGAGCCAGTTCTTCTTGAACCATTCGTCCAGCCACGCGAACAGGATCCCGCCGGCGCACCCGGTCTCGTGTATGTCCTCCATCATGCGCACGTCGATCTCCCCCTGCTCGGTCTCGGTGTGGCCGCCGTGATTCCATCCCTGTGGCTGATGGTGCGCGATCCCGCGGCTGGTGGGCACCCCGAGCTCCGCGATGAGGACGGGCATGCCGTGATGATGGGCTTTCAGGTCCCTCAGATACCCGGCATAGTTGCTCGGCCCGCGCGAGTCGGTGGCATGCAGGTACCCCGGATCGACGTTCATGAAGTCCGGGTAATAAGGATAGGCGTGATAGGACGCGAACGTCCCGGCGGGAGTCGCCGAGGTCGGGACGATCCTGTTGGCGTCGATGCCCGGTCCGTCATTGTCGTATTCCAGCACCGTGCCCGGCTCCTGTGCGAGCCCCAGCTTCTGCAGCAGCACCACCTCCTCGTCCTTGGTCGTCTCGGTGGGGTGATGGAGAGGATCCAGCGTGGGCCAGTTGGTGAAGGAGACCGGTCTTTGCACGTTGTAGCCCGCCATCTCGACGGACACGGCGTGATCGAGAACCGCGGCGAACCAGGCCTCGGTGGGCGTCCCCTCCGTCAATTTGAAGTGCTTGCCGGCGAACGACGCCGGATGAGGGCGGCTCCGGTCGTAGGCCGCCACCGAGTAGGGCTCCCATTCGCGGCCCAGGATATAGCAGAGGGTCATGCTTGAGACGTCCCTGTCGTACAGGCCGAAGGCGTGGCCGCGCCGGTGCGCAACGGCGATGTTGCCATGCACCGCGTCGATGACCCGATCGATCTCCTCGAAGAACTGCGCCCTGAACGCGGGAGCGTCGTACGAGACTTCGTCCTCGGGCAGCTCGGTCCAGACCCCCTGCGCGAGCCAGAGGAGCCCGGCGCCTTCGGGCCTCGCTTCGTTGTGCTCGTGAAGGGCTTCGTAGAACTCGGGGGGCAGCAGCGTGTAGAGCCTCACGACGTTGGCGCCCATCCGGGCCATCTGGTCCAGCCATCGGGAGTAGAGCGCCTTGTCGCGCGGAAACTCGGCGGGGTACTTGCCGGGCAGGGCCGCGCCGAGGTTGATCCCCTTGACGAAGAGAGGTCTCCACCGGCCGTCGCCGCGGCGCGTCTCGAAGTAGTCGCGTCCGGACCTTGCGACCATCGCCGGCTCGCCGCTCTTCCTGGCGACGCGGCCGAGACGCCGGTCGGACAGGGCCCCCGGCTTGCCGAGCACCTGCGTGGCGAGGTCCCCGATCTCGACTTCGGGATGGAGCCGCGCGAGCGCAAGGACCGCATCGAACGCCTCCTCGTCGTGGCCCAGGCGCGCGGCGGAGCGCGCCAGACCTTCAAGAGCGTCGGCGCTCTGAGGGGACAGCGCGAGCGCGGCCTTGAAGGACGAGAGGGCATCGTCCATCCGGCCCTGGCGGTACCGGCACCACCCGAGCAGCGAGTGGTAGCCGACCGGGTCCGTGGGAGAAGACGCAAGCGCGCTCTCCAGCAGGGCCGCTGCCGGCCCGATCCGTCCCTCCTTGTAGAGCGCGAGCGCCCGGACGTAGGCGGGCGGATTCTCGTCGGCCGGATGCATCGCGACTCCCGTCAGAGCCATGAGTGTTGCGAGTCCCGCAAAGGGAAGCCTCCGCGCGAGCGACGAGCTGGTCCGGATGAGGCTCTGGGGAGTCTGCATTATCTCCATCCTCGACTTCGCATCCGGTTTCCCGCGCACGTAGAATATGGGAACGCCTCCAACAAGTGCAAGCTGCAAGGGCCCTGGCCGCCCGCGTCATGCTCCGAAAGGCCTTGCCTTTTGAGCCGATCGTTGTATATGAAGCAGCACGCCGCCAGACTCCGTACTCCCTGCCTTCTTTCATGGTCGGCTCCCAATTCCACCGTGTGTTCTGAGGGCGACGATGCTGTCGGGAAGCGCAGAAAAGCTGGAAGCGGACGGAGGGTCCGGAAAGACCCGACAAAGGGATGCGCTGCCGGCTCCCATGTTCCTTCCGCCGCTAGACGCCGCAATGCGACTCGTGGAAGAGAGCGCGATGCAGGTCGCGCCGTCCGACGAGACGATCCTCCTGCTGGGGGAGACCGGCGTCGGGAAGGACCTGCTCGCTCGCCGCATCCACGAGGCCTCACCGCGCGCCGGCCGGCCCTTCGTCCAGATCAACTGCGCGGCTCTTCCCGATGGGCTCCTCGAGTCGGAGCTGTTCGGACACGTGCGCGGCGCCTACACCGACGCGGTCGACTCGCGGCCGGGACAGTTCGAAGTGGCGGCCCGCGGCACTCTCTTTCTGGATGAGATCGGCGAGCTGAGCCCGAGGCTTCAGGCGAAGCTCCTTCACGTGCTCCAGGAGAGGAAGTTCTGCCGCGTCGGAGGGCGGGAGCCGATCCAGGCGGATGTCCGTGTCATCGCCGCCACGAACCAGGACCTGGACCGCGCGATGGCCTGCGGCGCCTTCCGCAGAGATCTGTTCTACAGGCTGAGCGTGGTGTGCCTGCGCATCCCGCCGCTGAGAGAGCGGCCCGGAGACATCGAAGGCCTCGCCCGCTTCTTCGCCCTGAAGTATGCCTCCCGGTACGCCCGGCCGCATCTCGCGCGAGTCTCCGCGGAGATCCTCGAGGTCATGCGGCGCCATCCTTTCGAGGGGAACGTCCGCGAGCTGGAGAACCTGATCAAACGCGCGATCCTCCTGGGCAGCTACGTTCACATCCTGGAGGAGGTGGACCGCGTCCGCGACGTGGCAGCCGCGCTCCGGCCGTCAGTCGCGCAGGCTGTAGAGCCCCCCTTCTTCGCGCTGGAACCGGTTCCGCTCAAGGAGGTCGCGCGCCGGGCCGTCACCGAGGCCGAGCGCGAGGCGATCCTCAAGGTCCTCCTGACCACGCAGTGGAACCGGCGCCGCGCCGCGAAGCTCCTGAAGATCAGCTACCGCTCGCTGCTCTACAAGATCCGCGACTACGCGCTCCTGCCGGAGATGGCGCAGGCCGCGGGAACCACCGGGCCCCTGGTCAGCGCACGAGAAGGGACCTGCTGACTGCTGAGGCGCGGGCCCTTCCGGATACGCGTGGATTGTACCGGTGCGCTCCCCCAACGAATGTGCAACGCGGGGTACGCGTGTGTGCAACCTCCTGCACACCTCGATCCGGGTCGGTTTGAAGCGGCTCAGGAGTATCGGACGGGGCCCCTCCAACCAAAGTTCGGATCGGTTCGGTCTTTACGCTGAAACGGTTTGCGTTTTGCCCGAGACGCCCGACTCTCGACATGCCGGCCCCACGCGGCCGCGATCCGCTCCAAACCCGTGCCACCACGGCATCTTCCCGGACAGGGGGAGTGCGGCACGAGGGACAGGTGGGCGCGTGGTACTCCCCTTGCACCCCGTATGGCAGGGTCGAGCGCTCGTCGGCGAAGGAGACCATGCATGCGGAAGCTGTTTGGCCTGATCGGTGCGAACGATGGGCAGGAGGTGGCCGAGTACACCTTGCTGATCTCGCTCATCACCCTTGTGGCCATCGCTGGCGCGACCTTGCTGGGAGATCGGATCTTGACGATCCTTCGAGCCGTCGCGGGCGCCCTCGGGTTATGAGGCTGAGCTCCCCTTATCGGTCCGCGAGACTCGCGACCCTGGCGGGAACTCTCGCCCTGTCGATCACACTGGCGCCGGCCTTCGCCAGGTTCGGCCGGACCGAGCCGTCCCATCAGCCGCCGCGCCCGGCCCCGAGCGTGATCAACTTCATCGGACACGAGACCGACAACCTGCTCACCCGGGTGATCCTGCACGCGGACGCGCCGATCGACTACCGCGGCGGTCTGCTGCGCGGCACGCAGGTGGTGCTCGACCTGGCCAACGTCGTGATATCACTGCCCGAGCCGGTGGTGGAGCTGGGGGCCCCGGAGGTGGATCGCGTCGTGATCGGCCCCGAGATCCTCCGCGACGGCGAGCGGGTGCTCAAGGTACGTTTGACGGGGGTGAAGGCCGGGTCCCACAGGGTTGTGGTCAAGGGAAACGAGCTGCACATCGAGCTGACGGCGCTCAAGGGGGCGCGCGATGGACGCAAGGGTCTGCCGAAGATCATCAACAACAACACCGAAGTGATGGCGCGCGCGGATGGGATGCCCGGACGGGAGAGGACGCGATGAACGCCTGGACGGGACCCGCGACCGACGCGACCTCGGAGACGGCCGCGGCTCTGGACGAGACGACGCGGACCGTGGTGGCCGGGCGGGTCCGGCGCGCGGACGGCCTCGCCGGCCTTCTCGCGGGTCTGCTGGGGGGCGGTGCACTGGCCGAGGACGAGGGGCTCTTTATCTCCCCGTGCCGGACGGCTCACACCCTGGGGATGCGGTCCGCCATCGACGCCGTCTTCCTCGACGCGCAGCTCCGCGTCGTGAAGGTGCGCGAGAGGATGGGGCCCTGGCGGGCCTCCCGCCCCGTCAAGGAAGCGGCCTCCGTCCTCAAGCTTCCTGCCGGCTCGATCCGCAGGACCGGGATCGCGGTCGGAAACCAGCTCGATTTCGTGCCGGACTGCTGATGCCTCGAAGCCGCAGGGTATTCCTGACCGTGACGGCGCTCGACCTGCTGGCCTGCAACCTGCTGGCGGCCCTGAGCCTCTCGCGCGGGATCTGGCTCCTGAACCTCCCGGCCACGGTCACGGTTGGACGGCTCGCCTCCATCTTCGGCGGCGATCCGGCCGGCCTCGTCGTCACGATGGTGGGAGGCGCCGCCATCTACGGCTGGGCTGGCGCGCGTCTCGATCGAGAGCTCTTTGCCCGCCCGGGTGCTGCAGGCCCCACCGTCCGCCCCCCCTCCCCGAGCTGATCCCCTCGCGCCCCGGTCGACCCGCGGCGTGGACCTGGCGGGAGCGGATGTCCTATGCTTCTTCCCGTCCACCGTTGCCGCCATCGCAGAATGGAACGCTCATCCGACATGGACTCGCTCGAGGAACAGCTCACCGCCATCCGTCTCGCCAACGAGCGGTTTTACCGCGCCCTCACGGACCTCGACCTCGAGGCGATGGACGCGGTCTGGGCGCACGAGGAAGGGACTCGCTGCATCCACCCCGGCTGGGAGTTGATCGAAGGCTGGGAAGTCATCCGCGAGTCATGGACCGCCATCTTCTCCAACCCGGCGAGCCTCGTCGTCGAGCCGTCCGACGTCAAGGTGCGTCTGGAGGGAGCCATGGCCTGGGTCTCCTGCCTGGAGACCATAACGTCATCCGGTACGGCTGCAGGCGTGACTCTCGCGCGCGCCACCAACCTCTTCGTGAAACGCGCCGAGGGCTGGAAGATGGTGCTTCACCACGCCTCGCAGGTCCCCTCGGCCAGGGCGGATACGGCCCAGGAGGACGAGGACGAGGAACCGACGGTGCACTGAGCCGCAGGATCCTAGACCGGCGCCCCCTCACGCGCCGCGACCCGGCCCGCGCTCCTGAGCGCCAGGGCCACTCCCGTGAAGATGAACGCGGAGCTGATGAACGTCTCGGGGCCGAGCGACTCGCCCAGCACCAGCACTCCCATCGCCGCCGCGATCAGCGGCTGAAGGTAGATGAAGAGTGCGACGATCGAGGACTCCACGCGCTTGAGCGCCCAGGTGTTCAGCAGGTAGGCGGCCACCGTCGGGAACAGGACCACGAGGAGCCCGGTCCACCAGACGGAGGCCGGCACCGCCGCGAGATTGACCTCGCTCAGTTGGGACGCACCCACCGCCGAGATCCCCACCGCGCCGAAGCTCAGCAGGCACGCGGTCACCGCGAGGCTGCTGTGCCGCGAGAGGATCGGCTTGCTGATCACCAGGAAGAACGAGTAGGAAATCGCGTTGGTCAGGTTGAGCAGATCCCCGAAGGCAATCTCGCCGCCAAGGCGCGCCCCGCCCTGCGCGATCAGGTAGAGGACGCCGGCCAGCGACAGCGAGATCCCCGCGATCTTGGAGCCCGTCGCCCGCTCCCGTCCCATCAGGATCGCGATCAACAGCGTCGCCACGGGGATGCTTGTGTTGATGATGGCCGAGTGCGAGGTGGCGGTGCGCGCGAGCCCCTCCACGAAGCAGATCTGGTTGATCACCACGCCGAAGATGGAGAAGAAGGCGATGGCGGCCAGGTCCCGGGGATCACGGGGGAGCCGCTCGCGCCGCGTGGCCACCACGAACAGCATCAGGAGCGCCGCCGCGGGCACGATCCGGATCATCGCCCAGGCGCGCGGCGGGATGTAGCCCACGATGTACTTGGCGGCGGTGTAGTGCAGGCCGAAGAGGATCTGCACGGTGATCAGCGCGGCCACGACCGCGGGCCGGGAGGAGCGGACCGCGGGCGGGGCGCCCTCGAGCGCCCCCCGGGTCACGACCCGCGCTTGCGCTGCGAGGCCGTCAGCGCCCTCTTGCGGAGGCGGAACGCTTTGGGTGTGACCTCAAGCAGCTCGTCGTCGCTGACGTACTCGATCGCCTGCTCCAGGCTGAGCGCCCGGGCCGGGATGATGTGGGCCGCCTCGTCCGCCGTGGAGGCGCGCATGTTGGTGAGCTTCTTTTCCTTGGTGACGTTCACCTCGATGTCGCCGGTGCGGGAGTTCTCCCCGACGATCATCCCCTCGTAGACCTGGTCGCCTGGCGACACCATCATGACGCCCCGCTCCTGCAGGTTCTCGATCGCGTAGGAGGTGGCCCGCCCGGCGCGGTCGGCCACGAGCGACCCGGTCGAGCGCCCCTTGATCTCTCCCTGCCACGGCTCGTGTCCGTCGTAGATGTGGTTCATGATCCCCGTCCCGCGAGTCTCGGTGAGAAACTGCGAGCGAAAGCCGATCAGCCCCCGGGAGGGGAGCCGGAACTCCAGCCGCACGCGCCCCGAGCCATGGTTGACCATCTTCGTCATACGCCCGCGCCGCGTTCCGACCCGCTCGGTCACCACGCCGATGAACTCCTCGGGGCAGTCGACGACCAGCAGCTCCATCGGCTCGTGACGCGCGCCGTCGACCATCCGGGTGAGCACTTCGGGCTTGCCCACCTGCATCTCGTATCCCTCGCGCCGCATCGTCTCGATGATGATCGCCATCTGCAGCTCTCCGCGTCCCGACACCTGCATCGTGTCGGGGGAGCCGGCCTCCTCGACGCGGACGCTGACGTTCATCAGCGCCTCCTTCACGAGCCTGTCGCGCAGATGGCGTGAGGTCACGAGAGTCCCTTCCCGCCCGGAGAAGGGCGAGGTGTTGGCGGAGAAGACCATCGCGAGGGTCGGCTCGTCCACCTTGATGGGAGGCAGCGCCATCGGGGTCTCGGCGTCGGTGATGGTCTGGCCGATCCCGATCCCCTCGATCCCCGCCAGCGCGACGATGTCCCCCTGGGCCGCCTCGTCGATCGGCACGCGCTTGAGCCCGTCGTACCCGAGCAGCGTCGTGACCTTCGAGCGGACGACGGTCCCGTCCACGCCCACCACGCCCACCTGCTGGCCAGTCTTCACGCGCCCGTTGAAGACGCGGCAGATGGCGAGCCGTCCCACGTAGTCGTTGTAGTCGAGGTTGGCCACCAGCATCTGGAGCGGCATCGCCTCATCGTAGGCCGGCGCTGGAACCGTCTTGAGGATCTGCTCGAACAGGGGCTCCAGGCTCCTCTCGACGGCGCCGTCGCCCGCGGTCCGGCAGGTGCCGGACCGGGCGTTCGTGTAGAGGACCGGGAATTCGAGTTGGCCCTCGTGGGCGTCCAGGTCGATGAAGAGGTCGTAGATCTCGTCGAGCACCTCCTTTGGGCGGGCGTCGGGCCGATCGATCTTGTTGATGACCACCACCGGCGGAAGCCCGGCCTCGATCGCCTTCTTGAGGACGAACCGCGTCTGGGGCAGCGGTCCCTCCGAGGCGTCCACCAGCAGGAGGACGCCGTCCACCATCGTCAGGGCGCGCTCGACCTCGCCGCCGAAATCGGCGTGTCCGGGCGTGTCGACGATGTTGATGGTGGTGCCGCGGAAGCGGATCGCGGTGTTCTTCGCCATGATGGTGATGCCCTTCTCGCGCTCCAGCGACATCGAGTCCATCACGCGCTCGGCCACGTGGGCGTTGGAGCGGAAGATCCCGCTCTGCCAGAGCATGGCGTCCACCAGCGTCGTCTTGCCGTGATCGACGTGGGCGATGATGGCGATGTTGCGGATGTCGTCGCGCCGGGCGGATGCCATGGACTCTCCGTGTGAAGCTCGGACTCCGTCGCGGCTGAAGGGTGGTGCCTGGGCAGCGAATCGGCTTGAAGGTCGAGCGGCGGAATCTAGCACAATGCGGACGCCCAGTCCATGCGTTATATTGCGCCGCGTGCGAAGAATCCTCATCATCGCCGGCGCGGCTCTTGCGATCCTGATCGGCGCCGCCCTCGTCCTGCCTCTGCTCGTCGACGTCAACAGATACAGGGATCTGATCCAGACCAAGGCCACCGAAGCGCTCGGGCGCGAGGTCTCGCTGGGCGAGATGTCGCTCACGGTGTTTCCCGCCTTCGGCATCCGAGTGAACGAACCGGGGGTGGAGGGGTTGCTGTGCGCGCGGTCCCTCACGGTGGGCGTGAGGCTGTTCCCCCTGCTGTTCGGTGGCACGGTCGACGTCACGAAGGTGAGTCTGGACCACCCCGAGATCGCGCTGACCCGCGGCCGGGACGGCGCCTGGAACTTCGAGGAGCCAGAGGGACAGGCAGGGACCGTGAGTCACGAGAGCGGGCAGGGCGAAGCGGCGGCCCGGCCTTTCACCGTGTCGCGGATCCAGATCGTCGCGGGCATCATCCACCTGCGCGACGAGTCTCAACGCGCGGGCCCGCCGGTCGCTCTCGCATTCACGCTCGATCTGACCGGCTCGGCGGGCCGCTCCGAGGCGGGAGACCTCGAGGTCTCGCTGGACGGGGAGCTTCGGGGCGAAGGGCTCCGGCTCGATCTGCGCGGCGGTCTCTCCAGGTCCGCGCCCCCCGGGGGGCGCACCTCCCTTGAGATGACCGTCAGGCAGGCCGACATCGAGGTCGCTCGCGCCCGCGAGCTCGCGGCGGCCCTCGGGCAGCCCTGGCCGGTGCCCGAAGGGATCCTGAAGAGCCGGTCGCTCAAAATCTCGGGCCGGCTCACCGGAGAGTTCGACACGGCCACGCCGGCCCGCTTCGCGCTGGCGGACGTCGTCGTGGAGGGCGCCGACCTGGGGCTGTCGCGCGATCGCGGTGGACGATGGAACTTCGAGTCTCTCATGGGAGAGCCGGGGCCGGGACGTGGCGCCGTGCCCTCAGGCTCCACCCCGGCCTTCCAGATCTCCAACCTGAAGGTGGACGGGGCCAGGATCGCGCTGCACGACGAGGCGACCGCGGGCTCGGGCGCCGTCGATCTGGTTTTCGAAGATCTCCGGCTGAGCATCGACGAGCTCGTGCCCGAGCGGCCCACCGCCCTGCGGATCGAGACGAAGGTCACCCCCGGCCGCGGCGTCCTGAGCCTCCAGGGCACGCTGCCTCTCTCGCTCGAGGGGGGCAAGGAGGCGTCCATCGATGCCGAGGCCGACCTGCGCGACATCGAGGCGCGCGCCGTGGGACCCTACCTCGATAGTCTGCTCGGTATTGGCGCCGAGTCGGGTACGATCTCCGCGCAGATCAAGATGAAGGGGACCTGGCCGCGGCGCCTCGAGGCCTCGGGCACGGTCGCCCTCGACGATCTGAAGGCTACCGGCGCGCCGCGCGTAGTGACCGCGAAGGCCCAGTTCGGCGTGACCGCCACCGAAGGTGCGGCACGTCTGGAGATCTCGCGCCTGGAGGTTTCCACCGGCCGGAGCCGTCTGGAGGTCCGCGGCACCGTGGACAACCGGGGCGCCGGCTCCCTGGTCGACCTGGAGATCCCGCCCTCCTCCCTCGACGCCACCGATCTGAACGCCTTCATCGTCCTGGCCGGCGCCGCCTCACCGGTCGAGTTCTCGTCCAGCCAGCCGGTCCGCCTGCAGGCCAGAGTGCGCGGGGACGTCAAGATGAGCAAGAGCCTGGAGATGTCGGGGAGCATCGCGGTGGCCGACTTCACCCTTCGCCATCCTCTGCTGGACAAGCCTCTGGAGAAAGTGAAGGGCACGGTGACGCTGCGGCGCGACGGCTTCGACGTGAGCGGCTTCGCCGGGGTCATCGGCGCGAGCGACCTCGCCGGGACGCTCTCGCTGACCGGGTTCGACGCGCCGCGCATCACTTTCGCCATGGCCTCCCGTCACGCCGACTTCTGGGAGATGATGTCGTTCCTCAAGGAGGAGCCGGCGGGCCAGGAGGCCAGGACAGGCGGGGCGGCCGCGCCGGCGTCCGGGGAGGACGGGCTCTCGAGGGTCTCGGCGCGGGGCACCCTGGAGATAGGGGACGGCTCGTTCGGCACCCTCGCCTTCACCGGGTTGACATCGACGGTCGCGCTCGACGGCAAGGTGATGCGGCTCGACCCGGTCGGCATGAAGCTCTACAGCGGGACCATGACGGGGTCGGCCACTCTCGACATGGCGCGCGACCCGGCGGTCTACTCGGTCTCGGCCGTCACGCGGGAGCTGGACACCGACGCGCTGCTCACGGCCAACCTGCAGATGAAGGGCGCGCTCACGGGGGCGCTGTCGGGCGACCTGTCGATCACCACGTCGGGTGCCAGCCGCGACGCCGCGCTGGCGAACGCCCGCGGCACCGGCCAGGTGAAGATCGGCGACGGTCACGTCGGCGCGATCAACGTCCTGAAGATCCTCAGCCGCGCCAGCGACGTGCTCGGCGAGCGCAGCCTCAAGGAGGTCTCGGGCAGGTTGGCCAAGGAAGGGACAGACTTCTCGGAGTTGACCGCCGACCTGCGAGTGGCCGGCGGGAAGATCGTCTCCGACCGCCTGCGCATGACCTCCCCCGATCTGGAGCTCAAGGACGACGGGGAGCTCGACATGATGGCGGGCACCCTGCGCGTCGCGGGGCAGATCATATTCTCCCAGGCCCTGAGCCAGGCGATGGTGGAGGAGAGGTCCAGAGCCGTCGACTACTTCTGGGATGACAAGCGGGGCCGGGTCAACCTGCCCGTGACCCTGTCGGGCCCGATCGAGGCGCCGACGCCGAGCATCGACTGGGGATCGGCGGGCGGCAAGCTGGCGGGCCGGAAGGTGCGGGAGCAGGTCGGCGAGAGGATCAGGGAGGCGGGGCTCGGGGACCTGCTGGGAGATCGCGCGGGCAAATCCCCCGTGCGGGAGGGCTCCGGTGAAAGCGGCGCGGGGCCCGACCCTCAGGCAATGGCCCCGACCGGCGCGCTCTCGATCGCGATCGAGGAGAGCGGCTTCTCGGGCAACTTCCTGATGCCGGACCTCAAGGTCAAGGGGACTCTCAGAGGGTCCGGGATCAGCGCCGCCTCGGTGAAGGTGACCGACGAGAAGGGGAGGGTCCTGGCGGAGGAATCGCTCGCCGAGAAGATCAACAAGTACTACGCCGGCCACGACCGCTCGGCGCCCGCCGCGATCAACTTCCGCGTGACGGTGGATGGGGGGAAGATGGCCGGCTCGCGCAAAGGAGTGCGCGTGGAGATCACCGTTTCCGACGATGCCGGCCGCGCGGCGACGAAGACGGTCGAGGTGGAACGATGACGGCCCGTGGCGCGGCGCCGGCGGTCACCGCCCTGGCGGCGCTCCTGCTTCTCGCCGCGGCACCAGCCGGTCTCGACCTGCGCCGGCCGGCCGCCGGCCCGGGAGGGATCTTCGTGGCGAGCGTCGTGAGCGGCGGCGAGCCTCTGGAGTGGGCCGGGACGCGACTGGCGGGAGGGGACATCAACGGCGATGGGATAGCCGATCTGGTGATCGCGGCCCCAGGCGGTACCGACGATCGACCCAGCCGCCGGGGCCGTCTCTACGTCGTCTTCGGAAGCGTCATGCCGCCGCGCCCGCTCCTCGACCTGACCCTGAGGCGGGGCCCGGCCCCGGCACCGGGCGCCCCCGCCTCCCTCATCACTGACGCCGGTCTCGTGATTGAAGGGGCCGGCGACTTCGACCACCTGGGCCGCGCGCTGGCGGTCGCCGACCTGGACGGCGACGGCGCGAGCGACATCATCGCCGGCGCGCCGCGCGCGGATGGGCCGCGCGACACCCGTCCCGACTGCGGGGAGGTGCACGTCATCTTCGGCGCCGTGTCGCTCCCCGCGGTGATCCGGCTCGACCAGGCCCCCTCATCCCCCGTGACATCGCCGTCGCCCGGTGTCAGGACCGCGGTCATCTTCGGCCGCGCGGCAGGGGACGCGTTCGGGACCGCTCTCTCGGTGGGCGACGTCACGGCTGATGGCTTCGCCGATCTGGTCGCGGGAGCCCCCCTGGCCGATGCGGCGGCCGGCTCACTCGGCGCGCTGGACGCCGGCGAGGCAATCCTGATCCCCTCGATCGCCGCCGTGCTTCGAGCACACCCCGCGCTCGATCTCGCGGACCACGGGTCCGCGCCGGCCTGGACCGTGCTGGGAGGAGCGGATGCGGGGGATCAGGCGGGGGGCGCCCTCGCGCTTGGTGATTTCGACGGCGACTCGGCGGCCGACGTGGCGATCGGCGCACGTGGCGGGGACGGCCCCGCGAACCAGCGTCCCGATTCCGGCGAGGTCTATCTCCTCTTCGGCGCGCGGCCGATGCCCCCCTCCCTTGCGCTGGGCGTGGCGGCCGACGCATTCATCGCGGCCCCGGACATCGGAGATCTCGCCGGTGGATCGCTGGCCATGGGGGACGTGAACGGCGACGGCCGCGACGATCTGGCCGTCGGATCGGAGTTCGCGGATGGGAGGGCGAACGGCCGCCTCGATGCGGGGGAGGTCTTCGTGATCGCGGGGATGTCGAGAGACGCGCTCGAATCGCGACGCCCACCCGCCGGCGAGACCACGCGGGGGGGCGCGCAGCCCGGCCCGGAGGCGCCGCGCCAGCCCGCCGGTCCGGTCCTGATCGATCTCGCCGCCCGGGCCCTGCACGGCGCGACGGTCATCCACGGCGACGACCCGGGCGACCACACCGGCGTGCGCGCCATCGTCGATCTGGACGAGGACGGGCTCGCCGAGATCGTCCTCGCCGCGGAGGACGCGGCCGGGCGGCGCAACGCGCGCGCGGGCTCGGGAGAGGTCCACGTGTTGGCCGGCAGGCGCTCTCTCGCGGCTGAGCTGCGGCTCGACGCACCGGAGGCGATCGTCGTCCATGGGCCGGCCGGTGGGACGCACCTGGGGGGGGCCGTGACCGCGATCGACCTGGACGGCGACGGCCGCCTCGAGCTGATCGTGTCGGCTCCGCAGGCAGGTCAGTCGCTCGCCGGGAAGGTCTTCATCCTGAAGGCTGGCTGGAAGGAGCGGCTCCATCCGGTTGGTGCGGGAAAGTAGCCGAGCGTCAGTCCGGGCGCACGATCAAGGACGGCGCGGTGGGCTCAGGCCCCTCCTGCTCCGCGCCCTCACGCGGCAGCAGATGCAGGAAGGAGCGAAACGCCAGCGCCCTCAGAAACGAGACTTCCTTGAGGCGCCGCTGGGAGTCGGCCAGCGCGCGGTGGAGCGCGTAGCAGGTCAGCGCCCTGGATCTGTCACGCGCGTCGCGGGCCGCCAGCAGGTACCACAACGCCATCTCCTGGAGGCGCGTGGCGTAGAGAGCCCGTCCCTCGCCCACGAAGATCTCATCGAAGGCTTTGTCGATCACTCCGGTGAGGCGTTCGGTCATCGCTTCCTTGCTCAGCACCAGCGTGGAGTCCTGCGCGTCACGGAACCGGGCCTGATGCAGCTTCACCAGATCGTCGGGGAGGGCCCAGCCGGAGAATTCCTTCTCGCTGAAGAGCTGGGCCGACTCGTCCAGCAGCCGCTCATCGTCGGTGGCGCCGGCTGCGCCGATCAGCTCGTGCACGGGAGAGGCCACGGGGGACGGGACCTCCGTGTAGAAGTCGGCGCGCAGCAGCGGGTAACCGCCTCCCTGCTCGTCGCGCGGCACGCCGCGCCGGTAGGCGTCCCACATCAGCCAGTCGACGTAACGGTGCGGCGCGGCGGCGGGCTGCGCGGAGTGGTGCGCCGCGTCGGCGAAGATCTCCTTGAGCTGGCCCTTGTTGGCGAAGAACTCGTGGACCTCGCGCATCCCCGTGACATCGCCGATGAGGCTGGTCAGGACGACGAGACCCCCTTCGGGCCGCGGGCGGGTGAGCCACGTGAGGCGGTTCCCCCATCCGTCCATGGGAGAGAGGTAGCCGGCCGGCTCCACCGGGTCGAAGATCCGGACCGGCTCGACGGGGGGCACCTCTCGCACGGCGGCAGCGATCCCCCGCTGCTGCAGCCGGAAGAGGGACTTGCGGATCATGCGGGTCAGGTCCTTGTCGGGTGGGCTCGCCTTGTCCCATTCGACGAGGTGGCGCGCGGCCTCTTCCATGGCGATGCTGCCCATGAGGTCCGCGATCGACAGGTCGGCGTCCGGGTCCTCGCCCCGCGCCGCGATCAGCGCGGGCAGCAGCTCCTCGTCCGGAGCGTCCAGGTCGAGCCCACGAGCCTCGAGCGCCTCATCGCCCTTGATGAGACGCTCCTCTCGTTTCTCCTTCCTGCTCATCGGCACCCCTGATGTGTGATACGGAGCGATTCTATCGCGCCGCGCGCGCGGGATCTAGACCGACGGCGATGTTTGACGCGGGAACGTGAACTCCAGCACCGTCTGGATCCGGTGCATCCCCTGCGGCCGGATGAGGGCTCCGCGCAGCCGCGGTCCGAGCCGTGCCCGCGCCTCGTCGATGACCTCCGGCGCGATCGGCCCGTGCGAAGCGCACAGACGATAGCGGTCGTCTCCCACGGCGGTGAACTCCATCTCCGCGGCGGCCAGCAGCACGAGCAGTTCGGCGACGAGCGCCTCGAGCGAGCCTTCCACCTCGGCGGGCGGGGCGCGCCGCACATCACGATGCCGCGCCCACAGCGCTTGCCCGACCCTCAGATAGAGGACGCGGCAGTCGGCCCGCCGCACATCGGCGACGAGGCCGACGCCCCGTTCCGCCTCGGAGTCCAGCACCACGAGGTCGCCGATGGAGAGACCCGCTCGCGTCATGAGCGCATTATGACAGAGATGCGGTGCGGATCTCCGCCGCGAGCCCCTGGTGATATACTCCGCGCCCGGAGAGGAGGTCCGCGCCGCGTGCCCGTCTACTCTCATTCCCGCATCAGCTCCTTCGAGAACTGCCCGCTTCAGTACCGCTACCGCTACATCGATCGGATCAAACGCGACGTGGAGGGGGTGGAGGCCTTCGTGGGCAAGGTGGTCCACGAGGTCCTGCAGGCTCTCTATGACGACCTCGCCAGGGCCCGGAAGGAGGGCGCGCAAGCGTTCACGTCGCTCTTCTCCAGGATGTGGGGCGAGAGGCTCTCGCCGGCCGTGAGGATCGTCCGCGAGCACATGACCCTGGAGGATTACCGCGCGCTCGGGGAACGCTGCGTGCGGAGCTTCTACGACAGGTACAAGCCCTTTGACACGGGGGAGGTCCTGGGCTGCGAGACGCGGGTCGAATTCCGTCTCGACGCGGAGGGGCGCTACCGGATGCTCGGCTTCATCGACCGGATCGATCGAGTCGGGCCCGACGTCATCGAGATCCACGACTACAAGACCGGAAGCCTGCCGAGGAACGGGGCTCTGCGCAACGACCGCCAGCTCACGTTGTACGAGATGGCGCTGCGCGAGCGCTACCCTCAGGTCAGGGAGTTCCGTCACGTCTGGCACTACCTCGCCCACGACACGAAGTTCGTCGAGAAGCGGACGGTGGAGGATCTCCGCAAGACTCGCCTGGCGACGATCCGAGCCATCCAGACGATCGAGGCGACCGCCGATTTCCCCGCAAGGACCAGCGCGCTCTGCGGCTGGTGCGAGTACCAGGCCATCTGCCCCGAGTGGGCAGGCCGCCTCCCCGCGCGGGTCGAGCCGGCTCCGCTGACAGCGCGTCCCGCGCCCCCTCCCACGTTGGAACCCGGCACCGGCCAGTATCTTCTCTTCGGTAGCCCGGCCGGAGAATGAGAGCCCTCTCCTCGCGCCACCGCCGCCTGCGTCTGGTGGTGGGGGCCCCAGGGCAGGGTCCGCCGGGGATCCAGGACGCGTTCATCGAGGAGGTGCGGCGCCTCAAGGAGCGGGACCCGCTCCGGCCGATCGCGGTCCTGGTGGGAAGCAACTACCTGCGCCTGCACCTGTCGCGCCTCCTCGCCGTGCGCCTGGGCGGGCACGCCAACATCTCCTTCCTCCTGCTGCGGGACCTGGCGCGGCGGATCGGCGCTCCCCCCCTCGCGGGTAAGGGGCGCCGGCAGATCCCGGACCTCGGGCGGGACCTCCTTCTGCGGGAAGCGGTGGCCGCCTTGTCACACGGCGGCAGCTACTTCAGTGAGATCGTGACACGCGAGGGGTTCCTCGAGGCGCTGGGCGCCACGCTGCGCGATCTCAAGGACGCGAGGATCGATCCGGCAGCGCTGCGGGCCGTGGCCGGCTCCCGCCGCGTCGAGGGCCCCGCCTCGGGCAAGCTCGGCGATCTGGCCGACCTCTACGAGACCTACGACGATCTGCTCCGCGATCGTCGCTTCTACGACGACGAGGATTTGAACCGCTCGGCCGCGGACGAGGCCTCCTCGACCGGGCTCCTCGCTCGGGAGAGCCCACCCGGATCCGACGCGCCGGTGGTCCTCGTCTATGGGTTCTACGAC
>DASXTC010000060.1:0-2630 GCA_036505635.1 Candidatus Polarisedimenticolia bacterium
CGCGGCCGGGCCGCATCAAGGCGGTCCTCGGGGTGCCGCTGGCCCGGCCCCGGTCGGACGTGGCCCTGGACTTCGTGGCCCTCAAGGCCGAGATCCAGGGATTGCTGGGGGACCGGCCCGGACTCGCCGAGAGCGCCCCGGACGAAACCGACGTGGGAGCGGCGATCCGCTGACGACGGCGGACGCCGGAGAGGAGGACACACCATGAGAGACCGACGGGGCAGCCGACGGTCGGCAGCGGTGGTGGCGGGGCTCGTGGCCGGACTGGTGGCGGCCGCCGGCGCCACGGAGGCGGCGGAGCCCGAGCGGAAGAGCGTCGACATCCACACCGCGCGCGACGCTCAGCTCGCCTCGCAGCTCGTCATCGCCCAGGCGAAGGGCTTCTTCCGGGAGGAGGGGCTCGACGTCCAGATCAAGTACTTCACCGCCGGCTCCGAGATCCCGCCGGGGATGGCGGCGGGGAGCATCGTGATGGCCTCCGCCGGCGCGCCCAATGCCATCTCGCTCGCGGCCAGCAACTTCCCGATGCGCGTCATCGCGCAGATCGGGGACGTCTCCGGCGCGCAGGGCATCGTCGTCCGCCCGCAGGCCGGGATCCGCACGCCCAAGGACCTCGAGGGAAAGCGGATGGGGATCGTGAAGGCCGGCCCCGCGCTCGACCTCTTCGGGAAGTTCAGCCGGACCTACGGGGTGGACCAGAACAAGATCACGATGGCCAACATGCTGCCTCCGGATCTGCTCACGGCGTTCGCGAAGGGGGACATCGACGCCTACGCGGTGTGGGAGCCCTACCTGACGCGCGGGGAGCAGCTCGGCGGCAAGCTGCTCCACACCGGGACCCAGTCCTATGTCCCGGGGGCGGAGGGGCCCAAGCGGATCTTCTCGATGGCCTGTGTGCTCTTCACCCTGGAGAGCTTCGTGAAGGACAACCCCAACACGACGCTGGCGATCCTGCGCGGGCTGCGCAAGGCCCAGCACTTCCTGGACAACCCGAGCAACGGCGAGGCGGTGCTGGAGATCCTCACCGGCCCCCTCAACATCCCCAAGCCTGACCTCCAGAAGATCATGGGCCGGAACCGCTATCAGCTCCAGATCGACGACGCGCTCCTGGTGTCGATGGACAGCCAGACGGAGTTTCTCCACAGCGTCGGGTTCCTCCGGAGCGCGCCGAAGGCCCGGACCTACGTGGAGCCCCGCTTCCTGCGCGAGGTCGATCCGGGGCTCGTGAAGATCCAGTAAGGCCAGACGGCAGAAGAGGATCTGAAGGACGCGGTGATCAAGGCGCAGGCGTACGTTGCGACGCTCCCGAAGGCCTCCGCGGCGGAGGGCCGTCAATTAGTATCGGGACGTCGCCAATCGTGTCCGAAAACGGCGAGACTTCTCGTCCGTGCGGCGTCTATCATCATCCAGCGTCGGGCGGAGCGATGGCGGCCATGGCGTGCCTATGCAGCGATGCTCTTGTGGCTCGACGATGCCGTCATCAACACCACACGTCGGCCATCCGGGTGAGTTGCGCTGCCGGTGTGGCGGTGCTCTGGGTCGATCAGGTTCGGTCGCCGCTCGGCACGCTGACCATCGTCGCGACTGACGATGCGCTCTGCGCGCTCGACTTTCCCGTCGCGCGGTCGCGAATGCTCGCGCGGATCCGCTCTCGATTCCCCCGGGTCGTCTTGAAGCGACGCCGTGATCCCAACGGGTACGCGACACGGGTGCACGCCTATTTCTCTGGAGATTTCAGGGCACTCGACGGCATCGCCGTCGACTGCGGTGGCACTTCGTTCGAGGAGCAGGTCTGGAAGGCGCTACGGGCGATCCCGGCCGGCACGACGACGACCTACCGAGAGCTCGCCGCGGTCGTACGGCGCCCGCGAGCGGTTCGCGCGGTTGGTCTGGCGAACGCGCGTAACCCCGTCTGCTTGGTTATCCCGTGCCACCGCATAATTGGGAGCGACGGTCACCTCAAGGGGTACGCAGGCGGCATCTGGCGCAAGCGGTGGCTGCTGGAGCACGAGGGCGCACCGTCTCCGTCAGCGAGGACGCGCCGTCGCGCACGCGGAGACTGAGTTCGAGGTCCTCACCTACAGATAAGGGTTAGCGCTACCTGAGCTCTTGTAGACCGGAGGGGGACCTCGAGGGCCCCCCGAGACCTCTGTCGAAAAACGAGGATCGCGCCGGCGAGGCCGGCGCTCGAATGGAGGTAGGCCACGTTGCGAGTTGTGGACGGTCAGGCGCTGCTCTCGGTCCGCGGCGTCGAGAAGCGCTTCGGCGGCCTCACCGCGCTGGACGGCGTGAGCCTGGGGGTCGCCGGCGGCTCGATCACTGGCCTCATCGGGCCCAACGGCGCCGGCAAGACGACGCTCTTCGACGTGGTGAGCGGGCTCCTGGCGCCGGATGCGGGCGAGATCCGCCTCGGCCCTCACCGCCTCGCGGGGCGTCCCGCCCACGAGATCGCCCGGCTCGGCGTGGCGAGGACCTTCCAGATCCCGCGACCGCTGGCGCGGCTGACGGTGCTGGAGAACCTCCTGCTCTACGGCAAGGACCAGCGGGGCGAGCAGCTTCGCGGGCTGGTCGCCCGCCGCGCCGCGATCGCGGCGCAGGAGGGAGCGCTCCGGTCCCGCGCGCTCGAGATC
>DASXTC010000061.1:0-19669 GCA_036505635.1 Candidatus Polarisedimenticolia bacterium
CGACGCGTCACCGGCGGCCCCGGGGGTGCAGGCGGTGCCGATCTTGCCGACATCGCATGTGCTGGTGCCGGTGTTGCAGTGCCCGCCGATCCGACGGCAGTCGTTCACGCCGTTCGGGTCCTGATCCGCAGGGTGCTGCTCGGACCACTCGAAGTACGGGTCGTCAACCGTCCAGCCCTTCGCTCCGTCGCCCCCCTCGGAGAGGAGGAAGCTCATCGACGCACGGGGGTTCTCGGTCGGGCGGACCTTCTCATTGGCCTGCAGGTGTTGACCGTGCGGACAGTTCGAACCGGGCGATTCGATGGCCGGGACCGCGAACAGGAACGCAACAGTGATTACACGACACGCTCGTTGATGCGGCATTGCCATTCGTCCGCCCAAGCACACTCGGCGCTCGTGGGCTACCCCATCATCCCTCCGCGCAGAACTCCATTGCAATCCCCCCGTGAATGATCCGGGGAGAAGAGCACACAGGCTTTCGACGCCAGTCAACCGGAGAGCGAGAGAGGTGAGAGAATTGCCGCCCCTTCTGAGTCGTGCTTGATTGACGATCGACTGGTCGGACGTGGGATCGCGAGTCTGTCCGGGTGAGGCGTCCGCCTCAGTCGATCTCGATCCGCAGGTCCGGCACGTAGGGCCGCATCGAGGGCCGGCGCGGCGCCCTCGTGCCGGGGCGCCGGCCACGAGGACGTGCCGGGGGGCGCGGAGCGGGGCGGGGCCGCTCCAGAAAGGCCGCCACCTCCTCGAGAAGGCCGGCCGGCTCGGGCCCGTTGAGCCGCACCCAGAGTCCCAGCAGCGGATCGGCCACGAGGTACCCCTGCCCGTCGCGCCGGATGAGCCCCACCTCCAGCAGCCACGCGAGGTAGTCGAGCGCCGTGGGGAGCGCCACCCGCAAGTGCCCCGCGACACGAGACAGAGTCGCTCCTTCCTCACGGGCCAGAAGGTGGAGGATCGCGCGCACCGCGGCGTGGCCGCGGCTGCGCTCCACGAGCAGGTGGTAGTCGAAGCGGCACTCCTGATGAAGCGCGCCGAGCGGGGGATACAGCTCCGCGGCGAGCGCCGATGCGAGGTCCTCTCCGGCCGCCACGCGTCGGGCCAGAATCTCGGCGTAGAGCGGGTGGCCGTTGGTGGCGTTCATCCAGAGTGAGATCTCGGATCCGGCCTCGCTTCCACCCGCCGACCCGCGCGGAGCCGCGGGACATCCCCGGATCGAGAGCAGCGCCGACAACTCGCGCTCGTCGAGCGGGGGGAGCCTCAGCCTGCGCATCGCCCCGCCGGCTTCCTTGTCGAACAGATCGAGAAGCGGTGCGGGCCGCGAGGCGGGCGAGACGGTGGCGATCACGGTGAGCGATCCGCCCCCGAGGTGCTCGGCCACGATCCTCAGGCAGTCGCGCAGCCCCGAGTGGCGGGAGAGCCTGGCGATCTCCGCCGCCTCATCCAGCAGGAGGGCCAGCGGACGGTTGGCCTCGCTGGCAACGGCCTCGGGATAGGAGAGAGCGAGATGGAGCAGCCGGGCGGGATCGGGGCGCCGCCGCACGGCTTCCTCGTTGAGGGAGGAGAGGATCCGCGCTGAGCGGGGAAGCGCGGTGGAATCGAGGCTGGCGCTCACGGCTCGCAGAATGCCGGACGTGAATCCCGTAGCGAAGGCGGCGGGCGTGGTGCAGAGCCGCTCCAGGTCCAGCAGGGGCACGATCGTCTGGCGCGCCGCAAGCTGGCTGGCGACCTGACGCAGCAGGGCGCTCTTGCCGGCTCCGCGGGGAGCCTCGATCACCTGGAGCCGCGCCGTCCCCGTGCGGGCCCCGTCCAATAGCTCCGCCTCGATCGCGACGCGGGGCACGTAGTGCCGGGGCCGGCCCGCGACCGCATCGATCATGATCGAGGCTCATCCCGCGCGGGGAGCATCGGGATCTTCACGCCCCGCTCCCTCGCGCAGCGGATCGCGTCGGGGTAACCGGCGTCGGCGTGGCGCATCACTCCGGTTCCCGGGTCGGCGGTCAGCACGCGCTTGAGCCGTCGCCCCGCGTCCTCGGTGCCGTCCGCCACCACCACCATCCCCGCGTGGATCGACAGTCCGATGCCCACGCCGCCGCCGTGGTGCACCGAGACCCACGTGGCGCCCGCCGAGGCGTTGAGCAGCGCGTTGAGGATTGGCCAGTCGGCCACGGCGTCGCTGCCGTCGCGCATCGCCTCGGTCTCGCGGTTGGGCGAGGCCACCGAGCCGGAATCCAGGTGATCGCGGCCGATCACGATCGGCGCCTTGATCTCCCCGCGCGCCACCAGGTCGTTGATGATCAGCCCGAAACGATCGCGCTCCCCGTATCCGAGCCAGCAGATCCGCGCCGGGAGCCCCTGGAACTTCACGCGCTCGCGGGCCATGCGTATCCAGCGGCACAGGGGTTCGTTGTCCGGGAAGGTCTCGAGGATCGCCTCGTCGGTGCGGTGGATATCCTGAGGGTCGCCCGACAGCGCGGCCCACCTGAAGGGGCCCCGGCCCTCACAGAACTGCGGCCGGATGTAGGCCGGCACGAATCCGGGGAAGTCGAAGGCGTTCTCCACGCCGGCGGCCTTTGCCTGGCCGCGGATGTTGTTGCCGTAGTCGAAGACGATCGACCCGAGCTTTTCGAAGGCGAGCATCGCCCGCACCTGGTCGGCCATCGAGCGCATCGCCATCTCGACGTAGCGCGCCGGCTCGGCGCGGCGCAGTGCGAGCGCCTCATTGTACGGGATGCCGTGGGGGACGTAGCCGTTGAGGTTATCGTGGGCGCTCGTCTGATCGGTCACGAGGTCGGGGGCGATGCCGCGGCGCGCCATCTCAGTGTAGACCTCGGCCGCGTTTCCCAGAAGCGCGACGGAGATCGACTCGCCGCGCGCGCGTGCGCCCTGCGCGAGACCGAGAGCCGCGTCCAGATCGGTCTCCATCCGGTCGCAGTAGCGCGTGGCCAGCCTGCGCTCGATGCGCGCGCGGTCCACCTCCACCGCGAGGACCACCGCCTCGTTCATCGTGCCGGCCAGAGGCTGGGCGCCTCCCATCCCTCCGAGGCCCGCCGTCAGGATGAGGCGCCCCTTGAGGGTCCCCCCGAAGTGCCGTCGCGCCGCCTGGGCGAACGTCTCGTAGGTCCCCTGCAGGATCCCCTGCGTGCCGATGTAGATCCATGAGCCGGCGGTCATCTGCCCGTACATCATGAGTCCCTGCGCTTCGAGATCGCGGAAGTGCTCCCAGGTGGCCCAGGCCGGCACCAGCATCGCGTTGGAGATCAGGACTCGCGGCGCGCCCGGGTGCGTCGTGAAGATGCCGGTCGGCTTTCCCGACTGGACGAGCAGCGTTTCGTCGTCGGCCAGGGAGCGAAGCGAGCGGACAATCGCCTCGTAGCACTCCCAGTTGCGCGCGGCTTTGCCCGACCCGCCGTAAACGATGAGCTGGTCGGGGTTCTCGGCCACGTCCGGGTCGAGGTTGTTCATGAGCATCCGCAGCGCGGCCTCCTGCCCCCATCCCCTGCACGACAGCTCCGTGCCGCGCGGCGCCCTTATCTGTCTCGAGGCCGTCTGCTTCATGACAGCGCCCCCGTGATCGATTCGGCGGCGCGCCGGAACGCTCCTTCCCGCATCATGACTCGCATCGCCTCGATATCCCCCGACAGCACGCGGTCGGACGTCAGCTCGGGAACCCTGGCGCGCGCCGCCTGGTGCACCGCTTCGAGCGCGGGGGAGCTCTTCAGCGGGCGGCGCAGATCCAGCGCCGCGGCGGCGGTCATCAGCTCGATGGCCAGCACCGCCTCGAGGTTCTCCACGACGCGGGCCGCCTTCAGCGCGGCCCCCACGCCCATCGACACGTGGTCCTCCTTGCCCGCTCCCGTGGGGATCGAGTCGACGCTGGCCGGATGCGAGAGTCCCTTGCACTCCGACACGAGCGCGGCCGAGGTGATCTGCGCCATCATCAGGCCCGACTCCAGGCCGGGGCTCCGGGCAAGGAAGGCCGGCAGACCGCTCATGGCGGGATTGACGAGCCGGTCGGTCCTGCGCTCCGAGATCGAGGCGGCGTCGGTGGCCGCGATGCACATCAGGTCCATCGCCTGGGCGACGGGCGCGCCGTGAAAGTTGCCCCCGGGCAGCGCCTCTCCATTCTCGGGGAAGAAGATCGGGTTGTCGGTCACGGCGTTCATCTCGATCTCGAGCACGCTCCGGACATACCCGAGCGCGTCGCGCGCGGCGCCGTGGACCTGGGGGATGCAACGAAGCGAGTAGGAGTCCTGGACCTTGCCGCACGCCCGATGCGATTCCATCAGCCCGCTTCCCGCCAGCAGCCGGCGCATGTTCGCCGCGCACGCCGCGTGTCCGGGGTGACGCCGAAGCCGGGCGAGCCGCTCGTCGAAGGGGCGGCCGCTTCCCAGCAGCGCGTCGAGGGTCATGGCGCCGGCCACGTCGGCCTGGGTCATCAGGGACTCGGCCTGAAGGAGCGAGACCGCGCCCGACGCTGTCATCGCCTGCGTGCCATTGACCAGCGCGAGCCCCTCGCGGCTCGCGAGCCGCAACGGCTTGATCCCGGCCCGATCCATGGCCGGTGCCGCCGGCTGACGCTGTCCGCGGGAGAAGACATCCCCCTCGCCCATCAAGGTCAGGCTCAGGTGCGCCAGAGGCGCGAGATCGCCGCTGGCCCCCACCGACCCGCGCGACGGGATGTACGGGATGACGTCCGCGTTGAGAAGGGAGAGGAGCGAATCGATCAGCTCCACGCGGACGGCGGAGTGCCCCTGGGCGAGGACCGCCGCCCGCAGCACCATCATGACCCGCACGACGGGAACCGTGAGCGGCTCCCCCGTCCCCGAGCAGTGGCTGCGGATCAGGTTCTCCTGAAGCAGCTCGACGTCGCGGTCGGAGATCCGGACATCGCTGAGCAGGCCGAACCCCGTGTTGGCGCCGTAAATCGGCTCGCCGCGCGCGAGCAGCGCCTCGAAGGCCGCGCGACAGGAGGCCACCCGCCCGCGCGCGCCGGCCTCCAGCTCGAAACGCGCGCCGCCGCTCGCCGCCAGGGCCAGGGCATCGAATGTGAGAGGGTCGGTGCCGATTTGAATGGTCGTCATAGAGGCCGGGAGAAGCGTGCCGTAAGAGCCTGAGGCATCCTACCACATGGCTCCGGCGGGTCACATCGGACGGCCGCCGATACCGCCTGTGATATACTCCGCGGCTGGTTGGATGGCCTGAGGTGAGAGCCTCGGGCGGGTGGGGATGATGGCTAATATCGTATTGATCGGCGGTCAGTGGGGGGACGAAGGGAAAGGCAAGGTCGTCGATCTGCTCACGCCCCACTTCGACATCGTCGGACGATACTCCGGCGGGCCCAACGCCGGCCACACGGTCCGGCGAGGCGACAGAAAATACGCGCTGCGCCACATCCCGTCGGGGATCCTGACCCCCGCGGTCTCCTGCATCATTGGGAACGGCGTGGTCGTGGATCCCGCCGCGTTGCTCGAGGAGATCGGGTTCCTGACCGGCGCGGGTGTGTCGCTCAAGAGTCGATTCTGGATCAGCAACCGCGCGCACGTCATCCTGCCTCCCTACATCGAGTGGGAGACCAGGCGGGAGGAGTCGGACACGGGCCGCAAGATCGGGACGACCCGACGCGGAGTCGGGCCCGCGTATGCCGCCAAGATCACGCGGACCGGAATCCGCATCATCGATCTGTACGATCCCGGGACGCTGGCGGCCAGGCTGTCGGACGCCGTGGCTTTGTTCGAGGGGGGCGAGAGGCTCGGCGGATCTCCCTCGGGCGCCGCCGGCGCCGAGATCGCGCGCCTCGTCTCGGCCTGCGCCTCACACGCGGAGGCCCTCAAGCCCTTCGTCACCGACACGGTCCGACTGCTTGGCGACCGGATCCGGGCCGGCTCCAGCGTGCTGTTCGAGGGGGCCCAGGGGACCATGCTCGACATCGATCATGGTTCCTATCCCTACGTGACATCATCCAGCTCGACGGCCGGGGGAGCCTGTACGGGGCTGGGAGTCAGCCCCACGCAGATCGACGGCGTGATGGGGGTCTTCAAGGCCTACTCCACGCGCGTGGGGGAGGGACCCTTTCCCACGGAACAGACCGGTGCGCCTGGCGAGCGCCTGCGCGAGCGCGGGCACGAGTACGGGACGGTGACCGGGCGTCCGCGCCGGTGCGGGTGGTTCGACGCGGTGGCGGCGCGCTACGCGGCCCGGATCAACGGCATGGATTGCGCCGCGTTGACCCTGCTGGACGTGCTGGACGGCTTCGACGAGCTCCAGATCTGCACGGCCTACCGGCATGGCGGCTCCGTCATCAAGGAGTTTCCCGTCGAGCCCTGGATCCTCTCTGACTGCACGCCGGTCTACACCAAGGTCGCCGGGTGGAAGAACGACACCACGGAGTGCCGCACCGTCGAAGCCCTGCCCGGGCCGGCCCTCGACTACGTCAAGACGATCGAGGACCTCATCGAGTGCGACATCGACCTTGTCTCGGTGGGGCCGACTCCTGAAGGGAGCATCGTCAGGCCGGTCTCCAAGCTCTCCGCGTGGCTGGAGGATGCGGAATAGAGCCGTCGGACGTCGCATTCGCCGGCCGTCTCAGCGGGACGCCGGCTCCGCATACGGTGAACGGGCCGGGCCCAAAGGGATTCGGATGCACCATTCGTCGAGGATGAGGCGCTGCCAATGGCAAGTGGCACGATCAAGAAGGTGATGAAGGACCGCGGATTCGGGTTCATCCGCACGGGCGAGGGCAAGGAGGTTTTCTTCCACCGCAGCGAGTGCCGGACCGTCGAGTTCGACAACCTGGAGCAGGGCCAGAACGTCGACTTCGACGAGGAAAACGATCCGAAGGGACCGCGCGCACGCAACGTGCGGGCCGCCGCCGGAAAACAGTGAGGCGGCACGTGCTCCGCGGTGAGCCGCGCAGCCGGCTCTCCGGCTTCGCCGCCGCGTTCTACTCGAGCTGACGCCGCAGGAAAGCGATGGTGCGCGACCAGGCGGCGGTGGCCGCCCGGAGGTTCGCCCCGTCACGGCCATCCTGAGCCCGCAGGAAACCGTGGCCCGCCCCCGGGTAGATCTCGTGCTCGTAGGTCTTGCCGAGCTTCTTCATCTGAGCGTCGGCCGCGTCGATGGTGGCGTTGACGCGCGCGTCGTCGCCGCCATAGAGGCCGAGGACCGGGGCCTCGATCGAGGCGAACGCCTCAGGGGCGGACGGCGAGGTGCCGTAATAGACCACCGCGGCCCTCAGGTCCGGCTGCGCCGCGGCGTATGAGAAGCTGGTCGCCCCGCCCCAGCAGAATCCGATGACCGCCGTCTTGCCGCTCGAGGCCGGCAGGCGCATCGCGTGGTCTCTCACGGCGTTGAGGCGCTCGATGACCTCGCCGGAAGGAAGACCGCTCACCAGCTTCACGACCTCGTCGCGGCCGGCTGTCGCCTCGGTCCCTCCACCGCCGGGAGCATGCCCCGACACGAGGTCGGGCGCCACCGCGATGAAGCCTTCCTTGGCGAGCTGATCGGCCACCGACCGGATCCACTCGCTCAGCCCGAAGATCTCGTGGACCACCAGCACGACGGGCGCCTTCTCCTTGCGCTCCGGATAGACCACCCACGCCCGCACTCCCTTGATGTCCACCCACTCGCCGTGCCGCGCCGACTTCTCCAGGGCCGCCTTGGCCGTGTCGGCCGAAGGGGGCGGACTCTCCGGCTCGGCCGCGCGCGGTGCCTCGCCGCCGGACGGCGCCACGAGGGCCAGCGCGAACGCGACCGCAAGCAGGCGGCCGTCCCCGTGCCTCGATCGACTCAATCTCATTTTCTCTCCTCCTCATCAAGGGCCGCGGCGGCCGCCGCCAGCAGCGGCTCGGCGGAAAGGGGGCCGCCGACTCCCTGCCGCATCCAGGCGTCCGGCGTGATCGAGCCGAGCTTGCAGATCCTCTCGAACTCGGCTCCCATGGGCTTGGCCTTTCGGAAGTGGTCCTCGATCTGGAACGCGATGAGATGCCCGAGCGGGTAGTCGGGCGTGTAGAGTCCCGCGTCGATCATGTGCGAGTAGATGGCGAGGATCGGCAGATCCTTCGCGCCGAGCAGACCGGAGTAGTAGCGGTTCCAGATGTCGCCCGCGATGGAGACGACCGCCTCGCGAAACTGCGCGGGAGTGGCCTGCGGATGATCGTAGAGCCACCGCCACGCGGCCATGTCGGTGAGGCCCACGCCCGCGATCTCGCGCGTGGCCCAGAACTCCTCGAGCGCCCTCATCCGCCCGGCCGAGGGATCCGGGCCGGAAAGGCCCAGAAGCTCGAGGTCGCGTCCCTGAAAGACGAAGGCGAGCGCCTCGGTGAAGGCCGTGTTGGGGACCCCCTGGAGCAGCGTGTGGTCGATGCCGGTGACCGAGAAGACCTGCTCGACGTTGTGCCCCATCTCGTGCACCGCGATGTTGTATCCCTTGTAGTCCATGCCGTCCGGTCCGACGCGGGTGCGCAGGTGCGCCTTGTCGTCGCGGCGGGTGGCCCCCAGCGCATGACCCGCGCCCCGGGAGGGATCGACCTCGATGTGGTCCGCCAGGAGCGAGCTTTGCTCCAGGGAAAAGCCCAGGTCGCGCAGCAGGCGCGGGATGTCGGCCGCGTAGGCCGCCGGAGTGGGGTACCGCTTCCTGGTGGCGGCGTCCAGCTCGGCTTCCGTGTAGCGGCCGCGCGGCTTGAACCCCACGTACCAGATGTCGAAAGGCTCGAGCTTCCGGCCGAGGCGCTTCTCGATGAGGCGCCCGACGCGCGGCGCCAGGGGCGACCGGAGGATCGACTCGAAGAGGGCCTTGACCGCCGGCTCCGGGATCTCCCGGTCCACGTTGAAGCGCCGGTCGATGAAGGTCGGGTTGTCCGGGTGGTAAGGGTCGGCCTCCCTCACGGCCTGGAAGATGCCCAGCCACTGCCGGTACCTCTCGTCGGGCTCCCGATCCACCCTGGGCTCGGCGCTCATGGCCGCATCCCTGGGCTGCAGGTCCTTGACGCCGGAGGCGGTGACCTTGTTTGCGAAGGGGGCCCAGTCGAGCAGGGGATTGTCGATGACGGCGGCCGGGATCTCCTGCCTGACGATCCGCTCCATCACCTTCTGGATCATCCGTTGCTTCGCGACGCCGTCAGGGTCGGCGTAATGGGCCTTGAGCTCGTCGCGCAGGCCCCAATGTGTGATCAGACGGAGCTTCTCGGGAAAAAGTCTGCGGCCCTGGTCGTCGAGAAGGTGGTGCATGACGATGTTGTAGGTGCTGATGTACGTGTCTGCCGAGGAGAAGGCCCGGGAGATCTTCTGGTTGACCTCGGCGGGCACGCGGGTGGAGAAGCCCTGGGCCAGCCGCGTCTCGGCCCACCGGCGGCGCGACCAGGAGAGGCCGTCGCTCAGGCGCTCCTGGAGCGTCGAGAGGGGGAAATTCAGCAGCGCCACGAAGGCGACCTTGTTGTCGAACAGGTCGTCGCCGACGTGGGCCCTCGCGGACCATGCGGCGAGCCGTTCGTCGATCGGGAGGATCGGCCCCAGATCGAGGTCGACCTGCCTGCGCAGATCCCGCTCCATCGAGGTGAAGTAGCCGCCGATCCTCTCCAGGGCGAACTCGAGGCGCGCGAAGGTCGCGTCGAGATCGGATCCCTCGGGCAGGAACTCGGCGCGCGCGAACTCTCCGAACGAGGCCGCGTCGCCGTCCGATGGGCGCCAGTAGCGAAGCACCTGGGCGATCCCGCGATCGATGCGGGCCGATTCCCGCTCGCCGTGCCTGGCCCGCAGGGCCTGGCGCGCCGAGGCGGCCTCCTTTGCGAACGCGGCGTCCGCGGTAGGCGAGGCCGCAGCGGCCGTCACGAAGGCGGTCATCAGAAAGGCGAGCATCACGGAACCCGCCTGCAGATCGGGCATGGATCTCCTCCGTCTGGATGGCGCGGCCCGGTTGCTCGGCAAAGGCCACGGTCCGCTGTCGCGGGCGCCGGATTGTACCACGGTACCGGTTGATTCCTCCTCGCCGGCGGCGCCGACGTCGCGGCGCATACGTGATACGATTCACGACGAGGTCGGGAGGTACCGGATGAGATCTGATGTTCCCTTGATCGCCATCTCGATCGTCGTCGTGCTGTCCGCCGGGGCGCTCCACGTCTCCGCACAGGAGCCCGCCCCCTCTCAGGAGCCAGCCGTCGTCCAGGAGGACCCGCGCCAGCGGGCTATCGCCTATTACCAGCAGGGGATGGGCGCCTATCAGCGCAAGGACTACATCGGCTATCTCGACAGCCTCCAGAAGGCGGTCGAGCTGGACCCGGACCATCCGGCGATACGGTACCGCCTCGCCTGCGCCTCGGCGCTCGTGGGCAACAAGGACGAGGCGCTGGCCGATCTCAAACGTGTCATCGAGATGAAGGTCTATCAGGATCTGGCGGGCAATACGGACTTCGATTCGATGAGGCAGACGCCCGAGTTCCAGGCTCTCGCCGCCTCCATGAGAGCGGTCAGGGACCCGATCAACCACAGCACGACGGCCTTTCACCTCACCGAGAAGGACCTCATCACCGAAGGGATCGCCTACGACCCGGTCGAGGCGGAGTTCTTCATCAGCAGCGTCCACAAGAGAAAGATCCTTCGCTCCAACAGGAAGGGCAGGACGAAGGACTTCACGGCGCCGAGGCAGGACGGGCTCGGGGCGGTCCTCGGCCTGAAGGTGGACCCCGTGCGGCGCCTCCTGTGGGCGTGCAGCACGGGGATGCCCCAGATGGAGGGAGCCACCGATGAGGAAAAGGGGCGCGCGGCTCTCTTCAAGTATGATTTGAAAGCAGGAACCTTCGTCAGAAGGTACCCGCTGGGCGCCGGAATGCCCGGGCACAACTGCAACGACCTGGCGCTCGGCTCGGGAGGCGATGTATACGTCTCGGATTCGGAGTCGGGAGAGATCCTCCTGCTGGGCGCCGGGGCCGAGGACTTCGTGGTTCTCGTCGAGGCCGGCCGGCTCAAGTCGCCGCAGGGGATCGCGCTCTCGCCTGACGAGAAAAGAGCCTTCGTGGCCGATTACGCGACGACAATCTTCGTCGTCGACCTGGCCGCTCGCCGGGCGGACCCCCTGACCGCCCCGGCCGGAATCCCGCTGCTGGGCGTCGACGGGTTGATCCTCCATGGCGGGAGCCTGATCGCGATCCAGAACGGGATCAACCCGCACCGTGTCACGCGCCTCGCGATGAGCTCCGCCCTGGATCGGATCATCGGCGGGACGATCCTCGAGATGAACAACCCCATCTTCGACGAGCCGACCCTCGGGACGATCGCGGGCAAGGAGCTCTTCTACGTGGGAAACAGCCAGTGGAGTCGGTTCGCCGCGGACGGGACGATCTATCCGATGAACCGGCTCGCCGAGCCGGTCATCCTGAAGCTGAAGCTCGATTGACCGCGCCCGCCGGCCCCCCGCCGGCCCTTCCCGTCACCACATCGTCCAGTAGCGCGTCAGGAGCACCGGCGCGTTGTGGAGAAGCGCCAGACCCGTGGCGCCGATGAGCGCCCGGTAAACCGTCACCGATCGTTGCCTGACCTGCTGGAGGAAGTCGCCGCCCAGAATCGCAAGCGCCGGGAAGGCCTGCAGCACGTAGGATGCCTTGATGGTGTCGGGCCTGGGATACATGATGAGGAACCATCCGTAGCCGAGCGCCGTGGCGGCGACCATCATGAAGAGCAGAGACCGGATCGCCATCTGGTCGCTCCGGCCCTCGCCGCCCGGTTGCGGGCCAGCTCGTCGCGACAGGTTTCCCAGAAGGCTCGCGGCGCCGAAGGTCAGCCCCGTCATGAGCAGCGCCGTCGGGGCCAGCGAGACCATGTTGACCCTGCCCAGGTAGGGGGCGATCGACCACCGGTTGGTTTCCAGCCACGCCGGCACGGGGTCGCGAGAGAGGGCCTCGTAGAGCTCGCCGCCGGACAGAACGTTGCCGTCGCGTGTGTCGGTGCCACGCAGCACGAAGGTCGTCCAGTAATCTCCCCACATTTCCGAGTAGAGGATCGGAAGGATCCTGTTTCCGAGCAGCGGCCGCACCGGATCGACGAAGACCTTGTCGAGCCCCAGGTCGAAGTAGAACTCCGCCGGAAGGTTCGCCGTCGAGAACCGGGACGAGGCGGGTCGGTTGAAGGCACGCATGGAGCCGGTCGTCTCCCGGAGGTGGAGATAGAACCACCCGCCCACCATCCCCGCGATCAGGAAGCTGGCCGCGATGACCGGGACGGCCCGCCTCCAGAACCCCCGCCGAGACAGGATCAGAAGCGCCGCGAAGCCCGAGAGCGCCCCGAAGAGGAAGAAGCCCCACTGCCTGGTGAGCGCGATCAGGCCGAGGATGAGGCCGAGGGGCACGGCTCCGCGGAGGACCGGGCCCTCGTCCAGCAGGAGAGCCAGCGCACGGTGCGCCAGGAGCACGGAAAGACAGGCCAGCAGAGGCTCGCCCCGGACGAAGGCGAAGGTCTTGTAGTAGACCGGCAGCATCCCGAGACACATCAGCGAGGCCGCCTTGAGACGGGGGTCCCCAGGACGGAGGCGGTCGCAGATCTTCACGAGGTAGAGGGTCAGCGCCACCGAGAAGAGGACGTTGAGAAGCTGCGCCGCTTTGGCCGCGCCCCACAAGGTGAAGGCGCCGCTCGCGCGCAGCAGCGCGGGCGCGAGATAGGGGAGCGGCGGAGAGAAGAACTCGAGGGTGTCGGAACGCATCGGCAGCCTGAACCGGGAAAGCGTCTCGACGTACCTGAGATGCTCGGGCGCGTCGTATCCGACGCGCGGGTCATGCAGCAGCGCGTTGAGGAGGACGATGAGGTTGATGCCGATGAGGAGCGCGATCCAGATCCGATCGCCGCGCTCGATCCGGAAGAAGCGCATGGCTGTTCCATCCTAACATGCGCTCCGCGGCGCGTGGATTGACCCATCCCGCCGGACCGGACTAGAATCGCGAGCCTATGCCGCGAACGTCATCGTGGCTGCCGGTGATCGCCCTCGCCACGGTGCTCCTGTGGGGGGTCCTCTGGTGGCCCTACACCGTGGACGACTCCTACATCACTTATCGCTACGCCCAGAACACGGCGCTGGGACAGGGCGCCGTCTTCAACGCCGGCGAGAGGGTCGAGGGGTACTCCTCGCCCGCGTGGATGTTCCTGCTTGCCGGCGCGGCCTGGATCGGCGCGAACCCGGTCCTGGTCTCCAAGCTCCTCGGGCTCGGCGCGGCGCTGGCGCTGGTGGCGTTGCTGCCGGCCGCGCTGCGTCGCGCCGGATGCGATCCCACCCTCGCCGGGCTCGCAGCCCTCGTGCTGGCCACGACGCCGACCCTCCACGTCTACTCCGTCTCCGGGATGGAGACGGTCTGGTTCGCGCTCGCCGTCGCCATCGCGGCGCTCATGCCCGCCGTCGCCGGCTCTGAAAGGGCGCGGGCCTGGCTGGCCGGAGCCGGGCTGATCGGCCTGACCCTGATGCGACCGGAAGGGGGGCTGGCCGCCGTCGTGCTCACGCTGTGCTGGCTGGCGCTCTATCGCACGCGGGCGCTTCGCGTCGCCGTGGCCCTCGCGTGGCTCGTCATCGCGGGCCACCTGGCGTGGCGGACCGGCTACTACGGCGCCATCGTGCCCAACACGTTCGTCGCGAAGCCGTCTCCGATCATCCGTGAGTTTGCCGTGGGACATCCGGGCTTCGCCGCCTTCAAGCTGTTTCGTAGCGTCGAGGACAACCTGATGCCCGCCCTCAACGAGTCGGGCGGCACGGCGGCGGTGTTGCTGGCGCTGGCGGCTCTGGCCCTTGCGGGGTCGGTGCCCGGGGTCTGGCCGGCGGCGCTGGTGGCCGTCGCGGGCTTCACCTTCGTCGTCTACGCCCGTTCGGACTGGATGCTCGGCAGCCGCTTCGGGTTTCCCTTCTTCGCCCCTCTCCTGTTCCTGGCCGCGGTCGGGGCCGACGCGGTGAGGCAGCGTCTCGACAGGCCTCACCCCGGAGCTGCCGGCCGGGCGGCCACGCTGACGGCCTTCGCCGCGGTCTCGCTCTGGTGCGTCTGGTCCACCGTCCAGACCGCCGAGTACCTGAGCCGTCACGGGGAGGGGACCGTCAACACCGCCATGGACGCCGAGGTGTACGAGCGGATCGGCCGGTGGCTGCACGACAAGGCCCGCCCCGGCGATCGGCTGCTCGCCTACGAGGTGGGCGCGGTCGCCTACGCCTCTGGGATGCACATCATCGACCAGCACGGGCTCGTGACTCCCCAGGTCGCGAAGATCGTGCAATGGGCCGAAGGGGACTTCCGGGAGATACGGATCGGCAAGGACCGCGAGACGATGCAACGAATCGTCCAATGGTGCGCCGACCAGAAGCCGGAGTGGTTCCTCGTTCGAGCGGTGCGCGCCCTCGAGCTTACGGTTGGCGAGCCGCTCCCCGCCGGCGCGGCGATGGACGCGATGCAGAACGCGTTGCTGGAGAGGTTCGGCGACACGATGGTTTTCGCCGAGGCCTTCGCCATGAGGCCCGACAGCCGGGGCTGGAAGGACGACAGGTACCTCGTGCTGAAGAAGCGCGAGGCCCCGGCCCCGTGATCCGGAGCCTGCTTCGCAACGTGACCCTGGTCACCCTCTCGTGCGCCTTCACGGTCGCGCTGGCCGAAGTCGTGCTGCGCTTCCAGGCGCACCGCATCGTGCGCGACGGCGAGTGGCTCGAGGTCGGCTCCGTGTTCGACCTGGACGACCCACCCGTTGGATTCAGCCTCAAGCCCGGCGCCACGCGAATCAGCGTGAAGGGGGGCGCCTACGTCATCCGGGACACGATCAACGAGCAAGGGCTGAGGGACGTCCCGCATCCCGCGCGAAAGCTCCCGGCGACGAAACGCGTGCTGGTTCTGGGCGACTCCTTCATGTACGGAGACGGCGTCGAGATGGAGGAATCGATGCCCAGACGTCTCGCATCGCTGATGCCCGGCGTCGAGTTCATCAACGCCGGGGTGCGCGCCTGGAACCTCGATCAGGAGTACCTCTACTACAAGGCGAGGGGACGCGCGTGGCAGCCCGACCTGGTCCTGCTCGCCTTCTTCATCAATGACCTGATCCGGGATCGCGCCTACGACGTCGTGGAAGGGCCGGACGGTCTGCCGATCGAATACCACCGCAACGCCGACGCGCTGGCGCGGGACCTGAGGGACGCTCCCGGCGGGGTTCGGGGCACGCTCTCATCCTGGCTGAGGAGCCACTCGGTGCTCTACGTGCTGGTGAGGTCCCGGCTCGACGATCTGGCGCGGCATGGGCTGCGGGGCTCCACGGCGGGGGCGGGGCGACGGCCCCCCGAGATCCCGTATCTTCCCGTCTTTCGCGCCCGCGAGCCCGGGGCGCCTGTCCCGCCGGAGTGGACGCGCGCCTACGGGGTGCTCGACGAGCTCAAGCGGATCGTCTCGGCCGATGGCGCGCGCCTCGCGGTGCTGATCGTGCCGGCCCCGTGGCAGACCTCCGAGGAGGCGTGGCGCGGATGGCTCGGCTGGCTGGAGCTCGAGCCCGCGCTCTATTCCCGCCGGGCGCCCGCGGAGATGGCGAGGGCCTGGTGCGACCGGTCGGCCACTCCGTGTCTCGACCTGATCGATTCCTTCGATGGAAGGGATCGCGAGGAGCTCTACCTCGCCCAGGACTTCCACTGGACCGGACGGGGTCATCAGATCGCGGCCGAGGCGGTGAGGCGATGGCTCGAGACGGGCGTGCTGCCCTGAAGCGTCAGGGGCGCCCGTCGGTGCGCGTCGCCGCGGCGCCCACCTCGAGCGGTGACTTGATCACCTGCACCTCCTGGCTGGTGGAGGCGAAGCGTTTGCCCTCCTTGCCGACCAGGACGATCCGGTAGCTGTAGGTGCCCGCCTCCTTGAGGGTGACGCTCTTCTTGAAGGACTCCGGGACGCGGGCCTCGGCCGGCGTGTCGACGCACGGGGACTCGGTCTTGGAGTTGAGCCGCTGCCCGCCCGGCGTCGTGTAGCTCCACTCGACCGTGAGGAGGCACTCCTGGATACCCGCGGGCTCGGTGCCCGTGACCATGCCTTCCAGGGAGAGGGAGAGTGGCAGGTAGCCGTGATGCGTCGAGACTCTCAGCTTCATCTCGGGGCGTTCTGGTTTGCCCGCGGCGGCCGCGGCCGGCAGGGGCATGAGGATGGCAAGCGCGGCGGCGACGACGATCGGGTGCCTCATCACTACCTCCTTTTCCAGCCGGGTCGGAGTCCAGGTCATTGTAGGGGCAGGGGCGTGCGCATGCAACGACTCCGTCAGGAGTCCCGCCGCCCGTACAGGACGACCGTGACTCCATCGTAGAACTCACGGGTCGCAAGCGGCCGGTAGCCGCGCTCCAGCAACCTCTTGTCGTAGGCCTTGGGCCGGAATCCAAGGGTCCAGATCCGCTCCCCCACCGGATCCTCCCTCTCCAGGTCGACGGTGACCGGATACCTGGATGCGAGCCCGGCCAGATTCAGGTAGTAGGTGGAGGGGAGCCAGCTTCGCGGGCCTTTCTCCACCAGCACGAGCTGATCCGTATCCCGGAAGCTCGTCTGGATGAACCGCTCCGCGCCTCTCCAATCCTCTTTGTGGATCGACGCGTAGTACCAGGGGAGGTTGCCGAACGAGAAGGAGATGAGGCCCGCCAGGAGGGCCACGCGGCAGATGAGGGGCCTGACGCGCGCGAGGCCGGCGGCGAGCAGGATGTAGAGCGCGGGCGCGCAGATGATGAGGTTCCTGAACGTGTAGATCCGCATGGGTGTCTTCGAGATCAGCCAGGCGGTCGCGATCGGCAGGATCAGCCACGTGAGCGCCAGCATGGTGACGCCGGACGGGCCCTCAGGCTCAGGCGTCACCGCACGGGACCGTCTCGCGAAGTAGATGGAGGCCCCCACGAGAAGCGGCGTCATCCCGATGAAAACGATCAGCATGTTGGTCCAGTCGGGAGCCGGGTAGGACCAGGGTGGCTTGGCGATCGAGAGAAACATCAGGAGCGTCTGCGGGATCGCGCCGGCAAGCGGCTCGGCGATCCAGGCCTTCGCCTCCGAGCGCGCCTGTCCCAGGAGCGCGGGGATCCAGGGAGCGTAGAGAAGGAGCGTCACCGCCTGCAGCCCCAGCCAGCCGGCCAGGAGTCGCTTCGTCTGCCCGGCATCGGGCGGCGCGGATCGGGGCTCCCCTCCGAGCCGGCGAACGGAGAGGCGCAGGAGAAGGTAGACGCTCTGCACCAACGGGATGAAGAGTCCGAACGTGTGGGTGTAGATGAGGGCGAGGGTCGCGAGAGTGTAGCAGGTCGCCGTCAGCCGGCTGCGCTCGCGGAGCCACCTCACGAAGCCGTCCATGGACGCGATGGCCAGGGCCGAAAGCATCGCGTAGCTCCTGGCTTCCTGCGAGTAATAGAGCTGCATGAGGGAGACCGACTGCAGCGTGGCGGCAAGGAGGCCGACCCTGACGTCGCACAGGCTGCGACCGAGCCGGTAGATCAGCCAGATGGAGCAGATGCCGAAGAGCGCTGAAAGTCCGCGTAGCGCATGGATCGACTCACCGAACAGCGCGATCCATCCGTGGAAGAGGATGTCGTAGAGGGGCGGGTGGACGTCCGATGAGATCAGCCAACGGATCGTCTCCGCGATGGTCTCGCGACTGGCGTAGTGGATGGTGTTGGCCTCATCGCGCCACAGACTCTGGTTGTCGAGACCGTAGAGCCTGAGGATGGCCCCCACCGCGATGATGAGGACAAGAAGGGGCATTCGCGGCGGGGCTCGACGCCCGGAAACAGTGGCTTCCTCCATCCGCCGCAAGTCTACCAGACCGGCTCGCCGGGAGCCGATTGAGGAAATCGCCGCGGGTGTTGCCGTAACCCATTCGGGTCAAGTAGGATGGCAGCGTGGGCCGTTAGCTCAGGCGGTAGAGCATCTGACTTTTAATCAGAGGGTCGCTGGTTCGAGTCCAGCACGGCTCACCAATCGCTCCTGCCAGGTCGCCTGCCCCTGTCCAGTCACGTCAAGACGTTACGGAGCGCTTCGATGGCCGAGGCCGAAGAAGGCCCTGACTTCACGCTGGAGGTCGCGACGACTCCGGAGGCGGTCCAGGCGCTTCGCGACGACTGGCGCCGGCTCGACGCGGAGACCTCAGTGCCGGTCCTCTTCCGCACCTGGGAGTGGACCGAGGCGTGGCTCCATGCGGTGCAATGGAGCCGCCGCCTCCACGTGATCGTGGTGCGCGATGCGGACAAGCGCGTCGTCGCCATCGCCCCCCTGATGGTGGGCGCGCGGGGGGCGTTCGACCGAGGCGCGCGCATCCTCAGCTTCATCGGCAGCGACGGGCCACAGGGAGGCTCCTACCTCGATCTGATCGCGGCGCCGGGCTGGGAAGGCAAGGCGCATCTCGCGGTCGCGAGACACCTGGCCGGCCGCGCGAGGGAGTTCTCCTACATCAACCTCAACCGGGTGGCCGTGGATGACCCGGGCTTCTCCCACTGGACGGCCGCAGCTCTGGAGTGCGGGCTGCGCGCCACGGTCGACCTGCGCCGCCGCACCGTCTGGAGCCCGCTCCCTTCCAGCCATGACGAGTACATCGCGGCCGTGCCCAACAAGAGGTGGCGCCAGCGGATGCGCAATTACCTGCCGGCACTGCTCAAGGAGTTCCCGACGGCGCGCTTCGTGGACCGGGCCGCGGAAGATCCCCTTGAGCCGATGCTGGCCGATCTCAGGCGCCTGCAGCAGGCGCGCTGGGGCGAGGAGAAGGGGACCTACTGGGAGCGGCCCGGCTTCGACCTCTACATGGGCCGCCTGTGCGCGGCCATGAAGGGGGCGGGCAAGCTGAGGGCCATCTTCCTGATGATCGACGCGCGACCCGTCGCGGCGCGCCTCGGCCTCGTTCACCGCGGCACCTGGATCGACTTTCAGGCGGGCCGCGACCCGGCCTTCACCGGCCACGAGGTCTCCTACATCACGCTGTGGCACTGCGCCGAGCGCGCCATCGGCGAAGGGCTCGCCCGGATGGACAGCCTCGACGAGTACGAGTACAAACGCAGGTACTTCAGGGAGACGCGCTGGCTGGCCGACCTGCGTCTCTACGACGAGAGGCCCTCGTCGGCCGCGCGGCAGATCTGGCGCGCCGCGAAGGGGTCGGCGCGCGCCGCGCTCAGAGACCTGCTGCCGGAGAGGCTGCGGGCGCGCCTGCGCAGCTGAAGGCCCGCAGCTCCACGTCGCCCGAGGAGAAGACCGGAGGGAAGCAATCGCCCGACAGGCTCCCCGATCCGAGCGCCTCGCGCTCCGTGGGCCCCACGTAGATGTAGCGGGCCCGGTACTTCGCGGCGAGCGCTGCGGCCCGCCCCGCGTCGGACGTCGTGAAGATCTCCCGCACCTCCTGCTCCTGCATCCGGGCGTCGTGATGGAAGTCCAGCAGGTGTCCGGTCCAGCCGTGCACGAGGCGGCGGCCTCCCAGCCCCAGCACCGTGTAGCTGCTCGGGCTGTTCGGGAGGATGGCCACCAGGTCGTCAGCCCCGGTGCGTTCGCGCAGCCAGGCGCCTGCCGCCTGCTCGCCGGCCGAGTAGGTGTGTCCGGCCGAAAGGACAGCCTGCAGATGCAGCGCGAGGGAGATCCCCGCCACGAGGAGGCACGCGCCGCCGATTGCCGCGCCCCACGGCCGCCACCGCGCCGACAGCCAGGCCAGCGCCGCGCCCGCCGCGATCGCCGCCACGATGTAGAGAAGG
>DASXTC010000062.1:0-2192 GCA_036505635.1 Candidatus Polarisedimenticolia bacterium
CGACGGGGCGGGATGTTGATCGCCGACAACGTCACCTCGCACGCGCACGAGCTCCAGGACTACCTGCGCCGCGTGAAGTCGGACCCCCGGCTGTTCGCGGTGACGGTTCCCATCGGCAACGGAGAGGAGATCGCGCTGAAGCTGGGCTGAGGCCCGTCGACGCTCCCGGTCGTCCCGGCCGGGCTCAGTGATCGAGCTTCGACTCGATGCGCCGATCGGGAACAAGCCACATGAGCGCCACGACCACGTAGAGAGCATCGGCGATCCACTGATGGACGAAGGCCGATGGAATGGCCACCGCGTACAGTAGCGCCGAGAGCTTGCCCTTCACGTCCCTGCCCACCGCCGTCGCCAGCCTCGAGTTCGGGCCTTGCGCGGCGATGATCGTGTGCTGAAGGAGCACGTAGGCCAGGCCGGCCAGCAGCAACACCACGCCGTAGACGGCGGTGGGCAGTGGAGCAAAGTGGTTCTCCCCCATCCAGCCGGTGACGAAGGGGATGAGCGACAGCCAGAACAGGAGGTGAAGATTCGCCCAGAGGATCTGGCCGTTGATCTGGTGGGTCGCCTGGAACATGTGGTGATGGTTGTTCCAGTAGATGCCGAGGAACACGAAGCTCAGCACGTAGGTCAGGAACACCGGGAGGAGTGGACGCAGCGCATCCACGTCCGCACCCTCCGGGACTTTCAGCTCCAGGACCATGATGGTGATCAGGATCGCGATCACGCCATCACTGAACGCCTCCAGCCGTCCCTTGCTCATCGCTGCCAGTGGCTCTGCGAGGATCGAGTGGCACCACCCGGGGGACCTAGCAACAGCAGGTGTCGGAGCCCCCCGCGATCTTCGACGGCTCGATCAGCTCCACCCGGCAGTCGTCGGGGGCCCGCATGAACGCGATGCGCGGCCCGTTGGGTACCTGGATCGGCCCCTCGAGCAGTCGGGCCCCCAGCCCTTCCAGCCGCTTGATGTCCATCTCGAGATCAGCGGAATCGAACCCGTAGTGCTCGAGCCCGTGGTGAGCGCTGGCGTCGCCGGCACCGAGCGTCTCGCCCGTGCGCGCCCCCGAGATGTTCACGGCGATGCCCCCATCGGCGCTCTGGCAGCGGATGAAGCGGTCGCCGAAGACGCGGGTGGTGTCGCTGACGATCTTGAAGTCGAACGCCTTCACGTACCAGTCGGCCGTCTTCTTCGGATCGGACGCCTTCAGATGGATGTGATTGATGCGGTAGCCCACGGTGCCCTCCTGGGTGTGTGCGCCGAGCCAGAGCGGCTGGCGGTCGGCGGCGTGATGCCGCATCATACCGCGCATGAAGATCACCGACGTGACCCTCACGCTGTTCGCCTGGAGCGATATTCCCGCCACCACCTACGGGCGCCACACCGGCACCTTCAGCGGCACGAGCCAGCTCGGCTTGCTGACCATCCGTACCGACGACGGCGTGGAGGGCCACGCCTTCCTGGGCTCGGCCATGCGCAGCGCCACCCTGGATGCCGAGTCGCTCATCCGGCACCTCAAGCCCGTCGTGATGGGCCAGGACGCACTGGAGCGCGAGCGGCTCTACCAGGCGCTCTGGCAAAAGAACCGCACCACCACCTTCCGCGCCATCGGCGCCATGGACATCGCCCTCTGGGACATCGCGGGCAAGGTGGCCAGGCTGCCCATCCACCGGTTGCTCGGGTCCTACCGTGATCGCGTCCCCGCCTACGCCAGCTCCGCCCTGCTGCCCTCGAAGGAGGCGTACGCGGAGGAGGCGGCACGCTTCAAGGCCGAGGGCTGGACGGCGTACAAGATTCACCCGCCCACGGACCCGGCCGGCGACATCGCGGTGTGCCAGGCCGTGCGGCGATCGGTGGGCGACGGCTACACGGTGATGCTCGACCCGACGTGGGCGTATCAGTATCCGGAGGCGCTACGCGTGGGGCGCGCCATCGAGGCCCTCGGCTTCCACTGGTACGAGGACCCGCTCGCCGACGACGACCTCTACAACTACGTCAAGCTCAAGCAGCACCTCTCCATCCCGATCCTGGCCACGGAGTACTCGCCCGGGGGATTCACCGCCTATGCGCCCTGGATCACCGCGCAGGCCACCGATTTCCTGCGCGGCGACGTGGCCGTGAAGGGCGGCATCACCGCCCTCGTCAAGGCCGCGCACCTCGCCGAGGCCTTCCACATGAACTTCGAGGTCCACCACGG
>DASXTC010000063.1:0-49846 GCA_036505635.1 Candidatus Polarisedimenticolia bacterium
CGGGGGTTGCGGCGGCGCTGGGGCGTCTCCATCGTCAGCGCTCCTCGACGATGTCCCGCATCGACTTCGTCGCGCTTCCTCGGATCCGACCCCGCGGCGCCCGCAACGCGGCCCAAGCCATTACTCGGACGCACTCCTAGGTCACTCCGCGCGTTTGAAGTCGAGTTTAGAGGGCCACTCGAACACACGGAACTGGGTGCAGAGGAATTCACACGCCTCTGGAATAATCAGTATCGAGCTGTGAATGGCGCGGCCTACGTCCTCGGAGCCTACCGTCGTGAATTCTCTGATGTCCACGGCTCAACAGATGAACCACCCGAACTGGTCCAACGCGCCATCGACTGCGCCGTTTTCATCGTCCGCAGCCTTACGGGGCTTCAAGGTGGCGCCTGAATCATGAACGCCTTGGGCCGGTCGTTGTGTTTTTGCCTGCTGAGTATTAATCAGCAAACCACTCCGGCGCGGCCTCCGTGACGGCCTTCAGGAAGGCCAACGCCTCGGCGGACTCCACCTTCGCGGCGGCGGACAGGTCGAGCCTCATGCGCCCGCCGGGAAGCTCCGTGATGTGCGTGTAGTAGGAGGTCGCCATCTCGTGGCGCAGCCGGCGCGCCCCCGCGGGCGAGGACAAGGCGCCCCGCACTGCACCCGGTATCTCCGCCGCCGGTATCCCCAGGATCCGGGTCAGGATCGGCGTGATCGTCTCCACGGTGCGCTCGAGCGGCTGGCGGTACGAGAAGACAATCCCGTACAGGTCGGCCGTGCCGGCCGCGCCGATGAAGAGAGCGCTGACCGTGGCGAAGTTGCCCCCCACGAAGACGGCGTTCAGGCAGGGGATGTGCCAGTTGTCCGAGATCGCCGCCGCCACGAAGGCGGCGTCGGCGCCGGCGATGCCGGGCACAAGGTCCTCGATCCGGTAGACCCGCGACGGGTCGAACCCGCCCGCGCGGACCACCGCCTCGTCCTGCGCGCTGAGGTCGTACCGCTCCTCCCATCTTCTGATCTTCGAGGCGCAGAAGCGCGCACTCGAACGGACGCCGAGATACCATCCTCCCGCCGCTGAGGCGATCATCTCGGCCGCGCCACCAATGTTGCCGCACACGCCGTCGAGCGGCCTCAGGTTGTCCGGGTAGACCCCCCATTCCAGCCCCGCGGCGATGACCGGATAGGCATCCCCGTCGGTGTCGATTCTCATGTTGGCGCCCAGTGAGAGCATCCGGTCGATTGGGTGGCGCGGCCGGTCCAGCGCGAAGAAGTTCACCTCACGCGTGCCACGAGCCTCCATGACCGCCTCGACCACCTTCTCGAGAGGGTCGGCCACGGTCACCCCGTCCACCCCTCGGATCTGGCACTTGTCGAAGTAGACGTCGGGCACGGCCGGGATCCGCGACTCGGTGATGTAAAGGAGCGTGCCGCAGGAGTGGTCGAACAGCGTGCTCTTGCTGGTCCCCTCCACGGTGTCCACCGCGATTGCGTACTGCTTCGCTCCGGCGCCGATCACCTGCCCGGAGTAGAGGGTCGGGTTGCCCCCCTTCTCGCCGGGCTTGAGGCGGGCTCCCTCGCCGATGGCGATCCGCAGGCTCACGTCGGGGGACGCGTCGGACAGGGCGTAGAGCGCCTCGGTCATGGCGGCCGTCGAGTTGCGGTCGTTATTCTCCTTGATCGACTTCTTTGCGGCGTCGCGCTCCTCGGGCCGGCGCGCGAGCAGGTCCCCCCGCCCCGACATCGATACCGAGAGCGCGCCCAGCGACGCCGCGAGCAGGAGCCGGTCGCGCATCCCGGTCTGGAGCGGACCGGCGCCGGGGGGTGGGGTCCCGGTGGCGAGCCCGGTCGCTCGCGCCACGGGGAGCACCATCACGGAGGCGATCTCGAGCCCATACTGCTCGAGCAGCGGATGGTTCCTCTGGTTCCAGAGCCTGACCTCGTCGGCCGAAAGCCTCCGCGCCTCGCGCGAGAAGATCCTGCGGGAATCGAGCCGCTCGGGGGGCAACTGCACCTTCACGCCGGTGCGACGCCCCTGCCGGTTGTCTGCGTTCAACTGCTGAACCTCCTCGGAGGGCTATTGCCGCGGTCGCGGCCCGACCCTAGATTTGTCGCTGCCATGGACACTCTCGTGAGATTCCTGTCCGAGGACGGCCTGAGGCTCGCGCTGGCCGTCCTGCTGGGGGGCATCATCGGCCTGGAGAGAGAGGCCTCCGACAAGCCCGCCGGTCTGAGGACCAACATCCTGATCTGCGTCGGCTCCACCCTCATGATGATCCTGTCGATCCGCGTGGCGCACGATTTCGCCGTGGCGGCGGCCGATCCAAGCCGGATCGCCCAGGGAGTCATCACGGGGATCGGGTTTCTGGGGGCCGGCACGATCCTCCACTCGCGCGGTGGAGTCACCGGGCTGACGACGGCCGCCACCACCTGGGCCGTGGCCGGGATCGGTCTGGCGCTGGGGAGCGGTTTCTACCTGCTCGCATTCACCAGCGCGATTCTGATTCTCGGAGTCCTCGTCGTGCTCGGGCGCGTCGCTCACGTGTGGCCCAACGGCAAGCCGGCCCGCTGGTCGGTCCGCGTCATCGCGGAGGAGCCGGCCAGCCGCCTCGACGATCTGCGCATGCTTCTCGACAGGGAAGGGGTGGTGGTGTCCGCGTGGAGCTACCGGCGTCTGCGCGACGGGCATAGCGTCCTCATCGAGTGCGATGCGGCGCGGGCCGCCCTTCCACGCCTGCTCTCCCTCATCTCCGCGGCCCCGGGCATCAGGAGCGTCAAGAGTCTCTAGGGCCGGCCCCGACGCGCCAGCCGCTGCCTTCTTCTTTCCTCCGCCTCCGCGGCCACCCGTTTCTCCTGTGGCGTGGTCAGGTGGAGGGGCGGCACCTTCGCGGGCCTGCCGTCGAGCCCGAGCGCCACCATCGTTATGAAGGCGGTGCAGGTCTTCGCCCGAGCGCCGGTCACGGGGTTCTCGGAATGGACCTCCACCTCCAGCTCCATGGACGTGTGGAAGACCTGGGTGAGGTAGGCCGAGAGCCGGACCACGTCCCCCAGTCGCATGGGCGCCAGGAAATCGATGCTGTCCACCGAGGCGGTGGCCACCGGCCCCCGGCAATGACGTGTGGCCGCGATCGCGGCGGCCTTGTCCATCAACGCCATGACCCATCCGCCGAAGACGGACCCCAACGGATTGATCTCCGGCGGCATGACCAGCTCGGTCATCTCGACGCGGGAGTCGGCCGCCCGGCCTCCAGCCGCCCCGCCCGTCTCCCGGTTCATCGCCGCCCCGAGGTCTGCTCGAAAAACGCGATCACCTTGGGTGAAAAATAGCGCGGGTCGGGGCGATACGCCGGGGCAAGCTGGGTGACGCGCCTGAAGTGGCGCGCGGCCTGGTCCCTGAGAGAGGAGTCCTGCTCGCGCCCCAGGATGTACTTGCGGTAGAGCGCGCTGCCGAGGTAGAAGTCCGCGTCGGCCTGCTCGACTCCGGTCAGGGCGGTGATCGCGGCTTCGTCGTCTCCCCTGAAGTAGCTCTCCACGCCACGTCGTATCTGCGCGGCCGACTCGGCGGAGCGGCTCACGGGTGGGGCAGTCTCGCCCCGCGAAGGCCCGGGGGGCTCGGGTCGTGCCGGCGGACGAGGAGGGACCTGAGGCGTCTCGGGCGCCGGCTCGGCGCCGGCGCGCGGCCCCGGCTCACCGGTGTTCGCTCGGCCGGCGGTGCCCGGTGGCATCCGGCCCAGCTCCCGGGCAGGCCGATCCCGCGGCGGGGACGCCACGGGCTCCCTGCGGGGGGGCCGGCCCTCTCTCTCGGTGACGGCGCGGACGGTTGACTCGAGTGCTCCTCTGAGCTCGCCGGTCTTCAGGGCGATCGCGGTGGAGTCGGAGGCCCCCGACAAATCCCTCATCGCCGTTTCGACGCGGGCTCGTTCCTCGGGAGTCAGCTCCGCGCCGCGCCGCGTCAGGAAGGTGCCGGCCGCCTCCAGGACCTGCGCGGAGCGCTCCCGGGCGGCCGCCAGCGCCCGGGCCTCGCTATCGTCCTGGACCGGTTTGGCGGGGGCCGCGGCGATCTGCTGCTCGCAGAGCTTGAGGTGGCTCCCCAGGCGGCTGTTCTGTTCAGCGTATTTGGTGATGACTCCCTGGGCCGCCGAGAGGCGCAGCTCCTGCAGCGCCTTCTCGTACTCCTTCCTGCCGTAAAAGGCGAGCCCGAGATAGTAGTGAGGCAGGTAGGGCTCGAAGAACATCCCGGTGGTTTTGATCGCGCTGGCCCGCTCGCGCGGCTTGTCGCTGACCGCCTTGCTGAGGAACTGGATCGCCCGGTCGTAATCCGAGCGATCCAGCGCCGCGACGCCGGACTTGTAGTCGTCGATCCAGTCGGCAAGCGCCCCGCCCGATGCCAGGATCAGGCAGAGCGCCGCCAGACCGGGTCGCGAGCCGGTTCTAGAACCGGTAAATCGTCGAGAGAACATACTGGTCTGCGATGTCCGAGAAGTCGAGCGCAACGTCGATCTGGAACCTCTCCTGGATCACCATCCCGGCTCCGACCGTCACGTGCGACTCGTCGTCGCGCGCAGGGAAACTCTCGTCACGCGCGAATATGCTGGTGCCATCCGGAATCGTGGAGATCCCCCCCAAAGTCGTGAGATCGTGTTCCTCGAACTCCGCCCGGATACGGTTGTCCGGGTCGGTGTAGTACCCGGCGCGCACGGCGAGAGGATTCGCCCCGACGGTGAAGATGTACTCGGCTCCGAAATGTACCTCCGTGCGATCCTCCGTGACGAAACGGGCTCCGGGGTGCTCCTCGCCGGCCGGCGAGCAGTGGGCCTCGTTACAGTCCTTGAAGGTGAGGATATTGAGTCCCGAGGTGAACCCCTCCAGCAGATCCTCGTACTCGATTCGGGCGCCTTCCAAGCTGAGGATCAACCGGTCGAGAGGCCGCCATGCGAATCCGAGCGAGTAGCTGTCCGGAACGTTGAAAGTGATTTCCGCCGAGGGGCCGACGACGTTGGGATCCGAGACCGGTGGGTCGAAGAACGTCACGCTCGGGTCCAGGAAATGAGTCACGATCTCGTTGCGGAGTTGGTAGCGGGCGCCCTTCCGATAGGAGGCCGCGGCCGTGACGTACTTGTTGAGGTTCCAGTAGACTCCGAGGTTGTAGGTCAAGTCAGCCTCGGTGTCGTCGATCCGCGTGGTGTAGAACGCGATGGGCACGCCACAGAGGTTGCAGGGGGTGTTCGGATCCCCGTCATCCACGAGGAACCCGACGCTATCGACGAAGCTATTCTCGACAGCTGCATCCATCTTCATGGTGCTGTAGACGAGCGAGCCGCCCACCGAGATATGGTCATTGATCTTCCAGGCACCCGATACGTTCCAGTTCGAAATCTCCGTGTCGATTTGCCCGAGGCCGGTGAACTCTAGGACGTTCGGCCCCCCGAAGCCTATGCCGAAAACGCTGGTGGTGCGGTTGTCGACGTTGAAGAGGTCCTGCCGCGAGATCCCGACGGCCCACTTTTCCGCGGGGTAGACGTACGAAACAAACGAAGGAGAGAAAGAGTTCTTGGGATTGGTGGACGATGCCACATTGACGGCCCCGAATTCATCCAGGGTCTCCGTAGACTCGACCGCCTGCAGCCTGAACTCCTCGAAGAACTCGGGGCGCTTCAGCCAGACGAGCCCCGCGGGATTGGATAGGGCGGCCGTCGAGTCGTCCGATATGGGGACGAAGGCGCCGCCCAGACCGAGCGACCGCGCGCCCGGGTTGATGAAGTTGAACCGGAAGTCGCGGAAGATCTCCTCGTCGGTAATCGAGTAGGCCTGTGAACCCGCGAGGAGTCCGCTCACCAGCAGGGCCATAGCCACGCACGCGAGCCTGAGTGCTTCCTTCAGAGTCATCTGTCGCTCCTTTGAGGGGTTAAGGGGGCAGTGAATCCTGGCATGGTCTCAAAAACACGTGTCATGGAACCAGATGATACAACGGCCTGCGCCGTGCGATCGCCGAACTCGGGGTGGTGCAGCACGAGCCGGTACCGCCCCGGCGGGACCGCGAGGACACAGGGCGTCGTGTCGGAGTCGATACGGACCCGTTCGCCGGTGGCCACGTCGATGACCTGGCCGACCTCGGCCCAGGGCGCGGCATCCACCGCGAGGAATCCCGAGGCCACGGCCGCGGGGACAACGGGCGTCTCCGCCTCCCGCGGGGCGGGCTCCTCGGCCGCCGGAGCGACGGGCTCGGTGGCGCCACCGCGAGACATGAGGTAGACCCCGCCGGTGGCGACGATGAGCAGCGTGGCCACTCCAGCCGCGATCAGAGGAATGCGCGAGCCTTTCGTCGCTTCCACGCGCGCGCGCGCGGGCGGGGGAGGGGCCGGGCGCCGGCGCGCGGGCCGGGTCGTGGACCCGGTGGCGGGTCCCCGCCTGGCGGTGCGATCGGAGCGTGGCTCGATCGGCTCGGGCTCGATCTCGAGCGGCTCCCCGAGTTCCTCGGGTTCCTCCAGGGAGATGGTCGGCGAGGACGACGTCGCTGGAGGCACCTGAGGCGGTGCGGCCAGACGCGAGGCCGATGGCGGCGGCTGAGTCGGGCTCGGGGGGGGCGACGCATCGGGCCGCGCCATGAGCGGGGCGGTCGTGGGACCGCCGGTCGTGATGGGCGCCGTCCGCCCGAGAGGGCTCGCCGTGGGACGGGGTCCGGAGGGGGGCGGGCCGCTCCCCGGCGCTGTCGGCGGGGCGGGAAGGTCCGAGGCGGAGAGGGCCGCGGTCACCTGGCTCTTGAGCCTGGCCTGGACCATTTCCGACAGGGCGAGCGCGCCCGTGTTCTGCGGCTCGGCCTCGAGCACCTCCCGCACGATGATCGCGGCTTCCGAGGCGCGGGCGGCGTCCAGCAGTCGCTGCGCCGCGGCCAGCCTGATCGAAGTGAATGAACCGGCGCCAAGACGGCCGCTCTCCGAGGGAGTGCCCAGGCCCGAGGAGACCTCCCACAGCATCGCGGCCAGCTCCAGTCCCGACTGGAAACGCCCCGCCGGGTCCTTCTGCAGCGCCCGGGCCACGATAGCCGACAGCGCCGCCGGAAGGGTGCGCAGCGAGTTGATGTCGATCGGCTCCTCGTAGACGATCTTGTACATGACCTGCGTGAGCGTCTCTCCGGGGAAGGGCTTCTGCGCGGAGAGCAGCTCATACAGGATGACGCCGAGGCTGAAGAGGTCGGAGCGGCCGTCCATGGCCCGGTCCGCGCGGATCTGTTCGGGCGACATGTAGTCCACGGTGCCGAGCACCATTCCGCTGCGAGTCATCTCGGAGGCCGCCAGCTTCGCGATCCCGAAGTCGAGGATCTTGATCGCCCCCTCGCCGGTGATGAAGATGTTGGCGGGTTTTATGTCGCGATGGACGATGCCGAAGCCGTGCGCGTAGGAGAGCCCTTCGGACGCTTGCGCCACGATCTCGACGGCCTGCCTGGGGGGGAGGGGCCCTTCGGACTTCATCTTCCGGTGAAGGTCGATCCCCTCGAGGAGCTCCATCGCGATGTACGGGGTCCCCTGGTCGTCCCCCATGTCGTAGATCGTGACGATGTTGGGATGGCGGAGCTTGCCGGCGGCGCGGGCCTCCCGATAGAACCGGCTGCGGCTCTCCTCGTCCATGACGGTGAAGGAGGACATCATGGTCTTGAGCGCCACGTCGCGCTCGAGGATGGGGTCGAAGGCGCGGTAGACGATGCCCATCGCCCCCCGGCCTATCTCCCCTGTGATCCGGTACTTTCCAAGGGTCTCCAGGATGGCGCCTCCCAGACAGGGGCGGACCAGCAAACAGGCTCGAAGTTAATACGACGGACCCGAAGGGTCAATCGGGGGCCACACATGGGGCCAATGGCTCCGAGCGGGCCCACATGTTGCGGGCTCTTGAATCCAAAGGATATAATCGAAGCAGTCAGAAAGGTTTCCAGCCCACCACGGAGCTCCTCGAGAGGGTTGCTGACATGATCTCCAAGCGTGCCGCAAGGATCCTGATCCTCGTCCCGGTGATTGCGGCCGGCCTGGCGCTGGCGCCCGCCGGCCATCTCTTGGCCCAGGAGGAGCGTTGCGAGGGGACGGTCACCGATGACCAGGGCGCCCCGCTCCTGAACGTCAAGGTCACGTTCCAGAAGCTCGACACCAAGCTGATGGCCCAGCCCGTCAAGACCAGCAAGAAGGGGAAGTACTTCCATAACTTCCTCGACACCGCGATGGGGGACGGATACGAGATCAAGGCGGAGCTGGAGGGATACAAGATCGTCCAGATCACCGCGCTCACGATGAGACAGGACGGCACCACGGTGACGGACGATACCTATCTGGTGGGTCAGAGTCAGCAGGGGCTCCACAAGGTCCTGGTGCCCGCGCAGGCCCGCGCCGTCCTGGCGAGCAAGGGCAAGTGCGTCGTGGACTTCATCATGGCGCCCGACGACAAGTTCGTGGCGACCTTCACCCGTCTCAAGAACGAGAAGGCCGCGAAGGAGGGCAAGCCGGTGCCCGCGGAGGGGGCCGCCCCGGCAGCGGGTCAGGCAGTCCCCGGAGCGCCCGCTCCCGTCGCCGCCGCCCCCACCCGCTCGGCGCTCGACAGAGCCAAGGAGCTGCTCAACGACCGCAAACCGGCGGAGGCGATCGCCCCCGCCAGGGAGGCGGTGGCGGCCGAGCCGAACAACGCGGAGGCCCACCGGTGGCTCGGTGGGGCGTTGCTGCAGGTGGAGAACATGGCCGAAGCGGAGCCGGAGCTCAAGAAGGCGTTGGAGCTCGACCCCAACACGACGGGGGCGAACTTCGACATGGGGATGCTCTACGTGAAGAAGGGTCGTCTGATGCAGGCGATACCCCACTTCGAGAAGGAGCACGAGCTCTACCCCGAGGCCCTCGCCATCCATCAGAACCTGGGGAAGCTGTACATCGACACGAAGCAGTACGACAAGGCGGTGGCCATGTTCGAATCGGCGATCCAGATCAACCCCGAGAACGTCGAGTACTACGGGTCGCTGGCCGAGGCCTACAAGGGTATGGGCAACGCCGAGAAGGAGATGGAGACCTACAAGAGGATGGGCGCCGCCGATCCGACCGGGCTGGCCTTCTACAACCTCGGCAACATGATGTTCAACAAGAGCGAGATGGACAAGGCCGCCGACGCCTACAAGAAGGCCATCGAACAGGCGCCGGACAACGCGGCGGCCCACTACCAGCTCGGCCTCTGCTACGTGAATCTGGCCAAGTTCAAGGAGGCCGTGGCGGAGCTGGACACCTTCGTGAAGCTCAAGCCAAAGGACCCCAAGGCAGCGGAGGCGAAGAGCCTCGCGGCCGACCTGCGCAAGATGGGGGGGTAGGACTGCCGGGGCCCTCCGGCCTTCACCGCGTCAGCGCCGCCAGCAGCCACATGCGACCGGCGGCGGAACCGTCTCTCCGGTAAGAGTGGCACACGTCGGGCCGGCAGATAGTGCAGACCCCCGTCGATCCGAAGTGGCCGGAAGAGATACCCGCGTCGAGCGCCTGCAGCCGGTTCGCCTCGACCAGGTCGAGCCTCCCCCTTCCGTCCGAGACCCGAGAGATCACCAGGGACGCGATCTCCGGGCGTTGCTTCATGAAGGGCTGGAGGACATCGGGGCCGACCTCGTAGCAGCAGGGGCCCGCCGCGGGCCCAGCGCCGATCCGGATCCTCTCCGGATCCGCGCCGAGCTGAAGGCGCATCGCGGAGATCGCCGCGGGCAGGACCCCCGCCAGGGTCCCGCGCCATCCCGCGTGGATCACGGCCAGCGCTCCAGCCTCCGGATCGACCGCGACGAGAGGGACGCAGTCGGCCGTCGCCACGCCGAGCGCCATCCCCCGTTCGGCCGTCACGAGGGCATCGGCCTCGCCGACCACGTGGGCGCCGGCGTGAGCCGGAAGGTCCCGCCTCGCTACCACGAGGCAGCGGGCCGAGTGGATCTGACGAACGATCGCAAGAGGCACGGGTCCCTCGTCCTGCAGCCCCAGCATCCCGACGAGGGAGGCCGGCTCCGGGCGAGCCTGCGTCCCCCGGCCCGTGAACAGGACGGCCGCCCCTGCCATGCCCGATAGAACGGGGATCTCGAAGGTCCGCACGGGCGACACCCTACTTCGAGTTTCGGGGCCGGTCAACCCTTGACATTTACGACGGGCTGCGGCACTCTTTGCGGTCCTCAAAACAGGTTACCCGTCTCGCAGGTGGTGACATTTCAACATGATGCAGGTGTCTCGCGCGCTCCATAGCGGTGGCGCACTCTTCATGCAGGGAGCTGCCTCAGGCGATCAGCCCGCCGGGTCGTTCATCGGGCTATTGGTCCCGATGGCGCTCATCTTTGTCATCTTCTATTTCCTCCTGATCCGGCCGGCCAACAAGAAGCAGAAAGCCCTCCAGGCGATGATCGACAACCTCAAGTCCGGTGACAAGATCATCACCACCGGCGGAATCCTGGGAGTCGTGGCCGGCATTTCGGACGAAGTCATCCATCTGAAGATCGCCCCCACCGTGAAGATCGAGGTGGCGCGCAACGCCATCGCCGCCCTCCAGAAGGATGGCCAGGAGAAGGAGCAGGCTTCATGAGGAAGGAGCTCCAGTGGAAGCTTCTCGCCGTGGTGGCCGTGGTGGTGCTGTGCACGTGGGGCATCGTCCCGCCCAAGGACAAGATCCGGCTTGGTCTCGATCTGAAGGGGGGCATCCACCTCGCCCTGCGCGTGGAGGCGGACGACGCCATCAAGGCGGTCCTCGACACCCGCGCTTCGGGTCTATGCGCCGAGCTCGCCAAGCGCAGCCTCAGGGCCGACAGGTGTCAACCCGACCTGCCCAGCGCCTCGGTCCTTATCATCAACCACGACGCTGTGGCGCGCGATGATTACATCAAGACAATCGAGTCGGAGCTGCCGGGATACCAGACGACGGTGGACGGACAGAACCTCAGGGTGACGATCCCGCCGCTGGAGGTCGACCGGATCAAGGAAGAGGCCATCGCGGACACGGTCGACAGGATCCGCAACCGCGTGGACGCGTTCGGCGTGGCCGAGGCCGCGGTCCAGCGGCAGGGGATCAAGAGCAATCGGATCCTGATCCAGCTGCCGGGGGTGGACGATCCCGCGCGCGTGAAGGACCTGGTGGCCAAGCCCGCCTTTCTCGAGTTCAAGAAGGTCGTGGTCCCGCCGAGCATGGCGGGGGCGCGCTACACCGGCGCGGCGAGCCGCGAGGAAGTGATCCAGCAGTTCGGCGGCCAGCTCCCGCCGGACGTCGACGTGTTCGAGGGGGACCCGAACAGCTTCGGCGGCCGGGACTCCTGGTGGCCGCTCACGATCTATTCCCCGATCAGTGGCAACGACCTGGTGCAGGCGCGCACGGGGCGGGGCGAGATAGGCTCCGCCGAGGTGCACTTCACTCTGACACCGGACGCGGGCAATCGCTTCGAGAAGTTCACATCCGAGAGCGTGGGCCAGCTTCTGGCGTCGCTGCTCGACAAGCGGCTGATTCAGGTCGCGACGATACAGACCACCATCAGGGACAGCGGACGGATCACGGGGATCGGCACCCTTCAGGAGGCCGACGACCTGGCGCTCAAGCTCCGCTCCGGTGCGTTGCCGGCCCGCACCACCGTGCTGGAGGAGCGTACCGTGGGGCCGTCGCTCGGCGCCGATTCGATCCGTCAGGGGGTCATCTCATCCCTGGTGGGGCTGATCGCGTCGATCGCCTTCATGGTCATCTACTACAAGGGCTCCGGATTCAACGCCGTCGTCGCCCTCGTCCTGAACGTTCTGATGATCCTCGGGATCATGTCCTGGTTCGGCGCGACGCTCACCCTGCCCGGCATCGCAGGCGTGATCCTGACCTTCGGTATGGCGCTCGACGCCAACGTCCTTATCTTCGAGAGGATCCGCGAGGAGCTCAGAAACGGCAAGACCGTTCGCTCCGCGGTGGAGGCCGGCTTCAAGAAGGCCTTCGTGACGATCTTCGATTCCAACCTGACGACCGTCATCGCCGCCGTCCTCCTGTTCTCGTTCGGCACGGGGCCCGTCAAGGGGTTCGCCCTGACGCTGGTCATCGGGCTCGCGGTCAGCATGTTCACCGCCGTCTATGTTTCCCACCTCATGTTCGACGTCCTGCTGGGCGAGGGCAAGCGCGTCGACAAACTGAGCATCTGAGAGGGACCTCCCGGTGGAGTTCTTCAAGAACCCCAAGTTCGATTTCCTCGGTAAGAAGTGGTACTTCATCGGGGTGTCGATCCTCGTGGTGGCGGGGAGCCTCGTCTCACTCGCGTGGCGGGGGCTGGAGTACGGCATCGACTTTCGGGGCGGCGCCGACGTGGTCCTGCGATTCGCGCAGGAGCCCTCAATCGACGGGATCCGATCCGCGCTTACCGCGCAGGGTCTGGGCGGCGCGCAGATCCAGAAGCTCAACCTGCCGGACAACCCGGGCGCTCACGATGTCCTGATCCGGGTGCCGCCGCCGCAGGGGGGTGGCGACTCTCCGGAGACGGCCGAGGAGCAGGGGGACGTCTCCGGGCGCGTGCTCGCGGCGCTGCGGAGCGGCCTCGCGGCCGAAGTGGGGCAGGCCGGGCGGCTCGATCTGAACCTCGCCGGCTCCACGGAGATAGAGCGGGACCTGGAGGAAGCCTTCCCCAACCAGCAGTCCATGGCCACGGCCGCCGCGGCCGCGATCTCCTCGTACCGCGACTCCCACGGCGGCCTCTTCAAGGACGTCGAGGAGGCCCGGAGGATCGCGGGCGTCTCTCCCGAGGTGGCCTCGTGGCTGCGCGACCACGCCACGGCGGGGGGCTTCGCCATCCGGAGCGTGGACTACGTGGGGCCAAGCGTCGGCAAGGACCTCAAGAGGAAGGCCCAGTACGCCATCCTCGGGTCGCTCGCGGCGATGCTCGCCTACATCTGGTTCCGGTTCGAGAAGCTGGCGTACGGCATCAGCGCGATCGTCACTCTGGCCCACGACGCTATCGTCGCGCTCGGGGCGGTCAGCCTCACCGGCAAGGAGTTCGACCTGACGGTCCTGGCCGCGGTGCTGACGATCGTGGGCTATTCGATCAACGACACGATCGTCATCTTCGACCGGGTGAGGGAGAACGTGAAGCTGCGTCGCGGAGACAACCTGGAGCGCATCTTCAACGACAGCATCAACCAGACCCTCGGCCGGACCATCCTGACGACCTTCCTCGTCCTGATGGTGGTCCTCACCCTCTGGCTCTTCGGCGGCAGTCGACTGAACCCCTTCTCCTTCACGCTTCTGATCGGGATGGTCTCGGGAACCTATTCCACGATCTACATATCGGCGCCCGTGGTCATCTGGTGGCGGACGTTGGTGGAAAAGAAGGCGACGGCCTGAACCGGGCTTCCTTTCGACGTCGCCGCCACACGCCTTGTCCGCTCCGCCCCCCCGCTGTTATATTCTGAAGCTGTTCACTTGACGCGACTTCCAGGACAGGTGCGCTCATGGCGGTCAAGGAAGCCGGATTCGCCGCGAAGATCCGCTTCGAGGATATCCGGGAGAAGATCGAGGCCTACCAGCCCGACGCGGACATCGAGCTGCTGCGGCGCGCCTATATCTTCTCGGCGATGGAGCATCGCGGGCAGATGCGCCAGTCGGGGGAGCCCTACCTCAACCACCCCCTCGAGGTGGCCAACATCCTCGCCGACCTGAAGCTCGACGTGACCAGCGTCGCCGTGGGGCTGCTTCACGACGTTCTGGAGGACACCCTCACCACCCGCCAGGTCATCGAGGAATATTTCGGCAAGGAGGTGGCCGGCCTCGTCGAGGGGCTCAGCAAGATCAGCAAGATCCCCTTCACCAGCGAGGCCGAGAAGCAGGCGGAGAACTTCCGCAAGATGCTCCTGGCCATGGTGGACGACATCCGCGTCATCCTCGTGAAGCTGGCCGATCGCCTGCACAACATGCGGACCTTGTCGGCACTCCCGCTGGAGAAGCGCGAGCGGATCGCGCGCGAGACGCTCGAGATCTACGCCCCTCTGTCCAACCGCCTCGGCATGGGCAAGATCAAGCAGGAGCTGGAGGACCTCGCGCTCGCCCACCTTGACCCCGAGGGGCACGCCCAGCTCGTGGGAGTGCTGGAGGAGAAGCGCCGCGTGAGCGAGGGGTTCATACAGGAGACGGTTGCACTCATCGAGGGGAAGCTGGCAGACGCGGGGATCCCCGCCGACATCACCGGGCGAGTCAAGCACCTGCACAGCATCTACAAGAAGATGAGGGTCCAGAAGATCGACGTGGACGCCGTTTACGACTACGTGGCGTTTCGGGTGATCACCGACACCGTGCCCCACTGCTACGGCGCGCTGGGGATCGTGCACGGGATGTGGCACCCCGTGCCCGGTCGCATCAAGGACTTCATCGCGATGCCCAAGCCGAATCTCTACCAGTCGCTGCATACGTCGGTGATGAGCGAGAAGGGCCAGCCCTTCGAGGTCCAGATCCGCACGCGCGAGATGCACGAGGTCGCCGAGAAGGGGATCGCCGCCCACTGGAAGTACAAGGAAGGCGCCCGGTTCGACAAGAAGGAGGAGCTGAACATCCAGTGGCTCCAGAAGATCGTCGAGTGGCACAAGGAGGTGAAGGACCCCCGCGAGTTCCTGGAAACCGTCAAGGTGGACCTCTATCCCGAGGAGGTGTACGCCTTCACGCCCAAGGGGGAGGTCAAGTCCTTTCCGAAGGGAGCCACCGTGCTCGACTTCGCTTACATGGTCCACACGGAGGTCGGGCACCACTGTCAGCGGGCGCGCGTCAACGGCAAGCTGGTGCCGCTCAAGACCGAGCTGCACAGCGGCGACGTCGTCGAGATCGTCCCGGCCCCCGCCCAGCATCCCCACCGCGACTGGCTCACCTTCGTCAAGACCTCCCACGCGCGACACAAGATCCGTAACTGGCTCAACGCCTATGAGAGACGCTCCTCCATCGAGCTGGGGCGCACGCTCGTGGACAAGGAGCTCCGCCGGTACAAGCTCAATCTCAAGTCGTTCACTCCCGATCAGCTCTCGGCGGCGCTGGGCTCGCTCAAGTGCGACGCGCTCGACGATTTCCACGCCCAGGTCGGCTACGGCCGGATGACCCCCTCGCAGCTCGTGTCGGCGCTGGTGCCGCAGGAGGACCTCCGGCCGAAGGAGGAGTCGCTCCTCTCCAAGGCCGTGCGCAGGACCTTCGGGCTGGGGGGCGGGGCCCGAGTCACCGTCAAGGGGCTCGATGACGTGATGATCTACCTGGCCAAGTGCTGCAAACCGATCCGCGGCGAGGAGATCGTCGGCTACATCACGCGCGGCAAGGGGATCTCGGTCCACCGCACGGACTGCCCCAACGTCAAGATGCTCATCTACGATCCCGGCCGGCGTATCGACGTCGCATGGGAGAAGTCCGAGGACAGCCTCTTCGAGGCCACGCTTTTGGTCGCCGGCGAGGACCAGCCGGGGCTGCTCGCGCGGATCACCAGCGCGATCGCCGACGAGAAGAGCAACATCAGGAACGTGGACGCCAGGACCTCCGAGGACCGCCGAGGACAGATCAGCATCGTGCTCGACGTGAGAGACCGGGCCCATCTCGAGAGGATCATGGGGCGCCTCAAGAAGCTCGACGGAATCAATCGCGTCGAGAGGGTTTCCAACTGAAGGATCTACAGTCAGGAGGACAGGGGGGATGAAAAGGGAACGGATCGCGACCAGCCAGGGGCCCTCGGCCATCGGCCCGTACTCGCAGGCGATCGTGGCGGGGGATTTCGTCTATGTGTCGGGCCAGATCCCGCTCGACCCCGCCAGGGGCACGATGATCGAGGGGAGCGTCACCGCTCAGACCGATCGAGTGATGAGCAACCTCAAGGCGATCCTCGAGGCTGCCGGCTCCTCGCTGGACAGGGTCGTCAAGACGACCGTCTACCTGGCCGACCTGAACGACTTCGAGGAGGTGAACAGAGCCTATGGCAGCTATTTCACCTCGGACCCGCCGGCCAGGGCGACCGTGCAGGTGGCGCGCCTTCCGAAGGGAGCGGTCCTGGAGATCGACGCGATCGCGATCCGGTGAGGCCAGACGCGCGGGCTAGGACGCCGCTTTCTGGACCTTGTTGGACCTGATGCAGCGGGTGCAGACCCTCATGCGCCTGACCGAGCCGTTGACCACGGCCCGCACCGACTGAAGATTCGGGTACCAGACCTTCTTGGTCAGGTTGTGGGCGTGGCTGACGTTGTTTCCCCGCTGTGGTCCCTTCTCGCAGATTTCGCACACCCTGGCCATTTCCGGGGATCTCCTTGAAAGCCAGCGCCCGCCGTGGCGCATTGCCCTGAGTGTTAATTTTCCCCCAGGCGACCGGCCCCTGACGGCCCCATTCCGCCCCAAAAGAGCCCACACCCTACCATGCTCCCCAGGATCGGTCAAGCGGACCTGAAGCTTTCAGGGAGGGGTGTCGAACTTGCACGACGACAGTGCCGACATATATTAGGCCCGCGGCCGAAATCGGAATAAAAAGAACTCGCCGATTTTCCCTGAGGCCGCGCGGAGATGGAGAGTATCCCGTCCTCCTGACCTGCCCGCAATTGAAGGCCCGCGCCCGCGGCGACAGGGCCGTGAGAGGGCTCTCGAGGGGGATCGAAGGACGGTTCGGTCGGCAGGGTTGGCGGGTTTCCGCCGCCCTACGTCACTAATTGATTGAAAACGAAACGAGTCAGAGGGTGATGCCGGTGCTTTTCTCGCGAAACAAGAGCCTTGTCGGTCTGGACATCGGGACGAGCTCGGTCAAAGCGGTCGAGCTCAAGGAACTGGGCAAGGGCCGGGGGTACCAGCTGGTGAGCATCGGCATGGAGCCTCTGTCGCCCGAGGCGATCGTAGACGGCGCCATCATGGATTCGGGGCTCGTCATCGAATCGATCCAGAGGGTCTTCAGCAACAACCGGATCAAGCCATCCGACGTCGCCATCTCGCTATCGGGCCATTCGGTCATCATCAAGAAGATCAGCCTTCCGGTGATGAACCCCGACGAGCTGGCCGAGTCGATCCAGTGGGAGGCGGAGCAGTACATCCCCTTCGACGTGGATGACGTCAATATCGACTACCAGATACTCGAGGGGTCCTCGAGCGGCGGCGAGGGGAACATGGATGTCCTCCTCGTGGCCGTGAAGAAGGACAAGATCAACGACATGACGAGCGTCATCACCCAGGCGGGCAAGAACGCGCTGGTCGCCGACGTGGACGTCTTCGCCGTGCAGAACGCCTACGAAGCCAACTACGAGCCGGTGCCCGGCAAGGTTGTCGCGCTGGTGAACATCGGGGCCGCGGTCACGAACATCGCCATCATGCAGAACGGCTCCTCCATCTTCTGGCGCGACATCTCGGTGGGCGGCAACAACTACACCGACGCGCTCCAGAAGGAGCTCAACCTCTCCTGGGATCAGGCCGAGCAGGCCAAGCGCGGCGAGCCCAGCGGGGCCTCGCACGAGCGCGTCATGGCGATCATCGACGCGGTCACCGAGCAGGTGGGCACCGAGATCCAGAAGACCCTCGACTTCTTCAAGGCGACGTCCGCCTCCGACCCGGTGTCGCTGATCGAGCTGACCGGCGGCGCGGCGAGGACTCCCAACCTGATGTCGTACCTGAGCCGGCGGTTCGAGACGCAGGTCGAGATGATGAACCCCTTCCGCAACATCCAGATCAGCGAGCGGGCCTTCCCGCCCGACAAGCTCGAGCCGATGACGGCGGCGGCCACGGTGGCGGTGGGCCTGGCTCTCAGAAAGGTGGGCGACAAATGATCAAGGTAAACCTCCTGACGGGCGCCAAGAGAGAACCCGCGCGGAAGGCGCCCGCTCTGAAAGTCGAGGGGATGGGCGGTAGCCAGAACCTCTTCCTGGTGGTCATCCTCGGTCTGGCGGTCGCCTTTTCGGGCTGGCGCTACTACAGCCTGAGCGCGGAATCCGAAAGGCTCGATCAGAATCTCGAGACCGCGCGCGAGCAGCTCAAGAAGGTGGAGGACGACCGGAAGGCGATCGAGGTCCTGAAGGTCAAGAAGGTCGCCTTCCAGAGGCAGATCGACATCATCACGACCCTGAAGAACAACCAGCAGGTGCCGGTGCGGCTCCTCGACGAGGTCTCGCGCAACCTGCCCGACTTCCTGTGGCTCATCACGATGCAAGAGTCCGGCAACCAGCTCACGTTCAGCGGAAGGGCGACGACGCCCAACGCGTACGCGAACTTCTACAACAATCTGGACGCCTCGCCCTACTTCCAGGACGTCGGAAAGATCAGCTACACGGCGGACAAGGAGGACGTGACGTTCTCGCTTTCGGCGCGTTTCGTGCCGGGGGGCAAGAAGAGCAAGCCCCCGGCCGCCGCCGGACAGCAGGGTCAGTAGGTCGGCGGGAGGAAGGAGACCAAACATGCTGAACAAACTTCCATTCTGGGGACAATTGGTGGTCTTCCTCGCCCTCGGCGCCGGCATCGTGATGGGAGGACAGCTCTTCTATCCCAACTTCGGCGAGATGTCGGGCAAGATCGCCACGAAGCAGACGGAGCTCGACGAGCTCAACGTCAAGATCCAGGAGGGCCAGCAGGCGGCCAAGATGCGCGCCGAGCTTCAGGCCGAGACCGATCGGCTGAACCTCCAGCTCGCGAGCCTGCGGCGGATCCTGCCGACCGACCCGGAGGCGGGCGCCCTCATCAAGTGGTTGGAGAGCCAGGCCGGCCGGTTCAACCTGGCCATCAGGACGCTCTCGGAAGCCAGCATCAAGCGCGAGGAGTTCTACAAGGAGTACGCCTACAACATGGAGATCGTGGGCAACTACCACGACCTCGGTCGCTTCCTCGACGTGATCGGCAAGCATGACCGCATTCTGAACATCCGGAGCATGAACGTGAGGGCCAATACGGGGCCGGATCGTCTTCAGAAGTCGATTGGCTCGTCCTTCACCGCGGCGACCTTCGTCTACGTCGAACAGCCGGAGGGCGGAGCGTCATGAGCAGCGCAGTGAAGTTTCGGACTCTGATTCTCGCAGCGGCCGCCGCGACGCTCACGCTGTCCTCGGCGACCCTCGCGCCCGCCCAGAGCGGCACGCTGGTGGGCAAGGCGAAGTCGAAGGTGACGCAGGCGCAGGGCGCGACGCCGACCACGGCCGAGCCCTCCGCACAGGCTCCTGTGCCCGCGCCGTCCGGCGAACATGCCGGCCTGACCGTGATCGGCGCCGACCCCAACCATCTCTCGGCGGTGAAGGCGCTCGAGCAGATCCGGAGGGACGAGGAAGCCTCCTCCGAGGGCACGACCTTCTCCTACGACCCGGGGGACCGGCGCGATCCGTTCCTCTCGCCGCAGGATGTCCTGCTGGCGCAGATGACAGGCAACGCCTGTCAGGGGGAAGGCATCGAGTGCTGGCTGATTCAGGACGTCACGGTCATCGGTGTGCTGACGCGCAAGTCGGGAAACGTCGCGCTGGTGATCGGGCCTGATGGTTACGGTACCACCTTGCACGAAGGCGACAAGCTCTACGACGGGGACGTCAGGAGGATAGATCCGGAGACGGGTCTCGTCGTGTTTCGTCAGAAAATCAACGACCCGACCCGGATCAAACCCTTCCGGGACGTGGAGAAGGGTCTGAATCTGACCAAGGAGGGACGCTCATGAGCTGGTGGAGGATGGTCGGGGCGCTGTTCCTGGCCCTTAACGTGCTCGGGTGCGCCGCGCACTCGCGGATCTCCGAGCCGTCCGCGCCGCTGCCCGACGGAAGCGAGCAGGCGCAGGTCGAGCCGGGATCGCCGGCCGGCGAGCCGGAAGCCGCAGGTCAGGGGGGCGCCCGGATCGAGTCGGTCACGGCTGAGCCCGTCGACACGGGCACCATCGTGACGATCAGGGGCGATCATCCTCTGAATTACACCTCGTACGACCCCGACGCCACCAGACTGGTCATCGAGCTGCCCGACTCCAATCTCGGCTCGGTGCCGCCCGTCATCGAGGTCGGCACGCCACAGCTCCAGCGGATCGAGAGCAGCCGGGTCGAATCCCGCAGCGGCTCGGCGCACGCGCGCATCGAGCTGGTGGGACGCGTCGCGGCACAGACGCACATCGAGCCTCGGGGCTCCGATCTTGTGGTGATCCTCGAGGGGGATTCGTCGACCGCGGCGGCCGCCTCGCCGCAGGCCGAGCCGTCCGCCTACATGGATCCCATGCACGACCAGGGCGCCCCGAACCCGGCTCAGCCGGAGCCGTCCGCCGCGCACGAGATGGAGCCGATGACCGGTAACCAGGCCTCGGCAGGCGCTCCCGCGAAGAGGTTGACGGCCGTTCACGTCACCGGCAGCGAAGAGGCGCCGGTGGTGACGCTCGAAGGGGACGGTGACCTCGAGTTCAAGTCGTTCGAGCTGACGGATCCGCCGCGACTGGTCGTCGACGTCATGGGCGTGACCAACGGCGTCAAGGGCAAGAAGATCGCGGTCGGGACGCAGGCGGTCGAGCAGGTCCGCGTGTCCCAGTTCAGCAAGAGCCCCGACAAGGTGACCCGGGTCGTCTTCGATCTCAAGAGCCAGGTCCCGTACCACATCGAGGACCAGGGCTCCACGGTCGCGATCGACTTTTCGGCGATGCCGATGGCCGCGGCGTCCGAGATGAAGGCCGACGAGCCGGCGAAGGAGATGACGGCCGGCATGCAGGAGGCACCCGCCGAATCGCCCAAGCCGGCGCCAGCGTTCACCGGAGAGGAGCCCCGGCCGGCGACGCCGCAGAGCTCAGCCCGCAGCAAGGAAGTACAGCCGGCCTCCTCGAGCCTGCAGGAGATGGGTCGCGACGTGGTGCTGTTCGATCGCTCCAACGCCAGGATGGCACAGGCCGGCAAGGCCCCGCGGGCTTCCGACGCGCCCTCGCCGGGCTACTTCCAGCCGAGCTACGAGAGCAGGACGATCGCGGGCGGCAAGAAGAACTACCGCGGCGAGAAGATCTCGGTGGCCTTCCGGGACGCCGACCTGCGCGAGGTGATGTTCTTCTTCGCGGACGTCATGAAGATGAACATCGTGCTGGATCCCGACGTGAGCGGCAAGGTGGACATCCGGCTCAACCAGGTCCCCTGGGACCAGGCGTTCCAGGTGATCCTGAAGAACCAGGGTCTGGACGCCACCGAGGAGGACAACGTCATCCGCATCGCGAAGACCACTAAGCTGCGCACCGAGGCGGCCGACCTGAGGTCGCTCAAGCAGGCGCAGGAGCTGGCGGTCGATCCGGTCACTTTCACGAGGACCCTCTCGTACGCGAAGGTTCAGGACGCGATGTCGGTGCTTCAGCAGGTCAAGACGGACCGCGGCAAGATCGTCGCCGACATCCGGACGAACACCCTGATCATCCAGGACATCCCCGACAAGATGACCGCGTACAACGGTCTGCTCGATTCGCTGGACACACAGACACCTCAGGTCATCATCGAGGCGCGCATCGTCGAGGCGATTCGCAGCTTCGAACGGGATCTGGGCATCAACTGGGGGATCGCCGGCAAGGCGACGCCGGCTCTCGGCACGCAGACCAACCTCCAGTTCCCGCACCGCGTCGAGTTCAACGCGGACGTCAACACGGCGCCCCCGGGGTTCCCCAACTCGGGCAGCATCGGGCTGATGCTCGGCAACGTCCTCGACTCGTTCACGCTCGACATCGCGCTGGAGTCCTTCGAGTCGGACGGCAAGGTGAGGATCCTGTCATCGCCCAGGATCGCCACGCAGAACAACCAGCCGGCCACCATCGAGCAGGGCGTTCAGATCCCCGTGGTGACGACCACGGCCACCGAGGTGGACGTCCAGTACGTGCCGGCCTCGCTGCGGCTCATCGTGACGCCCCAGATCACGGCCGAGGACACCGTCATCATGAAGGTGAAGGTGGAGAACAACCAGCCCTCATCGACGATCAGCGTCTCGGACGTTCCCGGTATCGTGACCGAGAGCGTCGACACGCAGATCCTCGTGCGTACCGGGACCACCGCCGTCATCGGCGGGGTCTACAAGCTCCAGGAGACGGACAACGAGACGGGAATACCAGGCCTCAGAAGGATCCCCTTCCTGGGTTGGCTCTTCAAGAACAAGGTCAACAAGAAGGATTCCTCTGAGCTGCTCGTCTTCATCACGCCAAAAATCGTGAAGAACATCTGAGGAGGGTTGCGCTGATGAAAGGGGTTCGGAAATCGTTCATCTGTTCCCTTGGGGCCGTCATGGTCCTGGCGGCCCTCTGGGGATGCAACGGCACCAACATCGACGACGGCAACAAGTCTGACTCGCTCCTGATCGTGGACAGCGTGACGCCCGCCTCCATTCAGGCCGACGTCACCGGTAACACCGATCCGAACACGCTGTTCGTGTCGCCGCCCGAGGATGACACGATCGAGATCGAGGTCAGGAACATGAACCGCACCAAGACGGGGGCCGGGATCTACGGCGACATCGTCATCGACAGCATCGAGCTGAGCTGCGCCAACGGGTCCCTGACGATCGGTTCGGGCTCCAGCGTGACCACGCCCGCCAGCCGGACGATTCCAGCCGAGTCGAGCGCGTCGATTGTCGTGACGGTGGCCACCGGCGCGTACAAGCTGGCCAACTCGGGAACGCTGCTTCTGACGACCAACGACGTCTGCTCGGTCGTCTTCAACGGCGAGGACCTGAGCGGCGAGCCGATCATCAGCAAGAGGGCCATCTTCGGCATCTCCTACGTCGACACTCCCTGAGCGCGGGGCCGTCGTCCCGTCTCGGTTTCTCGAAGCCCCCGTCAGGCCCCCGGGCCCCGGCGGGGGCTTCGGCTTTTCGGCGCCCGCCGTCTTGCAATGCCCGGCCGGCGTCGGGTAAGATGACCCGGCTTGAAGGTGGCGTGCCGTGCAAGTAGAGGCTGTTCAATCGCTTATGTCCCGTCACGGCTCCTCCACGACATCGAGGAGACCCCTTGGAGCTCCGGCAGATGACGCCCGACAGGCCCGCCGCTGATCCGGTCAAGATCTCCGAGCTGAAGCGACGGCTGGCGAAGGAGCCCGCCTCGCGCTCGTTCTTCGAGCTGGCCCGCGAGTACCACGAGGCCGGCCAGCTCCAGGAAGGAGCGGCGGTCTGCGCGCAGGGGCTCAAGTACCATCCCAACTACCTCTCCGCGCGCGTCCTCCTGGGGCGGATCCTGTTCGACATGGGTCGCACGGAGGAGTCCCGCTCCGAGATGGATTCGGTCCTCGCGGTTGCCCCGGACAACCTCGTGGCCCGAAGGATCCTGGCGCAGATCTGCCTCGAACAGGGGGACATCGGAGGGGCGCTCGACCGGCTCCGCTCGCTGCTCGCGTTCAACCCGGCCGACACCGATACGAGAACGAAGATCGCGGAGATCGAGGCGGGGCTCCACGCCCCCGCCGCCTCACCCCAGGCGGGGCCGCAGACCGGGCCGGCCCTTCGCGAGTCGGCGGCTGTCGAGGCCGCAACGCCGGTGGAGATCGCGCCCGCCGCCGCTCCTGCACCGCCGCCGCCGATCCTCGCGCCGCTGGCCGCCGGTCCGGGGCCTCAGGAGGCTCCCATCCTCGAGCTCGTGGAGGAGCCCCGGGAGGCTCCGGGCGCGCTCGAATCGGGAGTGCTCGCGACCCCGACTCTCGCCGACATCTACCTCCAGCAGGGGCTGCCTCAGAAGGCGGCGCTGGTCTACCATGAGATCCTGCGGGGAGACCCGGACAACGTGGAGGCGCTGGCCCGGCTCGCCGAGCTCGAAAGGGCCGCGCCCCCTCCTCCCGACCCGGCCGCGCTCATCCGCCGGAGGAAGATCGCCGCGCTCACCTCGTGGCTCGATACGATCCGCCGGGCAAGCTGTGCGCGAAGCGCCGCCGGCGCGCCTCGTCGTTAATCCGGAAGGAGCCCGCCCCGCGTGAACCCTCGAGCCCCTGCCGCCCCGCCACGAGCCCCCCTCGACGCCCTCCGCGATCTGATCGTCACGGCCGGGGTCGACGCGCTTCTGGTCAGCCGGATCGAAAACGTCCGATACGTCTCCGGATTCACCGGCTCATCGGCCGCGCTCCTCGTCACCGGGACGGAGGCGCTCCTCGCCACGGACTCACGCTACGCCGAGCAGGCCGGCGCTCAGGCCGCCGGCTTCGACGTCCAGGTCGAGGGCGGAATCCCCACGCTCGTCGCGGCCGCCACCGCCGCCCGGATCGGCGCGCGCCGCGTGGGATTTGAGCCTGACGCGGTCAGCTACGAGACCTGGCAGGGGATGGGCCGCGCGACTCGGGACACGGCGGACCTCGTTCTGGTACCCTGTCGGGGCCTCATCGAGCGCCTGCGGGCGATCAAGAGCGCCTCGGAGATGGCGCTCATCGAGCGCGCGGTCCGGATCGCCACACAGGCCTACGAGGAAGTTCTCCCGCTCGTGAAGCCGGGGGCCGTCGAACGCGACCTGGCTCTGGAGATCGAGATCCGGATGAAGCAGGCGGGGGCGCAGGAGGTCGCGTTCGATCTGATCGTGGCCTCCGGGCCGCGTTCCTCGCTGCCGCACGGCAGGGCGTCTGACCGGGCCGTCCGGGCCGGCGAGTTCATCGTATTTGACATCGGCGCACGTTTTGAGGGATACCATAGCGACATGACGCGCACGGTCTTCACGGGGAGGCCCGATCCCCGGGCTCGCGCCCTCTACCAGACGGTGTTGGAGGCCCAACGACGCGCCATCGAGGCGATCCGGCCCGGCGCGGCGGCACGCGAGGTGGATGCGGCGGCGCGCGGCTTCATCGATGAGGCGGGGCATGGCGGCCGGTTCGGGCATGGAACGGGGCACGGCGTGGGGCTGCAAGTGCACGAGGCGCCGCGTGTCGGGCCCGGCTCGGATGAGACCCTCGCGCCCGGGATGGTCCTGACCGTCGAGCCTGGCATCTACCTGCCGGGCATCGGCGGCGTCAGGATCGAGGACATGGTCGTCGTGACGCAGGATGGCCACAGAGTCATGACGACGGCGCCCACGGACGCCTGGAGCCTGGAGTGACCCTTGGAGAATAAAGAGCTCAAAGAGCTGATGGAATACATCGCGCTGTCCTCCTTCGCCGAGTTCGAGATGGAGCGCGACGGGTTCAAGCTCAAGCTGGTCAAAGAGGGCGCGCGATCCCAGAACGCCGCGGGCCACAACAGCTCGGGCGCCCCGACGCTCCCCGCCGGCAGCGCCGCGGGCCCGTCTGCGCCGGCCATTGCCCCCGTGCCAGGCGCCACCGCGGCGGCCCCCGTCCCGGTAGCCTCCGCGGGGGCCGACCTCTTTCAGGTGACCTCCCCGATGGTCGGCACCTTCTACCGCTCCTCCAGCCCCACGTCGCCTCCCTTCGTCCAGGTCGGAGACACGATCAAGAAGGGACAGGTGATCTGCATCATCGAGGCGATGAAACTGATGAACGAGATCGAATCGGAGGTCACGGGGGAGATCGTCGATATCCCGGTCAGCAACGGGCAGCCGGTCGAGTACTCGGAAGTGCTCTTCCGCGTCCGCGTCACCTCCCCCTAGAAACGAGCCGTGTTCAAAAAAATCCTGATCGCCAACAGGGGCGAGATCGCCCTGCGCATCATCTGGGCATGCCGCGAGCTGGGCATCAAGACGGTCGCGGTCCATTCCGAGGCCGACAAGGATTCCCTGCACGTCAAGTTCGCCGACGAAGACGTCTGCATCGGACCGGCGCGCAGCCGCGAGTCGTACCTGAACATCGGCGCCGTCATCGCCGCCGCCGAAATCACCGACGCGGAGGCGATCCACCCCGGCTACGGATTCCTCGCGGAGTCGGCTGCCTTCGCCGAGGTCTGCAAGGCCTGCAAGATCACCTTCATCGGCCCCAAACCCCACGTCATCTCGGTGATGGGGGAGAAGGCGAAGGCGCGCGAGACGGTGAAGAAGGCCGGTGTGCCGATCCTGCCCGGCAGCGACGGGATCGTCCCCGACGAGGAGACCGCCCGGACTCTCGGGCGCGAGTTCGGCTATCCCCTCATCGTGAAGGCGGCCGCGGGGGGCGGCGGCCGAGGGATGCGGATCGCCTCGGACGAGGAGGAGCTGATACGCGTCTTCCCCGTGGCGCGCGAGGAGGCGAGGGCCTCCTTCGGCGTCCCCGACGTCTACATGGAGAAGTACCTCCACGACCCGAGGCACATCGAGTTCCAGATCCTCGGCGACTCGCAGGGAAGCATCGTTCACCTCGGTGAGCGGGAGTGCTCGATCCAGCGCAAGCACCAGAAGCTGGTGGAGGAGTCCCCCTCGACGGCGCTGACGCCCAAGATGCGGCAGAAGATGGCGGACTCCGCCATCACAGTCGCGCGCGCCGTGAACTACGAGAACGCCGGAACGGTGGAGTTCCTGGTGCAGGATGGGCAGTTCTACTTCATCGAGATGAACACGCGCATCCAGGTCGAGCATCCCGTCACCGAGATGGTCACCGGCATCGACCTCATCAAGGAGCAGATCCGGGTGGCGGCGGGCCTGCCGCTGTCGTTCACGCAGGATCAGATCATCTTCCGCGGCCACTCGATCGAATGTCGCGTCAACGCGGAGGACCCGGTCTCGTTCACGCCTTCGCCCGGGCTGATCACCTCGTACCACCCGCCGGGGGGGCCCGGCGTCAGGGTGGACACCGCGGTCCACTCGGACTGCCGTATCTCGCCGTACTACGACTCGATGGTGGCGAAGCTGATCACCTACGGCAACAACCGGGAGGAGGCGATCTCGCGGATGCGTCGATCCCTTGAGGTGATGGTGGTGGAAGGGATCAAGACCACCATCCCGCTCCTGCTGAGGATCGTGAACGACGCCGATTTCCAGAAGGGGAACATCTCCACCAGCTTCCTCAAGCGCTGGTATCCATAGTGGAGACCGTGTTCCGCCTTCCCCGCCTCTATCCGATCACCGACCGGGCGCTGGCGGGGGGCCGGCCGCACGCCGAGATCGTGGACCTGCTCTGCCGCGGTGGGGCCACCCTGATCCAGGTGAGGGACAAGTCGCTGTCGGATCGCCTCCTGGCGGCCGAGGCGAAGGCGGCGGTGGCCGCGGCGCGCCGCGCCGGGGCGCGTCTCATCATCAACGACCGGGCTGACGTGGCGGCGATCGCCGGGGCCGATGGCGTGCACGTCGGCGGTGATGACCTGCCGGCCGGCGCCGCGCGCGCGTTGCTCGGGCCCGGGGCGATCATCGGGTGCTCCACCCACGGCGTCGAGGAGGCGGTGGCGGCCGCGGCGCTCCCGGTGAACTACGTGGCGCTGGGACCGATCTTCGCGACGCCGAATGCCTCCGTGCGGCGCGAGCCGCTCGGCCTCCAGGCGGTCGCGCGGGCCGCCGCGGCGATCGGGCTGCAGCTGGTGGCCATCGGCGGCATCGATGTCGAGAGGGCCGCCGAGGTCCTGGCCGCGGGAGCCGCCACCGTCGCCGTCATGTCGGACCTAATGACCTCTCGCGACATGGCGGCCCGCGTCGGGGAGTACCTCGCGCTGGCGTCCTGAAACTTCTTCGCTAGCGGTAAGCGCGTGGCGCCGCCCAGTTCTGCACGAGGGTGATCGGCGTGGCGGCCACCGTCGGTGTGACGATCAGGAAGCGTTGCCCGTTGGCCCCGACGCCGTACTGGCTGGCCTGGGGAAGCTGCTGCAAGCCGGCGATGCGCGTCTCCACGAGGGAGACCGGCTCTCCGACAGCCAGGCCGGATCCTTCAGCCCTGATCTCCGCCGCCATGAGCTTCTTGTCGGGGGCGATGTAGTAGACCTCACCGCCGTCGCCACGCCATTGCGGTTGATAGCCCCCGGCCCTGGAGACCTGCCAGCGCGCACCGGTGGCAGGCAGGGGCTGGATGTAGACCTCGAAGCGTCCGCTCTCGTTGGAGACATACGCCAGCCACCTGCCGTCCGGCGACAGCCTTGCGTTGCGCTCCTCGGCCCCTGTCGCCGCGGCGAGGATCGGTTCGCCACCTGCCAGCGGCATCAAGGCGACATCCCAGCTCGATTCCTCGTGCAGAACTGAGTAGACGATCAGACGTCCGTCGCGCGACCAGTCGGTCGCGATGGCCGTTGTCGCGGTGTCGAGGATCGCCTTCTCGCTTCCCGGGGCGGACAGGTCCTGGAGGTACGTGGCGGGCCTGCCGCCACGCAGTGACGTGAAGATGACCTTGTCGTCCGCGGGCGAGCAGACCGGATAGAAGTCCACTCCCGGGTCGAACGTCTGCCGCGTGGCGGGGCCCCCATCGAGATCCCGTCGCCAGAGGTCCACATTGCCCGAGGCATTGCCCACTTGATCGTAGATGATGCGCTTCTGGTCCGGCGTGACGCAGAGCGTGTTGTAGGACCCCTCGGGAGCCGCGTCACCCTGCGGGTTCCCCTGGCGATCGAACCACGTCAGACGCGCGCCCGACGCCGACTCCAGCAGGGCGACGACGCCGTTGTCCGAGACGGAGAAGAGCGACTGGAAGCTGACCGAATTGAACCCGACGGTGTCCGCTACGGCCACCGGAGCGCCGCTGACCGCAAGATTCGCGACGTCGAAGGGCTGCGCGAACAGGGCCGCTCCGCGCCGGAAGAACAGATGACCCGACGGGGCGAACGCAACGCTTCCACTGGCGGCGATCACCTCCTTGGTTTCCGGCGAGTCGATCGAACCCACCCTGGCGGCGAGCCCCGCGGCGCCCGGTCCCAGCGTCAGGAAGAGGTAGTGACGGCCATCCGGAAGGAACCTCGGAAAGAACCGGCGCTGTTCTCCTTCGCTCACCGGCACGGACGTGACCTCGCCACCGACGGGCAGCACCATCAGGGGAGGCTGGCTCGGTTGGGCCACGAAGAGGATCAGATCATTGCGGCTCCAGGTTCCCCCCCGGCTGGTCGAGGAGCGCGCGATAGCAATGGGCGAACCACCGGTGACCGGGATCGTCTTGAGCTGGCCCTCGGAGAAGAAGCCGAGCCGATTACTGTCGGGCGACCAGAAGGGGAGCGACGCCCCGTCGGTTCCGGTGAGAGGCCGTGCGACCGGATCGTCCAGCTCACGCACGTAGAGCAGGCTCCGGCCCGCCGCGTCCGTCGCGACGAAGGCCAGCCGCCTCCCGTCGGGTGAGATCTCGGGCGCCTCGTTCGACATGAGCGCCGTCTGCGCGGGCGGAAGGACAGACACCACATGGCGCACCTCTTCACCCGGACGGCCGGATCCCCGCCCGGCCAGCAACGCCACAGCCAGGGTCAGCAAGCCGAGCGCCGAGCGCCGAGAGCGCGAGACCCCAGGCCAGACGGGAAGGGCGGGCAGCGGACCGGACGGCCGGAGCCTCGGGCGACGAGGGCGAGTCGGCGATCCACCTGAGGGTGATCAGGACATCGTGGGCGGTGGACCATCGGCCTTCGGGGTCCTTCGACAGGCACCGGCTGACCAGGTGCTCCAGGGAAGCGGGGGCGTCCGGGCGCAATGACCTCAGGGCCGGCGGCGGGGTGTGCAGGATGGCGCCGATGACGCCGGCCTGACTCTCTCCGGCGAACGCCCTCCGCCCCGTGAGCATCTCGTGGAGCACGGCCCCGAAGGCGAAGAGGTCGGTTCGGGCGTCGGCCGGTTTTCCCTCGAGCTGCTCGGGCGCCATATAAGGCAGCGTGCCCAGGATCTGTCTCTGCCCCGTCAGCGGCGTGGTCCGGGTCGGTTTCTCCTCCGAAGGCATCTCCGCGTTGCCGAGACTCGCCAGCCCGAAATCGAGCAGCTTCACGCCTGAGGGGGTCAGCATCACGTTGGAGGGCTTCAGGTCGCGATGGATGATCTCCTTGCGGTGGGCCGCCTCGAGCGCCTCGACGATCTGGATCGCATAGTCGAGGGCCTCCGGCGTTTTGAGCGGGCCGCGCCGCAGGCGTTCGTCCAACGTGGTCCCATCGAGAAGCTCCATCACCAGGAACGCGATGTGGTCATGCCGCCCCACGTCGTGGAGCATGCAGATGTTGGGGTGAGCCAGCGATGCCACCGTCATCGCCTCTCGCTCGAAGCGGCTGTTGCGCTGGGGATCCCGCGCCAGCTCCTCGGGAAGGATCTTGATCGCGACCGACCGTCCCAGCCGCGTGTCGCGCGCCCGGTACACCTCACCCATTCCGCCCTTTCCGAGCAGATGGAGGATCTCGTACGGGCCGAGACGGCTACCGGCGTCGAGCGGCATAGAGGGGCGAAGGATAACCCATCCTCTAATGGGATGGGATCCGCGGCCCAAGTCCAGCGCTTTCCCTGGAAGGGCGTGGAACGCTGTGAGACGGTAAGCGCACTGCCGCGGCTCGTCATGTTGCGCGAGGCCCGCCGCCTCCCCTCTGCCGGCGGCCGGCACTCGTCTTGCAGCCTCGGCGATCGATCTCCCTGCCAGGCTCCGCACTCAGGAGGCCGCAATGCACCTCAAGAAACTGCTGGCGGCGGGCGGCACGGTCGTCGCCGCCAGCCTCGCAATCGCGATGTGCCACCTCCACGCCTTCGCCTTCGCTCCGGGCCCGCTCGGGGGCGCGGATGCGTTCTCTCCGCTCTTCGCCAGGCGCCTCGAGGTGGGGATCTCGGGTATGGATCGCCCCGCGGAGCCCGCGCGGGTGGCGCGGCTCCATCTCTACGAGGACGACGTCGATCTGATCTTCAGCGCCACTCCGATCAGCTACTGCATCGGCTCGGCGTGCCTGGAGAGCATGTGCATCGGCAGCGCGTGCGTGAAATCGTATTGCGTCGGGAGCGTCTGCGGCGCCTCAGCCTGCACCGGCAGCGCCTGCGGCGGCAGCGCCTGCATCGGATCGGCCTGCATCGGATCGGGGTGTCTCGGCAGCGCGTGCACCCAATGCATGACGGCTGGGGAGGAGGAGGTGGAGGACCTGTGAGCGAGACACTTCCGCGGCGCGCGTTCGTCCTCATCGCATGTGGAGCGATCGCACTGGGCGGCTACCGGGCCCATGCTTTCGCCCCGCGCGACATGCCCGCATCACCGACCGAGGGCTTCTCGCCACTCTTCAGCCGGCGTCTCGAAGTCGGCGTCCGGAGCATGGACCAGCCGCCGGGAAGCCTCCGCGTCGCCGGGGGGCTCGTCCTGTCCGACCCGGTCGAGACACCGGCCAGCGCCAACCCCATCAGCGTCTGCGTCGCGTCGGGCTGCGCGCTGAGCGTCTGCCTGGCGAGCGGGTGCATCCTGTCGGGCTGCCTCGGCAGCGTCTGCGAATCGTCGGTCTGCCTGGGAAGCACCTGCATCGGAAGCGGGTGCGCCGGCTCGGCCTGCGTGGGGAGCGGCTGCCTCGGCTCCGTCTGCCTCGGTTCGGGATGCGCCGGCAGCGCATGTCTGAGATGCTCCAGCGGATTGGAGGCCGACGGAGCCGAGGAGGGCGGGGCGGAAGAAGAGGTTGGCGCCTGGTGGTGAGAGGGTTCGGACCCTCCGGATTGATCCTCGCGGCGGCCCTCATCCTCGGCCTGCTGGGGCCGCTCGACCCGGTGCCTGAGCGGATCGGGATCGCGCTGGCGCTCTGCCTCTGGGCGGCGAGCCGGCTCGCTCCCCTTGATGATGGTGACGTCGGCGCACCCGCCGCCCGGTGGCGCCGGTGCGTCCCGCCTGCCGCGGTCGCCTGCGGCGCCGCGCTGCTCCTGGCCGCCGAAAGCGTCGAGACGAGGCTGGCCCTCGTGACGGCGATGGCCCTGGCGATGCCCGCCCCGGCGCGACGCGCGGATGGCGCGTTCGGCGCGGGAGTCCTTTGCCTGCGTCTCCTCTTGCAGGGGGTCCCCTGGATCTGGCAATGGGAGGTGGAGATCTCCAGGCTCGTCTCACGGGGAGTGGGAATCCTCACTGGGCAGAAGCTCGACTTCGGACCGACTGTCTCGGGGCTCGATCTGCTTCTCCTGTTCGCGCTCTACGCCGCGGTGTCACGTCCGGCGGGACGCGTCCCGTCCTTCAGGCGGCTCGGCGGGGCCGTGGCAATCACCGTCATCTACATCGCGATCCTGCCGTCGGCGGCCGCCTCCGCGACGCTCGTCCCATTCGATCGCGTGGGTCTCTTCAACATGGCGCGCGAGCACCTTGCGCCGCGTCCCGACCAGATCGCGCGCGTCATGTTCGGCTGGCCCGCGGTCCTCTTCGCGCTCCTCTGTCTGGCCTGGATGGGAGCCTGGGGGCGCGAATCGTCGGTGCCCGCCCTCCCCCCATCCGGTCTGCCGCGGCGCCGCGCCGCCGGCGGCTGGGGGGTCGCGGGGCTCGCGGTGCTCCTCATCACCCTGATGATCGTGGCCGACAGGCCGGCGGGGGAGCGCCGCCCGGGGGAGGTCGTCATCCTCAAGAGCCCTGCCTTCGACATGGAGGTGCCGGCCAGGGGCCGGTTCGGCGCGGGACGCGCCGGGATGTTCGGGATGCTGCCGCGCTACCTCGAGCTGGACGGCCACCGCACGCGCGTCCACGAAGGAGGTCTCACCGCCGCGGCGACGCGGGACGCTTCGATTCTCGTCGTGGCGCTTCCGACCGCCCCGTTCACGCGCGAGGAGCTCTCCGTGCTCGAAAGCTTCGTCGCGTCGGGAGGAGCGCTGCTCGCTCTCGGCGACCACACCGACCTTCTCGGGACGATGGGACCGATGAACCGCCTGCTGGCCCCGTGGGGGATCGCGCTGCGATTCGACTCGGCCTATCCGGCGGTCCACGAGTGGCAAGGATGCGTGGATGGTCCGGGGGGCCGCCGGCACGTCTTCACCGGGATCGGCACCGGCGCCTCCCTACAGATCGGCGCGGGCGCCAGACCGCTGGTGATCGGCCGCCACGCGATTTCGGATGCCGGGGACCGGAACAACACGGGGCGCGGCGCCTTCCTCGGCAACTACGGCTATGACTCAGGTGAGCGGATCGCCGATCTCGTCCTCGCGGCCAGGGCGAGGCACGGCCTCGGGCAGGTGGCCGTCTTCGGAGACACCTCCTCGTTTCAGAACCTGGTGCTCCCGTTCTCGTATCCCTTCGTCGCGGGACTCATGGACGATTTCGCGCGTCCGGCTCCGCGCGCGCGCGACCTCGCCCGGGCCCTGGCCGGGATCACCGCAGCCTTGCTGGGCCTGCTCGCCGTCGCCGGGTCCCGGCCGGCGCCAGGAGGACTCGTCGGAGCGGTCCTCGCCCTTCAACTGACGGCGCTCATGACGGGGGCGGGGGGCGCCCCGCTCGACAGGCTCCCCGAGGGATCCCGCGTCGCGCTCATCGATACCGGCCATCTGAACCGGTTCTCTCTCGACCTCTGGCACGACGACTCGATCGGCGGCCTCATCGTCAACCTCGAGCGTGACGGGTACCTGCCGATCGCGGTGGATGACGGATTCGCGCATCGACCGATGCGCCGCGCCTTCCTGCCGGTGCTCGTGGCGCCCCAGGCTCCATTCTCCCCGGCCGAGCTGCGCGCGCTGGAGAGACATCTGGAGGAGGGAGGCGACCTCCTCGTCGCGGCCGGCCCCGCCCAGAATCGGGCCGTGACGCCTCTTCTATCGCGCCACGGCGTGGCGATCCAGGACCTGCCTCTCGGTCCGGTGCCGATCCGACCCAATCTCGATCAGGCCGCCTTCGAGCTGGCCAGGAAGGAGCCCCGGTTTCGCGAGGCCTGGCCCGTGGTGACCGACCCTCGCTGGTCCTCGATCTCGCTTTACCGCGCCTTCGACCACGACGTCGTCGTCCGCGTGGAAGTCGGGTCGCGGGGCGGACAGCTCCTCGTCATCGGCGACCCCGCGTTTCTCACCGATCGAGTCCTCGAGAACGAGACTACCGCCTGGGAGGGAAACGTGAGGCTGCTCGAGGACCTGCTGCAAGCGGAAGGCGGGGCGTGAGAGCGCGGCTCGACCTGACGGGGCTTCTCCTGCTCGCGGGAGCCTGGGGTTTTCTCGATGGATTTTTCGTGGCGCCCCGTCCCGGGTTCTTCTGGCCGATCCTCATCGCGGGGATCGCCTGCCTGGTCCTGGACCGGCGGGCCGCGGGCAAGGTGCCTGCGGATGAGGGCCGATACGGCTCGGGCGCCGCACGGGCCCTGATGATCACCGGCCTCCATCTCGGGATGCAGGCGGCGCTGCCACGGCTCCTGGCCCACCTGCATCGGATTGAAGGCGCCGGAGGCGCCGCCGCCGCGCTCCTGGGGCTTGCCGGGATTCCGAGCGGGGTCGATGCCGAGGGGAACCTCCTCGTGGGGACGGCGGCTGGAACCACGGGGATCGCGCTGACGTGGGAGCTCGCGGGCCTACCGATGATCCTGCGCCTGCTCGCCGCCGTGTGGGTGGCGGGAGGATGGAGAGGGCTTCCGCGCAACGCCACGGCGATCGCCGCCGCGGCGGGTCTGAGGGTGCTCGTCCTGGTGGCGGCTCTCGCGGGCGGGGCCCGCGTCTCGCTCGCCTACGAGCCGGCCGTGACGCTCCTTAGCTTCGTGCCGGCCCTCTTCCTGATCCGGATTCCGAGGGGCCCTGCGGAGCCCTTGGCGGCGAGCGCCATCCCTCGTGCTGCGACTGTCGTGCTGGTGGGGGCCGCTGGCCTCTGCGCGGGGCTCTTCGCGGGCTGGCGGGACCCGGGGACCGCCGGCGAGGGACGCGTCCTCATCGACGAGAGCCGCAGCGACTGGGAGTGGACCGCGCCCCCCTTCGACCATGCCCGCTACGGTCGGAGGAGTCTGTACAGCTACAGCCTCTGGCGCGCGTGGATCGAGCTTCACTACCCGACGCGCGTGCTCGACAGCCCACCGTCCGATAAGGATCTGGGAGGGGCCGACGTGCTGATCATCAAGACACCGACCTCCCCCTACGACGCCGGAACGATCGCCCGCATCGAGAGGTTCGTGCGGGAGGGGGGCGGGCTCTACCTGATAGGGGATCATACCAACCTCTATGGCATGTCCACGGTCCTCAACGCCGTCGCCGCTCCCTACGGTCTGGCCTTCGAGCACGACGACACCTTCCCGCTGGATCACGAGGGGTATGACATCTTCGAGCCGGAATGGCTGGCTCCTCATCCCGTCCTGCGCGGCGTCGAGTCGTATCCATTCGAGACCTCCTGCACCTCGCGGGTCCCCTGGACCGCCGAGCACCTGATGGTGGGCCGCAGGCTGGGCGCCGAGATGGTCGACTACGGCCACGTGAATTTCTTCGGAGACATCAAGCTGGAAGCCTCCGAGCGGTTCGGCCTTTTCGTCCAGGCCGCGCTCCTGCGGCACGGGCGGGGGCGGGTGGCGGTCTTCTCGGACAGCACGAACTTCTCCAGCTTCTCGATGCTGTGGCCGGGCCGCCGGCGTCTCACACTGAATATCCTCGACTGGCTCAACAGGGACGAGCGGCGCGAGAGCCACCGGTTCGTCCCCTTCGGGCTGCTCGCGGTTTCGATCGCGGCGGCGTCCGCGGGGGCCCGGTTGCTCGCCCGGGCGAGCCTGCTTCTGCGGGCCGCGTCCTTGTGGGCCGGGGTGATCGCCTTCGCGCTCTCGGCCCACGCGTCCTCGGCCGCATCGGCCCGCGCCATGGGGACGCCGCCGCCGCGCGCGGCCTGGCGCAGCGCGGCGTTCGATGTCTCTCTGGGAGAATTGGCCCTGGAGAAGGCCTCACCCATCCTGTCGCGCGACGCCGGTGGCTCGTGGCGGCGATTCAACGCCTTCTTCATCAACGCCGCGCGTTCGAACATCTGGCCGGTGGTCACCCAGGACCTGGTCGCCGCGCTCGGGAGCCACCACATCGTGATCCTGGTCAATCCCTCGCGCAGGCCGTCGGTCGCACAGGTCGAGGCGCTGGGAGCCTTCGTTCGCGGAGGCGGGAGGCTTCTCGTGATCGACACCATCCTCAATGCGCGGTCCACCGCGGCCGAGATCCTCGCTCCCTTCGGCCTGGCCCCGGCGCTTGATCTCGTCCCGGTCGCCGATGGAGGTGCCGGCGCTATGGCGCCGGCGATGAGGGCAAGTGGCGCCGAGGGGGTCGGGAGGCGGCTGACCCCCGGCGGCGGCACGGCCCTCTGGCGCGACGCCGGAGGCGGCAGGGTCGTGTTCTTTTCGGACAGCGCCCTCTTCAGCGATTGGAGCTTCGGCGGGGTCTACACGACCCCCACGCGGGGGCAGGAGGAGATCTACCAGGCGCAGGAGGAGGTGATCCGGATCCTCCTGGAGCCCCGGGTCGAAGAGAAGGGGCATGATCGAGATTGACGATCTGGGCCGATCGTTCGACCTTCCGGGGCGGGCGCCCGTGCGGGCGCTCGATGGCGTGAGCTTTACCGTCGGGCGGGGCGCCGTGACCGGAGTGCTCGGTCCCAACGGCGCCGGCAAGACCACCCTCTTCCGGATCCTGGCCGGCCTCCTCCGGCCCACGTCGGGCAGCGCGAGGATCGCGGGCCACGACGTCGCGACCCGGTCCCTGGAGGCGCGCGAGAGGATCGGCCTGCTGACGGAGGAGCCGGGGCTCCCGGACCGTCTCACACCGCTCCGGCACGTCGCGTTTCATGTCGGGCTCAGGGGCACGCCTCGCGACGAGGCCGCGGCGCGAGCCCGCGCGGCGCTCGAGGAGCTGGGGCTCGCGGCGTCCCTGGAGACTCCGATCGGGCGCCTGTCGAAAGGAAACCGCCTGAAGGTCGCCCTCGCGCGGGCCATCGCCCATGAGCCGGAGGTGCTCCTGCTCGACGAGCCGACCGCGAACCTCGACATCGAGACATCGATCCGCGTCGGGGAACTGATCCGGACGCGGTCTCGCCGCGGCGCCGCCGTTCTCATGGCGACGCACGACCCGCACGAGGCCGCGAGGCTCTGCGACGACATCGTGGTGCTGGCGACCGGACGAGTGGTGGTGCGTGGATCCCCGACGGAGCTGGCTGGAACCGGAACCCCGGGAAGGAGCCTGGAGGTCCGGCTCTCGGGTCCGGCGCAGGCCGCGGCCCGTGGAGTGAGGCTCCTCCCATGGGTCGCGTCGGCGCGGGCGGAGGGAGAGCGGCTCGCGATCCAGACGGTCGCCGGCGATCTTCCGGTGAGCGCGCTGGCGGACGTGACCGTGGTCGCGGCGCCGCTGGCGATCCTGGAGTTCACGCCGTCGAGGATCTCCCTGGAGCAGATCTATCTCTCCTTGAGGAAGGATGCGATGGAGTGAGGAGGGATCGGGCCTCCTGCATCGCCTCGGAGCTGCTCGCGGATCTCTCCAGCCGCCCCGCACAGGTCCTCCTTCTGGGGTTCTGCTCGCTCCTCTATCCCGCGCTCATGGGGATGGCGGATGGCGGGATCTCCCACGTGCCGGGCCTCGCGGCGGACGGTCTCGGTCTGCGTCACTCCATGGTGACGGCGATGCTGGGACCGGCGTCGATGGTCCTGGTCATCGTGACAGAGCTTCTCTTCCCGAGGAAGCTCAGACGCGAGCTGGAGCCGTTCCTGGCGGCCCCGGTCACCAGCTCCGAGATCGTTCTGGGGTGGGCGCTCGTGCCGGCGGCCGCGGCAACGCTTTATGTCGTGGCCGCCTTTCCGCTCTGCGAGCTCGGGTTCGGAGTCATCTCCCGATCGCCTCTCACGCACCTGGGGGCGGATGTCATCGCGTTCACTCTCTCCACCGCGGTCTCGACGGTCTGGGTCCTGGCCGGAAGCCTCGACGCGCTCTTCAAGGCGGCCGGCCCGGCTGAGTTCACTCTGAGGATGATTCCGGCGTGGATCCTCCTTCTCGCGATCGAGGGGGCCCGGCAGTCCCTGCGGTTCCTGGGTTACCCGCGGGCGGCCGCCGCGGCGCTCTTCGCCGGGCTCATCCTCGGTCTCTGCGCGCTGGCTCTGGTCGCCCGCCGTCTGGATCGCGAGGACCTCATTCAGAGGATCTGAGAGGACCCCCGCGTTGAATCTCATCGGATTTGGAGGCTATCCTGACTTCATGGAGAAGGGACGGCGCGGGCGCGTCTACCTCGTGGGTTTCATGGGTTCGGGGAAGAGCTCGGTGGGGGGCCATCTGGCCCGGGATCTGGGATACCGCTTCGTCGATCTGGACCAGGAGATCGAGAGAAGGCGCGGGCTGACCGTCGCGGAGATCTTCGAGCAGGACGGCGAGGAAGAGTTCAGACGTCTGGAGGCGATCGCACTGCGCGAGACGGGCCCCATGCACGAGGTGGTCGTGGCCACCGGTGGCGGCACGCTGACGCGGTGGGAGAACCGCGAGTTCATCCAGCGTTCAGGGGTCAGCGTCTGGCTCGACGCTCCCCTCGAGACGATGCTGGAGCGGTGCCGCGATGGGGTGAGGCGTCCACTGCTGGCCTCGCGCGAGCGGATGTCGGCCCTCCTGCGGGAACGGATCGGCGGCTACCGGAGCGCCGACCTGCACGTCGACGCCTCAGGTCCGCTCCCCGAGGAGATCGCCCGCCGGGTCGCCGCCCGACTCGGCTCGCTGCTCTGACAGGCCGCCGGTGTTCCGCGGCCGGGTGTTGCCCGAAGGTGGGCCGCGGACGTAGATTGACAGCCGATGAGGTATCTGATCCTGAGCGATCTCCACGCCAACCTCGAGGCGGTCAGCCGCGTCATCGAGGACGCGCGCGCCCGCGGGTTCGACCGGGTCGCCGTCCTGGGGGACATCGTGGGATACGGTGCCAACCCGAACGAGGTCATCGATCTCGTGCGGGAGCTGCGCCCCGACGCCATGGTGCGTGGTAATCACGACAAGGCGGCCTGTGGCATCACCAATGGGGAGACGTTCAACGACGTCGCACGCACCGCGGTGCTCTGGACCCGGCGGGCTCTCTCTCCGGCCAACCTCGAATACCTGAAGAGCCTGCCTGCCGGGCCCGTCGACCCGGGTGGCTTCCTGATCGCCCACGGCAGCCCCCTGGACGAGGAGGACTACATCCTCGGCGAGCTCGACGCCTCCGGGGCGCTCGACAACGTGGATTTCGAGCTGGCCTTCTTCGGGCACAGCCACTTCGCCTGCTACTTCATGTCCTCGGGCGGGCGACCCCGCCTGCGGATGGTGGGAGGAGACGAGCACCTCATGAAGCTGGAGCCGGGTGCGCGGTATCTGATCAACTCCGGTTCGATCGGCCAGCCGCGCGACCACAACCCGAAGGCGTCCTACGCCATCTTCGACGCGGAGGCGCGCACCGTGGAGGTGCGGCGCGTGGCCTACGACGTGAAGGGGGCGCAGGCGCGCATCGAGGCGGCGGGGCTTCCCGCGGTCCTCGCCCAACGGCTGGCGCTGGGGGTCTGAGATCTCCTCCGCGTCCCGAGATCAAGGATCGCCGGGGGAATCCTTCGTCAGGCACGGCTCGCGCTCGCCCGGCTTCGCGCTCACCTCCATTCCGCTCGGCCACGCGCCCCCGGGGCGCGTGACGGCCTCGCGTCATAGGGCCTTTCGAAGGATTCCCCCCGGCTCCGTGTCTCGAGAATGGATCGGGCGATCGACCTCGCTCAAGAGGGCCCTCGGGTGGGGTTCCCTCGTTCCGCCTCTGAAAACCGCCTCTAAGGATCGGACACACTCCTATCCGGCCCACCACCAGTTGGCGAAGAGCGCCATCAGCAGGCCGCCCAGCGTCGCGCCGATGAACGCGTAGAGCACGGGGAAGCGGCGGCGCCCTTCGCTCCAGGCGAGGCCGATCATCACGAAGGCGGGGAAGATCGTCAGGGAGAGACGGCCGAAAGACCAGAGCGTCGAGCAGAGAGGCATCACCACACCGAGGATGGCGTAGAGGGCCATGGAGCCCCGCAGCCGGCGCACCACGAAGGGGAGCATCAGGATAAACGCGATCGCGATCCCCAGCTCGAGCGTGGAACCGTGCGCGCCATGGGCGGTGGGAGTGGACTCCCACCAGCGCGTGAAGGCGCGCCACGGTCCCGAGAGCCCCCCGCGCCACCGGGACTGCCGGTGCGCGAACGCGAGCGGGTCGCCGAAGGCGCGCCAGCAATAGATCATGAAGAGCCCGAGCGCGGACGGGATCGCAAGTGTCCAGAGGAGCGCGAGGGCCGATGGTCTTGACTCTCGATCCCCCGCCGGCGTCAAGCGCCGCTGGTCCCACCACTCGAACGCGATCGGCGCCGCGAGGAGCAGGCCGAAGGGCCTCGTGACCGCCCCGAGAGCTCCGGCCAATCCCGCGGCGGCGAACCGGCCGCGGCGGGCGAAGTCAATCGCAGCGAGCGACAACATCAGGAAGAGCGACTCGGCGTAGACCGCCGAAAGAAAGAGACTCATCGGGTGAACGAGCAGGGCCGCGCAGGCGGCCAGGCCCGCGACGCGACCCGCGCTTGCCCCACCGCCCGCTGCGCACGCGAGCCGGTAGAGCAGCACGAGCGCGCACCAGAGCGAGACGTTCGAGATGAGGATCCCCGCGGCGACGCCTCCCATCAGGGGGGAGAGGACCCGGATCAGAATCGGGTAGAGCGGCAGGAATCCCGCCGGCGCCTCCGCCTCGTAGGGCACCGCCAGCCCCTCGAAACGGGACCGGACCTGAGGGCCCGCGTACCCTTCGGCCGCGATGAGGAGGTACCACTCGGAGTCCCACCTGGCCCAGATCTCCAGCGGCCGGGCCGCCGGCGCGTGGTAGACCAGGTTGCCTTTCTGAACGGCCAGCCCCGAGGGGATGAGCCAGGTCGAGAGGATCCCGACAATCAGCAGCGCCGCGCGGCTGGCGGCCAGCAGCATGGCGAGATCGGCGTAGGGCACGCGGGACCCTTCGCGCGCCTCCAGGCCGGGTGACTGGGCGGCATCGTGCATCGACGCTGCAACCTACAAAGCGTGCCACTAAGTGTCAACCACCTTCCAATGGCGGCGACCATCCATCGAATGAAGGGGTCGGCGGCGCGCCGCGCGGGCCGCAAGTCATTGCGCGAGTGAGGCTCAGCCAACCTTGACAAAAGTGTCACTCGGCATAAGTTTCGCCACCGGTTTCACGACAAACACAAGTGCGGGTTGTCCGCCGATTCCGGCGGCGCGGTCCGACCCGCGGCATAGACATCCGCCGTCGGCAGCCCCACCGCCGGACCGGAACCACCCGAGAGGAGCGCATGGCGATCAAGCTGGGCGAGATGCTGATCAAAGCCCACCTGATCACCCAGGAGCAGCTCAACAAGGCCCTCGATCACCAGAAGGTCAACGGGGGCAAGCTCGGATACAACCTCGTCAAGATGGGGATGGTCAAGGAAGACGACATCACCCAGCTCCTCTCCCAGCAGTACGGCGTCCCCGCGATCAACCTGCACTCGGTGTCGGTCGATGAGTCGGTCATCAAACTGATCCCCTCCGAAGTCGCGCAGAAGTACCTCATCATGCCGATCAGCCGCACCGGCGCCACGCTCACCATCGCGATGGTGGACCCCACCAACGTCTTCGCCATGGACGACATCAAGTTCATGACCGGCTACAACGTGGAGCCGGTGGTCGCCTCGGAGCTGGCGATCAAGGAGGCCATCGACAAGTACTACGGCTCGTCCCATCAGCTCGAGCTGAAGAAAGTCATGGACGAGATGAACGAGACCGAGACGGACAACCTCGAGCTCCTGGAGGAGGAGGAAGAGCTCGACATCGCCCGGCTCGAGGCGGCCACCGAGGAGGCCCCGGTCGTCAAGCTCGTCAACCTGATCCTCACCGACTCGATCAAGCGCGGCGCGAGCGACATCCATATCGAGCCCTACGAGAAGGACTTCAGGGTCCGCTACCGGATCGACGGCGTGCTCTACGAGATCATGAACCCGCCGATGAAGCTGCGTGACGCCATCACCTCCCGTCTCAAGATCATGGCGAAGCTCGACATCGCGGAAAAGCGGCTGCCGCAGGACGGCCGCATCAAGATCAAGATGAAGATGCAGAACAAGAACAAGGAGATGGACTTCCGCGTCTCGGTCCTGCCCACCCTGTTCGGCGAGAAGATCGTGCTGAGGCTCCTCGACAAGGAGAACCTCATGCTCGACATGACGCGTCTCGGGTTCGAGCCGGAGTCGCTCGCGAAGTTCGAGAAGGCGATCTTCAGACCCTACGGCATGGTGCTCGTGACGGGGCCCACCGGGTCGGGAAAGACCAACACCCTCTATTCTTCGATGGCGCGCGTCAACACGCCCGAGACCAACATCATGACCGCGGAGGACCCGGTCGAGTTCAACCTGCACGGCATCAACCAGGTGCAGATCCGCGAGCAGATCGGGCTGAACTTCGCCGCGTCGCTGCGCTCCTTCCTGAGGCAGGACCCCAACATCATCCTGGTGGGAGAGATCCGCGACTTCGAGACCGCCGAGATCGCGGTCAAGGCGGCCCTCACCGGCCACCTCGTCCTGTCGACGCTGCACACCAACGACGCGCCCTCCACGATCAACCGACTCATGAACATGGGGATCGAGCCCTTCCTGGTCGCCACCTCGGTGCATCTCATCTGCGCGCAGCGCCTGATCCGGCGTGTCTGCGCGACCTGCAAGGAGGAGGTGCACATGCCGGCGCAGGCCCTCACCGACATCGGCTTCACCCCGGAGGAATCGCCGAGGATCAAGCTCTACAAGGGGAAGGGGTGCCCCATCTGCAACAACACGGGCTACAAGGGCCGGCTGGGTCTCTACGAGGTCATGGAGATCACGGACGGGTTGAAGGAGATGATCCTGTGCGGCGCCTCCGCGCTCGAGCTGAGGAAGAAGGCCGTGGATGACGGAATGATCACGCTCAGAGGCAGCGGCCTGCACAAGCTCCGGGACGGAATGACGACGGTCGAAGAGGTTCTGAGAGAAACGGTCCTTTAGGGGAGAGCTATGACGGTCACACTGCACCAACTGTTGAAGACTCTGGTGGAGCAGGGCGGCACCGATCTCCACATCACCACCAACTCGCCGCCGCAGGTGCGCATCGACGGGAAGCTCATTCCCCTTCAACTGCCGCCGCTTTCCGCGCCGGAGACCAAGCAGCTCTGCTATTCGATCCTCACGGACAACCAGAAGCACCGCTTCGAGGAGAACCTGGAGCTGGACCTGTCGTTCGGCATCAAGGGCCTCGCGAGGTTCCGCGCCAACGTCTACAGCCAGCGCGGCGCGGTGGCCGGAGCGTTCCGCACGATCCCGTGGGAGATCAAGAGCTTCAAGGACCTGGGCCTGCCGGAGGTGGTCACCAAGCTGTGCGAGAAGCCGCGCGGGCTCATCCTCGTCACCGGTCCCACCGGCTCAGGCAAGTCCACGACACTGGCGGCGATGCTCGACAAGGTCAATTCCGAGCGCCACGAGCACATCGTGACGATCGAGGACCCGGTGGAGTACCTGCACGGCCACAAGAAGTGCATGGTGAACCAGCGGGAGCTGCACGCGGACACGCACTCGTTCCCAAACGCGCTCAGGTCGGTGCTCAGGCAGGACCCGGACGTCGTCCTGATCGGAGAGATGCGGGACCTCGAGACGATCGAGGCGGCCCTGAGGATCTCGGAGACGGGGCACCTCACGTTCGCCACCCTGCACACCAACTCGGCGGTGCAGACGATCAACCGCATCATCGACGTCTTCCCGGCGCACCAGCAGTCGCAGGTGCGTGCGCAGCTCTCCTTCGTGCTGGAGGGGATCCTGTGCCAGGCCCTGCTTCCGAAGGCCAACGGACAGGGTCGCGCGCTCACGATGGAGATCCTGGTGCCAAACGCGGCGGTGAGGAATCTGATCCGCGAGGACAAGGTGCACCAGATCTACGCGATGATGCAGTCGGGTCAGACCAAGCACGGGATGCAGACCTTCAATCAGTCGCTGGCAACTCTCTACTTCAAAAAGCAAATCAGCCTGCAGACGGCACTGGCAAGGACGAGCAACGTGGACGAGCTGCAGGACATGATCAACCGCGGCGCCGGGCTCATCAGCCAGCCCGCACCGGGCGTTCAGGCGGCGCGCAAAGCGTGACGACGGCGAACGCATAGCACCTGGGAGGAGAAGGCAATGGCGCAATTCTCATGGAAGGGCAAGAGCCGGGGCGGCGCGGTCCAGGAGGGTGTCATCGTCGCCGACAACAAGGACGCCGTCATCGGGATGCTTCGCAAGCAGCAGATCATCGTGACGGCCGTGACGGAGAAGGGCAAGGAGATCGCCCTTCCGAAGTTCGGCTCGGGGGTCAGCCAGAAGGAGATCGCCATCTTCACGCGGCAGTTCTCCGTCATGATCGACGCCGGGCTGCCCCTGGTGCAGTGTCTCGAGATCCTAGGGTCCCAGCAGCTCAACAGGACCTTCCAGCAGGTGCTCTTCCAGGTGCGCCAGGACGTGGAGTCCGGCTCGACCCTCGCCGACGCGCTGCGCAAGCACCCGAAAGTGTTCGACGATCTGTTCTGCAACATGGTGGCCGCCGGCGAGGCGGGCGGTATCCTCGACACGATCCTGCAGCGCCTCTCCGAGCACATCGAGAAGGCCGTCAAGTTGAGGGCCTCGGTCAAGAAGGCGATGATCTACCCCGTCGCGGTCATCACGATCGCGGTGGGCGTCATCTGGGTCATCCTCACGTTCGTCATCCCGGTGTTCGCCGCGCTCTTCCAGAACCTCGGCGGCGGCACAGCTCTCCCTCTGCCGACCCGGATCGTCATCGGGGCGAGCCACTTCATGCAGCGCTTCTCGATCCTCATTTTTGCGGCGGGCGCCGCGGCATACTGGTTCGGGTTTCGGCCCTACGTCGCCACGGAGAACGGGCGGCGCCAGGTCGACCGGCTCATGCTGAGGATCCCCATCGTCGGGATGCTGCTGCGCAAGATCGCGGTGGCGCGGTTCTGCCGAACGCTGGGCACGATGATCTCGTCGGGCGTCCCGATCCTCGACGCGCTGGACATCACCGGCAAGACGGCCGGCAACAAGGTGGTGCAGGACGCCATCATGCTCACCCGCAGCAGCATCGAGGCCGGAAAGACCATCGCCGAGCCGCTCAAGGATACCGACGTGTTCCCGCCGATGGTCACGCAGATGATCTCGGTGGGTGAGCAGACCGGAGCGCTGGACACGATGCTGTCCAAGATCGCGGACTTCTACGACCAGGAGGTCGACGACGCGGTGGCCGGCCTGTTGACGCTGCTCGAGCCGATCATGATCTCGTTCCTGGGCGTGATGATCGGCGGCATCGTCATCGCGATGTACATGCCGATCTTCAGCCTCATCAGCATCATGCCGTAGGACGGAGGGGTCGGCACCGGGATGCCGGGGCGAGCGCGAGCTCTCCCCGGCGTCCCGGCACCGCCTGACAATCGACATGGTTCAGCGCGAACTTCAACGGCAGACCGCGGTCCTGATGATCGGGCGCGTGGTCCTGCTCACCGCCCTGCTCGGTTCGGCCCTGTTGATCGGCCGTCTGCTCAGGCAACCGCTGCTCGGCTCGCAGCACTTCTACCTGCTGACCGGGGCGGGCTACGCGCTGACCATCCTCTACGCCCTGCTGCACCCCTTCTGGTCACGTCACCCCGCGGCCGCGAGCGTGCAGATCGCGGGGGACATCATCCTCATCACCGGGGTCGTCTACGTCACGGGCGGGATCGACTCGCCCTTCTCGCTGCTCTACTTCCTGCCCGTGATCGCGTCGGGCATCATGCTGGGCAGGGCGGGGGCGCTCTCGTCCGCGACGGCATCGTGGGTGATGTACGCGTTCCTCGTGGTGCTGATCGTATTCGGCTGGATCCCCGAGATGCCCTCCGGGACGGGTCTCGGCGCGGCGCCGGTCCGGGTCGACGCGATGACCGGGGGCGCGGCCGTGGACGCCGCGGGGATCAACAAGCGCCTCGCCTACGCGCTCTTCTCGCACTTTCTCGGCTTCTTCACGGTCGCGCAGCTCGCATCGTACCTGGCGGGCAAGATCAAGACAACGGGCGAGGAGCTCGAGGAGAACCGCGAGACCCTCGCGCACGTGCAGGCCCTCAACAAGAACATCATCGACAGCATCACGAGCGGCATCATCACCACGGATCTGTCGGGTCTCATCACGTTCATGAACCGCGGGGCCGAGGAGATCACGGGGCGCCGCCTCACGGCCGCCGAGGGCGCGAGCATCGAGGCCTTCCTGGCCCGCGAGGAGGGATTCTTCGAGAAAGTCAAGACCAACCTGGATCGCGAACGGCGCTTCCGCTTCGACACCTCGCTGCCGCGCGTCGACGGGTCGACTCTCTATCTCGGTTTCACGTGCGCGGTGCTCAAGGACCAGAGAGGCGATCCGCTCGGCTACATCTTCTCCTTCCAGGACCTCACGGAGATCCGCGCCCTGGAGGATGAGGTGCGCTTGAAGGACCGGATGGCCGCGCTCGGGCAGATGGCCGCCGGGATGGCGCACGAGATCCGCAACCCTCTGGCCTCGATGTCCGGGTCGGTGCAGATCCTCAGGAAGTCGCTCCGCCCGACCGGTGAGGAAGGGGAGCTCCTCGACATCGTCCTGCGGGAATCCAGGCGACTCGACGGAATCATCAAGGACTTCCTCCTCTTCGCCAAACCCGGGCGATTCGAACCGGACCGCGTGAACCTCGCGCCCCTCCTGAGGGAATCCCTCACGTTGCTGCGCAACACCGAGGAGTTCGGCGCGAAGCACGCCATCCGGGCCGAGTTCGAATCCGACGAGATCGTCGCGCACGTCGACGCCAACATGATCAAGCAGGTCTTCTGGAACCTGGCCAAGAACGGCCTCAAGGCGATGCCGCAGGGGGGCGTCCTCACGGTCCGCGCACGCTCCGAGGGGCGCTCGGCGGCCGTCATCTCGTTCGCGGACCAGGGGATTGGGATGACCGAGGCGGAGACGCAGCGCGCCTTCCAGCCGTTCCACACCAACTTTCACGAGGGGACGGGGCTTGGCCTTTCGGTCGTGTTCCGGATCGTGGAGGAGCACGGCGGCCGCATACGGGTCAAGAGCCGCGTCGGCGAGGGGACGGAGGTTCTGGTGACGCTGCCGGCCTTCCGGGGCGCCGCCCGCTCCGGCCGGACCGCTCCGAACGCAGCCGCGGAGGCGATCTCGTGAAGGCGCTCTTCGTGGAATCGCGCGGCCTTCTCTTCGACGCGCATGTCCGCGCCCTGAAAGAGGCCGGCGTGCCGGTGGAAGCCGCCTCCGACGCCCAGACCGCCCTGTGGCTGCTGGCCGGGGGGCGGTACCGTGTGGTGATCCTGGAGATCGAATCGGATGGACTGCCGTGGGAGGTGGTGGCCGCCGCGCTCTGGATGCGCCCGCCGGCCCGCGTCATCGCGCTCGTGCGCGGTCCCATCGGGGCCGCCCTGCGGCGCCGCGCCTACGGCGCCGGAATCTGGGAGCTCCTCGAGATCCCGTCCTCTGGATCGGCAAGCCAGCCGCTGCCCGCGGTGCTGGCCGCCGCCGGGAGGGCGCTGCGGGACGCCACAGCCCCGTCCGTTCTGTTCGTGGATGGCTGCAGCGAGATCACGGAAGGGGTCGGCTCCCTCATCGAGGAGGAAGGCTTCATCGTGGAGCCCGCCGGCAACGTATCGGAGGCCCTGCGCCTCATGGCCACGCGAGACTACGCGCTCATCGTGACCGAGACGAACCGGATCGGAGCGGACGGCTTCCAGGTGCTGCGCGACGCCGCGCGCCTGCAGCCGGGAGTCCCCGTCGTCGTCTTCACGGCGGCGCTCGACGACGACACGTTCCTCAGGGCCGTCGAGCTGGGCGCGCGCGCGTGCGTCTGGAAGCTCGCCGAGCCGGACGAGATCATGCAGGAGATCCGCGCCGTCGCCCAACCGGGCTCGGCGCACGGCACCAGCCGCACCTGAAGGAGTATCCAACTTGCAGCGGATCCTCGTGGTGGAAGACGAGCCGGATCTCAGGAAGGTGCTCGCGACCCTTCTGAGGCGGGAGGGCTACACCGTCGATCCCGCCGAGACGGGGCCCGCGGCGTGCGATCGGCTGAGCAAGGAGATCTACGATCTGGTCATCACCGACCTGAAGCTTCCCGGCTCCGACGGCATCGAGGTCCTGCGCACGAGCAAGGGGGCCTATCCCGACACTCCGGTCATCATCATCACGGCCTACAGCACCGACGAAGCGGCCGAAGAGGCACGTCGCCTCGGCGCCTTCAACTACATCCTCAAGCCCTTCGACACCGACAAGATCCTCGCGGACGTCGCCATCGCGCTCGGCTGGAAGCGTCTCGGCAGCATCATGTCGGCGCTGGAAGGGCGCTACGGCTTCGACCGGCTCGTCGCCAGGTCCCGCCAGATGCGCGAGATCATGGAGCTGGTCGCGCAGGTGGCGCCCACGGGCAGCACCGTGCTCCTGACCGGTGAGAGCGGCACCGGCAAGGAGCTGATCGCCAAGGCGATCCACCACAACAGCCCGCGCCGCGAGCATGCCTTCGTCTCCATCAACTGCGGAGCGCTGCCCGACGAGCTGCTCGAGAGCGAGCTGTTCGGTCACACCAGAGGCTCGTTCACCGGGGCGGTGGCAAACAAGAAGGGGCTCTTCGAGGTGGCCGACCTGGGCACCATCTTTCTCGACGAGATCGGGGACACCTCGCCGGCCATGCAGATAAAGCTGCTGCGGGCGCTCCAGGAGCGGGTCATACGGCGGGTGGGCGGCACCGAGGAGATCGCCGTGGACGTGCGGGTCATAACGGCCACGAACCGGGATCTCGAGGCGATGGTCCGCGAGAAGACCTTCCGCGAGGACCTCTTCTACCGGGTGAACGTCATCCCCGTGAAGCTGCCGCCCCTTCGCGAGCGCAAGGACGACATCCCTCACCTGGCCTATCACTTCTTCGACAGGTACAAGCTGGAGATGAGCAAGAAGATCAGCTCCATCTCCGAGGAAGCGATGGCGGCCTTGACATCGTATGACTGGCCCGGCAACATTCGTGAGCTCCAGAACCTGATCGAACGGGCCGTGGCTCTGGAGTGCTCGGATACCATCAGCCTGGGTTCGCTTCCCCTCGAGCTGAGGAGCCGTCAGGCGGCGGCCCCTCAGATGAGCTTCACGCTGGGCGAGGAGGGCATCGATCTCGAATCGATGCTGGAGCAGATGCGGGAGCGTTACATGCGGGAGGCCCTGGACAAGAAGGACGGCATCCAGTCCCAGGCGGCGCGGCTGCTCGGCATGTCGTTCCGGTCGTTCCGCTACTTCGCGAAGAAGTACAACCTGGTCGAGCGGAATGGAGCGGCGGAGGCGGCCGCGGCGGCGGGCGGCGGCCCCCTGGACGGCGAGTGAGGCGGTGAGGGAGGGTTCATCCTGTCGCCTCTCGGGACGACGACCCGTGGGAAAGAGGCCCTCCTCGCCTTCGGCGCGCTCGCGCTTCTGACCTGCCTCCTCTTCGTTCGGGCGCTTGGCCCGGACACCTCCTTTTACTTCCGCGATGTCAGCCAGAATCACCACCCCTACCGCCAGCTCACCATCTCGATGATCTCCGAGGGGGAGCCCCCCCTCTGGAACCCCCAGCGCGGAGCCGGTCAGCCGCTCCTGGCAAATCCCAACGCGCTGATCCTGCATCCGACCACCTTGCTGTTTTTCCTGCTGCCATTCGAATGGGCATTCAAGACGTCGGTGATCGCGCAGATTCTCCTGGCCGCGGCGGGGGCATGGCTCCTACTGCGCGATGCGCGCGCCTCCGCCTCGGCGGCATGTCTGGGCGCCGGGGTCTTCGCCTTCTCCGGTTACTTGATCTCGCTGGGCAACCTCCTCAACCTGCTCGACAGCGCCGCGTTCATGCCTCTGAGCCTCTGGCTTGCCGGGCGCGCGGTGACGCGGGGGTTCGCCCCCTGGGGGAGCCTCGCGGCCCTCTCGCTCTCAGTGCAGGTGATGGCGGGGGAGCCGGCGATGCTGCTCGCAACGGTCGCCGCGTTCCTCGCGTTGCACTGGAGCCTAGGAGCGTGTCCGAGTAATGGCTTGAGCCGCGCGCACGGGGCTTGCGAGCCGCAGCCAAGGAGCGAGGCGGAAGTCGACCCGAGTGGTCGTCGACGACGAGCGACGATGGATGGGGCCGCAACCCCCGTGCGCCCGAAGGGTTGCGGCGGCGCGGGGTCGTCTCCTTCGTCAGCGCTCCTCGACGATGTCTCGCATCGACTTCGTCGCGCTTCCTCGGATCCGACCCCGCGGCGCTCGCAACGCGAC
>DASXTC010000064.1:0-95821 GCA_036505635.1 Candidatus Polarisedimenticolia bacterium
GGGAGCGGAGGTGACCTCGATCGCATCGGACCATCTGGTCAGCGATCTGGGCGGGCCAGTTGATTCGATTCCTGGCTGCGTCTGCTGCACGCCCTGGGACGCCGGCGATGCTACCGCCGACCTGATGGGATGAGGTATCTGCGTGAATCCGCACAATCCGAGGATGACCGCCGCCGCTACAGGACGCCGATTGCTGAAACTCTCGACCAGAGAATCGCCTTCGGTCCTCGGGGACTCGCCGGGCGGCCCAATCATCCCTTCACCCGCAGCCGGTGAATCCTCATCCGCTTCTGGAGCCAGGAGCGGGAGACCATCAGAACGCGGGCGGCGCGGCTGACGTTGCCGCCGCAGCGCTCCAGGGCGCGGCGGATGGCGACGATTTCGGCCACGGCCGCCGCGCGGCGCGCGATCTCCGGCGCCGGGAGCGTCTCGTCCACGCACACGACGATCTCCAGAGCGCCCGGCGCGCCGGTGGCGGCTCCATCCCGCGGGAGGCCGGGGGCTCGTTCCAGATCGGCCAGGTCCTCCTCGCCGATCAGAATCCCCTCCGCGCGCGCCACGGCCCTGGCGAGACACCCATCCAGCTCCCGGAGGTTTCCCGGCCACGTGTGCCGTTGGAGCAGCGCGATCGCCCCGGGCGTCAGCCCCAGGATCGACTTGCCGAGCCGCGCGGCGCGCCGGTCGATCGTCTCGGTCGCGAGCGCCGGAATGTCCCCGGGTCTCTCGCGCAGTGCCGGCAGATCGATGGGAAGCACCTTCAGGGCAGCGAGCAGATCCCTCTTGAAGCGACCCTCCTTCACCGCAGCATCGAGAGAGACCGAGGTGCCCGCGATAATCCTCGGAGCCGCCTCTGTCTTCAGGATCTCCAGGAGCCGCGTCTGGTCGGCGGGCGGCAGCGACTCCACGTCCTCCAGGTAGACGGTTCCCCCCTGCGCCAGGTCGAAGAGGCCGGGGCGGCGGCCGCCGCCGTAGAGGCTGCGCTCCAGATCCCCCGGATCGACGGCGCGCAGGAGACATCGCACGAAGGGCCCGCCGCGCCTCGGACTGCGCTCGTGGGCGTGGATCGAGCGCGCCAGGATCGACTTTCCGGATCCGGTCTCACCTCTCACCAGCACCGGGGCCGACGAGGTCGCGGCCCTGGCGATGAGCCGGATCGCGGCGCCCACGGAGGGGCTCGCGCCGAGAGTGCGCGTCAGGGGCCGTTCGGGATCGAAACGCGCCGCGCGTCCCAGCGCGCGCGCCGCCCTGACCGAGCGCGCCAGCGCGTCCCCCACCTCGGCATCGCCCGGCGGGCCGGCCAGGACCTCCCACGCGCCCGCGATCAGCAGATCCCTGCGGAATGCCTCGGGCTGAGCGCCCGCCACCACCACCGCGGCCGTCTCCGAGAGGCGCGACACGAGATCGACGAGACGCCTCTCCCCCTCCCCCGTCTGAGGGACGACGAGCAGCACGGCATCGTGCGCCCCCGCCTCGACCTCCGCCTCGACCTGTCTCGCGGTCTCGGCCTCGAGGATCGAGTGGCCGTCGGAGGCCAGCGCGCCGAGACGCGCGCTCCAGCGCGCCCGGGCCGTCCGGTCCACGAACAGGACCAGCACGCGCCCGCCCACGGCTCTATTCCCCGCTGACCGCGATGTCGACCAGCAACGTCGAGGAGCCGGCCCCCCCGCCGGGCATCAGCCTGAGATCGCTGGCGACCCCCGCGATCGAGCGGAACAGATCGAGGATGTTGCCGGCGATGGCGACCCGATCGACCGGGGACTCGGGCCGCCCGCCCCGCAACGTCATGCCGGCCGCCCCGATCGAGAAATCCCCCGAGATGGTGTCGATGGTGTGCAGCCCCATCACCTCGGTGATGTAGTAGCCGTCCGAAGCCTCCGCCATCAGCGTCTCGCGCGTGACGCCGGTCGGCTGCAGATAGAGGGTGGACGGGGAGATGCGCGGCGGCGTCTTGAATGAGGCGCGGTACCCGTTGCCGGTCGGCGCCGCTCCCATCCGCACCGAAGTGTAGGCGTTGTGCAGGTACCCCTTGAGCACGCCCCCTTCCACCAGCATCGTGCAGCGCGTCGCGCTCCCTTCGGCGTCGTACGGGGCCGAGCGATCCGCGCCCGGCAGCCTCCCGTCGTCGAGCAGCGTGACCTTGGGGGACCCGACCTGCTCGTTCATTCGCGAGCCCATCAGGGACTTTCCCTTCAGGACGTTGTCCGCGTGGAAGGCGGGCGACATCGCCTCGATCAGGCTGGCCGCCACCGCGGGGTCCAGCACGAGATTGGCGCGCCGGGTGGGAGGCCTCACGGCCCCCAGCTTCTGCACCGCGCGCCGCGCGGCCTCGCGCCCCACGTGCACCGGGTCGAGCGCCGCGTGGCGGATCGCGAAGTCCGAATACCATCCGCTCTGAAGCTCGCCGCGCTCCTCGGCGTTGAGATCGATGAAGGCGTAGGCCCGGCTGTAGGGGTAGGACCGGCGCAACCCGCCGGTGTTGACCACCTCGAGGCGCCCGATGACGTCGGTGTACCGGCTCTGGCGCACGCGCGTGACGCGCGGGTCGGTGGCGCGCGCCGATTCCTCCACGCGCCTCGCCAGCCGGATCTTCTCCTGGGGATCGACCTTCGCGAGCCCTGGGTCGAAGATGTCCGGCTCGGGCGTGGACGACTCGTCGACCTCGGGGAGCCGGTTGGAGTCGTCGGGGTCCGTGTGCTTGAGAAGAGCCTTCGCCATGTCCACCGCCTGCCGGAGCCCCTCCTCCGACAGGTCCGCCGTGTAGGTGAACGCCACGTGCCCCCGGTCGAAGAGCCTCAGCCCGGCCCCCCGCACGTCCTGAGTCTCCAGGCTCTCGATCTTCCCGTCGGCCACCGAGACGGCGAAGACCGTCTGGTCCTCCATGAAGACCTCGCCGCCGCCGACCTGGGCGCGCGTCACGGCCGAGACGGCCAGATCGAGGAGCCCCTCGGGATCGCGCATCGTCACGTGGCCACCCCTCCCACCGTGACCTTCGGGATCCTCAACGTGGGCTGGGCGTCGGCCACGGGGACTCCCTGACCCTCCTTGCCGCAGGTCCCCACGCCGTAGCCGAGGTCGGTGCCCACCATGTCGATAGTGCTCAGGATCTCCGGGCCGTTGCCGATGAGGGTGGCGTCGCGGATCGGCTCGGCGATCTTCCCGTCGCGGATCACGTAGGCCTCCGAGCAATTGAACACGAAGTTGCCGGTCGCCACGTCCACCTCGCCGCCCCCCATCCGGCAGATCAGGATGCCGTTTCTCACCGAGGCGAGAATCTGCTCGGGCGGCGTCTCTCCCGGAAGGATGATCGTGTTGCGCATCCGAGGCAGCGGCAGGTGCTGGTACGACTCGCGCCTGCCGTGTCCCGTGGGCGTGGAGCCCATCATCCGCGCCGTCCTGCGGCTGTGCAGGAACCCTCTCAGCACACCCTTGTCGATGAGGACCGCCCGGGAGGTGGAGATCCCTTCGTCGTCCACCGAGGAGGACCCGCGCAGGTTGGGCAGCGTGCCGTCGTCCACGACCGTGATGAGCGGCGAGGCGACCTTCTGGCCCACGCGCCCGGCATAGACCGAGAGGGACTTCTGGATGAAGTCGGCCTCCAGCCCGTGTCCGCACGCCTCGTGAACCATCGTTCCCCCCGCTCTGGACGAGAGCACCACCATGAAGGAGCCGGCGGGCGCGGGTCTCGCGGTGAGCTGCTGCACGGCCAGGCGCGCCGCCTCGCGCGCGACGTCCTCGGGCAGGTGCACGTTGAAGAACTCGAAGCCGCGCGTCTCGCTGCGCGACTCGGTCCCCGTGCGCATGTCCTCTCCCTGCCGGGCCACCGCCGTCACGAACAAGGTGATGTACTGGCGGATCTCGGAGGCCCACGTTCCGTCCGTATCGGCCACCAGCACCCGCTGCTCGGTGTCCTTGTAGAGCGCGGTCACCTGCACGACCCGCGGATCGAAGGCGCGGCCGGCGGCGTCGGCTCGCTGCAGGATCCGCACCTTCGTTTCCATCGGGACGGAGGCGGGCGACACGAGGACCACGGAGATGAGCGCCAGCGGGCGCTCCTTGAAGACCACCAGCCGGGGAGAGGCGGGTGCCGCGGGCTGGGCGCCGCCGCCAGGCGCGGCCGCGTGGGATCTCGCAAGACGCTCGGCCATCCTCAGCAGCGACTCGCGATCCACCTTGTTGCCGTTCGCGTAGAGGGTCCGCTCCCCTTCCACGAGGCTCAGCCCGGCCCCCTGGTCCACGCCGCAGGAGGCCTCCTCCAGCCGCCCCGCGTCCAGACGCAGCATGGTGCCCGTGGTCCGCTCGAGGTACAACTGGGCGGAGTCCCCCCCGCGGGAGAGGACCGTCTCGAGGACCTCGCGGGCCAGATCCCGATCGATCACGCGTCGCTCCTCGCGGGCAGGTCCGGGTACCGGTCGAGGTCGTCCAGGAGCATCGCATAGACCTCGTGCGTGCGCGCCTCCGTCTCGGCCAGCGTGCCCGAAGTGTCGATCAGGTAGTCGGCCAGAAGCTTCTTTTGCGCGAGTGGCGCCTGCGCCGCGATGCGCGCGAGAGCGTCCGGCTCGCTCAGACCGTCGCGCACCATCAGGCGCCTGAGCTGCAGGTCCGGATCGCAGAAGACCACCACGAGCCGCGGGTAGCGGCGGTAACCGCCGGTCTCCACGAGCAGCGCGGCGTCGGTGACCGCGATGCCCCGCCCCCGCTCGGCTCCAAAGTCCTCGATAATCCTAGCGGCCTCCGCCAGGATCATGGGATGGAGGATCGCCTCCAGCCTGGCGCGGGCCGCGGCGTCCCGAAAGACCACCTTCCCCAGATCCTTTCTTCTGATGCCCCCCCGCTCGTCGAGGTATCGCCCGCCGAACTCGGCGGCCACCTTCTCCACCGCGGCGCCGCCGGGCGCCACAAGGCGGTGCGCCAGATCATCCATGTCCACGACGCAGGCGCCGAGCCGGGCGAAGACCGCGCAGACCGTCGTGCGGCCGCAGGCGATCCCTCCCGTCAGGCCGACGGAGAGGATCTTCCGCTCCCCGCCGCTCACGCGCCGGGCCCCCGCCGCCCCGGCGACCCCCTCCGGGCCTTCGCCGCCTTCACGGTGTTCCTCAGAAGGAGCGCCACGGTGAGCGGGCCGACGCCGCCGGGCACCGGCGTCCAGGCCCCGGAGCGCTCAGCCGCGTCGCGGGGGTGGACGTCCCCGACCAGCGTGTACCCCTTGGTCCGCACCTCCTCGAGACGGCCCGGTTCGTCGCCGAACAGGCCGCGCGCGACGGCCACGTCAACTACCTGGTTGATGCCGACGTCGATCACCGTGGCGCCCGGCTTGATGAAGTCGCGCGTGACGAAGGCGGCCCTCCCGATGGCCGCCACGAGGATGTCTGCGCGCGCCGCGACGCCCGCAAGATCGCGGGTGCGCGAGTGGCACAGCGTCACGGTGGCGTGCTTTCTCAGCAGCAGCGCGGCCGTCGGCTTGCCCACGATGTCGCTGCGGCCGATGATGACCGCCTCGGCCCCTTCGATCTCGATCTCCGCGCTGTCGAGCATCTCGAGGATGCCCAGCGGGGTGCAGGGCACCAGGCCCTCCTCGCCCGACCAGAGACGGCCCACGTTGATCGGGTGGAAGCCATCGACGTCGCGGGCCGGGTCGATGGCCGCGATGATGGCGCGCGGATCGATACCGGCCGGCAGCGGCATCTGGACCAGGATGCCGTCCACGTCCCCCGAGCGCGAAAGCTCGCGGACCAGCGCGAGCAGCTCCATCTGGGTGGTGGTGGAGGGAAGCCGGATCTCACGCGGAATGATGCCGGCCTGGGTGCAGGCCTTGACCTTGTTGCTGACGTAGATGCTGGAGGCCGGGTTGTCACCAACGAGGACCGCCGCCAGGCAAGGCGGCTCGATGCCGGCCGCCCTCATCGCCGCCACCTCCGATGCGATCTCGGCGCGAATCTGCTTGGCGGCGCCCCTGCCGTCGAGGATTCTCGACATGGTCATTGCTTCCGGTCCCCAGCCTCGGCCACCGGAAACTTGCGGAAGGGGAAGACCACGTCGAACGACTCGGCCCCGAGGTTGATCTCGAGCAGACGCACGGTCAGCTCGCGGAACCGGTCCTCGCGCGGGGCCTCGAACGCGAGGAGCTTCCGGACGCTGCCGCCCGGACGGACCGTCGCCTCGCGATCGAACAGGATCGAGCCCATCTCCTCGAGAGTGGGCGCCGTCGGTCCGAGCCGGTGCGTCCCCTCGTAGAGGGCCGAATAGTCCAGCGCCATGGAGACATCCTGCTTGTCGGAGGCGAGCCGGGCGTGGCCTGGGTTGAAGAGGAGGTCCTCGCCCGAGTTGTTGGTCACCCTCAGGACGAAGACGACGTAGCCGCGGTGCAGCTCGTCGACCTTCCCCGGCAGCAGGTCGAGGTCCCGGCCGAGCGCCGAGCGGATCGCCGCCCGGCGGGCGGCGGCGTCGAGGTAGCCGATCTCGAACGTGGCTCCACCGCGCGACTGCTGGATGAGATCCGCGGCGTGGGGCTTTCCCTTGTCGTCTCTCGCGACCGCCGCGATCCGGGTCGGCCTGGCCGCAGGGAGGACCGTGGTCGCCGCGAGCAGGGTCAGAGTCGGCAACGCAAGGAAAGCGAACCGTTTCCGCATCACTCCGCAGTCTACGCGAGGCACCGGCAGGGAGTCCACCAGAGCACCGGCTCCTACGAGAGCAGCTCCTTGAGCCTCGCGTGGCCGGCGCGGGAGACCGGCAGGCGCGTGCCGTCGGTGAGGATCGCCACACGGCTGTCCTTGGCGTACAGCTCGATGTTGGCCAGCCGCTCCACGTTGAGGATGTAGCCGCGATGGATCCGGACGAAGCGCGCCGGATCGAGGGCTCCCTCCAGCCGGGCCAGCGTCTGCTTCTTGATGCGCCCCTTTCCCTCGGCCTTCACGCAGATGTAATCGTCCTGCGCCTCGATGTAGTCGATCCGGGCCGTCGGGATGACGTGCACCGCCGAGCCGTCCCGCACGAGCACCCGTTCGAGGTACCGGCCCGCGCCCTCCGGCCGGGCCGCCATGGCCAGATCCTCGAGGGGCACGGACCCCTTCTTCGCGGCTCCGACCCTGCCCGCCGCCCGCTCCAGGGCCTCGCCGAGCCGCTGCTCGGTGAACGGCTTGAGCAGGTAGTCCACGGCGTGCACCTCGAAGGCGCGCAGGGCGTGCTCCTCGTAGGCCGTGATGAAGATGACGGGGATCTCCTTCTCGATCAGCTCCAGGACCTCGAAGCCGTCCAGCTTCGGCATCTGGATGTCCAGAAGCAGCATGTCGGGGTGAAGCTCGGTGACCGCCTTGACCGCCTCGAAGCCGTTGGCGCACTCCGCAGCGATCTCCACGCCGGCGCGGCGCCCCAGGTACTCGCGCAGCAGGGCGCGTGCCGGGGCCTCGTCGTCCACCACGATCACCCTCAGCCGGCGCGCCGTGGAGCTCATGCCGGCCCGCCGGAGACGGGCAACGCCACCTCGACCCGGAAGATCCCCCCCTCGCGCCGCGCCGCCAGCCGTCCCTCGGCCCCGTATATGGCGGCCAGCCTCCGCCGCACGTTGTCGAGCCCCACCCCCTCATGGCCCCCACCGGCGCGGTCCGGGTCGACGGGGTTCTCGATGACGATCTGCAGCCGGCCGTCGCGGCGGCGCGTCTCGATCGTCACCGCGCCCCCTTCCACGAGGTGCGCGATGCCGTGCGTGACGGCGTTCTCCACCAGCGGCTGCAGCAGCAGAGGCGGCACAAGACAATCGGCGCATCCCTCGTCGAGGCGCCGCACCACCGCGAGGCGCTCCCCGAACCGGACCTTCTCGACCGCCAGGAGGCTGTCGGCCAGCGCCAGCTCCTGCGACAGCGGGATCTTCTCCGCGGAGCCCAGCTTGAGGATCTTCCTGAACAGATCGGCCAGATCGACGCACATCGCGCGCGCGGCGCCCGGTTCGCTTCCGGCCAACGCCGCGATGGAGTTGAGGCTGTTGAAGAGAAAGTGAGGGTTGATCTGCCCCTTGAGCGCCTTGAGCTCCGCCTCGCGCGCGAGCACCTCGGTCTCCAGCGCCCGTCGCTCGGCCTCCCTCGATTCCTCGAAGGCGATCAGCACGTAATGCACCGCCGAGGCCAGCAGGAAGAGAAGCACCCCGACGGCGAACAGGAGGGGAACCTGCGCCGCGTAGCGCCGCGTGGCGCCCTCGAACCACGAGGAGCGCTCCAGCAGCGAGACCCAGGCGCGCCCGGCCAGAAGCCACAGGATGCACGAGACTGCCGCGCCGCTGCCGTGCACCGCCAGGAGCCGCCGCATCGCCGTGGTGCGCAGCGGCGCCGCCAGGCAGAGGTACCAGGTCGCCAGGGACTCGAAGCCGAACAGCACCGTCATGGGGACGGCGATGAGCAGCACCTCGTCCCAGTCCGCCTCGCCGGCCAGCGCGAGGAGTATCGAGAGGAGCCCCGCCACGGGGATCCACGCCGCGAGATAGGGCCCCAGCCTTCCCCTTCGCCTCAGGATCGGGTGCATGATCTAATTCTTGATCTCCACCGCTCCCATGACCGCCTGGCCTCGGACGACGAGCTTCCTGCCATCGCCGGTGGGCCGCGTCTTGGACGTATCGCCGAAGTATCCCATGATCGGCATCCCTTTCACCTCGACGCTCCAGTCCTGCGGGACCTTGATCTCCACGCCCCCCATGAACGCGAAGATCTGGAGCTCCGCGCCCGCGTCCGCCATGGTGGCGTCGCGCAGGTCGAGCTCGATGCCTCCCAGCACGGCGGTGGCTTCGCCCCCGCTGAAGGTCCTGGAGTCGTTCTTGTGCTCCACGGCTCCCAGCATCGTGAAAAGGTTGAACGTCGGGCTGGAATCGGACGCCGGCTTCTTCACTGGAGTGCCGGCCCGCAGAGCGCTCACGACGATCATCACACCGAACAGCACGAGCAGGATCGGCCAGAACTGTTTGAATCGCCAGTCGAGCATACCCAGGTTCCTCAACAGAAACGCGCCTCCCAGCACCGTCAGGACAACGCCGCCCTCCCATCCTCTCCCCCACCTGCTCCGGAAGAGCATGTTGAGGCCTGCCGCGATCAGGATGACGGGCCAGAAGCGCCAGATGTCCACCACCTCGAAGATGTGGAGGTTGCCGGCAAGCAGGAGCGCCCCCACGAAGATGATGACGATCCCCATCAGCAGACGTGGATTCATGTACGACCTCCCCGGCCGGCGGAAAAGTTTCCCCGGCCGCGGATCACATTACGGGACCGCGCACACGGAGTGAAGGCGAATTCGGCCAACGGCGGTCAGGCGTCGGCCAACGGTGGCGTCGGGTAGAATGAGGGCCGGAGGGTTCGAGAGTGTCCGAGGACAGCTTCACGCACGATGAGCCGGCCGTGCGGGCCGAGATGGCCACCACCGCCTCGCCCGATCAGGTCTGGCGGGCGTTTGCCGATCCCGGCATCCTCTCGGGGTGGTTCACGGACCGGGCGCGGGGGCGAGCCCGCCCCGGAGCCACGATGACCTGGTGCTTCGATCGCTTCAGGATGGAGCTCCCCTACGAAGTCCTCGTGGCGGACGCGGGGGAGCGGCTGGTGCTGAAAGGGTCGCCCGTCGGAAGGCCCCCCTACCTGTTCGAAGTACGGATCGAGCGCGACGCGGACCTCACGCGGCTGAAGCTCGTCAACTCCGGGTTCAGCTTCGGCCAGCAGACCGAGGAGCAGTACGAAGGGGTCCTCTCCGGCTGGCAGATGGCGCTCGCGATCCTCAAGCAGTACCTGGAGAACCACTTCGGACGAACGCGAGAGACCTTCTTCGCCATGCAGCCGGCCCCATTTGCCTACGAGCAGATGCCCGCCTTGTTCAGGCAGGAGGCAGGACTGGCGCGGTGGCTCACGGAGAGAGGAAGCGTCGGAAACCCCGGCGATCGGTACTCGCTGACGCTGCGTGGAGGCGAGGCGATGACGGGGACGGTGCTGGCTGTCACCTCGCGCGAGGTCGCCCTCAGTTGGGAGGAGATCGGCGGTGTCGTCGAGCTGAAGGCGTTTCAGCTCGGGCCGCGCGCCCGCGCCGTGAGCGTGCGCGGGTGCGGGTGGGGCCTGGCCGAGGAACGGGCGGAAGGGATCGAACGGATGATGGCCGGCGCCATCGATCGCCTCGTGGCGGCGCTGCACGATCCGCGCTGAGGCCCTCCGGTGGAGATCAGGGCAGATCGAACAGCAGGACCTCGGCGCTCTCCTCCCCCCGGATCGTCACTCGCTCCTCCTTGCTGACGGCGGCCCCGTCTCCGGCCTTCAGGTGCGCGGCCTCCCCCTCCCCCTGCACCGAGAGGGAGCCTGACGTCACCTGTACCCAGGCGGAGCGTCCCGGCCGGAGCTCGCGTGTCACGGACTGCCCCGGCGCCAGGAGCGAAATGAAGAGATCGACGTCCTGGTTGATCGAGAGGGATCCCTTCCGGGCGTCTCGTGAAGCCACCAGGCAGAGTCGCCCTCGCTTGCTCTCCGAGGGGAAGGAGCGCTGCTGGTAGCCGGGCGTCCGTCCCCCCCGGTCCGGGAGGATCCAGATCTGGAGCAGGTGCACGCCGTCGGTCCTGGAGGCGTTGAACTCGGAGTGGGTCACCCCGGTGCCCGCGCTCATGCGTTGCGCGTCGCCTGGCCTGATGATCGAGCCGGTCCCCATGCTGTCCTTGTGCTGGAGCGCCCCCTCCATCACGTGCGTGATGATCTCCATGTCGCGGTGGGGATGCGTCCCGAACCCCTTGCCCGGCTTGATCCAGTCCTCGTTGATCACTCGCAGGACGCTGAACCCCATCTGCTCCCGATCGAAGTACTCGCCGAAGGAGAAGGTGTGGCGGCTGTCGAGCCAGCCGAGACTGGTGCGGCCTCGTTCGCCGGCCGGGCGGATTGTGATCATGGGCGCCCTCCACGTCCCGGGGATGGGGGCCAGTCTATCCGACCCTCCGGTAGACCGTCAGGCAGGCCGTGCGGCTCCAGAGCTGCGCGAGGGGCGCAGGGCTCGTCACTTCCTGTCGCTGCCCGTCCTCGCCATGAAAGCCAGGTTGAGAAAGGCGGAGCCGCCCGCCCCGGTGATGTCCCCTTCGGCCACCCCGTTGTCGTCGTTGCTCGCTCCATAGCCCGACACCCGGATCCCCGCCACGGTGCTGATGGTGAAGGCATCCCCGACGTGGAAGTTCGCGCCGAAGGCCCCGCCGATTCCGAACTCCGCCGCGAAGACGTCGCCCGGGAGGTCGTCGAACCCGCCGCCGTAGAGTCCGATGCGCACCTGCGGCCCTATCCAGAGGCGCGCGACGTCGTGGCGCATGAGCGCGAAACCGAAGGTGTGATCCATCACAAGGCCGACGAGCTCGAGCTCGTCGCTCGGTCCGTTGTCGAAATCAAAATCTGCCCCGAAGGCCTCGTAGCCGACTCCAAGTCTGTAGTTGAAGAGGCTCGGGCCCGCCGGGTGGATCTCCATGACGAAACCAAGACCCGCGCGGCCGGTGTCGCCGTCCGCGTCGACGTCTCCCGCCACGTCGAAATCGTAGGTCCAATCCGCCTTGCCCCCGCCCACGGAAAGATAGCCCCCCAGTCCGACCGCGAAGGCCCGATCCGCGGAGAAACCGGCGAGCAGCAACGCGAGAAGAAATGCAGCCCTCAACGAGCGCCTCATGAGATCCTCCTGTTCCGAGGTACCGGTTGACGTTCCGCCCCGCCCACTATACCTCAGTGGATGGAGACCACGGTCCCGCCCGCGCGAGCCCGCTATTGACTTACCGGCGGGGGCTCTGTGATCCTGAGATCCTACAAGCACTTGAAGGCAAACGGAGCGTCCATGGACCCGCACCGGATCCTCATCAAAGGGGCCGCCGAGCACAACCTCCGGCACATCGATCTCGAGATCCCCAAGGACCGTCTGGTGGTCATCACCGGCGTGTCCGGCTCGGGCAAGTCCTCCCTCGCCTTCGACACCATCTACGCCGAGGGGCAGCGCCGGTACGTGGAGTCCCTGTCGGCCTACGCCCGGCAGTTCCTCGACCAGATGGAGAAGCCGGACGTCGAGCACATCGAGGGGCTCTCGCCGGCCATCTCCATCGAACAGCGCACGGCCAGCCACAACCCTCGCTCCACGGTGGCCACCGTGACGGAGATCTACGACTACCTGCGGGTGCTCTTCGCCCGCGCGGGCACTCCCCACTGCCACAAGTGCGGCAAGCCGATCGCAGCCCAGACGGTGCAGCAGATGGCCGACCGCCTGCTCGCCCTCGAGGAGGGGACCCGCTTCTCCGTGCTGGCTCCCATCGTGCGCGGCCGCAAGGGGGAGTACAGGGCGGTGCTCGCCGAGATGGTCAAACGCGGATTCATCCGTGCGCGCATCGACGGCCGTCTCGTGGATCTGGAGGATGGGATCGAGATCGACAAGAAGAAGGCCCACACCATCGAGATCGTCGTGGACCGGCTCGTGGCGGGCCCGGGGATCCGCCAGCGCCTCACCGACTCTCTCGAGACCGCGCTGGGACTCGCAGAAGGGCTCGCCGAGGTCCTCATGCCCGATGGCCGGACCGTCGTTTTCTCCGAGCAGCTCGCCTGCACGGACTGCGGCGTGAGCCTGCCCGAGATGTCGCCGCGTGCCTTCTCCTTCAACAGCCCGTTCGGGGCATGCCCCGGATGCGACGGGCTGGGCAGCCGTCTCGAACCGGACCCGAGGAAGCTCATCGCCGACCCGTCCCGGCCGATCGGAGAGGGACTCGTCCCCGCCGCCGGCTGGGGCCCGGGCCATGCCGAGATGTACCTGCGCCCCCTGATGCGCCGCTACAAGTTCACGCTGGCCACACCGTTCACGAAGCTCACCAGGAAGGTGCGGGACATCATCCTCCATGGCTCCGGCAAGGAGGTGTTCGAGTTCGAGTGGAAGGGGGGCACCTCGCGCTATACGTTCCGCAAGCCCTACAACGGCGTGATCCCGAACCTGATCAAGAGGTACCGCACCACGCAATCCGCCTCGGTGCGGGCCGGCATCGAGAGGCTCATGACGCCGCTCGTCTGCGCGGAATGCGGCGGCGCCCGACTGCGCGCGGAGAGCCGCGGCGTGCTGGTCGGCGGCCACGCCATCCACCAGCTCACCGCGCTGGCCGTGGGCGAGGCGCTCGCCCTCTTCCGCGGGCTGGCGCTCGGGCCCACCGAGGCGGCGATCGCGCGGCCCGTCCTCAAGGAGATCGTCGAGCGGCTCGGTTTCCTCGATGATGTGGGTCTGTCCTACCTGACTCTCGACAGGTCGGCCTCCACCCTGTCGGGCGGCGAGGGGCAGCGGATCCGTCTGGCCACCCAGATCGGGTCCCGGCTGTCGGGGGTCCTCTACGTGCTCGACGAGCCTTCGATCGGCCTTCACCAGCGCGACAACCGGAAGCTGCTCGACATCCTCCTCAGGATGCGCGACCTGGGAAACACCGTGATCGTGGTCGAGCACGACGAGGAGACGATCCGCGCGGCCGACCACATCATCGATCTGGGCCCGGGGGCCGGCGAGCACGGCGGCGAGGTGGTGGCCCAGGGCGCCATCGAGGACCTCGTCCGGGAGAGACGCTCGCTAACGGGCGCCTATCTCTCGGGGCGGCTCGGCATCGAGGTACCGCAGCGACGGCGCGCCGGCAGCGGGAAGTCCCTCGTCGTGCGCGGCGCCGCCGAGCACAACCTCAAGAGGATCGACGCCCGGTTTCCCCTGGGCGTCTTCACCGCCGTCACCGGGATCTCCGGCTCGGGCAAGAGCACGCTGGTCAACCAGATCCTCTACCGGGCGCTGGCGCAGGAGATCTACGGTTCGGCCGAGGAGCCGGGCCGGCACGAGCGGATCGACGGGATCCGCCACGTCGACAAGGTGATCGACATCGACCAGTCCCCCATCGGCCGCACGCCACGGTCCAATCCCGCCACTTACACCGACGTGTTCGGGCCCATCCGGGAGCTCTTCTCGCAGGTGCCCGAGTCACGGGCGCGCGGCTACACGGCGGGCCGCTTCTCCTTCAACGTCAAGGGCGGGCGCTGCGAGGCCTGCGAGGGGGACGGCGTCAAGAAGATCGAGATGCACTTCCTGCCCGACGTCTACGTCACGTGCGAGGAGTGCAAGGGGCGGCGCTACAACCGCGAGACGCTGGAGATCCGGTACAAGGGCAAGACGATCGCCGAGGTCCTCGAGCTGGCGGTGGACGCGGCGCTCGATCTGTTCGGCAACATACCCGTGCTCAAGAGACGCCTCGAGACGCTGGCGGCGGTGGGGCTGGGATACGTCCGGCTGGGTCAGCCGGCCACCACCCTGTCGGGCGGCGAGGCCCAACGGATCAAGCTGGCCCGCGAGCTGTCGAAGGTGGAGACGGGGACGACGCTCTACGTGCTCGACGAGCCGACAACGGGGCTGCACTTCCACGACATCAAGAAGCTGATCGGGGTCCTCGATCGGCTCGTGGAGGCGGGCAACACCGTGATCGTCATCGAGCACAACCTCGACGTCATCAAGACGGCCGACCACATCATCGATCTGGGCCCCGAGGGAGGCGACGCGGGAGGCCGCATCGTCGCGCAGGGGAGCCCCGAGGAGGTGGCGGGCGTCGATGGGTCGCATACGGGGCACTTCCTCAGGAAGGCTCTGGCGGTGAGGGCCGCTTCATGAACGTCCCGATGCTCGTGCTGCAGGCTCTCCTGTTGTCGCCTCAGGAGGCATCCGCCCCGCCCTCCGACCCGAACGAGGCGCAACGGACCAATATCGAGGAGCGGATCCAGGTCCTCGAGGAGCCGTGGAAGGTCGGCGACGTCAAGACCTATTCGCTCATCTTCGACTACGCGCCGTTCGGCCGCCAGATGATCCGGCTCGACCGCGTCCTGGATGAGGATGGCGGCAAGGTCCTCGAGTTCTCACAGATGCTGCATCTGGACCTGCGCGCGCTGGGCCAGGAGGGATCGCTCTACAACTTCGGCACCATCCGGTACGCGCATGGCAAGATGTTCCGCCGCTACCGCTTCGAGGAGATCCTCAAGTCCTGGTCCGGGTACTCCACCTACGAGCCATCCGGAAAGATGCGCGAGCGAACCGTCACGCTGGATCGATCCGGCGACCAGGCGGCGCTGTCGATCCAGCTCGGCAATGAGGACGCCGAGCCGCGCCCCGTGCCGCCCATGGATGGTCTGGAGCGGAGCGTGATGATCGACCTGGAGATCATCGGACACTGGGAGAGGCTCTTCCTGTTCGACACGTGGGCTCTGGGCGAGGAGAAGAAGATCCCCATGATGGCGCCCTCCGAGCCGGTCGTCTACGACTACCACCTGCCCGTGAAGGACTTCAGGCCGATCACGCCGGCGGTGCGCGAGGTCACGCTGAAGGTGGCCGCCCTGGAAAAGGCCTCGATATTCTCCATCGAGATCGAGGCGTTTCGCTGCGTCCTCCCCGAGCTGGGCTATACGGTCTGGGTGACGGCGCGCGGCGGCGTGATCAAGTTCGACAACGGGAAGGGACTCACGGGGGTTCTGGAGAGGTGAGAACCGGATGAAAGCCATCGTCTCGATCGCCGTCGCGCTCCTGCTCGTCACCGGATCGCGCCCGGCCTTCCCGGCGTCGCGGCAGGCACGCGACGTGTACGAGGATGCGGGCGCCGTCCGGGGCCCATTGTCGGACTTCTGGTACAAGGTCCGCAGCGAATGGTCGGGGTACATGAACCCGGATCCGCAGCCGCCGCCGGGGGGCGGCCCCCTCAAGCAGCGTACCTTCGTGACGGCTCCCCCGAACCGGGCGTGGGTTTCCCTCGTCTTCGGGGCTCTCACACCGAAACCTCTCTCCCACCTGTTCGCGGAGTTCCTCTCGGAGTGGAAGCTGGCCGAGGGACGCAACTGGCCCTACGCGCAGATCTACGACCGCCGGTGGGACCGGATGGGGAAACAGGGACGCACGCAGAACATCATCATGATCGGGACCCCGTGGACCCTGGAGCCGGTCGGACCGCTGGCCGGACAGCTGGGTTTCACCGTCGCGCCGGGCCGCGTCGAGATCGGCAAACGCAGGTACAGGGGCGACAACCTCATCCTGATCTTCATCGCGCCCAATCCCGCCAATCCCGGCAAGTATGCGCTGGTGATCACCGGCACCAACGACGAGGGGCTGATGCAGGCGGGGCACCTGCCCTACGGCGAAACCGACTATGTCCTGTTCCGCGGGCGGCGACTGCTCGAGTCGGGCTTTTTCTCCAAGACCAAGGGAGCGCCGGCATGGGGACCTCCCGACCGGCTCGAGGCGACGACCACGCACAGCGGCTTCGCCATCCGGGAGACGGCCCACTACACCTTCTGGTACGAGACGGATCGGCACTCGCGCGATGAGGTCGACGCGCTGGCCACCGAGAAGGAGGCCGCCTACCCCTCCCTCGCGGCGCTCCTGCCGGACGGGGCCCGGGGCGCGCCCCGCATCACCTACTACCTCTACCCCACGGTGGATCGCAAGATTGACGAGACCGCCCGCGCGGACATCGTTCACCTCGATCTGGCCGCTTCGGAGATCCACGCCGTCTTCTCCGAGACCCAGCGGCTGGCCGAGCCGTACCTCGATCTCATGGTCCTGTTGCACCGGGTCCTCGGTCCGACACGCGCGCCCCGGCTCGAGCGCGCCCTGGCGATCGCGCTGGCGCCGCAGTTCCAGGGGCATGACGTCGACCCGATGGCCGCGCGGCTCTTTCAGGAGGCGCGCGGAAGGGAATCCGCGGTCCTCAAGTCGCTGCGTGAACAGGACGTGACGACTCCGGCCGACGGTCCACCGTCGGAGCAGGACGTCCTGCTCTCCGGTTTCATGCGTCATCTGGTGTTGGGCCACGGCCGGGAGCGCGTCTATGAGTTTCTGCGTCGCGCCTCGCCAAGAAATCTCGATGACGCCTTCCGGGAGGTCTACGGGGAGCGCCTCAATGACGCCCTCGGCGAGTGGGCCGCGCTGCTTCGCTCCTCCTTCATCGGCGTGGCGTCCCGGACCGAGCGCGATGACCCGCGCCCCGAGGCGGCGCAATCCCCCGCCGTCATCGAGCCGGGCCGGGAGGCTCGCACCGGTGACGACATCGCGCGCGGCCTCGACCTCATGAAGGTCCGCGACGACGCGGAGGCGGCCCGCGTCTTCGAAGAGCACCTCCGGATCGAGCCCTCCCATCCCGTCGCGCTCGTCTCACTCGCACGCATCCGCTTCCGCGCGGGCCGCTTCGAGGAAGCCGAGCGCACGGCGCTGTCGGCGCTGACGGCCTGCGCCGAGCCCGGATCCCACGCCACCGCGTGCCCGCGGACCGACGCATGGAGCCATCTGACGCTCGGGCGCATCGAGGCGCTCAGAGGGCGCTACGTCGCCGCGCGCGTCGAGCTGACGCACCCGGCGGTCACCGAGGGTCCCGACCCTGTGCCGACGCTGGCCGAGTACTGGCTCGAGACGATGGGACAGTCGCGCAATCAGCTCACGGTCATCTCTCACCTGAAACGGGAGGCGCGCGTGTCGCTGCGCAACCTCGACTGGGACAGGGCCGAGGAGGATCTGAACAAGGCCCTCCAGATCGATCCGACCGACAGCGAGGCCCACAGGTTGTTGAGCGAGGTCTATCACAAGCACCACGAGTACTGGGCCTGGCAGATCCGGTACCTCAACGATGTCCATCCCGACTACAACGTCCTGGGCAGAATGACCCTGCCGGACGAGGACAGGACGACGCTCGTCTACGGCGTGGAGATGCTCCACAACGTCGATTCGTTCAACGACCTCGTGCTCAAGGGCAATCTCGAGCTGATGAAGGCGCAGTCGCTCTACGCCGTCGAGATCCAGAACCTGCACCAGGAGGGTGAGCGGTTTCTCCTGGAGGAGCACGACACCTCGGAGGCGCTCAGGACCTACCTTCGCGCCCTCGACCTGAACGGCGATTTCTTCCTGTCGCACTTTCTCGTCGGGCGGTGCTACTTCCTGATGGAACGGTTCGACGAGGCGCGTCGCTCGTTCGAGGAGGTCCTCAAGCGCCGGCCCGGCGATGCATCCGTCCTCGCCTGGACCCACACCTACCTCGGCTACATCGCGCTCGAGCAGGAGGAGCTCACCGCCGCGAAGCACGCATTCGAAAAAGCTCTCTCGCAGGTGAGCTCAGGCAAGGTGGGCGCGCTGGCCCGCGAAGGCCTCGGCAAGGTCAGCACGATCCGCCTGCTCATGCAGGGGACACCGGAGCGGCCATGACGCCGCGGCGCCGCGCGCTGCATAGTCTGACGGCGGTCCTGATCTCGATCGTCGTGGCGACCGCCGCGGCCGGCAAACCCGCATCCCCGCCCCCCTCCGATCTCCATGGCCCCCTGTCCGACTTCTGGCTGCGGGTCGTGCGAAGCTGGCACAGAAGGATTCCCGGGTTGAATCACGGTATCAGCCAGACCGCCATCTGGGTCCCGATCATCTGGGACGGGCCCGACGACGGCACCAGCGAGACTTTCGTCAAGGCCCTCAAGAAGCGCGAGGCGCGACGGTGGGTGCGGGCGTCGCTCACGATGCACCGTTGGCGCGAGATCGCCGGGGGCGATCTCGGGAAAATGCAGGCGCTGCGTCAGAACATCTTCATCCTGGGAACGCCGGAGAACAACGAGCTGGTTGGCCGCGCCCTCGAGGCGACCCCGCTTCGCGCCGGTGGGGGGCGCATCAAGATCGGCGACCACGTGATCGAGGGACCGGGGCTCCTGCTGATCGCAATCACGCCCAACCCGATCCGCCCGCGCGAATACGCGACCATCATCACCGCGACCTCCCAGGAGGCCCTCCTGCTCGCGGGGGAGGTCCCCTACGGCGACACCGACTACGTCGTCTTTCGCGGGCAGAAGGTCCTCGAGAGGGGCTTCTACAAGTGGAAGGACGGAGCCCCCGTCCGGGATCGGATCGCGCGCAGCCAGTCGTTCAGCCAGCACCTGACCTGGACATCCACTTCCTCGGCCCGATGCGTGCTCCACTACGACCCGGCGGCCATGCCCTCGGCCGAGGTCGAGCAGCTCGGGCGGCGTCTCGACGCCGACGTGGAGCGGACCGAGGCTTTCTACGGGATCGGCGCCGCCGAGGTCCCGCGCCTCGATCTCTATCTCTACGCCTCGATCGACGAGAAGGTCAGCCAGACCAGCGACATGCGACCGTCCCACGTCGACCCCGCCGACCTGAGCCTCCATGCCGTCCACGGTTCCGGTTCGAGCGCTCTTTCGCCGCAGCTGCTCGCCCGGGTCCTACTCCTCCGCGCCTCGAGCCGGTGGGGGGCCGGCGGAGCGCGCGAGCTGCCGGGTCTGGCCTTCGCCCTGAGCCTCGCCTGCCGCGACACGTTCGAGGATATCCCTCTCGCGGAGTGGGCGGCTCGGTCGAGCCGCGACCCGGGTCAACTCCCCATGGATCGTCTCTTCTACCGGGAGCCCGCGGACCTCGAATCGGGCGATCTCGATCCGCTCGACGCCGCCTCATTCCTGAGGGACCTGATCGGCCGCGCGGGGATCGAGAAGCTCTCGCTTTTTTATCGGACCGCCACCCCCTCGGACCTCACGGCCAGGTTCAAGGAGAGCTTCGGCCTGACGCTGGCTCAGGCCGAGCGGAGATGGCTCGACACCGTGCCACGTGGTGCGATGACCCGGACGACGGGGACCAGGCCGGGCCGCACCGATACGGACGGTACGTTCCGAGCGGCCGCCGGCGAGCTGGCGCCGGCACTGGCGGCGTTTCGGGCCCGCGATGACGTCACGGCCCTGAAGCTGCTGAGCCAGGCGCCTTCCAGCGCGGCGGGCCGGACCCTTCTGGCCCGCCTCCATTTCAGGGCGGGGCGGTTCGCCGAGGCCGCGGCCGTTGCCTCGGAGGTACTCGCGTCGGACGAGGCGTCGCAGGAGGATCGCGCCTGGGCCCGCCTGACTCTCGGACGCGCGCGCGCCACGTCGGGGAGGCTGGTGGCCGCCATCGCCGATCTGAGGGACCCCGACATCGTGGCCGGTCCCGAGCAGGTCCGGATCCTCGCCGACTACTGGCTCGAGAAGATGGGACAGCCTCTCAACCAGCGCGCCGCGCATCGCATCCTGACTCAGCAGGCGAACACCGATCTGATGAACTGGGACTGGGACGGCGCCGAGGAGAAGATGAAACGGGTTCTCGCCTCCGATCCAGCCAACAGGGAGGCGCATGCCCTGCTCGGGCAGATCTATCTTTCCAGGTACCAGTACTTCTACGACTACATCACCCTGTTCAACGACCTGTTCAAGGGCGACAGCGATGCCGACCTCTACGCGAACCTCCGATCGAAGGGGCGCGAGGAGCTTCGCGTCGCCTCGTCGATCCCGTCGGCCGAGCCGCAGGTCTGGGCGAACGAGACCGGCGAGGAGATCCTCGTCGGGCAGGAGCGTTCCGACCCCGCGATGACCCATTTTCTCCAGGCCAAGGCGCTGATCCTGAAGGGAGAGCTGGAAGCCGCCGCACGAGAGCTGACCGAGGTCCTGGAGCTCGACCCGCCCGACCGCAATCTCGCCGGCTATTGCCACCTCTACCTGGGAAGAATCGCGCTCCGACTGGGTGACGGGCGGACCGCGGGCACTCACTTCAAGGAGATCCTCCTTCTGAAGCCTGACCGGAGGATCGTCGTGGCGGCGCGCGAGGAGATCAAGAAGCTCGACGCGGCCTCAGCGCCAGCGTCCCGACGATGATCCCCAGCCGGTAGGTCCACGAGGCCAGCACCAGCGCGATGAGGATCGAGACGCCGATGGCAAGGAGGGCCGAAGGACCGTCCTCGATCTCCCCCCCCGCGAGCCCGCCCAGGAGCCGGAACAGGTCGTCGGATCGCAGGTGGGCGAGGCCGCGCCACCAGGGAAGGAGCGTCGCCAGCACCGTTCCCATCTCGAAATAGTCCCCCGTCAGGCTGATGAGCGGGGCGGCGGCCAGGATGACCGCGGGCCCGAAGAGCCACGCCCCGACCGGCGGCATCGGGGATCTCCGCAGCCGCCGCAGCAACGGCACGCCGATCAGGATCGTCAGGAGGTAGGGCGCGGCGTCCGTGGCGAGGTAGCACAGATCGGAGCCGCGGGTGTCGAAGCCGGTGACGCGTCCCGCGTAATCGCCCGCCTCCGCCGGAACCACGAACCCGAAGAGCCGGCCCAGGATCGCTCCGCCATGGATCGGCGCCAGCCTCACCTCGGACACCGTTCCCCCCGTGGCCAGGCACCCTGCCGCGTGCAGCAGCTCGTGGATGGGAACGTAGAGGATCCACCCGGCGGCCATCCCCGCGACGGCGGGAAGAATGCGCGTGAGCCTGGCGCCGGGCTGGAGCAACGCCTCGAGCGCCCCGTGCAGGTCGCGAAGGAGCTCCCGCAGGCCGCCGAGGAGAAACCCCGTCACGTCAGACCGAGGCCCCTTCCGTCCGCACGGAGATGGTCGAGACGGGCATCTCGAGCCGGAACTCGTAGCGCGGCCCGTCCGGGCCGGCCGTCTCGCAGGCATCGGCTGTGACGCGCCGTCCCCTGTCGAGGCCCGAAGAGGACGGCTCGATGTCGAGCGTGTTCAGGATACGGTCCCGCGACACCGTGAAGCAGGTCCCTTCGGGAAGGGTCACTTCCAGGCTGGCCGCCGCTCCTTCGATCCGCACGCCGACCTTGCCGGCGGGCGGGCCGAGGCGCAGAGCCACGCTCGAGGCCGCCATGTCCATGGAGAGGCTCTTGATTACGAACGAGCGCAGATCGAGGTCGCTCGACGCCGCCGCCAGATCGATGTCCAGGTCGAGCGGCGCTCCCGACGAGAGCCGCGCCTCCCAGCCCCTGAACCGATCCTGCCACGGGGTGATAATGAAGAATCCGTCGACATATTGGGTCGGGCTCACGCGGAGGTTCCCACCGCTTCCACACGAGCGGCGCGGCTCCCGGCCCAGGTAGCGCAGGTGACCGTGGATCCCGGGCGGGAGCGGGGGCGCCGCGCCCGCTCCGGCCGGCGCCGGCGAGGCCGGCGCGGCCGCCACCGAGGCGATCGTCAGATCTCCCGCGGCGAAATCGATGTTGAGCCTCTGAGACGACGCGCCCGCGGCCGCGGGACAATCCAGATCCATCGTCGCGGCCGAGGTCATGTCGGCGGAAGGACGCTCGGCCGCCTCGTTGTAGGTAGTCGCGACCCAGAAGGTCGACAGCACGACCAGCAAGGGCCCGAGCAGGCAGAGCGCGTGCGCCCACGTGTAGCTGAAGATCAGACGCAGCCCGAGAGAGATGAGGAGGATCGGCCACAGCTTGGCCAGACTCCACCACACCCCCCAGCCGAGCAAACCTGTCGTGTTGAGGAGCAGAACCGTGCCGGCGCAGATCAGCGTGGTGCCGAACGAGATCCCCTTGTAGGTGCGGCGGCGGGCGCGCAGGGGATCGACGGCCGTGGTCCCGGTCCCCATCCTAGGGCCTTCCTCTGCCGGCGCGACCGGGCCGGGAGCTCAGCGAGGTGGACACGATGTAGATGCCCAGACCAATGACCAGCAGAGGCCAGACGAGGCGCCACCTCCAGTAGCGGAAGATCTCCCAATCGAAGATGCCAAGATTCAACAGCAGGAAGAAGAGCCCTGCTGCGATCAGGGCGCCACCGGCCAGCAGCTCACCGCCGCCGTACGCCTGGGACGGGGATGGAGCGGGTCCGGCGGACGTGGAGGAGACGCCCGACTCCGGGGCGGCCGGATCGGCCGCGGCGGGCGCGCCCGTCTCCTCCGATCTTTGCGGGATGGCGGCCCAGCAGATCAGGTAGGCGATGATCCCGAGGCCGTGGGGAAAGGTCAGCAGGAAGGCCGCGATCCTCACGAAAACCGGATCGATGTCGAAGTACTCCGCGATTCCGCCGCACACTCCCGCGATCTTCCGATCCGCGCGGGAACGATAGAGCCTTCTGCCGGGCATCACGGTCTCCTCACCGGGTCAAAGCGTCGCGAGCAGCTCCTTCGGATGGCTCGCGGCGCTCACCTTCGGGTGCGCCTGCGCGATCCTTCCGTCGGGCCCGATCACGTACGTGATCCGCCGGGCGTACTCCGCGTCAGCGGTGTCGCACGCGCCGTACGCCAGACCGAGCTTCCGGTCCACGTCGCACAGCAGCGGGAAGGGGTACGCGAACTTCTCCGCGAAGGCGCGGTTGCCGGCCACCGTGTCGAAGCTGGCGCCGAAGATCACGATCCCCTTCTCCTGGTACTGCGCATGGAGGTCGCGGAACCCGCAACCCTCGAGCGTTCAGCCGGGGGTGTCGGCCTTGGGGTAGAACCAGAGGACGACGTTCTTACCGCGCTGGTCCGACAATCGGATGGTGCGGCCCAGATGGTCCTGCACCGTGAAGTCCGGCGCCATGTCGCCGACCTTGAGCATCGCGGGCCTCCTCAGAAACTGGATGATCGACGTGATGCGGATGGGCGGTACCTCCCTGCAGCGTCGCCATTCTACCTCATCCGATCCCGTCCCCCTGGCATTATGTACGCAGCCGCCGCCGAAAAGTTCAGGGAGATGGGCGAAGCGAGCGCGGGCGCTCAGGTCCTGCCCGTTCCGACCTTGAGGACCTGCCCGAAGATCTCAACGGCCCGGCGCATCTCGTCCATCGTCCCGATCGAGATCCGGGCATGCGTGGCCAGCGGTGGGAAGGGGCGCCCCACCCAGACGTCGAGCTTGCGGCACGCGTCGCGGAACGAACGAGGATCGATCCGGAGGTCGACCATCATGAAGTTCGTTTCCGACGGCACGACCTTGTAGCCGGCGGATTCGAACCAGCCCTTCGTGAAGCTCCTCGCGTCGTGGTTGAGACGGCGCTGCCCCGCGACCTGATCTTTCCGGTTCAGGACGGCCATCGCGGCCGCGGCCCCCAGCGCATTGACGCCGCTCTCCAGCTTGTGCCGGCGCATCGGTTCGAGCGTCCCCTCGCGCCCGACGGCATACCCCACGCGCAGCCCCGCCAGGCCGAAGACCTTCGAGAAGGTGCGGGACACGATCACCTGGGGGTTCTTCATCGCCAGCGGGATCGAGGTCGCGTAGGCGGGATCCTCGACGTACTCGTAGTACGCCTCGTCGATCAGGATCGTGGTCGCGGGGGATCTCTCCAGGGCTCGCTCGACGAACTCCTTGATCGCGGCCTCCGGGTGCAGGGTTCCCGTAGGGTTGTTCGGATTGCAGAGGTAGATGAGGCCCGCGCCGGCGCTCCTGTCGGCGATGCCGGCCAGGTCGAGCCTGAGCGCGGAATCCACCGGCACGGCCGTCACCGGCGCGCCGAGCCTCTCCGCCTCCCTCATCGGGTCCTCGAAGCTGGGCGCGGCGGTCACCAGGGCGCGTCCCGGGGACGTGAACTCGCGCACAGCCATCCTGAGGATCTCGGTCGAGCCGCACCCCATCAGCACGCTGCCCGCGGGCACTCCGTGCCACCGCGTCACCGTCTCCTGGAGATGCTCCTCGGGCGCGTCGGGGTAGCGCGAGACGATGTCGAAGGCATTGTCGATCGCCTCGAAGGCGGCCGGGCCGGGCCCGTAGGGGTTCTCGTTGCTGTCGAGGCGTATCGGCTGGGCATGGACCGCCGCCAGCGCGGAGCCCCCGCCGGCCCTTCGCAGGCGCGCGTCTCCAGGCGCCGACCCCTCTCTCCCCCGCGCGCCCACCCATGACAGGGCGAGCGCGCCAGCGCTCCCGGCACCCAGGGACCTGACGAATGACCGGCGCGAAAGGGCCACTCCAGCCTCCTGTCTTATCCCGCGGATTCTATCATCGACCCGGTTCGGCGCGGCGGTTGCGCGGCTTGCGTTTCGTGAAGAGCAGACCGGACCAGGTCGCGTCGATCGCGCAGACCTTGTAATCGACGAGCCCCGAGGCGAGGCCGACGTCACGGACATGCTGCTGCGTGAGATCGGCCGCCAGGGGCGACCCCTTCTTGGCCCAGGCGATCCAGATCGGCCCGCGCTCCAGGCGCTCCGCCATCTTCGCGATGCCTCGCCGGAGCTCGCCGCGGGATCGAACGAACCAGATGATGAGGTCGCAGCGGCCGCGAGAGTGATTCCTGAGGACGACCCCGTCGGGCAGGTCGCCGAGTGTCCTTTGGAATCCTGGCGGCCCGCCCACGACGCCGACAGCCGCGTTGGCCCGGATGCCCAGCTTCCGCGGCAGCGGCGTTCCGGAGTACCCCGCGAGCAGCGAGCGGTGCACCACGGGGTCAGCCGGCGGAGCCGCGATCGCGCGCTTCAGGTCGCCGCGCACGTGGCCCCAGTCGGTATAGACGGCGTCCGGGAGAAGCTCCTTCAGGCGAGCCACCTTCCCTGCATCGCCATTGACGAACATGAGGGGAACGTGCCGCGTGGCCTTCCGCTGGCGCAGGAAGATCGCGACGTCGCGTCCATGTGACGGGCTCCTCGACAGATCGATGAGCACCGCGTGAGGCGGCCTCACCCCGAGCTCGCGCAGGAGCTGGGCGCCAAAGGGCCCTTCGAAGGCGACGTCGTGGCCCGCCTTCCTGAGACGCTCCGCCCGCTCCCTCGCCTCCGCGACGTTCCAGTGAATCAGGTGGACACGGGACATCGTTACTCCATGGACGAAACCCTGGGCCGCTCCGTCACGCGAACCCGTCGAAACGGACCCCCAGACCCGGAGCGTCGCCCAGCACGATCTCCCCGTCGATCATCTCGAATCCGCCCGAGAACGGGTCCGCGGCCAGGTCCAGGTGGCCGTCCAGGTCGATCCACTCGGCGGTGGCGGAGGCCGCCGCGAAATGTGCCGCCGCCGCGATCGACACGCGCGACTCGTCCATGCATCCGACCAGCGACGTCCATCGGGCCACGGCCAGCTCGCGATCGATGCGGCGCGCCTCGAGGATGCCCCCGCACTTCATCAGCTTGATGTTGGCGCCCCGCGCGGCCCCGGCCGCGATGAGTGGGGTCAGGTCGGCCGCCACCTTCACCGACTCGTCGGCCACGACCGGAGCGAGCGTCGCGAGGCCCACGCTTCTCAGCCCGTCGGTGTCGCCCGCCGCCACCGGCTGCTCGAACAGCTCGATCGAGAGGGAGGCAAGCCCGCGGGCCACTCCCACCGCATCGGCGGCGGTATAGCCCTGGTTGGCGTCCACGCGGATCCTGATCCCGGGGCCCACGGCCTTGCGGATCGTCCTGAGGCGCACCTGGTCCATCGCCGCATCCTCTCCGATCTTGACCTTGATCGCCTTGAAGCCGCGCGCGACGTGCCGGCGCGCCGCCTGCGCCATCGCCTCGGGGGCGTCGATCCCCACGGTGACCGAGGTGACCAGCCTGCGCCTCGCGCCTCCCAGCATCTCGACCAGCGAGACGCCGCGCCGTCTGGCGTGCAGGTCGTGCAGCGCCATGTCGAGCGCGGCCAGCGCGCTGCGCGTCTTCGGGGAAGCCGCGACCCCCCGCGCGACCGCGGCGGGCAGGTCCGTGACATCGGTCCCCTCGATCGCCGGGATGATGGCCTCCCTCAATGCCCGCGTCGCGGTCTCGAAGTCGTCGCCGGTGAGCGGCTCGACCGGAGACGCGGCGCCATGCCCTGTGAACCCCTTCTCGTCATGGAGCGCCACGAAGACGATCCCGGCTGAGTCAAATGTGCGCCCGGCGATGCGGTAGGGGACCGTGAGCGCGATCCGCCGGGGCGTCACCACCGCCCCTTCGATCTTCACGGTCTCAGCCCGAAGCGCTCGATCACGAGCGCGGCCAGCGCGGCCCCCTCGTCCGCGAGAGGGTCGAAGACGGCGCGATCCGTCTCGCGCGCGAGCGATTCGGCGGCCGCGCCGTACCGTGACGGCTCCATCCCCTCGCGCGACATCGTGATGGCGATGGTGGGGCACCCCGAGATGAGCCGGATCACCTCGATGTGCAGCGCCGGTGGCGCAACCGGGACGCCGGGGAACCCCTCGAGATGCTTGCGCCCCGGGGCGTGCTGCAGCACGACCGCCTCCGGGCTCGCGGCTCCGAGGATCTCGAAGCCGCCGGGGTAGGCCGGGTGAATCAGAGTCCCCTGACCCTCGATGACGATCGCCTGGGGCCGGGCCCCCTTCCAGGCTCTCCAGACCGCGTGCTCGATCTCGCCCGTCACGAAGTCGTTGACGATCGAGTCGAGCAGCGTGCCGTACCGCACCCCCTGCATCCAGGCCGTCTGCCCGGTGCCCACCATCTCGGCCCGCAGCCCGGCGCGCTCGAGCGCGGAGACGAGCAGCCACGCTGTGGTGCGCTTGCCGGTCGCGCAGTCGGTGCCGAGCACCGCGATCTTCGGGCACTCCACCTCGGAGATCTTCCCTGTGTAGAAGTGCAGCTCGGAGCGCGGCGCCGGCCTTCTCACGTCCCGGATGACCGCCCCGGAACCCGCGGCCGCCCGCATGAGCTCGGGATCTTCGCCGAGGAACTCGTGGAGCCCCGAATCCACATGGATGCCGCGAGCGAGCGCCGCCGCGATGGTGGGTCTCAGCTCCGCGGGAAGGCGCCCCCCCACGGTCGCCACGCCGATCACCAGGTGCGTCACCGGCGGCCCCGGCAGGAGAAGCCCTTCCTCGAGGCTGGAGACGATCGGGACGCCGCGGGGGCGCCCGTCGAGGGCCTCCCCCGCGTCGCGTCCCGCGAGATGGGAGTCGATGACCCCCCGCACGCGGTACCGGCGCGTGAATCGAACCAGACCGTGGGCGGTCTTGCCGTCCGTCGCGCCGAAGCGACCCTCACACAGGATCAGAGCGTCGCCGTCAGTCATCGGCCCGCCCGTTTCAGGCTACCAGTGCCACACCTGGTCGAAAGTGTCGAACAACGCCGGAAGCCCGGCCCGCCTGACGGTCTTCGGACCCTGGATCAGGTCGGTCCTCTCCAGCCCGCGCTCGGCGAGATCCTCCTCGACAAGGTAGACGTCGACCCCCTTGCCGATGAGCTTGGCGAGATCGTCGTCGAGACGCGGCGGCTGTGTCTGCTTGCGCTCCCCGAACGACAGCCCCGAGGCATCCTGGCCTCTGACGGCGTAGTTGACGGCGTTTCCCCGCAGCAGGACGCCGAGCTCCCCGCCGGAACCTTTCATCGCGTGCGAGATCCAGATGACCGTGTCGTCCTGCTCTTCGAGTGTCGCCCGGAAGGCCGACTGGACGATCTGGAGAATCTTCTTGGCCATGAGCGCCTCCTTACCGGGTCGGGATGACGAGCGTGTTGTCGGATGTCTCAGCAAACTTCACGAGATCGGCCGGGCTCCCGCGCCGCGGGCCGGGGATCCACTCGCCGGCTCCGCGCTCATCCACGCAGAGCCCGCACTGGATCCAATCGATCTTCGAGCCCTGCTTCTCGGCTTGATCGAAGAGGGCCGTCACCCACTCCTTGGTGGTCGGGTGGTCCTCCTGGACCACGTCCCGGCCGTGCACCATGTTGGCGTGCGGGGTCTGTTTGGCGAACGCCACGTTGACAGCCCCCTCGTACGCGAAGACGTTGACCTCGAAGCCGCGCCGCACGGCGATGTCCACGAGCCGCAGCGCCGTCGTGGTGCGGGCGTTCTCGAAGGGGGGATCCATCAGCACGAAGGTCAGACTCTTCCTGTCCGGCATGGGTCACCCTCCCTAGTGCCAGAGGGCCTTGCGGCCCTCGGCGAGTTGTTCGACCACCACGTCGAGCGGCGCCGGCTTGACTCCGCTGGCCAGCCTGCTCTTCTCGATGCCGCGCTCGCGAAGCGAGAACTCGTCGGCAAGGACCTCCACTCCGGCGGCCGCCAGGTCCGAGAGCCGCGCCGAGGCCGGGCAGCGCCGCGCCGACAGCACTCCGTTCTGCACGAGGAACAGGGTCACATTGCTGCCCGCTTTCGCCAGTCCGGCCGCCAGATCGTAGTAGTAGCCCACGTCGTTGGCCTCGAACGTGTCCAGCGATTCGATGAGAAGGTAGTTGGACATGAACACCTCCTGGTGTGTTGACAACGGCGCCAGGCTCCCGCCGGTCCTCGGGCGAGGTCCGGCGGCGCCCTCAAGCGCGACTCCGCAGACTGAATGTGAAAGCCTAGCCCGCCGCGGGCCGGCGGGTCAATGGGGTTCAGTACGATTCGTAGGGAGTCATCTCGCGCGCCGGGTCCATCCATCGTCTCACCGGCGCGGCGGCGAGCACCGACTCGATGTAGCCCGAGGCCTTAAGCGACCGTCGCGGGGGCGCCTCGAAGGCCGAAAGACGCCAGACGACGGGGGCGAACATCACGTCGGCCGCGCCGAACGGGCCGAAGAGGAAGGGGCCCGGAGCTGTCTTCTTCGCCAGAGCCTCCTCCCACAGCCCCGCGATCTCGGCCGCCTCGGCGAGCGCCTCGTCGGTAGCCCGGGGCCGCTTCGGCAGGAAGCAGAGATTGAACGACATGGACTCGCGCAGCTTCATGAAGCCCGAGTGCATCGCGGCGGCCAGCCATCTCGCGTGGGCCCTCTGCGCCGGGTCGGAGGGCCACAGGGCCGGGTGGCCCGGCGACGGAAAGGTCTCCTCCAGGTACTCGATGATGGCGAGCGAGTCGGGGATCACGCGCGTGGCCGATCCGATCGCGTGGTGCAGCACCGGGACCTTGCCGGTGGAGGAGACCGCGCGCCGCTTCGATCGGTCCTTGTCCTCCCGCAGGGAGATCGTGCGCTCCTCGAACTCCAGTCCTTTGGCCGCCAGCGCCAGGAAGCCGCGCATCGACCACGACGAGATGTTCTTCTCACCGATGTAGAGAATCAGTTTGTCGGCCATCGTCCCCTCCACGGGCGGCCTCGCGCCGCCGGCGTTCGTTGCCCGACTTGTCGGGCCCTTCCACCGCCTCACCCGCCCGCGCGCAGGTGCTCCTTCCAGAGCTCGGCCAGCGGAGCGCAGTCCGCCAGCTTCCGCGCCGCCGGCCTGTCCTTCGCGGGTTCGTGGTAGACGCGGTAGGCCCGCGTCACCGTCCACTCGGGACAGGGACGCTCCTCCAGGACGACGAAGCTGCCTCGCTCGACGAATCCTTCCTGCAGCACGCGCATGTACCAGCCACCCCGCGCCGTCTCGTGTACGCGCTCGATGACCCCCGGGTTTCGCAGCCGGCGGGCGAGCTTCCAGCAAGGGCGCCGCGGCAGCGCCACCTGGACCCGCGCCTGACCGATGGCGTAGATGTCGCCGATGCAGACGCTCGTCTCGTCGAGGCGGGAGATCGTGAAGTTCTCGCCGAACGCGCCGTACTTGAGGAAGGGCTGGCCCAGCTCCGTGCGCCAGGCCGGGTAGTGCTCGGACGAGTAGCCGAGCAGCGCCTGGTCGAGGCCGCCGTGATCCTCCAGATCGGCCACGGCGTCCCCTTCGAGCCCCTGTTGCGAGAGACGGACCGGCCCTTCCACGGGCTCCTTGAAGATTGCCGTGGTCCAGGGCTGCTCGTCGGGGTCCTGCGCGCCCGCGGTTCCGAGCGTCCTGGACAGGCCGACCTGAAGCGAGAGGAGCAGGGGAGCTTTGATGGTCAACGCGATCCCTCCGGTGTCCCCCTCAGTATGGTCTATCGCGCTCCGGTCTCGCTAGGAGTGCGTCCGAGTAATGGCTCGGGTCGCGTTGCGAGCGCCGCGGGGTCGGATCCGAGGAAGCGCGACGAAGTCGATGCGAGACATCGTCGAGGAGCGCTGACGATGGAGACGGCCCCGCGCCGCCGCAACCCTTCGGGCGCACGGGGGTTGCGGCCTCATTTATCATCGCTCGTCGTCGACGACCACTCGGGTCGACTTCCTCCTCGCTCCTTGGCTGCGCCTCGCAAGCCCCGTGCGCGCGGCTCAAGCCATTACTCGGACACACTCCTGGACCGCCTTCGGAAGATCAGCGCCGCGTAGAAGCGTGGATTACCCGTGACGCAGGGTATCTCCTGGACCTGCTCGTAGGTGGAACTGAACCAGTCGCTGTTCAGGAGGCTCGACCGGATGTAGGCGGGCAGGCTCATGATGAAATCAGGATGAGTCGCCCGGACGAAGTCCACCGACATGACTATCAGCTCGTTGCTCCTCTGCGAGCGCGGCACGGGCAGGAATGGCAGCGCGGCCGGGGTGACCAGCCCGCATGAGTCGAGGATCCGCCGGTCGAGCTTGTAGCCGAACAGGCCGATCTCCGTCGCGGCCACCGTATCGCCGGGCTTGCTGTTACGCTCGAGCCACTCCGCCGCGCGCCCGTAGGCCTCCATCTGGAGCGATCGACTGTAGTTGCCCCCGCCATAGCGCAGCAGGCTCCAGTTGCCGTTCCCCAGGCTGTAGAGGAACGTGATCATGGCCGTCGAGAGGATGAGGACCAGCGCGAGACGCCCCGGAAACCTCCGCCAGGCGCCCGGCCCGTCGGGCCCGAGCCCCGCCGCCACGACGGTCGCGATCATCGGACATTGGAGGAGTGGCAGGTACCACGGGAACAGGAGCGGATTGGTGACGGCGTAAAACCCGACCAGCAGCAGGAGGTAGAGAGGCAGCGCCAGCATGCGGAGCGAGCGTCCCGGCGTAAGAGGTCTCCACCATCGCCACATCGTCCAGAAGAAAAGCGCCGCCCCGGCGCAGTCGAAGAACCACCTCGGCGCCGGCTGCGTGCGCGTCCGGTCCGCTCGAACGCTGTTCGCGACCGTCAGGGCCACCCCGTGGGGCCCGTCGAGGGACCAATGCCCCGCCCGGGCGGCCATCTCCTCCAGCGCCGTGCCGGCGGGCAGTGGATACATGGGTCTCGCCTTCGCGAGGATCGAGTGCGGCACGGGCGTTCCGTAGTAGCCTGTCGCGAGGGCGGCCCAGAGCGCGAGCGGGAGAAGACCCAGCAGAGGCAGGAGCGGGAACTTCCGCTCGCGGGGCGCCCCGGGCCCCCGGCGCTCTATGTAGATGGCCGCGAGGATGGTCACCACGAGCAGCAACCCCTCGGGGCGGGTCAGCGAGGCGAGGCTCGCCGCGAGAACCGCCGCGGTGTCGTGGCGCGCGGCCAGCGCGAGCAGGGCCGCCGCCATCAGCGCGATGTACATCGACGCCTCCATCCCCCCGATCGAGGCCCGAAGCACCCCATCGCTGATGAGGATCGCCCCGCCGGCCAGCGCCGCGGCGAGGGGGCCGAATCCGAGCCGCAGCAGGAGCCGGCAGATCAGGAATCCGGCCGCGACCAGGAAGACGACGTTGCACCGGGACGCGAGGACGGGAAGGCCCACGCCGGGCAGCGTCCCCTGCAGAAGCGCCAGCCACGCGGCATAAAGGGGGGAGGAGACCCCGAACACGTGCTCGCCGGCGTTATAGACCGCGCCCCGTCCCCGCAGGAGATTCTCCACGTACCGGAAGATGATGTAGGCGTCATCGAAAGGAAGGACCGCGGCGACCAGGTGGACGGCGAGTGCGCAGAGGCTCGCCGAAGCCAGGATCGTCCACGACGCCATCCTCGTGATGTCCGGCCTCACCTCAGATCCTCCGGGGAGGCGGCGAGTATGCTCGATCGCCCCTCATTGCCGCCAGCCGCGCCTCCGGAAGACCAGCACCGACGAGTAGCGCGCGTCGCCGGACAGGCAGGGCTCGTCGTGGACCTTCTCGTAGGAGGACGCGAACCATGGGCTGACCAGCAGACTTCTGCTGGCGTGGACGGGAAGGGTGACGACGAAGTCGGGCGTGGTTCCGCGGACGAACTCCACCGAGATCACCCCGGGCTGATCGCCGCGCTGCTCGTACGGGATGGGAAAGTACGCGAGCGCCTCCGGCGTGACGAGCCCGCAGGCGTCGAGCATGCGGCGGTCCAGCAGGTAGCCGAGGACGCCGATCTCCGGAGCGGCCACCGAGTCGGACGCGTCGCTGTGTGTCTCGATCCACCCGGCCGTGCGCCGGTAGGCGGCCATGCGCTCCGCGGCGTCCGCGTTGGTGGCCCCGTGCGTCATCAGGCTCCACTTCGATGGACGCAGGTGGAAGACAAGCGAGACGAGCACCGTCGTCAGCACCAGGGACAGCAGGAAAGCCTTCCCGGCCCTCCGCAAGGGCCCGCCCTCCTCCGGACCCAGACACGCCGCGGCCACCGCGACCACCGCGACCACCGCGGGGGCATAGACGAGCGGGATGTACCAGGGCATCAGCAGCGGGTTCGAGAGAGCGTAGAACGCCAGCACGAGAAGGAGGCAGGCCGGCAGAGCCAGCGCGCGCGGACGGCGCCCGTCCCCCGAGATGCGCCACCATCGCGCGAAGGTCCAGGCGAGCAACGCGATCCCGAGGATGACCCAGGGCCATCGCGGCACGGACTCCTCGGGAAAGACGCCAGCCGCGCCCAGTCCGGTGAGCTTCTTCGCGGCGGCCGCGCCACCGTCTACGACGATGCCCCCGAGCCTCGCCGTCAGGTCCACGATCGCCGTCCCCGGCGGCAGGGGGTAGAGCCCCGACGCCTTGGCGATCACCGAATGCGGGATCGGCGTCCCGTAGTAGGCGGTCGCCCCGGCCGTCCAGAGGACGAGCGGGAGGGCTCCGAGCAGCGGCCGCATCCTCGGACCTCCCGTGGCCGGGTCGAGGTACCGCGCCGCGACGACGACCGCCAGAACGACCATGCCTTCCGGCCGAGCCAGCGCCGAGAGGCTCCCCAGGAGGATCGCCGTCGCGTCACGGCCGCAGGCCAGCGCCCACAGGGTCCCGAACAGCAGCGCGAGGAAGAGGGATGATTCCATCCCCGCGATCGAAGGCCGGAGGACTTCGTCGCTCAGTATCGCGGCCGAGCCGGCCAGCGCGGAGGCGGCGGGGCCGAACCCGAGGCGCCGGAGCAGGAGGTGGACCAGGACGCCCGCCGCGGCGAGCACGAGCCCATTGCTCCGCACCGCGAGGGTGGGGAGATCGACGCCGGGCAGCGCGCTCCTGAGCAGCGCGAGCCACACCGGATAGAGGGGGCAGGAGACTCCCAGGACCCTCTCTCCCGTGTTGTAGACGGCCCCCCGTCCCTCGAGGAAGTTGTCGACGTACCGGAAGATGATGTAGGCGTCGTCGTAGGGGGAGACCGCCGCGAGCAGGTGCACCAGCATGACGCAGAGGATCGACGGGCCCAGGATGAACGCCGCGACCCGTGCCGCGGGGAGGGCTCTCACTCCGGCGCACCCTCAGGCATGGGCCAGGTCCGCGATCGATTCGATGACGAAGTCGGGCCGGATCTCGGAGCGCGACAGCGCCTCCCGGGTGAAGACGCCGGTGCGCACGAGAACGGTGCGGCAGCCGACCCGGCGCGCGCCGATGCAGTCGTTCTCCAGACTGTCGCCGACGCACAGGACGCGGGAGACGGGCACTCCCAGCTCGCGCAGCGCCAGCTCGAAGAACGCGGGCGCGGGCTTTCCTACCACCTCGGCCGTCACGCCGGCGGCGTACTCCAGCGCGGCGACGAAGGGACCCGCATCGAGCACGAACCCATCCTCGCCCGCGTGCCAGTACCGGTTCTTGTGCAGCGCGATGAGGCCCGCGCCCCGACCCGAACCGCCGCCGAGCCAGCGAAACGCCTCGGTGAGCCGATCGAAGGTGAAGCCGCGTCCCAGGTCCCCCACCACCACCCAGTCGGGGGACGAGGTGACCTGCTCGACACCCGCGAGATCGATCTTCGAGGCCTCCGGGATGAGAAGCGCCGCGCGCGGACTCCCGGAGTCGAGGATGCGGCGCCGCGCGAGGCTGGCGGGGATCACGATCTCATCGGCGGTCGCCTCGATGCCGGCCCGGCCGAGCGCCTCCGCGATGGCGGCCCGGGGCCGCCGCGTGGTGTTGGTCGTCAGGCGCAGCGCGACGCCACGCGCGCGAAGCATCCGCAGCGTCTCGGCGGCGCCCGGGATCGCGACGTCCCCGTTCAGGAGCGTCCCATCCACGTCGATGAGCGCCCCGCTCACCCCTTCCAGTGCCGGGTCGCTCAGAAGCCGCTCTTGCGACCGACGCGCCGCTTGGTCTTGGTCCTCACTCCTCTTTCTTACAGGCTTCAGGGGGCGGCGTCAAGCCCCTGCCCGCGGCGCCCGGCCGAGACCGGCTGCGGCCGCCATCGCCGGAACGGGCAGGGAGGACGAAACCCGGCAAGCAGATCCCGCCGCGATCCCCGCGACGGCCGGTCCGGGTTCCGTCCTCCCGATCGACGCACCTCCTGCCGCGCTACTGTCCCGCCTGCACCTTGTACGCCGGACGGGCCGGCTTCCTGGGCGGGTTCTTCTTGAGCTGCTCCAGCGCCCACTCGATGGCGCGCTCTAGCTGCGGATCGTGGCCGGACACCATCAGGTGCGGCGCGTTCTCCACCTCCATGTCGGGGTCCACGCCGTGGTTCTCCACCACCCACTGGCTCGTCTTGGGATCCCACATCCCGAAGTCGGGCATCGTGATGGCGCCTCCGTCCACCAGGGGCAGGCTGTGGCTGATGCCGACGAGGCCGCCCCACGTCCGCTTGCCGATCACCGGGCCGAGCCCGTTGAGCCTGAAGTAGTACGGGAAGGCGTCGCCGCCCGAGCCCGCGTACTCGTTCACGAGGATGCACTTGGGCCCGTCGATGGCGGTTCCCGGGGTGCGGAAGTCCTGGCCGTCGCGGTTCGACCAGTAGGTCATCGTCGTGCGACGCAGCCGCTCGACAAAGAAGTCGGGGATGAACCCCCCTCCGTTGAAGCGCTCGTCCACGATGATCCCTTCCTTGTCCACCTGCGGATAGTACTGCTTGGTGAACTCCTGGATCCCACCGACCTGGGTGTTCGGCACGTGGATGTACGCGATGCGCCCGCCGGTCGCTTTCCAGACCTTCTCCCGATTGGCATTGACCCACGCGGTATAGCGCAACGACGCCTCGCTGCCGACCGGCTTGACGGTGTACGTGCGGGCCTTGGGGTCATCGGGAGCGGAGCCCACGGTGATGCGGGTCTGCTTGCCCTCGGTGCCGACGAACGCTTCGTACAGGTTCCTGGGCGCGCGCAGCGGCTGTTCGTTCACCGAGAGCAGGTAGTCCCCTTCCTTCACGTCGATGCCCGGCTCGCCCAGCGGCGCCGCCCCGGATGCGTTCCAGTTGCGCTGGCGGTAGATGGTCCTGAAGCGGTAGGCGCCGCTCCTGGCGTCCAGGTCGAAGTCGGCTCCCAGCAGCCCCACGTCCGTGCGCGGCAGCTGGGGCGCGTCCCCACCGCCGACGTAGGCGTGCGAGGTGGCCAGCTCCCCCTGCAGCTCGCCGAAGATGTAGTTCAGATCGGCGCGGTGCGCGACGTAGGGCACGAGCTGGCGGTATCGTTCCCCGACCGCCTTCCAGTCGAGCCCCCCCATGGCCGGGTCGTAGTAGAAGTCCCGCTCGAGTCTCCAGGCCTCGTTGAACATCTGCAGCCACTCCTGCCGGGGATCGACCGTGGCCATCAGGGTGCCCGATTCGATCTTGCCGTCGCCGACTTTCTTGCCCTCCTTCGCCTCGACGATCCCGAAGACGTCCTTCGAGCGGTACAGGATCTTGCCGCCGTCCTTCGAGTTGGCGTACCCGGACACGACGCCCGAGATGATCGTCTTGTCCTTGCGTTCCTTCAGATCGAACATGTGAATGGAGGACTGTGGCCCCGCATCGCCGGAGCCGTCCGAGGGGATGGGGTCCTCCAGCTTCACGTAGAGGAGCTTGTCCTTGAAGGCGGTCAGGACCACGTAGCGCCCCGGCGGCACGGGGATCTCGGCGATCCGCGCGCCGATCCCCTCCAGGTCGATCTTGACCGGAACGGGCGCCTCTTTCTTGTCGTCCTTCTTCTCCTCACCCGCCTTCTCGTCCCCCTTGCCTTCGGCCTTGCCCTTATCCTTGTCCTTGTCGGCCCCCTTCGACTCGCCGTCTTTCTTGTCGTCCTTCTTCTCCTCGCCGGTCTCCTCGTCGCTCTCGGGAGCCATGGGGGACGCCACGTCGGTCCGCAGCGTGGCCGCGTAGATCTTGTCGGTGGCCGAGAAGTGCATGTTCAGCTCGAAGCCGCCGAACACGGGGTTCAGGGTGCGGCGCGAGATGAAGTACAGGTACTTGCCCTCGGGGTCGAACGCGGGGCTGTTGTCGTCGGTCATCCCGTCCGACACCGCCGTGACAACGCCCGTGTCGAGCGAGTAGAGCATGATCTTGCTGAAGCCGGTGGCGACGGGTCTGGACCATGCGACCCACTTCGAATCGCCCGACCACTGGTAGTCGAAGACCTCGCCGTCCATCCCCTTGTCGATCTTGGTGAGCTTCCCGGTGGCCACGTCGCACCACCAGAGCGACATCGTCTTGTCGGAGAAGGCCACCTTCAGGGAATCGGGAGACCACCTCGGCGGGTAGCGGAAGATGGCCCCTTCCTTCGTGACCTGCCGGTCGGGGGTCTTCCCGTCCGCGCCCGCGACGTGGATCTGGTATTCGCCGCTGCGATCGGACAGGTAGGCGATCCACTTGCCGTCGGGAGACCATGCGGGGTCACGCTCGCGCGAGCCGGGTGAGCGGGTGAGGTTGCGGGCATCCCCCTTCTCGGCCGGCACGGTGAAGATGTCGCCCCGTGCCTCGATGACGGCGCGCTTGGCCGACGGCGAGAGCTCCCACCCACCGATCCACCGGGTCACGTTGCGGTATTCGGCGCGGGCCGCAGGCTTGTCGTCGGGCACCATCACCTGGATCTTCTTCGGCTTGCCGCCGGGCACCGCCATCGTGTAGAGGTACCCGCCGTTCTCGAAGACGATCGTGTCTCCCCCGATGCTCGGCCACTTGACGTCGTACTCCTTGAAGTCGGTCACCTGGCTGCTCGTCTTCTTGTCGAGGTCGTAGACCCAGATGTTGACGGTGCGCCCGCCCTTGTCGGTGCTGTAGTAGATGGAGCGCCCGTGCCACATCGGCCACTCGTCGGCCCCCTCCCACTGCGTGATCTTCTCGGAGGTGTTGTTCCTGAAGTCGTAGGTCCAGATCTCCGGGGCGTTGCCTCCCTTGTAGCGCTTCCAGGTGCGGTTGTCGTACGAGGGGGCGATGAATGCGATCTGCCCCGCGTCGGGAGAGAGCGAGGCGTAGCCGGCGGTCGGCAGGGCCAGCATCTCCTCGAAGCCGCCCGCGGCCGGGATCTTGAAGAAGCGATCGTAGCGCTGGATCGACGAGGCGCGGGCGCTTCTCAGAAGGATGGACTTGCCGTCCGGATACCACTCCGCGACCTGGTCGCTGCTCGGATGCCAGGTCAGGCGGATCGGCTCTCCTCCCTCCACCGGCACCGTGAAGGCGTCCACGTTGCCGTCATACTCGGCGGTGAAGGCGATCGTCTTGCCGTCCGGTGAGAACTTGGGAACCCGCTCGAGCCCCTCGTGGGACGTGAGGCGGGTCGCCGTGCCGCCGGCGGCCGGGACCGTCCAGAGGTCGCCGGCGTAAGAGAAGACGATTCGATCGCCGCCGATGTCGGGCTGGCGCATGAGACGGCACTCCTCCAGCGCCAGGGCCGGAGTCGACAGGATGAGACAGAGCAAGACGAAGAGAAGGCGGGTCATAGGACCTTATACCTCCAGAATTTTGGCGGGAAGCGTGCGGGCAGCATAGGCCGGGTCGCCGGGCGGCGTCAACAGCCGGGACCCTCATCACCGCGTGCCCGCCTCCCCTGGCGAATCACTGCCCCGGCCGGGACTGCGGCGGCGGAAACGGGGTCGTGACGTCCAGCACGAGGCTCCAGGCGCTCTCGCGGTCGCGACGCTTCCAGATCCGGAGGTAGCCGACGCTCTCGGAAGGCCGGGGGGCGGCCTTCCTCTGCTCCGCCGTCCCGTAGGTGTAGGCGAGGTCGCCCGAGCGGGAGATCCCGGTGCCGGCCGGCCGGGAGGCGGGCACACCTCCCTGCGCCACCAGGGCCGCGCGTGCGGCCTGCCGGCCCGTCATCGGGAGGGACTCGGACCTGTAGAGCCGTATCGCGCCGTCGGCGATCCACGTGTAGGAGTCCACCGTGAGACTGCGATCGAGATCCAGCAGCGCCTCGCGATCGCGCGCGGCGTCCGCGGTCGGCGGGGCGCCCTCGCCGGCCCCTCCCGCGCCCTCGCGCGAAGGGGAGGAGATCCCGGACGGTTTCCCCCCTTCCGGCTTCTGGTGCGAGGTGCCGGTGTCGAGCGCGACCCTCCACGATCCATCCGGCTGGCGTCGCCACACGGTGACGTATTGTCCGAAGGCCACCGGCGGATCCGATGCGCTCTTCTCGCGGAACTCCCACGGGCCGGTCGTGTACCCCAGATCGCCGGCGCGCGAGACATCGGCGAAGGCGGGCTCCCACGTCAGCACTCCGGGTGGGTCCGGCCTCTCGCTCCACCACTTCCTCCCCTCGACGGGGCCCGGCCTGAAGATGATCCCGTCGTCGGCCAGATAGGCGAGGAACGCCTGCCGGGTCCCCTTCTCGGTCGAGACCTTGCAGAAGGCGCGCTCGGCCGCCACGAGAGAGTCCAGGTCGGTGACGGTCCCGGGCCGCGCAGGCGTCGCCAGGGCCAGCGCCAGCCAGAGTGCCAGCCCTGGTCCGACCGCCGCGGCCCCCACGGATCAGCTTCCCGCGGACGAGGTGGCAACGGTCAGACTGGCCGCCTCCCAGGCCGCGAATCCGCCGACCATGTCGGAAAAGCCGGTAAATCCGCGCCGCTCCAGCAGGCTCACCGCCATCGAGGAGCGGTACCCGCTGGCGCAGTGGACGACGAGCTTGCGGTCCCGCGGGATCTCGCCGATCCTCGCCTCGAGCTTGTTGAGTGGGATGTTGAGGCTTCCCTCGATCCGCTTGCCGCTCCACTCCCCGGGAGTGCGGACGTCGAGCACCAGAGGCGGATCGGGAGCAGCGAGCAGCTCGGCCACCGTGACGGCCGTCACCCGATCGATCTTCTTGATCAGGGAGGGACGCCCGCCGAGCGCCTGCATGCTGCGGTCGAGGTAGCCGGCCATGTGGTCGAACCCGATCCGGCCCAGTCGCATCGCCGCCTCCTGCTCGCGCCCCGGCTCGGCGATCAGGAGGATCAGCCTCTCGGGCGACAGGAGGGCCCCGGCCCAGGTGGCGAACTTGCCGCTCAGGCCGATGTTGATGCTGTCGGCCATGTGGGCTCCCGCGAAGTCGGCCGGCTCGCGCACGTCGAGGACCTGCGCCCCCGCCTTCTTCATCCTCACGAGATCGTCGAGCGCGAGAGGCTTTAGCGCCCGGCCGAGGGTCTTGTCCAGCGTGGCGCGCTCGCGGCGGTTGAGCATGGCGTCATGCGCGAAGTAGGCCGGCGCTTCGGGCAGGTCGGCGGTGACGATCCGTATGAAGGCCTCCTTGGCCATCGGCTGCAGGGCGTAGTTGTGCCTGCGTTGCACGCCGATCGTCGAGACGGTCTCCTGGCTCAGGTTCTTGCCGCACATCGAGCCGGCGCCATGCGCTGGATAGACGAGCGTCTCGTCGGGCAGCGGCAGGAGCTTGTCGTGCAGCGAGTCGTAGAGCATCCCTGCGAGCTCCGTCGCGGAGATCCCGACGGAGGCCATCAGGTCGGGGCGCCCGACGTCGCCGATGAAGAGGGTGTCGCCGGTCAGCACCGCGTGGGGCTTGAGGGGGTCCTTCGTCATATCGTACACGAGGATCGAGATCGCCTCGGGGGTGTGGCCCGGCGTCTGGAGGATCTCCAGCTTCAGGTTGCCCAGCCGAAGGATGTCGCCGTCCGCCGCCGGGGCGAAGGGATAATCGGCCTCGGCGCGCGCCCCCAGGTGGATCGTCGCTCCGACCCGGTCGCGCAGCTCGAGGTGGCCGGCCACGAAGTCGGCGTGGAAATGGGTCAGGAAGACGTGCTGGATCTTGAAATTGAGCTTCGCGGCGTCATTCAGGTACTGTTCGATGTCCCGTTGAGGGTCGACGACCACCGCCGCGCGCGTCTTCTCGTCGGCCACCAGGTAGGAGGCGTGGGCCAGGCATCCGAGGTAGTACTGTTTGAGGATCATCCGCCGCTCCTTCTCCTTCCGGCCTTCTCCCCTTGCGGAAAGGTCGAGACATTGTATCTCCTCTCAGGTTCAGACCGCGAGCCCCACCGCCCGCATCAGCTCCAGCGCGTTGCTCTTCTTCACGATGCCCGGCCGCAGCAGGTAGTCGAAGCTCATCCTCCCCGCTTCGAGATGATCCTCGAAGTGGACATTCTCCGCCCTCGGGGCCAGGACCTCCGCGATGTGCGCCAGGGCCAGGTCGTGCGTGGTGATCAGCCCGATGGCTCCGCGGTCCACCAGGGATCGCACGACCGCCTCGGCGCCGATCCTCCGGTCGTGCGAGTTGGTCCCGTGGAGCATCTCGTCCACGAGGAACATCACGGGCAGGCCGCCCCCCGTCAGGTCCGTGATCTGCCTCAGACGGGTTATCTCCGCGTAGAAGCGCGAGGTGCCCGCCTGAAGCGAGTCGTGAATCCTGATCGACGCCCCCAGCGCCAGGGGCGAGAGCCGCAGCCGTCGCGCGCGCACGGGGGCGCCGGCCATCGCCAGCACCGCGTTGATCCCCACGGTGCGCAGCATCGTGCTCTTCCCCGACATGTTCGAGCCGCTGACGATCAGCACCTGCCGCCCGGACCCGAGGCTCAGGTCGTTGCGGACGCACCGGCCGGATGGGATCAGGGGATGGCCCAGGGCCTCCCCCTCGAAAAGGGGCCCCCCCTCCGCGATCTCCGGGAAGGGATCCTCCGGGTTCTCCCAGGCGTAGCCGGCCAGCGCGCAAAGCGCCTCCATCTCCCCCACGGCGGAGAGCCACCTGCCGATGGCGGGTCCCGAGACGGCGCGCCACGCCTCGACGGCCAGGGCGACCTGTGTGGACCACATTAATAGGCAGGCAAGCGGGGCGAAGAGCTGGTTGCGGCGGGCGTCGAGCAGCTCGATGAGGCGCTGAAGCCGCGCGATCCGGCGCGACGGCGGCGCCCCACCGGTCTCGAGCGCCCCCCGAAGGCCGGCCAGCATCGGACTGGTGAAGCGCTCCCGCTCGAGCCGCTCCAGCACCTGGGAGAGGAGCGCCAGATCCCGTCCGGCCTTCTCCACCGCCGAGACGACCCGGATGACGCGCGCGCGTACTCTCAGCGAGACGATCCCTTCGATCAGCCCCAGCGCGAGAAAGGGGATCGGGCCGGCCCCGGTGAAGGACCATGCGCCCAGCGCGGCCACCGTCGCCAGGGCCAGGAAGGGCGCGACGACGCGCGCGACGTCGGCGCGTGGCGCGGCCCTGGTGAAGACCGCGCCCGCCGCGCCCCAGGCCGCCAGGGCATCCGGATCGATCCCGGCCCGCACGTCGGCCCCGAGAAGGAAGAGGTCCTCGCGAAGGTCGAGACGGTCCCGCAGCTCCTCGACGGCGCCCTGCCGGCCGCGCGTCTGATCCGGGGCGGCCGGCTCGCGCAGCCAGCGCGCGAGAGTCTCCTCGCCGGCCCGCGTCCGCGCCGTGCAGATCCGCTCGAAGAGGGAGCCGCGCCCGAAGAGATCGAGGTCGGCCGCGAACGGATGTCCTTCCTCGAGGAAACGTTCGCCCGGCTCGCCCCGTCCCATCCAGAGGTCATCGAGCCGCGCGATCCCCCGCTCGTAGAACTCCGCGGCCCGCTCGCAGCGGCGCCGCGCGCGGATCACCCTCTCGTGGACCGCGGCGAGGACGGCGTACGCGAGGACCGGGAGGCACAGCCACCGGATGTCCAGGGCGCGCTCGCCGAAGACGAGCCACAGCGCGGCGGCCGCGATCAGAACGACGGCGAGCCGGCCGTTGGAGATCGCGCGCTCAGCGCGCGCGTGACGGAGCGCCGCCGTCCGTCGCAGGTCAAGCCGTCGCGCATACTCGCCCCGGGGATCGGGCCGTGCGTTATCCACGCATCTCCCTCTTCGCCGGCATCCGCCCGCGCGGGGCGCGCCGCCGGGCGCGCGCGCCAGTATAATCCGGGCGAGATGAGACGATCCCTTGCGTGCCTTCTCGTGGCGGCGACCGCGGCGTCGGTTCCGCCTGCCGGCGTCGTGCAGGAGCGTCCCAGGCTGCGCGACCTGGGGGTCAGTCCGGGGATCCTGAAGCCCGGCCCGCTCAACGCCATCACCGACGTCTCGGGGGTGCGCGTGGGACACAAGACGCTGGCGCGGGGCGACTCGGTGCGCACCGGCGTGACCGCGATCCTTCCGCACCCGGGCAATCTCTTCCAGCTCAAGGCGCCGGCGGCCGCCTTCACCGGCAACGGCTTCGGCAAGGCCGCGGGGTTCCTTCAGGTGCAGGAGCTTGGCGTCCTCGAGTCGCCGATCGTCCTGACCAACACACTGAGCGTCGGTGCCGCGATCGATGGGGTGGTGGCCTGGACGCTCGAGCGGCCCGGCAACGAGGAGGTCGTCTCGGTGAACGCGGTGGTGGGCGAGACGAACGACGGCTATCTCAACGACATCCGTGGCCGGCACGTGACGGCGGCGGACGTGCGGGAGGCGATCGAGTCGGCCGCGGGCGGGCCCGTCGGCGAGGGGAGCGTCGGGGCCGGCACCGGGACGCGCGCGCTGGGATGGAAGGGAGGCATCGGGACCTCCTCGCGCGCCTTGCCGGCCGCGCTCGGCGGGTACCGGGTCGGCGCGCTCGCGCAGACCAACTTCGGGGGGATCCTCACGATCGACGGCGCGCCCGTGGGACGCGCGCTGGGCCGCTACGAGTACTCAGACGAGACGAGACTGCCCGATGGCGACGGCTCCTGCATGATCGTGCTGGCCACCGACGCGCCGTTGTCGTCGCGCAACCTCGATCGCCTGGGGCGCCGGGCGGTGCTCGGTCTGGGGCGCGTCGGGTCGTTCATGAGCAACGGTTCGGGGGATTTCGTGATCGCCTTCTCGACCGCCAACCTCGTGCCCCACGCTCCAGTCGCACGCACGCGCACGGTGGAAGAGCTCAACGATGACGCCCTGAGCCCATTGTTCCTGGCGGCCGTGGAATCGGTGGAAGAAGCGATCTACAACTCGCTGCTGAAGGCCACCACCGTCACGGGATACAAGGGTCGCACCGTGGAGGCGATCCCGATCGACCGGTTGAGGGAGATCCTTCACACGAAGGGAGAATGACATGTCGATCAAGCAACGCATCATGGACGACCTCACCGCGGCCATGAAATCGGGGGCCCGGGAGAGGCTCGGCGTCCTGAGGATGATCAAGGCGAAGATGCAGGAGGCCGAGGTCAACCTGCGCGGCGCCAAGGGGCGCGACTACCAGCTCGACGACGCGGAGTCGACCCAGGTGCTCGTCTCCTACGCCAAGCAGCGGCGCGACTCGATCGACAGCTTCCGCAAGGCGGGCCGGGAGGATCTCGCCACCCGGGAGGAGTCCGAGCTGGCGATCGTGAAAGAGTACATGCCGGTGCAGATGTCGGAGGACGAGGTGCGGCGGATCGTGCGCGAGGCGATCGCGCAGTGCGGGGCCACCTCCCCGAAGGAGATGGGCGCCGTCATGAAGCTGGTCATGCCGAAGGTGAAGGGGGCCGCCGACGGCAAGATGGTCAATCAGATCGTCAACGAGCTGCTCGCGGCGAAGTAGCGGGCGCTCCTGTCGACCTCGGGGGCGGAAGCTGAACTCGGAGCTCCGGCTCAGTCGATCAGAATCTCGTCCACGAAGATGAAGGCTCCATCCCCGTGGCCGGGGTGCCACTCGGGAATCTCGCCGTAGGTTCGGGCCAGTATCCGGACGTAGCGGGTCTGGATGCCGGCGAGGTCGGCGGTCACGTCGCGCAGGAGGATTCCCTCCTCGCGGTCCGGGACACCGCTGGCGCGCCGCGCGACCTGCCGGAAGGTGATGCCGTCGTCCGATACCGACACGGCGATCTCGGACGGCATCCAGATCCAGGAGCCGATGTCCTGGAGAAAGCCGGCCCCCGCATGGTGGACGGGGCGCGCGACTTTCAGGTCGACCGTCGCCTCGAAGTCCCGGTACTGATACCCCTGCCAGCCCCCCGTGCGCCAGTTGCTTCCGGCGCGCAGGCCGTCGATGAGGGCCTCGGGACCGCCGGCGGTGTATTGCGGGCTGGGCTCGCTCCGCACGTCGATCTCCCAGGCGTTCGGCATGCGATGGAAGGACGCTTCCACGGCGGGGCTGCGGCGCCCCTCCCTCTCGGCCATGAAGCGCACCCGGGAGGACTCGCGCACGAGGACCGGCTCGCTGTAGGGGCTCCACTCCTGCTCGGGCCGCGCCGCGTCGAGGGTGTAGCGGATCGTCGCTCCCGCCTCGGCGCACCCCAGCTCGACGTTCGTGCTCTCGCGGAAGCGCGCGGCGCCGGCGCGCACGAACGGGGCCGCGACCACGCGCTCCCCCTCGACGCGCGAGCGCGGGCGGTCGGCGGTCCGGGCGCCCCACGCGGGATCCGGGCGAGGGCCCAGAGTCAACGCCAGCTCTCCACCGGCGGCGATCTCGGAGTGCCGCAGGAAGCTCCGGGTCAGGGGCCGTCCGTTCAGGCTCGCGGCCCTCACGTATCGATACCCCCGGTCCGCTCCCTTCGCGCTGATGGTGAAGCGCCGGCCCCCCTCCAGGCGCAGGGTGATCCGATCGAAGATCGGGCTCCCGATGACGTACTCGTCCGAGCAGGGGCAGACGGCGTAGAGCCCCATCGCGCTCAGGACGTACCAGCTCGACATCTGCCCGCAGTCTTCGTTGCCGCTCAAGCCGTCCGGCCTCGCCGCGTAAAGGGCCTCGAGGATCCTCCGCACGCGCCCGGCGCTCAGATCGGGCCTTCCCGCGTAATGGTAGAGCCAGGCCACGTGGTGGCTCGGCTCGTTGCCGTGAGCGTACTGGCCGATGAGGCCGGTGATGTCGGCCTGCTGGCGTCCCGTGGTGGCGCTCTCCGCGGAAAACAGCGCGTCGAGCCGGGCCACGAATGCGTCGTCGCCGCCCAGCGCCTCGATGAGCCCCTCGAGATCGTGAGGAACGAAGAAGCCGTACTGCCAGCCGTTGGCCTCGGTGAAGTTGTTGTCGACGCGCCGCGGGTCGAACGGCTCGAGCCAACGCTGGTTGACGCGCGGGCGCATGAAGCCGGTCGCGGGGTCGAACAGGTGCCGCCACCCCTGGCTGCGCCGGGAGAATTCCCGCGCGACCTCCTCGCGTCCCATCCCGGCCGCCATTCTCGCGATGCACCAGTCGTCGTATCCGTACTCCAGGGTCTTCGAGACCGACTCGGATTCGTCCTCGCTCCCGAGGAAGCCCTGGCGCCGGTAGGTGGACAGGCCCGCCCGGTCCAGCGTGGCATCGCCGATCATGGCGTCGAGCGCCCGCCCTTCATCGAAGCCGCGGATCCCCTTGACCCACGCGTCGGCGATCACCGAGGCCGCGTGATAACCGATCATCGTGTCGGTCTCGTTGGCGGCCAGCTCCCAGACCGGCAGCCGCCCCCCTTCGCGGTGGTCGGCGAGAAAGGTCTCGATGAACTCGCGCGTGCGGGCCGGCTCGAGGATCGTGAAGAGAGGATGCGTGGCGCGGAAGGTGTCCCACAGGGAAAAGACGGTGTAGTGGCGCCGTCCCTCGGCCCAGTGGATCCGATGGTCCATGCCGCGGTAGCGGCCATCCAGGTCCGAGAAGAGGTTGGGCGCGATGAGGCTGTGGTAGAGCGCGGTGTAGAAGATGGCGCGCTGCGACTCGGTGCCCCCGGTGGCCTCGATGCGAGAGAGCGCTTCGCTCCAGCTCGCGCGGGCGGCGCGGCGGGCCGCCTCGAAGTCCCAGCCCGGCGCCTCGGCGTCGAGGTTGCGGCGTGCCCCATCGACGTCGACCGCCGAGATCCCCACCTTGACGAGGAGCTCGCCCCCCGCGTCGCCGAAGGAGAGGGCCCCACGGGCTCCGTCCAGCGAGGCGATGTTGAACGGTCTGGAGAACCGCGCGACGAAGTGGACGATCTGATCGCGCGCCCATCCCGTGGAGCGGCGGAACCCCTCGATCTCCCGATCGCCCACCGCGCGCAGGGACGAGTCGAGGAGCGTGTCGCGGTGCGCGAGGTCCACGATCACGTGAGAGGGGCGGCCAGGCGGGAAGCGATAGCGGTGAAGCCCCGTCCGCTCCGTGGCGGTCAGATCGACGCGGACGCCCGAGTCGGCCAGCGTGACCGAGTACCATCCGGGCCCCGCGGCCTCGCTCGCCTTGTCGAAGCGTGACGCGTATCCCTCGCCGGGCCCCCGGCCCTCGCCGTTTTCGAGCCGCGGCGCCCCCGTCACCGGCATCAGCAGGATGTCGCCGTAGTCGGAGACGCCGGTCCCGTTCAGATGCGTGTGCGAGAAGCCGAAGATGAGACGGTCGGAGTCGTGATATCCCGAGCAGCCGTCCCAGCCCGTCAGGCGCGTGTCAGGGGAGAGCTGCACCATGCCGAACGGCAGCGTCGCGCCGGGATAGGTGTGCCCGTGGCCGCCGGTGCCGATGAAGGGGTCCACGTGGCGGGCCGGGTCATCCGCTCCGCGCGCCGTGACCCCCGAAAGAAGGATCGCGAGCGCGGCACCGGCCATCCTCACGGCTGCTTGTCGATGAAGCGCCGGTAGAGGAGCCACGTCGCCACGAAGGAGAACGCGACGAGCAGGGCCGGGACGACGACGCTCCAGAGCGGCCCCCCGATCGGGGGCTCGGCCGGGATCCTCTCGATCATCGATCCTTCTCCTCCCGCCGGCGCCGGCTCCCCGAGCGCCGCCGCCAGGACCACCAGGCCAGTCCCATTCCGATCAGCGACGCGGCGTAGGCGATGCTCATGCCGATCAACGTCACGAGCCCGCGATCCATGTCAGTCCTCCTCCCACCGGACCCGCCGCTCCAGGTCCACGATGTAGGCGCCCTGCCGCGCCTCGTACTCGGCCGAGACTGCGCGCAGCTTGGGATCGATGACCCAGTAGATGACGCCGGTCGCGGCCGCGGTGGCCGCCAGGATCCAGAGACCCCCGATCTGCAGCAGGAGCAGCTTCGTCAGGCCGAAGAGGATCCCGGCGAAGACGAGAGGCGAGAGCACGATGGCGATCCAGTCCTCGCGGGTCCACTCCTGGGCCGCCTCGGGAGTCCATGACCGGCGAATGAACGGGCGCGCGCCCCCCGCCACCGCGCCGGCGGGGCGTTCCTCGATCCGGCCGCGGCGCACCGCCTCGCGGTGCACCGGCCCCCACCACCCCAGCGGGCGCGTCATCACGTAGTAGTCGACCAGGTGGTCCATGTTCTCCGGTCGCGTGAAGAGGGTCGCAGGCAGGAAGACCGCCGCGCCGAGCGCCATCAGCATCCAGAACTGAAGATGGTCGGGCAGCGGTGGGATCACGCCGTAGGCAGGCAGCACCCAGACCACCAGCCAGGAGACGCCGAGGTTGGCGATCCACGACGACAGGTATCCCCATCCGTTGAAGCGCCACCAGACGACCTGAAGGATGTTGGGCAGCCAGATCCCCGCCATCATGAGCCAGAGAGCGAAGATGAGCCAGCGCGTAATCTCCTCCATCATCAGCCCGTAGAAGAACGATCCGATCAGCAGCACGAAGGTGGCGATGCGCCCCACCCAGACCAGCGCGCGCTGGCTCGCCTCCGGGTTGATGTATCGCTGATAGAGGTCCCGCGTGAAGTAGAGCGCGCCCAGATTCATGTGGCTCGAGACGGTGGAGAGGTGGATCGCGAGGATCGCCCCGAAGAAGACCCCGATCATTCCGGCAGGCAGCAGCTCGAAGCCGAGCCGGAACCAGCCCAGCTCGTACTCGGTGGCCTCCTTGATGCCGGGAAGAAGGACGAAGAAGCCCAGGATCGACGCCCCCCAGAAGGCGTTGCGCACGAGGGTGACCGCGCCTCCAGCCCAGATCCCGTAGGTCGCGTCGCGCACGGTCCTGGCCGACTGGATCCGCTGGGCCTCGACGTACCAGTCGATGCTCGTGCCCATCCCGAAACCGCCGATCACGGCGATGACCAGCATCGTGAGCCACCAGAGAGCGGGGAAGTCCCCGGTCGCCCACCCGGTGAAGGAGAGCGGGTCGAGGCGCCAGGCTTCCCCGGCGGCCGCGAGCCGCCCGGTCACTTCCGACGGGCCCCCGGCGGCGGCGATGCCCACCAGCGAGACGACCACGATCGCGAAGATGGCGACGATCCCCTGGAGGAAGTCCCCCATCACGACCCCCCAGTAACCGGCGGCGAGCGTGTAGACGGCGGTGATGACGCTCGGGATGACGAGGCCGACCCACACGGGGACCCCGAAGGCCAGCGAGGTCACCTTCCCCATGGCGATGCCGACCCATCCGAGGATGAACATGTTCATGAAGACCTGCCATCCGGCGAGCCAGCCCCGCAGCAGCTCGGCGGGAAGGCCACCGAAGCGCAGCATCTGCCACTCGGCCTGGGTGAAGGCGAGCGAGCGGCGGTAGATGCGGGCCGAGACGAACGCGCCCACGGCGGTCCACGCGGCGAAGAAGGTGTACCAGAGCCCCCGCAGACCGTGGGCGTAGACCACGCCCGTCACCCACATCGGCGTGTCGGTCGCCGTGTGAGTGGAGAAGACCGATGCGGCCGGGAGCCACCAGGGAAGACCGCGCCCCGCGAGGAAGAAGTCGGACTCGGAGCGACGCGCGAGCCGGTAGAAGAAGAAGGCGCCCCCCACCATCAGCAGCAGGAGCGCGCCGGCCCAGAACCAGTCCAGAGGAGTGAAGTGGATCACGGGACCTCGACTCCGCCGCCGCGTCACCGCCTTCCGGCGGCGGCGTCCGATTCTACGACGATCTCCCCGGCAGGTCGACCCGGAACGGGCGACCGCCGCGGTCAATCGTTATTCTTCCGCCCCCAGCTCCTTGTCATGAGGAAATAGAGTGGGATGCCCGCCACCACGATGCCCGCACCCGCGAGTGCCAGCCGCGTCTGGCGCACGGCCAGGTCGCCCGCCAGGCCGAACAGCACGAGGACGAAGGCCGCCGGCAGCCACGGGTAGAAGGGCATCCGCCAGGTCCCTTCCGCCTCGTTCCCCTCGCCCCGCCGCCTCAGAATGAAGAGGCACGAGGCGAGAGCCGCCAGGGAGAGGGCGTCGGTGAACATGACGTAGGCCAGCAGCTTGTCGAAGGCTCCCAGCAGCAGAAGCGGCGCCAGGGCCGTCGCCGCGAAGAACGCGAGACCTCCCAGCTGCGCTCCGGTGCGCGGACTCAGGCGCCCGAGCGATGGGGGAAGGAGCCCGTCCTCGGCCATCGCGAGGTAGCTGCGAGGCACGTGGAGGATCGTCGCGTTGACGAAGCCGGCCGCCGAGAGAAAGATCGCCAGCGAGACGAACATCTCCCCCGCGGCGCCCAGCGCCACGCGAGCCAGGTCGGCGGCGACCAGGGGCGAGGCGGCCACCCCTGCCGGCCCGAGCGCGCGGATGTAGGCGGTGTTGATCGCGAGGTAGAGCGCCGTGACGATCGCCATCCCCGCCGAGATCGAGAGGGGCAGGTTCCGGCGCGCCTCCCGCAAGTCTCCCGCGAGGTTCATCGAGTTCTGGTAGCCGCCGTAGGCATAGAAGACGGCAACGAGAGCGCCGAGCATCCCGGCGGGAGGGGCGCCGGGCGCCTCCCCCGCGTCTCCTCTCTCGTGGAGCCCCGGCGCGAGCGCGAGCCCCGCGAAGGCGAGCCCCGCGATGAGGACGATCTTCGAGAGCGACAGCAGGTTCTGCGCCCGCGCGCCGGCACGGATCCCGGCGGCGTTGAGCGCGGTCAGCCCGGAGACGAGCAGGGCGGCGACGGCCACCGGCGCCGCGCCGGCCGGCTCGTCCCTTCCGACGAGCCGCAGGAGATACTCCGATCCGATCAGCGCGACCCCCGCGGCTCCGGCTCCCTGCATGAGGACCTGCGCCCAGTTCAGGAGGAACGCCACCATCGGATGCCAGCAGTGGGCGACGACTTTGTAGTAGCCACCGGCGCGCGGGTAGCGTGATCCGATCTCCGCGAAGACGAGGGCCCCCACCAGGCTCGCGAGCCCGCCGATCGCCCACGCGGCGAGGAAGCGCCCGTAGCTTCCCGTGTCCCTGGCCACGAGGGCGGGCGTGCGGAATATCCCGATCCCGATGACGAGGCTCACCACCACCATCGCGGTGTCCAGGACGGAGAGCCGCGGCTCGATGCGGCTTGCCTCCGCCTCACCCTTCACGCAGGGCCTCCGCGAGGAGAGCCGCCAGCGCCCGGTACTGTCCCTCGTCGTTGTAGAGCTGGGCCGAGATGCGAACGAGCTTCCCTCCCGGGGTGGCCCACGGGAAGAACCACGACTCGATCCCGCGGGCGCGCGTCCAGGCGGCCAGGGCGTCCTGGTCGAGCCGGGCCACGGGCGAGCCCGGGTCGGCGGCCGGAAGCGGGATCGAGGCCATCGCTCCGATCATCGACTCCGGTGGCCCCGGTCCGACCGAAAGGGCGTCCGCGAGGATCCTCCGCCCGCTCAGCGCGAGAGAGCGGTTGCGCTCCATGAGCTCGGGCCAGCCACCGGGAAGAAGGCCGCCGAGGAACCTCAGGCACTCGGGGATCGAGAGCCATGGAGTCGGGTCGTAGGTTCCGGTCCAGTCCCACTCGTCGCGGAACCTCACCGCTGCGTGCGCCTGGTCGTATCCGTGGCTGACGGTGAGCGGACGGATGCGAACCCGCAGGTCGGCTCGCACGTGAAGGAGGGCCGCCCCTTTGGGCGCGCAGAGCCACTTGTGCGCGTTGGCGGTGAAGCAGGCCGCGCCGAGCCGGTCGAGGTCGAGCGGGACCATCCCGAGCGCGTGCGCCCCGTCCACGACGGTCTCGACGCCGCGCTCGCGCAGCGCCGCCACGAGCCGGTGGATCGGCAGCACGAGGGCCGTCGGGCTCGTCACGTGGTCGAGCAGGGCGAGGCGGGTGCGCGGCGTGACGGCCGCGAGGACGGCCTCGACCACTTCCACCGGATCGCCCGGAGGAAACGGCACGCGCGCGACAACGACCCGGGCCCCGCGGCGCGCGGCGACGAACTCGATCGCCTTGCGGCAGGCGCCGTAGGCGTGGTCGGTCGTCAGGACCTCATCGCCGGGGCGCAGATCCCACGAGCGCACCGCGGCGTTGACTCCGGTCGTCGCGTTGGGAACGAAGACGAGGCCATCGGGGTCGGCCCCGATGAACCGGCCCAGCGCCTCCCGCGCCTCGGAGAGCCGCGCGGGAAGCTGCCGGACGAGAAAATCGACCGGCTCGCGCTCGATCTGCGCCCTCAGCTCCGCCTGATACTCGAGCACGGGCCGCGGGCACGCGCCGAAGGAACCGTGGTTCAGGTAATGGACGCGGGGGTCGAGCGTCCAGAGGCCCGCGTGCGGGCCGGGTCCCGCCGTCACATCGCCGTCGCGCACCATGGGAGGGTCATGTCATCCTTGAAGGACGGCCAGCCCTTCGATCTCGACCTTCGCGCCCGGCTCGAGGAGCCCCTTGACCTCGACGAGCGTCATGGCGGGGTAATGGCGTCCCATCAGCCGCCGGTACTCCTCCCCAAGCGGGTTGAGCGACGCGAGGTAATCCTTCCTGGCGGTGACGTAGATGGTCAGGCGGATCAGGTGGTGCGGACCCCCCCCTGCCGCGCGCACCACCTCGATCACGTTGGCGAGCGCGCGGGAGAACTGCGCGACGAACCCCTCACCGACGATCCGTCCCTTCCCGTCCCAGCCCACCTGCCCGGCCACCGCCAGCAGCCTCCCTGTGGCCATCGCGCCGTGGCTGTACCCGACCGGCCGCGCGAGAGCGTCTGGGTTCACGAACTCCATGGGGTCCACTCCACGCCCTCGCGGGCGTCATCCACCGGGGCGCGTCAAAGAGACGGGAGGATGGCTCAGCGCGCCGCCGTGGTCTCCGGAACCGCGATCCCCACGACCTGAGCCAGGGTGCGCACCACGAGCAGGCCGCCGGAGGCGGCCGGCGTGGCCATCACCGTCTCGTCCATGTCGTTGGTCGCCAGAAGCTCGAACTCCGGTCCGGCGCGCAGCACGTAGACCTCGCCGGTCTCGCTCGCGAAGTAGATCCGCCCGTCGGCCGCCACGGGAGACGCGGAGAACGAGGCTCCGACCTCTCCCAGCCGGGTCTGGTAGACCTGCGCCCCCGTGTCGGCGCGGTAGCAGGAGAGAATGCCGTTGTTGTTGACCATGTAGAAGTGACCGCGGTACAAGAGCGGCGTCGGAATGTAGGTGCCACCGCGCTCGTGGCTCCAGGCGACCGCGTCGCTCTCGCGCTTCCCCTCGGCCAGGGTCAGGTCGCCGCGATGGCCCGGCCGGATCGCGTAGATGGGGCGCACCGGCGGGTATCCCGCCGTGATGAAGACCTTCCCCTCTCCGACGACGGGGGTGGCGACGATCACCTCGGAGTTGGGCCCCAGGGTCCAGAGGAGCTTGCCGCTCGCCGGCTCGTAGGCCCGAATGATCCGGCCGTTGGTGACGAGCTCATCTCCCGAGGCGGCCGAAACGATGTTGGGTGTGGTCCAGGTCGACGCCTCGTCGCGAGCGGACTTCCAGACCTCCTGGCCGTCGGCGAGCCTGTATGCCGCCACGAACGAGTCCCTGCGCCGGTCCGCCTGCACCAGCACCAGGTCGCCGTGGAGGATCGGGGAGCTGGCGTGGCCCCACTCCGCCGTCCCCGACTGCGGGTCGTTGCAATCGAGGATGCCGATGTCGCGCTGCCAGATTTTCTGCCCGGCGAAGTCGTAGGCCGCCAGCAACCCCACCGAGCCGAACAGGACGACGACCCGCTTGCCGTCGGTGGCCGGCGTGGCGTTGGCCAGGCTCGACTTCATGTGCCGCTTGACGGTCGGCTTTGTCCGAGTGACCTCGCGCTCCCAGAGGATGGCGCCGGTCCTCGCGTCGAGAGAGTAGAGCTTGAATGTGTGCTCGGAGAGGTCGTCCACCGAGCTGGGATCGCCGTAGAGCCCCGTGCGGAAGGTGCGGTCCCCCTTCGCGCTCACCGCGGTGGTGACGAAGATCCGATCCCCCCAGAGGATCGGGCTGCTGAGCGAGATCCCGGGGATGGGGGTCTTGAAGCGGACGTTCTCCCCCTTGGCGAGGTCCCAGCGCAGCGGGACCCCCTGGCCGTCGGCGATGCCCGAAGCCGCGGGTCCGCGGAACTGTGGCCATGGTCGCGCCTCGCCGCGCTGCACGGGCTCCATCTCGGGCGTTGCGGCGGCAATCTTGAGCGGCTGGGGATCGACCGTCACGACGCCGAGCTGGATGAGATCGCCGTCGCGGTTGACCATCGCCCCCTCGATCAGGTCCGCCCGGCCGCCGAAGGTCAGCGCGAGGTCCCCCGCAGCCGTCTCGAAGCGGTCCTCCGAAACCGGCTCCACGAGGATCTCTTCCGCTCCAAGGCCCGATACGGCGAGCCCGCCTCCCCGGATCGCCACCGTCACATCGATTCCCTTGTCGGTCCGGTACCGGCCGGCGTAGCGCTGGAGCCGGACCGCCGCCACGGCGAAGGGACGCTGCGGGATCTTGGCGGGGGTCGCTCCGGCCAGCAGATCCTTCATCTCGGGCCGGCCGCCGGCCTCAGCCATCCTGCGCGCGGTCTTCAGATCGAGAGGGGCGATCGTCCCGCGGGCGAGCGCGGCACGCGCCAGATCGAGGTTGCCGGACTCCACTGCGGTGGACAGCGCCTCCGCCGCATCCCCGGCGCCGCGGGCGAGCAGCTCGATCGCCAGCGGGAGGTGACCTCCCTGCAGGGCGGCACTCAGAGGAGTGGAGTGGAAGAACGATTCGTGCGCGTTCACGTCCGCGCCATGGTCGAGCAGGAGCCGCGCGATCTCGATGTGCCCCTTGCCGGCCGCGAACAACAGCGCCGTCTGGCCGTAGCGGGGAGCCGGTGCGTCCACCGGCACGCCCGCCTCGATCAACGCGCGGACCTGCGCGAGGTCGCCGTCGAGGGCGGCCTGCCGCAGCGCCTCTCCCCGATCCACGGTCGGGGCGGCGCCCGCGGACGCCATCAACGCCAGAGCCAACAGCAGCGCGCTCATCTGGCACCTCTTGTACCTCTCTCACCGGCGCTTGTCAACACCGATCGCGGCGTGCGCCTTGACTCACCCCGGAGCCCCGCGTACCATGCGTCGCTCATGGATCCCATGGTCGGCCGGAGCGTCTCCCACTACACCGTCACCCGACAGATCGGCAGCGGCGGGATGGGCGTGGTCTACGAGGCGGAGGACACGCGTCTCGGACGCCGCGTCGCGCTCAAGTTCCTGCCCCAGGAGATGCAGCAGGACGCCCAGTCGCTCGAGCGCTTCCAGCGCGAAGCCCGCGCCGCATCGGCCCTGAACCATCCCAACATCTGCACCGTCTACGCCATCGAGCAGCACGAGCGCCAGCACTTCATCGTGATGGAGCTGCTGGAGGGACAGACCCTGGCGCAGATGATCGGCCGGCAGCCGTTCGAGATGGGGCAGCTGCTGGAAACCGCTATCCAGATCGCGGACGCGCTGGAGTCGGCGCACGCCAAGGGGATCGTGCACCGCGACATCAAGCCCGCCAACATCCTCGTCAACACCCGAGGACAGGTGAAGGTCCTCGACTTCGGCCTCGCGAAGATCGAGGCCGCGCACCGCCCGGGCGGCGGCGCCGCGGGCGATTCGCGGCTCGACACCGTCGGCGGGCGCGACGAGCTCACCGTGCGCGGCACCACGATCGGCACGGTGTCCTACATGTCGCCGGAGCAGGCGCGGGGGCAGCTCACCGACGCCAGGACCGACCTGTTCTCCCTCGGCACGGTCCTCTACCAGATGGCGACGGGGACCCTCCCCTTCCAGGGCGACACGTCGGCGGTGGTCTTCGAGGCGATCCTCAACCGCGACCCGGCGCCCGTCATCCAGAGCAACGCGGCAATGCCTCCCGAGTTCGGCCGGATCCTCGACAAGACGTTGGAGAAGGACCGGAACATGCGCTACCAGACCGCCACCGATCTGAAAACCGATCTCATCCGGCTCAAGCGGGACCTCGATTCGGGGCGCAGGCCGGCGGCGGGCCCCGGCGACGCGCGAGGCGCGGCGGCCAAACAGCCGGAGAGGTCGATCGCGGTTCTCTACTTCGAGAACCTCAGCGGCGTGAAGGAGGACGAGTACTTCCGCGACGGGATCACGGAGGACATCATCACCGAGCTGTCCAAGATCAGGGGTTTGAACATCTTCTCGCGCCCCACCGTGCTGGCCTACCGCGACAAGCAGGTGACGCCCGCGCAGATCGGACAGCAGCTCCGGGCGGCCTACGTCCTGGCGGGCTCCCTGCGACGCGCCGGCAATCGCCTCCGCATCAACGCGCAGCTCGTGGACACGCACACCGACTTCCCCTTGTGGTCGGAGCGGTACGACCGGGAGATGAAGGATGTCTTCGAGGTCCAGGACGAGATCGCGCGCAAGATCGCGGAGGCCCTGAGGATCACGCTGTCCCCCCAGGAGCAGGAGGCGATCGCCTCGAAACCCACCGACAACCTCCAGGCGTACGACCTCTTCCTGCGCGGCAAGAGCTACGCGCGCCGGATGACGCGTCAGGATCTGGAGTTCTCCCTGCAGATGCTCGAAAACGCGATCGCGATGGACCCCAACTTCGCCCTGGCCAGCGCCGCCATCGCCAACGTCTGCGCGCAGCATCATTACAACTATGGACGCGAGGCAATCTGGCTGGATCGCGCCAAGGCGGCCTCCCAGAGGGCCCTCGCCCTGCGCCCCGAACTGCCCGAGGCGCAGGTCGCTCAGGCCTGGGTCCTGTATGCCGACGGGCAGCACGACGAGGCGATCGGCTGCGTCCGGCGTGCCATCGAGCGCAAACGCGATTGCGAAGGAGCCTACTACCTGCTGGGGCGCGCGCTGTTCGCGGCGGGACGCTATCAGGAAGTTGCGAACATCATGGAGGAAGCCCTGCAGGTCAGCGGGGAGGACTACAACATCTACGTGCCCATCGCAAACGCCCTGGGCGCGCTGGGGAAAACGGAGGCGCTGAGGAACCTGAGCCAGCGAAGGATGATGGCCCTCGAAAACCACCTGAAGCAGGTGCCCGAGGACGCGCGCGCGCGTGTCCTGCTCGCCGGTGATTACGCGGCGCAGGGCCGGATCGAGGACGCCGTCCGCGAGGCGAACCTCGCGGTTACCCTGCGGCCGAACGAGGCCACCGTTCTCTACAATGCCGCCTGCGCCTTCTGTGAAATGAAGAAGAAGCCGGAGGCCCTCGACGCGCTCAGGAAAGCCTGGGATGCCGGCTTCAGGGACGCGGAATGGGCGCGCCGCGATCCCGATCTCGCGCTCCTGCACGGCGACCCCGAGTTCGAGAGGCTCTACCCCGAGAGCGCCACCGGCGCGGGGTGATTCGTGCGTCGGCAACCCTGCCTCGCCCGAGGTCAGCTCGCCGGCCGGCCCTGCCTCTGCCTCAGCGTCTCGACCCAGCCGAGCACGACGTCGACGGCGCCGACTTTGAAATCGCCGTTCATAAAGCGGTCCATGAGGAAATGCCGGCCGTCCGGCATCACGTCGTAGGCTTCGAAGCCCTCCGATTCGAAGAGAACCTGTGGCCGGCCTACCGGCATCCCCCCGACGTTCGACATGCCGGCCGAGTAGACGCGGGAGCCCCATCGATAGAACAGCTCATCCCCTTTCGGTGACCACCGCGGATCGAGCCCGCCCTCGCTCGACACCTGCCAGCGGCCTTCCCCGTTCAGACCCCGCACGTAGATCTCGGGCCGTCCCGATTCGGTCGAAGCGTAGGCGAGCCACCTTCCGTCGGGCGAGAAGGTGGGCAGCCATTCGTGGAACGGAGTCTGGAGGAAGAGGCGCGGCGTGCGGTCCCCCTGGGGGGACGCGAGCCAGATGTCACCCCCCTGGTTCGGATCGAGCATCGCGTAGGCGATCTGTTTTCCGTCGGGAGAGAACGACGCGCCATGCACCAGGCCCGCGGCCTCGAAGAGCACCTCCGCCTGGCCGGTGCCGTCGGCCGCCCGGGAGACGACCGCGCGGCCCTCTCCTCTCGTGTAGATGATCTTCCTGCCGTCGCCGCTCCACGTGGGAAAGAGCTCATCGCCCGGTTCGAAGCTCAACCGGCTCAGGGCGCCGCGAGTCGTGTCATAGATCCAGACGTCGTCGTTCGCGGCCGAGATGACCATCGCGATCCGCTCTCCATCCGGCGAGGCGCGGAAGAAGGCGAGGCTGCCTGGAATGGAAGTGAGGTGCCGCGCGGATCCCTGACGGTCGACGATGCTGAAATCGGTCTGTCCGATCATCGCCGACCCTTCCATGAAGACCAGATCCCCTTCGTCCGACACCGACCACTCCGCGGCTCCGGTCGCCGGATACATCGCGACGTTCTGGAGGACGTTCTCCGTCGGTCCCGTCACGGTGAGGGCCGCCGGATCGAGCGGGGCGGCGTAGAGGCCTGACGACCGCGAGAAGACGAGGTATCCTGGCGCGACGTAGCGGGCGAAGGTGCCCCCCTCGAGCACCGTCCTCCACGTGCCGTCCGCCAGAGAGAGGACCGCGATCCGCCCCTGATCGAAGCTGTCGATCCGTTCGGTCCGGATAGTGAACAGGATGTGTCTGCCGTCCGGCATGAGCTGCGGCCAGCGATGGCTGTTCTCACCGGCCCGCTTGTCCGGCTCGGTCACGACCACCGGAGCGCCGCCGGCCGCGGACACCTTGTGGATACCGAAGGGCGCCGCCGGGGTGAAGTAGATCGTCCCGTCGCCGGCCCAGGTCGCGCCGCGGGGGTCGTTGATCGTCTCGCAGATCACCTCCGGCGCTCCCCCGGCGAGCGACAGCTTCTTCATCTTTCTTCCGGAGAAGAAGCCCACCCACCGTCCGTCGGGCGAGAAGAACGGACCGGTGGCGTCCTCCGTTCCGGGCAGCTCCACCTCCCCCTTCCGATCCATCTGCCGGACGTACAGCCGGGTCGTCCCCGCGCGCGTCAGCGCGTAGACGACGGTCCGGCCATCGGGTGAGATCGCCAGATGGTTCTGCCAAAGGAGGCCGGTTCGATCCTCCGCCTGCACCGGGATCGAGAAACGCACGACACGGCTAGGCTCCTGCGGCTCCCGTCTCCATGCCTGCCAGCCGAGCAGGGCCGCCGTCAGGCCGAGGAGGAGGGTGAGCCCCCAGGAGATCCGCTCGCGAGTCTTGCGCCGCACGGCGATCGGCGCCGCGACGCCGGCCTGCGATCCCGCCTCGTTGATCCAGAGCAGCTCGCTCGAGACGTCCTGCGCCGACTGCCAGCGGTCGTCCGGATCCTTCTCCAGGCACCGGCGCACGACGTGGTCGAGCGCGGGCGGCGACATGCGTTGCATCGATGAGATCGGCGGCGGCTGAGAGGAAACGATGGCCGCGATCAGGCTCGTTCTGGAATTGCCCTCGAATGCCCTGCGCCCCGTGGCCATCTCGTACAGCAGCGCCCCCAGAGCGAAGATGTCGGTCCTCGCGTCGGCTTCGAATCCTTCGAGTTGCTCGGGAGCCATGTACTGAAACGTCCCCAGAATCGTCCCCTGGGTCGTGATCGGCCCGGCCCTCGTCGCCATGGCCGTCAGGCCCTGGACCGGGGACGGCGCCTCGGTCGAGCTCTTCGCCAGACCGAAGTCGAGCAGCTTGGCGCCGGTCCTCGTGAGCATCACGTTGCCGGGCTTCAGATCGCGGTGGACGATCCCCAGACGGTGCGCGGCATCGAGCGCCGAGGCGATCTGCGCTCCCGTCCTGACGACCTGCTCGGGCGTCATCGGCCCGCGGCTCAGCCGGTCGAACAGCGATTCGCCGTCGATCCTCTCCATGACGAGGTAGTGCAGGCCATCCTCGTGGCCGACGTCGTGCAGCGTGCAGATGTGGGGGTGGTTGAGCGACGAGATCGTCTTCGCCTCACGCTCGAAACGCGCCCGGAATTCCTCGGTGGCGGCGACGTCGGGAGGCAGGATCTTCACGGCGACCTCGCGGTCCAGCCTCGTGTCTTTCGCGAGCCACACTTCCCCCATCCCGCCCGCGCCGATCTTCTCGACGAGGCGGTAGTGCAGAAGCATCCGACCGGGAGCGATGTCCGGGGAGGTCATGGCCGCGACAGGATATCAGATGACAGCCGGATAGCGGCTCGGTGCGCCGTCTTCCCGCGGAGGTTACGGCAAGGACTGAATCAGGCCGGCCAGCCGCTGCGCCGCGCTCCCTTCCCTCAAGGAGAGGTGAACATCGGGAGCGATCCCTTCGACCTCGTTGACCCCGTCGGAGGTGAAGCGCGCGCAATTGGGCATGAGCACGGTCAACCCGATCCGATCGAGGCGCGCCGGTGCGCCGCCGTTCGCGTAGCCGCAGCCCGCCCCATACGTCCTCTCGCCGATGATGGTGGCCGCGCCACTCTCCCTCAGCCAGACGACGAAATCCTCGGAAGCCGAAGCCGTGCGCCCGTCCACCAGCACCGCGAGGGGACCCTCCCAGACCCCCTCGGCCTGGAACACCGACTCCCCCTCCCCCGCAATCCCGGGGCAGACGGCCTCACCGTCCCAGATGGGGGTTCGATCGCATTCGAACGAAAGGCCCCTCGCCTTCGGGCGGTGCAGGGTCCCGGTCGCGAAGAGGCTCACCGCTTCGGTCGCCCATCCGGTGCCGCCGCCGTTTCCCGTGATGTCCACGATCAGCACGCGGATCGCGCGCTCGCGCAGCTCCCGGATCGTGTCGCGCAGCTCCTCCTGAAGCCGCTCGCGGACGTGGTCGGGGCCGACCTCGTCGCACGCCTCGCGGTACCCGTCCTCGCCGAAATGGGCGATCCGGATCACGCCGGCCGCGCCGAAGGAGCCGGCTGGAAACCAGGGACCCCCCGCCCGCTCCCACCCCTCCGCCTGCTCGAACGGGAAGATGAAGCCGCGATCCCGCACGCTAAAGCTGCGATCGGAGCAGGTGGGCGCCTCGACCCGGCCCCCCGCGGTCTCTTCCTCCGCGCCGGGCATCGGTGAGGCAGGGCTCGAGTTCACGAGCCTAAGGTGCGGGTCCCGGAAGGCCGCGATGAACCGCTCGAGCGCCCGGCGCGCGCGCCACCGGCCGTGCGCCGAACGCAACGCCTCCTCCGTGGAGAGGCGGAGCCGCGGCAGATCGACCTTGCGGTGCTCGACCATCCAGTCCAGGTTGGCGTAGTGGCGGGCCATATGGCCCCGAAGCCCTGCGAACTCCACGAGCCAGACCGCCGGATCATACCGGGCCCAATCCACGATCCCCCAGAGGGCCGCGGCGCAGACGAGGGCCGCGGGGATCCCCCACCTTGAGATCGTAAGGATGCGCCTGGCTCGTGTCATCGGACGGCATGGTAGCCGACGTGTGGGTTCGGCGCCCCTCCTCCTTCTCACACCCATTGGACGGCGCCGATATGCGAGAATCGCGCTTTCCGGAGGGGCCAACCGCGAGAGGGAGGCATCGAATGGACTTCCGCCCGCCAACGTGACTATCATCGGCGTCATTCCATGGCCAGGACCCTCCAGCCGACCAATCTGATCTCTCATTATCGTGTCGTCAGCCCTCTCGGGGCCGGCGGCATGGGCGAGGTCTATCTCGCCCATGACCAGAACCTCGAACGCAACGTCGCCCTGAAGATCCTCCCTCCCCAGCTCGTCCGCAACGAGGAACGTGTCCGAAGATTCATCCTGGAGGCCAAGTCCGCCTCATCGTTGAGCCATCCCCACATCGTGACGATCTACGAGATCGGGCAGGACCGGGTGCGCACGTCGGACGTAGACGAGGCGCCCTCGGACGCGTCGGACCCCGTCCACTTCATCGCCATGGAGCTGATCAGCGGCGAGACGCTCAAGGACAAGATTCACCACGAGAAAACCGAACTGCGCACGCTTCTGGGCTACATGGCGCAGGTGGCCGACGGGCTGGCCAAGGCGCACGCGGCGGGGATCGTCCATCGCGATCTGAAGCCGAGCAACATCATGGTCACGAAGGACGGCTACGCCAAGGTCCTCGACTTCGGCCTCGCCAAGCTGACCGAGAAGCAGGCCGCCGGCCCTGATGCCACCAGCGCCCCGACCGAGATGGGAGATCTGACGGGCGGTGGGGCCGTCGTGGGGACCGCCGGCTACATGTCCCCCGAGCAGATCCGAGGCAAGGTGGTCGATCACCGCTCGGACATCTTCTCGTTCGGGTGCATCCTCTACGAGGCCGCCACGCGGCAACGCCCCTTTTCGGCCGATACCGATGTCGAGACGATGCACAAGATCCTCAACGAAAAACCGACCGCGGTGGAGGAGCTGAACCCCGCGGCGCCGGCCGAGGTCAGACGGCTTATTCGCCGGTGCCTGGCGAAGAACGCGGACCAGCGCTTCCAGTCGATCAAGGACATCGCCATCGAGCTGCGGGAGATCGTCGAGGAGTACGACACCCTGTCCGCCTCGACCGGTTCGGGCAGCTCCATCGCGCCGTCCGGGGTCGCGCCCCCGCCGCGCAGGACCGGGCTGATCGCCGCCATCGCGGCCGTGGCTCTCATCGGCGCCGGCGGGATCGCGGTGGGGCTCTATGGGTGGCTGGGGGGCCGGGCGGTCGCGCCCGCGCGTGAGGAGCCCTTCCAGACGATGCGGATGACGGTGCTCAAGAGCGGCCCAGGGCTGCGGCTCCCCGTGCTTTCACCGGATGGACGGTACCTGGGGTACGAGGTCCAGTCGAACGGCCAATGGAGCGTGTTCGTGCGGCAGGTGGCCACGGGTAGCGACGTGCAGGTCATCGCGCCACAGGGGACGGAGATCCGGGGGCTCAGCTTCTCCCCCGACGGAAACTATCTCTATTACCTGGGCCTGGACCCGGAGACCCCCTTGTACAAATCCCTCTTCGAGATCCCTTCCCTGGGCGGCGCCCCGCGCAAGTGCGCCTTCGACGTCGACACGGCCGTGACCTTTTCCCCGGACGGAAAGCGCGTCGCCTTCGTCCGCGGCGCCCCGCAACGCGGCGAGTATCTCCTCGTCCTCCTGGATCTGGGCTCCGGGACGGAGGAGATCCTGGCCACCGTGAAGGAGCCACGGCAGATCTTGCTGGCGCGCCCCGCATGGTCCCCCGCGGGTGGGAGGGTCGCGGCGCTGGTTCTCGATTTCGAGGGGGGCATCCGCACGCAGGTCACCGCGTTCGATATCACGGGGAAAAGCCATGCAGTGGTCGCCAGCTCGAACGTGCCGCTCGTCGACGGTCTCTCCTGGCTTGGAGAGGACGGGCTCGCCATCTCGGGGCCGGAGGTCGGGGCCGGTCTGACGTCGCAGATCTGGCGCCTCCCCTCTTCGGGGGGGCGGGCCCGGCGAGTGACCAACGATTTGAACGAGTACGACGAGGTCACCGCGTCGGCCGACGGGAAGACCATCGCCGCCATGCGTACCTCGCGCTCGGAGGAGCTCTGGATGGCGCCCCCCGATGGCAAGGGGGAGCTCCGGCAGGTGACGTCCGGCGGCCGGGAAGAGCGGATCCAGGGTCTGGCGGTGGCCGATGACGGCTCGATCCTCTTTGCGGCTCCGAAGGAGCGGGTGCAGGCGCTGTGGTCCATGGGGCCTGACGGCTCGGGGCGCCGGCAGATCACCCCCGACTCGCTCATGGTCGGCAACGATCAGTTCTACCTGCGCGGCAAGTCCATCCTCTTCACCGGTGCGGGAATCGATCTCGTCCCCAACATCTGGCGCGTGGATCTCGACGGCGGAAATCTCGCGCAGCTCACACACGGGGCTGGAGAGTTTCTCGCCGCGGTGTCCCAAGACGGCGGCCAGACCCTGTTCGTCAGAACGGACTCTCCCAAGGAGCTCTGGAGCCTTCCGACTGCGGGAGGGGACCCATCGAGGCTGGCGACCGATTTCGAGGGACGGGTCGTCATAGTTTCTCCCGATGGCAGGCTCGTCTGCTACTCAACTTATACGCAGGTGGGCGACCGGATCAGGGGGACCGCTTCCTGCCTCCCGGCGGGGGGGGGCGAACCTGTCGCCAGGCTCACTCCGCCGTCGGGGGCCTTGAAGCCGCGATGGGCGCCGGACGGCAAGGGCGTGACCTTCATCAAAGAGGTGGATGGCGTCAGCACCATAATGAAGGGGCCCCTGGGCGGCGGAGACCCCGTCCTCCTGGTCCGATCTCCCAGTGGCACGATTCTCGACTATGACTGGTCCCCGAGCGGAAACGATCTGCTCTTCACGGTGGCCACCGAGCAAACCAGCAACCTCTGGAGGTGGACAGTGGGCGCGGCCGCGCCCAAGAGGCAGACCGATTTCAGGACGGGCCAGGTATTCGATTTCGCGTGGACGAAGGACAGCCGCGCCTTCTACTTCACCCAGGGGAATCTGAGCCAAGAGATCGTCCTGATCCGCGGCTTCGAGTAGTCGGCCGGCCTGGCGGCCCCGTCAGGCCTTCATCATGTGAATCTCGGTGCCGCCGCGCTCGAAGCGCACCTCGTCCATGAGCCGGTTGATCAGGTAGATGCCCCGTCCGTGCGTGGAGTAGATCTGCTCGCCGGTGATGGGGCTCGGCAGCGAGTCGGGATCGAATCCCGGGCCTGGGTCGCGCACCACGATGAGCATACCGCGGGCCTCGTCGCACGACACGCTGAACTGGACCTGCTTGCTCGAGTCCCCGCCGCACCCGTGCAGCACGGCGTTGGCGAGCGCCTCGTGCAGGGCGGTCTCCACCTCGAACTCCTTGCCCGCCGCGCACCCCATCTGCGTCACGAGGGCCATCACCCCCTCCACCACCGGAGCGATCCGCTTCGGGTCGGCGGGCAGGGTCGTCTCGAGACGCAGGATCAGGCTCCTGCTCTCGAAATCGCATCGGGGGAGGGGCGGCTCGGCCTCCGGCATGACCAAAGCGTACCTAATCCGGGGCCGCGGCGCCACTGGTCGCGGCCCCTTCCGGAGGGAGGCCCCGGCCCGTGACGAGGTAGGCGGCGAAGGTCCCGAGCCAGTGGCCCCCTTCGTAATGCTCCCCGGTGACGGCGGCCAGCCCGCGCTCGCGATGCGCCAGGGCCGCGGCCCGGATCGCCGGCAGCCGCGAATCGGAGGGAGGCAGGCCGGAGGCGATCCCCTCGAGCATCCACGCCCGACTGAGGTTCAGACCATCGAGGTGGGCGAGCTTGGGATCGCTTGGATCGGTCACAACGGCCGGGCTCAGCCACGACCGGGCGCCATCGGTGGGAATGCCGGGGAGGAACGCTCCGAGCCAGGCGGCGTAATCGGTCATCCCCAGGATCCTGCGGATCAGATCCGCCTCCGCCAGGCACGGGGAGAGGAAATCCTGCCCCGAGGGCTCGTAGGCCATCGGGCAGTCGCGATCGCCGAGGTAATAGAGCCGGATGCGGGAGACCACGAGGCTCTCCATCCGGCGATCCTCCGCGGTGCGGGCCCAGTCCAGGATCAATCCGAAGGCGAACGCGGTCTGATCGTGCTCCCCCACTCGGATCGGATGGGCGAGCTTGGGGAGCCACTCGCTCAACCGATCGGTGGCCGCGATCTCGAGCGGCCGGAGGATCGCGGACCAGCGCCGGGCTCTCTCGTCATTCCACTCCCGGAGCTCGGCGCAGAGCTGGAGCAGCCAGGCCAGCCCGTAGGGTCTCTCGAAGGAGGTCCGGCCGGCTCCCATCATGTACCGCGCTTCCGCGTCGATCTTGCGGGCGGTAAGACTGAGCGAGAGGGCCTCCAGGGCCGGCGACGCGAGGGGGGCCTGAGGGAACGTCCGGGCCAGGCGTGCGAGGAGCCAGTGGCCATGCACCGAGGAGTGCCAGTCGTAGCAGCCGAAGAAAGCTGGGGTCAGCTCCCGCGGCGGCCGGACGTCCGCGTCGCCGTTGAGGACATGGGCGATCTTGTTGGGATACTCGCGCCCGACGCACTCCAGGGCGAGCTTCGCGAAGCGGCCGGCCGCCGGAGCGTCCAGACCGCTGGCGGCGCGGGCCGGAGCGACGACCAGCGCCGCGATCAGCGCCGCCGCGGGGACGGCGGCCCTCACACTACCCGCCTCCGTCGAGGAAGCCCTGGCGGCGCATCCAGTCGTCGTTGTAGATGGTGCTCACGTACCGGCTGCCAGAGTCGGGAAAGATGGTGACGATGCGCGCCGGCCGGTCGATCCGGCGGACCAGCTCGCGCAGGCCCCACAGGGCCGCTCCGCTGGAGCCGCCCGCCAGGATCGCCTCCGAGCGCGCGAGGTCCCGCGCCGCCAGGAACGCATCCCTGTCGGTGACCTGGAGCATGTCGTCGATGAGGTCGAACTCTGGGCAGCCGATGATCTCTTCATCGCCGAGCCCCTCCAGCAGGCAGGGGGCCGGGACCCCCTTGCGCCCCGTCTTGAAGTAGTCGTAGAAGACGGAGCCGACCGGGTCGACCGCGATCACCTTGACGGCCGGATCCTGCTCCTTGAGATAACGGGCGACGCCGCAGATCGTGCCTCCCGTGCCCATCCCGGCCACGACGTAGTCGATCCGACCGTCCATCTGGCGCCAGATCTCCGGTCCGGTGGTGCGGTAGTGGGCCTCGCTGTTGGCGCGGTTGTTGTGCTGATCGGTGAAGAAGGCCCGAGGCGTCTCGGCCACAACTTGTTTGGCCTTCCTGTTGTAGCTCTCCGGGTGGTCCGGGGGCAGGGCGCCGTCCACGAGCACCAGCTCCACGCCCATGGCCCTGAGGCAGTCGAGCTTTTCACGGCTCGTCTGGCGGCGCACGACCATCTTGCAGCGCAGATCCTCCAGCACTCCCATCATGGCCAGCCCCAGGGCGGTGTTCCCCGAGGAGTTCTCGACCACGACGTCGCCGGGATGGAGCCCCCCCTCGCTCAACGCCTTCTCGATCATGAAGCGGGCGATCCGGTCCTTCACGCTCCCCATCGGGTTCATGAACTCGATCTTGGCGAAGGCCTCGCAGAGGGAGCCTGGCATGGCCCGGCGCAGCCTCACCATCGGAGTCCAGCCCACCGCGTCGGAGATGCGGTCGTAGACGCGCAGGTCGTTCATGGCCGGGGAGTATATCGTATGGCCTCCGCGCGCCCGCGCTCGACCGATTGCGCGAGCGTGCTGAGTCGGCGGTTTCGTAGATAATGCGGTACATCAAGGCGGCGGGGGTGACGCTTCCGAGGGAGCGTCACCCCCGCCGGGCAACCGCGTTATTCGACTCAAGACTTCAGACCAAGGACACTGGATTCGCGCCACCATGCCCGAGCTGCCCGACATCGTCGTCTATCTGGAGGCTCTGGAGCCGCGCATTCACGGCGGAACGCTCGAGGCGATCCGTCTGGGAAGTCCGTTCGTACTTCGCTCGGTCACGCCTCCTCTCACCGAGGCGGTGGGCAGGAAGGTCGTTGCGCTGCGGCGCCTGGGCAAGCGAATCGTGATCGGGCTGGAGGGGGACCTTTTCCTGGTCATCCATCTCATGATCGCCGGACGGCTGCACTGGAGCGAGCGCGGCGCGCGCCTGCACCGGCGCTCCGGGCTGGCCGCGCTCGACTTCACCGGCGGGACCCTGGTCCTGACCGAGGCCGGCACCAGACGCCGCGCGATGTTGCACCTGGTCGCGGGGACGCGGGCGCTGTCCGCCCATGATCCGGGGGGGCTCGAGGTGCTGGAGGCGGACGCGGCCTCCTTCCGGGCCGCGCTCGCTCGGGAACGGCACACGGTCAAGCGCGCCCTGACCGATCCGAGCCTCTTCAGCGGGATCGGCAACGCCTACTCGGACGAGATCCTGCATCGGGCGCGATTGTCCCCCTTCAAGATGACCGACTCGCTGGACGCGCTGGAGGCCGAGCGCCTGCGCGCCGCATGCGTGGCGGTGCTGCGGGAGTGGACCGATCGACTGCGCCGTCAGACGGGCGCCGGCTTCCCTGAAAAGGTGACCGCGTTTCGTGACGGCATGGCCGTCCACGGACGGTATCGCCAGCCCTGTCCCGACTGCGGCACGCCGGTGCAGCGGATCGTCCACGCCGAGAACGAAGCCGACTACTGCCCGCGGTGCCAGACGGGGGGGCGGATCATGGCGGACCGTTCCCTCTCCCGGCTGCTGCACGAGGACTGGCCGCGCAACGTCGAGGAGCTCGAGACGCGCGGGCTCGGTCTGCGGCGGCAGACCGGCCCGCCGCCGGGCCCGGCCTCGAAGAGGCGGCCTCGATCGCGGTGAGCCAGTCGGGCCGCTTTGCATCGGAGAGAGCCTCAGGATAGGATGTCTGGTTGACTTCCCTGTCCGTCGGCGGCGGCGCACCGGAGCCTCTCACCCCTACATCCCATGTCCCTGTCATCCGCGCTCTCGCGAATGGTCCTCCCCACGCAGCGCTTCCGCGGGGAGGCGTACTTCCGCGAGAGGCGCGCCCGCGTGATCAGCGCCGGCCCTCTCGGCGTGAGTGTGAGCGTTCGCGGAAGCCGGCCCTACTCCGTCAGCCTCGACGTGGAGGGGGATACCCTCCGGTGCGAGTGCGACTGCCCGTTCTTTCAGGACAACCAGCAGCCGTGCAAGCACGTCTGGGCCGCGCTGCTTGCCGCCGAGCATCAGGGACACCTCGGTGGGGCCAAAAGCCTGCGGCGCCTCGAGCCGGTCGAGCAGGATGAGTCGGAGGATCTCCTCGCCGGCGAGGAGGACGCGATCGAGGAGGATGACCTGATCCCCCCGGCTTCACTTGCCGTCCCGCCCGGCCTCCCTCCAACCCGGTCCCGCAGGAGGCACGCCTCCTGGGAGGACGCAATCGAAATGCTCCAGGCGGCGCGGCGGCTCGCTGCGCGGGCAACCGACGGCTTCGCGCCGGGCCGGCGCGAGATCTTGTATCTCGTGGACCTCTCCTCGATGCTGGAACCACGGGGGCTCACAGTCGCTCTTCTCCAGCGCGACCGCCGCCGCGACGGCACGTGGGGGAGACTCAAGCCTCTGGCGATCGCCCATGACCAGATCTCCGTGCTCCCGGACCTCATCGATCGGCGAATTCTGGCGCTGCTGAAGGGCGCGAGCCCCACGTACGTATACGGCTATCCTTCCCGCTACGAACGGATGGCCGCCGCGGTGGAGATCGCCGCGCCCGCGGCCGATCTCCTCCTGCGGGAGCTCTGCTCGACGGGCCGCTGCCTGGTGCGGAAGGACTCGGGCGCCGAAGCCCGCCCTCTGACCCACGATGAAGGCGAGCCCTGGAGATCCCGCATCGACGTCGAGTGGGACGCCGAGGGGCGGTGCTACGTGGTCACCGGCCATCTCGCCCGCGCCTCGGAGACGATGCCCCTGTCCCGGCCCGATCTCCTGCTCTCGTCGGGGCTCTGCTTCGCCGGCGATCGAGTCTCCCGTTTCGAGCATGGCGGCGCCTTCCCCCTCATCGCCCAGATCCGCCGCCTCGGGCGCATCGAGATCCCGCGCGCCGAGGGGGTCCGTTTCGTTTCCGAGATCCTCGCGACCGGCCGGGATCTCGCCGCCGCCCTCCCCGAGGAGCTCCGTTTCGAGGAGGTCCGGACCACGCCCAGGCCGGCGGTCCGGGTCCTGCGGCCGAGCTCCCCCTGGCTGCGGCACCGGCTCCAGGCCATCGTGACCTTCGACTACGATGGGCTCCTGATCGAGGCCGGAGCCGAGCCCGCCGCGCTCCTCGACCCGGACGCGCGCCGGGCGATGATCCGGGACCCTCAGGCCGAGAACGCCGCCCTGGCGTTTCTGAGCTCCGTGGGCTTCCGGGCTTCCGGCGCGCACCGCCCCGGGGAACCGGTCCGGCTGGAGCTGGCGTCCGGCCGACTCCCGGCCGCCGTCCCCCAGCTCACACGCGCCGGCTGGCGCGTGGAAGCGGAGGGGAGGCTTTACCGCACCGCCACCGACTTCCGGATCGAAGTCTCCTCCGGGATCGACTGGTTCGAGCTGCGCGGTGGGGCGACCTACGACGGCGCCGAGGTGCCTCTGCCCGCGCTGCTTGCCGCGCTGAGGAAAGGGGAACCGACGATCTCGCTCGGCGACGGCAGCCTCGGCGTGCTCCCGCAGGAATGGCTGGAGCGCTACGCGCCCGTCGCCGGGATCGGCGAGGGAGTGGGAGATCATCTCCGGTTCACGCGCGCGCAGGCGGGCTTCCTGGACGCGCTCATCGCGACGGCGCCGGAGGCCACATGCGACGATCCCTTCGAGCGCGTGCGGCGGAAGCTGCACGAGTTCGACGGAGTCGAGCCGGTGGAAGCCCCCGCCGGCTTCCAGGGCACGCTGCGCCCCTATCAGAAGGAAGGCCTCGGCTGGCTCTGCTTCCTGAGGGAGTTCGGATTCGGCGGCTGTCTGGCGGACGACATGGGGCTCGGCAAGACGATCCAGATCCTCGCCCTGCTGGAGGCGCGACGGGCGAGCGCCGGGCCGGGCGCGGGGAAGGTCTCCCTCGTCGTGGCGCCCCGATCGATCGTGTTCAACTGGCTCTCGGAGGCGAGGCGGTTCACGCCGCGGCTCCGCTTCCTTGACCACACCGGCCTCGTCCGGGCCCGCTCGCAGGAGGAGCTGCGCGACTGGGACGTCGTCCTGACGACCTATGGGACCATGAGGCGCGACATCGCGATCCTCAAGGAGATCGCCTTCGACACGGTCCTCCTCGACGAGTCCCAGGCGATCAAGAACGCCGGGACGCAGACCGCCAAGGCGGTGCGTCTCCTGCGCGGCGATCAGCGTCTCGCGCTGTCCGGGACGCCCATCGAGAACCACCTCGGCGAGCTGTGGAGCCTCTTCGAGTTCCTCAATCCGGGAATGCTGGGCTCCTCCTCGGCGTTCCAGCTCGGAGCCCGCGCGGCGGAGGAGCCGGATGGACCGGCCCGGACGATTCTGGCGCGCGCCCTGAGGCCCTTCTTCCTGCGGCGCACCAAGAAACAGGTCGCCCCCGAGCTGCCCGAGAAGACCGAGCAGACGCTCACCTGCGAGCTGGCGGGGACGCAGCGCAAGCTCTACGACGAGCTGCTCGAGCACTACCGGGCCTCGCTGCGCTCCAGGGTCGAACGAGACGGACTGGCGAAGTCCAAGATCCAGGTCCTCGAGGCGCTCCTGCGCCTTCGCCAGGCGGCGTGTCATCCCGCGCTGCTCGATCCTCGCAGGGCCCGCGAGGGGAGCGCCAAGTTCGACGTGCTCTTCTCACAGCTCGACGAGGTGCTGGAGGAAGGGCACAAGGCGCTCGTCTTCTCGCAGTTCACGAGCCTGCTCGCGCTGGTCCGGAAGCGGCTCGACGCGCGCGGCCTCACGTACGCCTATCTTGACGGCACCATGGGGGCGCGGCAGCGCGAGAGCGCCGTGCGGCTGTTCCAGGAGGACCCCCGCTGCCGGCTCTTCCTGCTCTCGCTCAAGGCGGGCGGATACGGGCTGAACCTCACCGAGGCCGAGTACGTCTACCTGCTCGACCCGTGGTGGAACCCCGCCGTCGAGGCGCAGGCGATCGACCGCTCGCACCGGATCGGGCAGACGCGTCACGTCTTCGCCTACCGGATCGTCGCCTCCGGCACGATCGAGGAGAAGATCCTCGCCCTGCAGTCGAGCAAGCGCGAGCTGGCCGACTCGATCCTGGCGGCCGACGCGTCCCTCGTGAGGGACCTCACGCGCGAGGACCTGGAGCTGCTTCTCTCCTAGGAGCGCGTGGTTCACGGTCTCCGCTCGGGAGCGGGGAGGGTCGGAGGCACCTTGACGGGCAGCGGAGCGTCGAGCGTGTCCCGGTTGGCGGTGAACCCGTCGCCGTCCACGTCGACGAAGATCGGGTTGGCGATCGCCACCGGCGGCCAGCGGCCCCACTTGGGCCCCATGATGGGGCCCAGCTCGACCTTCAGGTGCCCGGTCTGGACGAGGACGTGGGTGTCCGTCTTGAGCCCGAAGTCCCATTCCTGATCGAACCTGACCGGAGCCGGGCCGAACGCCTCCGGATCCCTGTAGCGGGTGAAGCTGAGATCCTCGGAGAAACGGCCGTTGAGCAGGACGCGAACCCGGTCGATGTCGATCCAGTTCGAGGTCTGGACCCGGACGTGCAGTCTGACGACGCCGCTCGGCGCCGCGATCTCGTCTCCCGGGATGGCGCTCCGCGGGCCGGGCGACCATCCCTCGAGGGTCCGCTGGAGCGGCGTCAGCGTGACCTCCAGGTAAGGGCCGTTGGTCATGACGATGTGACCCTGTTCGGCGTTGCGCACGATGTCCATCGGGTCGATGTGCGACGGGTCGTCCGTCGCGCACTTGACGTAGTTGCGCTGGCCCCCCGACCCGTGATAGGTCTCGTGCGCGTCGGTGTTGGCGACCGCCGGAAGGCGCACACCCTGGTTGAGCAGCTGGAGCCAGTTGAGCAGGAGGTTGTTGCCCTGCGTAATGACGGGGGGCTCGCCGGCAGCGCCCTCCGTCTTCCGGAACAGAATCGGCTCCATGTGCAGCAGGAGCGTCGAAAAGACCTCGATGACGTCCTGGTACTGGAGCATCCCCGCGAGGCCGCCGTCCGGCACCGAGTCCCCATCGCGGTCGTAGTACATCCATCCGAGGTCGGGGTGGTTCTGCTGCACGAGCTTCTCGCTGCCGCCGTCCCATTCCGCCAGCCGGCGCACCTGCGCCACCGGATCGTCGTCCGGCGCCGGGCCGCCGTTGTCCTGTGTGCGCGGGACCATTCGGAGGGGAAACGCGTTCTGATGGTTGATTGGGAAGGGCACGCCGGTCAGCTCCAGCCCGGCGCTGGACTTGATGAACTCTTCCAGTCCCAGGGCCGCGATCTCGCTCGCGTAGGTGGCGATGCGGTTGTGCTCAGTGGAGGGCGCGAACTCGATCTGCTCGGCGGCCAGGTTCAGCACGCGGCCGCGGACGCTGGCCCAGCTGTCGCCGCTGACGGTCGAATGGCTGTGGAAGTCGGCGCTCACCCATCCGGGCGTCTCTACCGATCGGTGAAGCGATACGGGGAGCGAGATGACCGAGCCGGCCTTCGTGGCCTCGAGGCGTCTGGTCACCACATCGAACTCGGGTCCGTGGCTCACCGTGACCTCGTAGGCCCCGGGCTCCAGCACCCGGGAGAATCGTCCGTTCAGGGAGTAGAGGAGGTTCTTCACCGCCTCGGTGGCATTGACCGGGCCGAAGTCCGGGGTCGGCGTCCCGTCGACTCCCACGAACATGATCTTGCACGGGATCGGCCCGCCGTCATCGCCGGTCACGGAGCCCTCGACCTGGACGCCCGCGTGGAGCGTCAGGAGCACGGGCGGCGGCCCGCCGGAGGTCCCGGGGGGGCCGGCGACGACCTGAAGGGCGCGCGATCCCCGGCCCGGCGAGGCGGCCTCCAGGTGGTAGGAGCCGGCGGGCAGGCGAAGCTCGATCGTCCCGTCGGGCGAGGTTCGCGCGGCACCGTAGAGGCCCTCCGATCGGCTCAGCGTGACGTCGGCCGCCGCCACGCCGCGGCCCGCCGGATCGGCGACCACGAGATCCACCGGGAAGACATTCACGCTTTGCCGCTCGGCCTCGATCGCCCGCAACGCGACGGTGTCCCCGGCCGGAGCGAGCCGGCGCGTCAGGACGAAGCGCTCCGCCGGCTGGAGGGTGAGGGATTGCTGGCCTTCCACGAGCCATCGAACCACGAGACGCGTGGGGTCCGGGAGGATCTGCGCTTCACGACCGTCGGCGGCCAGACCGTAGGCCTGGCCGAACCAGCGATCGTAGGCCCACGCCAGCGAGACCCGGCCCGCGGGCGCCCGCTCGAACGAGGGCCCGGCGGCCTCGAGCAGGTCCTCGAGCGGGACGACCAGTGCCTTCTCCTGCGTGTTGATCAGCGTCGTGATGATGGTCAGGTATGGTTCTCCCTTGCGCAGCTCGTAGCTCAGGTCGACCGCCGGCCGGCCGGGCGTTGCCGCCGCGGAGCAACTCAGTGCGGCCCGTTCGCGCGACGCGGGCGCATCGACGGTCATCGCCGATCCATCGCACCGTCGCAGACCTCGACCGGGCAGGAAGGCGCCGAGCTGGTCGTTCGGGTGATCGCGGGTCGTCAGGTCGATGACCCCGCCCCCCACGTCGCGCAGGGAGGCGTTTGCATTGCGCCCGGCGACGGGGGCGGCGACGATCGCCACGAGGCGGTCGTTGCGCAGGACATAGTCCCCGTGGATCGCATCGACCTCCTTGCCCGCGGGGACGAGGTCGTCGTAGTTGTCCGGTGTCAGCACCGCGGCCTCGACCGTCGCGGGAGGGGGTGGGGGAGAGGGAGGCGGCTCCCGCCGGCAGGTCAGGGTGCTCGCGCAGGCCGCCACCATGAGACCGATCGGGGCCCACCGGCCCGTAACGTACACAATCAGAACTCCCATTCAATCGTGAGCGACAGCACTCGCCCGAGCCAGTGCCCTTCCGTCCTTTCGGTCCGGACGGAGCCTCCCGGAGTCGGCGTGAACGCGAGCTTCTCGACACAGCAGACGTTCTTCCTTCCGTACAGGTTCAGCGCGTCCAGAACGAACCGTAGCGTTCCCCTCTCGAGCCGGGCTTCGCGGGAAACACGGGCGTCCAGCCTGTGATAGGGCGCGTAGCGCTCGGCGTTTCTGGGCTCGAACGCGGTCTGGATCACCGGCATTCCGTTGGGGTCGGTCACCACGCTCGCGTCCACCCCGGTCATGGGCCATCCCGAATGCCACACGCCCGACACATCGACTTGCCACCCGTGCCTGAGCCGCCGGCCCAGGCCGAAATCCAGGGCGTGGCGCTGGTCCCAGCTTCGCGCCTCCCACGTGCCGTCGATGTCGTCCTCGGCGGATGAGAGCGTGTAGCCCGCCCACCAGTCGAGGCCGCGGGACGCCTCTTTCCTGAGATAGATCTCGACGCCGCGAGCCCTGGCGCGGCGTGGGGCCAGCCGGATCCGATCGGGCTCCCCTTCGGGGAGGAGCTCGATCGGGTTGAGCAGGTTCTCATAGCGCGGGCGCAGGTCGGACATCGACTTCCAGTACAGGTCGGTCCTGAGGTAGAGTCCCGCGTCCGACTGGTGCTCGAAGCTCACCACTCGGTGCTCCGAGAGCTGCGCCGGGAGGAAGTCCTCCACGCCGTCCTCGACCTGGAGCTCGTCGATCCGCTGGGACTGGTGGAAACGCCCCCACGAAGCCCGGAAGGTGCCCCGCCTGCCGGCGGGAAAGACCAGGTTCAGCCGAGGGTCGAGCTGCTGGTCGTCCGCATAGGTCTGCCGGCCCCAGCGGACGCCGAGCTCGGCCGTGACGGACGAGCCGAGCCTCACGTTGCCCGAGGCATAGGCCGCGAAACGGGAACCGGATGGCTGGAGCCGGACCTGTCGATCGATGACGACCGGCGCCGGATTGAACACCGGATCGGTGAGATCCGCATGCGAGGTGTAGTCGTAGTCCGCGTGGACCCGCCTCGCGTCGAACCCCCACTTGTAGAAGAAGCGGTCCGAGGCGCGGAATATCCACTCCTGCTTGATTCCGAGGAAGTTGGCGACGCGGTCGTCGCCCACCTCGGCGGTCCTCAGCGAGTCCAGGACGTTTCCCGCGCGAGTCGACTGGGTCTTTCCGTAGGCGAATTGAGTCAGTGAGAAGAGGCGGGCGCTCCATGGCGACTTCACGTTGATCCACGCGTAGTCCGTGGCGTATCTGGCCCTGATCTTCTCTCCTACACGGGCGTCCTCGAAGTTGAGCAGGTCGCGGGCCGAGAGCACGTGTCCCGACAGGACGGTGCCGCTGTCGCGGTGCAGCTCGAACTTCCCCATGAGGTCGTAGTAGTAGGGGTTCAGGTCCTCCCCTCCCACGTCCACGATCTCGAACACGGCGTTCGGGTACCAGCCGCGCCCCGTGACGAGCCATCTCTTGTCGCCGGATCCGGTCCGGCCTTCGGTCATCAAGCGCGAGTTCAGGATCCCGGCGCCGACGGACGTGTGCCTCGGATCGTCGGGGTTGGAGGAGATCAGGTCCATCACCCCGCTCATCCTGTCGCCGAATTCCACGGGGTAGCCGCCCGTGAGGAGCTCGACCCGGTCGATCGCGCGCGAATCGATGACCCCGGAGACGGCGAGAAAATCCTTGAGATGGAACGACTGCTCGATCTCGAGTCCGTCCAGGAGAACCAGCACCTCGCCTGTCTCTCCCCCCCGCAGGTGGAAGCGTGCCGACCTGTCGCCCGAGGCGGCCCCGGGAAGCCTGGAGGCCGCCCTGTGAGTGTCCGCGCCCAGCTGGGCGAGCCGCTCGAGCTGCTCGCCTTCAAGGGAGTAGCGCGCCTCGGGCTGATCGCCGACGAACCTGTAGACGGTCGGCGTCACGACGACCCCCTCCACCATCGCCTCCGTGGCGGCCATCTCGATGATGACATGAGTCATCTCGCCGGGCTTGAGGATGATGTCGACCCGTTGATGCAGCCTCCCGTCGGACGACTGGACCTCGACGGGGCACCGCCCCGGAGTCATCCCGAAGACGAGGAACCTTCCATCGGCGGTCGAGACGGTCCCCGCCTCCGTGCCGGGCATGGAGATCGTGGCGCCGGCGACCGCCCTCCGATCACCGGCGGTCACGATCCGCCCCGCGATTCCCCCCCTGGGCCCCGCGGTCAGGTCCTGTCTCACGATGAGGAGGGTTCCATCGGGGCCGACGCGGGTCTCCAGGCCGTGCGGGGCGATCAGCTCCCAGAGGATTTCCGGGGAGGTCGTCGCGAGCGGCTCCGCGAGGATGCGCATCGAGGGTCTGACGAGATCGCTGCTGTAGATGACCTCCAGCCCCTGGGACCGGAGCTGGTCGATCGCCTCGCCCAGCCGTCGGCCGACGGCGAAGCGATTCGAGCCGGTGCCGGCCGCCGGAGCGATCCCGGCGGACAGCAGAAGGATGATGAGCAGCGACGGAGCTCGCCGTCCAGCCCTCAATGCGGATCCCGGAGAATGGACGCCCTCGACGGATACGTTCCTTCCGGGATTCTACCGATGGGGCGTGTCGCGTCAAGAAGCGATGCGCCGGCGGCGGCGAGGACCTGGGGACGAAACGGGTCCTCAATCCGCCGCCGGGCGGGGGCCGGCGTTCAGGCTCCAGGCGCCGGCTTTGCAGATCAGTGGGCGATGCTGATGAAGTGTGTCCGCTCTCCGGTCTCCTCCGCCTTCATCCGCCACCGCCCCCCGCGACCGCGGGACCGACGATCAGCGTGTCGCCGACGACGCGGTGGCCCAGCCCGCACGTCGGCAGGACCACCCCCGGAGCCTGGTCGGGCCGGACGCCGGCGACCGAGCCATGGAGGACGATCCTGTGGGCCTCGCGCTCGATTGACTGGTCGGTGAACGTGACGCTGAGACCCGTCTCCGAGGAGATCCAGTCGAGGAATTCCGAAAGGACGCGCCCTTCCAGCTCGAACGCCGGCGCCGCCTCGAGGATCCAGCTCCACTCCTCTCCATAGGGGGTGACGTTTCCCCAGGCGAGGCCACCACCCGGCTTCACGTTCAACTGGGCTCCGGACTGGACGTCGTGCGAACCAGCCTTGCGGTCGAGCCGCACGATCCCCTGCCGCACCCTCACTCTCAGCTCCGCGTCCTGCACGCGCACCTCGAACCGGGTGCCGATGTCCCTCAGGACGCCGAACTCCGTCCGGATCTCGATGCGCCGCAGCGGGTCGGTCGTCAGCCGTGTGTCGACATAGACCCGTCCCTGCGCGAGGTCCAGCGCCGCCCCGCTGACCACCGTGACCCGCGTCCCGACGTCCAGACGGACGGCCGCGCCGTTGGCGAGACGCAGCGCGGCCCGGGCGTCATCACCGGTCTTCACGACGGTTCCGGGCTGGATCTCGGCCCCTGCCTGGATCGCCGCGCCGCCGGCGTCCTGAACCGATCCGATGCTGAAGACGAGAGCGGCGGCCGGGATCTCGTGGATGGGCGGCGCGACGCCGCTTCCCCGGTTCCCCACCTCGACCATGAGGGCGATGCCCGCGGCGGCCGCGGCGGCTGCCACCAGCCAGGTCAGCCCGACACGACGCCGCCTGGCCTTGACCTTCTCGAGCCACCGCGCCCGGACCGCGTCGTGGACACGCTCTCTGACCTCCACCGCCGCCTCGGGGCGAGGGCCGGCGAGGCGCAGGAGCCGCGCGATGACCTCGGGTTCGTCAGGGTGGTTCGTTGGCTCGCTCATGATGCTCCTGCCCTCCGGGATCCATCTGCGGGCGATCCGCTCCTCGAACGCTCCGCGGTCAGGGTCGAAAAGCCGTCACGGAACGCGGCCCGGGCCCTGCTGAGCAGCGATTCAGCGGCCTTGAGCCCGAGCTCCAGCCTCTCCGCGATCTCCTTCACGGGCACCTCGTGGAGGTACTTCCACTCCAGAGCGCTCGCGTACGACCAAGGCAGGTTGTCGAGGGTGACCTGGACCAGACGCGCGACCTCCTTGCGGTGGAGCTGCGCGTCAGGACCCTCTCCGATGGCGGCCGCCAGAGAGTCGAGCGCCACCCGGGCGTCCTCCGAATCCTCGGGCAGACCCAGACTCTCATGGCGTATCTCGCTTCGCCGGTAATGTCGCGATATCTCGTGACGGCAGATGGTGCACAACCAGGTGAAGAGCGCTGCCTCCCCGCGGTAGCTCTCGAGCTTGCTGACGGCCCTGCACAGCGTGGCCTGGGTGATCTCCTCCGCGACATCGGCTCGTCCTCCCACGCGGGTCAATGCGAAACGGTAGACGCGCGAGAAGTGGTTCTCGAAGAACTCCTCGAAAGCCGGCTCGTCGCCTGCCAGCATCCGCCTGACCAGGTCTCCCTCGCTTCCGGTCGGTTCGGTCATGCCTGCCTGCAACCTCCCTGCCCCCGTAAGAGGGGCCGGGCCAGTAGGATCATTCGATCATTCTGCGGAGATGGGATCATGGCGCAACCCGGCCCCCCAGGGCCCGCGCCGCGGCATCGGCGGAGGGATGACTGCCGGGGTTTTCTTGACGACCAGGGTGCGGACGATTCTACCACCCTACCGACGCCGGAGTGGCGCGAGACGGCATCGGGTTCCCCTTGGCCTGAGCAGGTTCATGCTAGTCTGAGGCGTCTATGCCGCTGACTCCCGGAGTGCGCCTTGGACCCTACGAGATCCTCGCGCCGCTCGGCGCCGGAGGAATGGGAGAGGTCTATCGGGCGCGGGACACGCGTCTGGACCGGACCGTCGCCATCAAGATCCTCCCCCACCATCTCTCGGAGAAACCCGCGGCCAAGGAACGCTTCGAGCGCGAGGCGCGGGCCATCTCTTCCCTGAGCCACCCCAACATCTGCCACCTCTACGACGTCGGCTCGCAGGACGGCGTCGGCTATCTGGTCATGGAGTATCTGGAGGGCGAGACGCTGGCCGAGCGTCTGATCCGGGGTCCGCTGCCGCTGGAGCAGGTCCTGAGGTATGGGATCGAGATCTGCGAAGGGCTCGAGAAGGCGCATCGCACCGGCGTGGTGCACCGCGATCTGAAGCCCGGCAATATCATGCTGACCAAGGCGGGCGCCAGGCTGATGGACTTCGGATTGGCGAAGCCGGCGGTCCTCCCCCTCGGGTCCGATTCGTCTTCGCTGAAGACAAAATCCCAGCCGCTGACGGCCGAAGGGACGCTGGTGGGCACCTTCCAGTACATGTCTCCGGAGCAGGTCGAAGGCAAGGAGGTGGGGGGCCAGAGCGATCTCTTTTCGCTGGGCGCGGTGCTGTACGAGATGGTGACCGGCCGCCGGGCGTTCGAGGGCAAGAGCCAGTTGAGCGTGGCATCGGCGATCCTGGAGAAGGAGCCGGAGCCGATCCCCACGGTCAAGCCGATGACGCCGCCGGCGCTGGACCACGCGATACGCACCTGCCTTGCGAAGGATCCGGAGAAACGGTGGCAGACCGGCCGGGACCTGGCACACGCGCTGGAGTGGATCGCGGCAGGTGGATCGCAAGCGGTCGCGAGCGCGGCACGGGCCAGGGGGGGACGCACCCGGGAGCGATTGCTGGCGGCGGGGTTGATCGTGACGGCCGCGGTCGCTCTGGCTCTGGGATATCTCCAGGTGACGCGCGCCCCGACCGAGGAACGGGTCACGCGTTCCTACATCAAGCCGATGACAGGCTCGAGCTTCATACTGTCCGACGCGGCGGGCTTCGCGCTCTCGCCGGATGGTCGTCGTCTCGCTTTCATCGCCTCCACCCCGGACGGAAAGTCAGCAGTGTGGGTGCGTCCGATCGACTCGTTGCGCGCCGAGCCCCTGGCGGGGACCAACGGCGCCACGTACCCCTTCTGGTCACCGGACGGTCGATTCGTGGGGTTCTTCGCGGGGGCCAAGCTCAAGAAGATCGATCTCTCGGGCGGTCCGCCCTTCACGCTTTGCGATGCCTCAGACGGCCGTGGCGGCACCTGGAATCGTGAGGGAGAGATCCTGTTCACCCCATCGGTCAACGCAGCCCTCTACCGAGTCTCAGCCGGCGGCGGACAGGCGACTCCGGTGACGGCCCTGGACTCGTCGAGGAACGAGCTTTCACATCGATGGCCCCAGTTCCTGCCGGACGGGCGTCATTTTCTCTACCTGGCGGGAAGCGTGTTCACTTCAATGGTGAATCCGACGAACTCGATCCGGCTGGGATCGCTCGATTCGAAGGGAAGCGACCTTCTGTTTTACTCACACGCCGGCGCCCTCTACGCCTCGGGGCAGATCCTCTTTCTGAGACAGGACACCCTGATGGCCCGACCCTTCGACCCGGAGCGACGGAAACTCACCGGGGACGCCGTTCCGATAGCCGATCCGGTCCCGGAGGTCGCGATTTTTTCAAGGGGACTTTTCTCCGCCTCCGAGAATGGCCTGCTCGCCTATATCGAAGGTACGAGCAGCGCGGACCGTGAGCTCGTCTGGTATGACCGGCGGGGAAAGCAGGTCGGGGCCGTCCCCGGCGCGGATGCGTACGCTTGCCCCCGAATCTCGCCCGATGGTAAGAAGCTTCTCTTCTATCTCGACGCTTCGGGCTATGACATCTGGAGCTACGACATGGCCCGCGGCGTCAAGACGCCGCAGACGTTCGGCTCATCCTCGACCCAGAGCAACGTTTACGCCGTCTGGTCGCCCGACGGCCGGCGGATCGCCTACGGCTCCTACCGCGACGGGAAGCACGCCCTTTATCAGAAGGCGTCGGACGGGTCCAGTGGTGAGGAGCTTCTCCTGGAGGGGGAAGCCCGATACAAATTCCCGACCGATTGGTCCCCCGACGGCAAGGTCCTCGCATACCAGGAAGGGAAGCCGGGGGGCTGGGCGATCTGGATGATCCCGATGGACGGAGAACGCAAACCCTACCTCTTCCATGAATCCCAGTTCAGCGAACGTGAAGCCGCTTTCTCGCCTGACGGCAAATGGCTCGCTTTCTGCTCGAACGAGTCGGGGGAATACAAGGTCTACGTCGCGCCCAACTCGGGTTCCGGTGGGAGGTGGCAGGTCTCGCCCGGGGGTGGGTCCTCCCCACGCTGGCGGCGGGACGGCCAGGAGATTCTCTATCTCTCCTCGGACAACAAGATCATGGCCGCGGAGGTGAGCGCGCATGCCTCCAGCTTTGAAGTCGGATCCATCCGAACACTCTTCGAGACTCGGCCCTATGGACCCTTCGGGCGGTTCGACGTCACCGCTGATGGTCAGCAGTTCATCGTTCCGTTCGAAGCGGGGAGACCCACCACCGCAATCACCCTGGTCGTGAATTGGCCCGCGGACTTGAAGCGGTGAGCGTTCCGGAAGTCGCCGTCCAGGGGAGCGGCGGACAGGGAGAACAGGTCCGGCTATTCGGTTCGCCGGGGAAACAGCGCGGTGACCATCTCGCCCGCATGACCGCGCCAGAAACCCCAGCCGGTGCCTTCGGGAGTCTCGCCCCCTGAGGGCCGGTAGCTTCGCTCCCGCAGCAATGCCCAGAGCTCGCGATTTCCCTTGGCGGTGTCCCACGCCTCGCGCGAGGAGCGCATGTCGTATGTGCCCCACTGCAGGAAGATCGTCAACGGCTGCTTTTCAGCGGTGGGGATCTGTCCCTCGTAATCCGCGCGGCCCAGCACCCAGGCCGACTGGCTGCCGAGGCGCTGGAACACCTCGGGATGTTTCAGCACGCAAGCCAGCGCCGCATTCGCCCCACCACCGGCGCCGGCGGTCGCGCGCGCCTGAGGCTGGCGCACGGTCCGGTACCGCTCATCGACCTTCGGAACCAGGTCGGTGACCACCATCTCTACGTAGGGATCGATCTGCCACATCTCCCCTTGTGGGTTTTCCGGATCGGGGAGGATGAACACACCAATGAGCGGCTCCGCTTCCTTGCCGATCACCGCGTCGAGCATGTTCTTCATGCCCCCCTTCTCGAGGGCATCCTTGCCGTCATGGACATAGAGCGTCGGGAACCGTTTGTCGGCTCCGGTCTCGTAGCCGGCCGGCAGATAGACCTGCGCGGTTCGTTGCTTCTCCTTGCCACCGGCGTGGCTCGTGAATTCCAGGGTCTCCAGCCGTCCCTGCCGCGCGGTATCCGGCGGCGACGTGTATTCCGCCTGCTTCCATCCCGGCATCGCGAGCAACGAAACCTCGCCGAAGGGGCCGCTCCCCTTGCGCGGGTTGCGGGCATCGGCGATGGGCTTGTCGTAGTCGACGATGAATCCGTAGGTGACCGAGGCGTTGCGCTCGAGCCGAGTCGAGTAATAGAAGAGGTCGGTGTCGGCGAAGCGCAGCATCGGGTCCTCGCGCCGGTCTCCGATCATGTCGCCCACGATGGCCACGTCGGTCGCCTTGCCCCGATAGATGAAGTGCACGGCACCGGTGTCCTCGACGATTGGGAACGACCTCTGTCCTTTGAGGTACTTGTCGATCGCGGAGCCCTTGTCGGGAGCCTTCGCGGCTTCGGCGAGGAAGCGGCCAAACTCGGTTTCCTGAGTCCACGAACGGGCGGCGGTGACCGTGGGAGGCGGTGTCGCCTGCGTGGCGACATCGATCCTTGCCAGGTGCGCCATGCTGCGGGCAAAGAGATGCCCGTCGGCGTAGGCCACGGCCGACCAGGACTGCTCGTCGAACAGGTCCATGCGGGCGAGCTCGTGGTAACCGGCGGGCGAGGCTTCGGCGACGTGAAGCGTTCCCTGCTTGGTGAGTATCACCAGATGCCCACCGACGAGCGTCAGGAAGCCATCGCCGGGCTCGCGCGATTTCCACTTCGTCTCTCCGGTGGCGGCGTCCACGCAGGTCAGGATGAAGCCGGTCACGCCGTAAACGTATCCCTCGTGGTAGACCGGGATGACATACGTGCCGCGGATGGAGTTCTTCGACCAGAGCTCCTTGACCTGATACGTCCCCCCGTCGCCCGGCGAGACGCGGATCATGGTGGAAGAGTCTTCCTTGTTGACCAGCAGGAAGCGATCCTCGCCGGCGGGCACCGGGATGAGCTTCTGGCCACCCATGACGCTCTGATCGCCCTGGTGCTCGTAGCTCCAGAGGACCTTGCCGGACGCCGCGTCCAGACCCCAGAGGCTCTTGCCGCCGGCGGCGACGACCTGACCTCTCCCGCCGACGGTAGCGGCGATGGGTGACTGATAGTTGATCTCGTCGTTGCCCGTCGACCACAGGAGCGTGCCGTCTTCGGGCCGGAATCCGGCGATCGCCTTGCCCTCACCCGCTCCAATCTGCACGATCAGCGTATGATCCACCAGGATCGGCGAGCTGGCGAATCCATAGTATGGGGACTTGGCGCCCAGCTCGGCGACCAGGTTCTTCGACCAGTTCGCCTTGCCCGTGGCCGCATCGACGGCGAAGAGGATGCCGCGGGGAGTGAGCCCGAAGACCTTCCCCGCCGCCAGCAAGGGAGAAGCGATGGGGCCGTCGTGGGAACCGTCGTGGCCCTTGTAGATCTCTTCGATGCGATAGCGCCACAGCTCTTCCCCTGTTTCCTGTCTGAAGGCCGCGGCGAAATCGCCGTCACCGGAGGCAAACATTGCGATGAGGCGTCCGTCGCCCGCGGCCAGCACGGAGTAGCCGGATCCGAGATCCCGCTTCCAGCCGAGCGTGAGCGCCACCTTCCCGTCGGCCGCCACGAGCCTGGCGTCGCGCACCGCGCCGTCGTGGCTGGGTCCCCTCATGCCGGGCCAGCTCGCCGGGACTGAAGGGCTCCCATCAGATGCGCTACCGAGCACCAGGCTGATGCCGGCGAAACATGAGACAAGGGCTGGGTGGAGACGCATCTCATCCTCCTGGATTGAAAGTGTCGGCAATACTATCACGCATCCGGGCACGGAAAGTGTGCGCGAGGCTACTTTGTGACCCCTCGAATGATACCGGGCTTTCAGCGGTCGCGGAGATCCCGGGCGCCCCGATACAGAAGGCAGGTCGCGCCGATCTGGATGACGTGGTAGAGATCGTTGTGATTGAATCGAGCGTGAGGCGCCAGCCGGAAGAACTGCACGCCGGCCGCGACGAACGAAAGAAAAACGCCCGCGAGGATCCAGCTGGCGCCCGGCTCCTTACGCAGGGATCCGGGCAGAGCGTGCACGAGCAGGATCGCCAGCATCGAAGGAACATAGTCGTAGAGAACGTACCGGAACTCATCGTGGCCCGTCATCCAGACCGCGTACACAATGAACTTGGCGAGGGCCGCGGCCAGGGCGTACCGCCGCCAGCGCCCCCCGAGAGCTGCCATCAGGCTTCCGCAGAGCATCGACAGATCGACGATGCCCGACAGGTAGACTGTCGACTTCCACAGCGCGGCGCCCTCCTTTTCTCCCATCCATCCTGCGAAACCGTGGTAGCTTCCTCCCGTGAGCGCCGTGAACGCCAGAGCGACGAGTCCCCAGCCCCAGAAACAGCGCGCCATCCGAGGCTCGAGACGATCCCGGCGCAGAATGCTCCACCCCAGGCAGAGCGAGACCGCCGCGAGCAGGTAGTCGGTGATCGCCGTGGTGGGCTCGGTCATCGTGAGGATCTCCCTTCCGCGGAGGCAGGTCCTTGAAGGACCCCACGGTCTGCGGTTATCTCCTGTGGTTTCTGCTCGGCCTCTTCTGTCTCAGGGTGCTCGGGCAGCTCCTGGTGGTCCTGCGCCGGCCGCGGTGGCTTCCTCCCATGGAGCAATGGTACTCGGGTGTGATTCCCTACCGGATCCTCCTGCCGATCCAGCTGGTCTTCATTCTCGTAATGGGTCTCATCGCGCATTCGTTCACGGGGGAGCACCTGCTGGTGCCCGCACCAGGGCCCGGTTTCGCGCGAGGGATCGTCTGGTTCAGCTACCTCTACGCCGCCCTGATGCTCCTCCGCTACGCTGTCAGGATGATCCGGCGCGTCGACCAGAAGTGGTTCGGGGGAACCATCCCGATCATCTTCCACCTGGTCCTCGCCGCGTTCCTGTATGTGTTCGGAACCTTCCATGTCATCTAGATGCGCTTCGGGGGAGACGAAGTCATCCGGTCGGTCCATCGGGTGATGGCTCACTCTGCGCCCCCTGGGCCGCCAGGGTCTTCGCCACCAGCGTGGAGTCGCGGCGAATGTTGTAAAGCCCGCCCGTCGTGTCGTAGTTGTGCCCGACGAAGTAGAGATCGGGCTGGTCCAGGCTCACGACCCGTTTCGTGCGCCGCGCGAAGCCGCAGTCATCGATCTTGATGAGACCCTCCATGAATCCGACGGCGGCCCGATACCCCGTGCCGAGGATGACGTCGTCGAACGGCTCCAGCGAGCCATCCTGGAATCGCACTCCTTCCTCCGTCATCCCGGTGATCCCTCTTCTCAGCTGGATCGAACCGTCGCGTATCGCGTCCACCATGTGATGGCCGATGAGCGGGACCTCGGGGCAGGCGCTCCGAGGAGGGCGGGGCAGAACCGGTGGACCTCGAAGCCACTCGGACACGACTCCTGTCGCCCTCTTGAAGGACTGCTGGACCGCCACGGGGAGCTTCGTCATGAGGACCGCGAAGTACTGGATCGGGATGCCGAGGATCTGGCGTGGCAGCGCGAGAGCGCCGGAGCGGACCGCCACGGTCACTCTGGCGCCCGCGCGGGCCAGCTCCGCGGAGATCTCCCCCGCGGAGTTGCCGGCCCCGACCACCAGGACGCGTCGGGACCGGAACGGGCCGGGACTGTGATACTCGATGCTGTGCATCAGACGCCCCCGGAAAAGCTCCCGACCCGGGAGGACAGGCACGATCGGGTTGGAGAGGATTCCCGTGGCCACGACGAGCCGGCGCGCGCGCAGGTCTCCCTGCGGGGTGGTCAAGCGCCATCCATCGCGGCTCCGCTCCACGGCAGTGACGCTGCAACCGGTTCTCACCGGCAACCGGAGCGACCTCGCGTACTCGTTCAGGTAATCGAGGAACTGAAGGCGGGTTGGGAAGAGCGGCGTGGCGCGGGGAAAGGACATCCCCGGCAGGGCGGAGAGGTGTTTGCCCGTGTGCAGGGTGAGGCTTTCATAGAGGCGCGTCCACTGGTAGGCGAGGGAATCGCCCCTTTCCAGCACAACGTGCGGGATCCCGAGGCGGCTCAGCTCGCCGCTGGTCGCCAGGCCCGCCGGACCTGCCCCCACCACCAGCGCCGGCCACACTCCTAGGGGCGCCTCGCTCAAGACGCGACTCTCCGCCTCATTGCCCGGTGACGGGAGAGGACGCGCCAGCGAACAGGTCGCGGTAGTGCCTGTACCAGTCGCTCTGAAACCGCTCCTCCGGGTCGTACCTCTTCTTGAGCCGCAGGAACTCGACGAATCGCGGGTGGCATCGCTCCACCTGTTCCCGGGTTGCCCATCGGTGGTACGTCAGGTAGTAGCTGCCTTCGTAGCGGATCGCCAGGTCGATGAGCCGCCGGAAGTCCTTCGCGGCCGCTTCCAGCCCTTCCTGAGTGTGCACCACGTGCAGGTTGAAGATGATGCAGACCCAGGGCTGCCTCGCCCAGGCCAGGAAGCTCTCGTCGTCCTTCTCGATGAGCCGGATCGTGCCGTAGATGACGCTCGCTTTGTCGCGCCGGAGGTCCGCGCGGACATCGGTCATGAAGGAGGCCAGGGAGGCGCGTGGGACGTAGATCTCCGTGATCATCTCGGTCCCCTTCTCACCTCCCAGGCGAGCGTCCAGCGCCTGGTGGTAGTTCTCGAGGTAGAGGGCGAGCTGATTCGTGTCCGACCAGTAGACCTGTCCGGAGGTCGAGAGGTAGTAGCTCGAATAGCGCTCGAAGGCCTGCGTTTTCTGGGTGTGCGACAGGAAGTAGAGCCCGGCCCAGTCATCGGCGGAAAGCTCCTTCTGATTCTCGGGGATCGGCGTCTCGTCGCCCACGGGCCGATAGCAGGAGAAGACCCCTTTCCTGAGAAAATCGTCCGAGTCCGGGTCGGTGGCGTACTGGAAGTCGCCGTACTGGAACCCTGCCTCGGTCCGCTTCTGGAAGGAAGAGATGAGGTTCTCCAGGTCGATGACCTCGACGATCCGCTGCACCTTCCTGCGAGGGGCCAGACGCAGCTCGACCTGGGCGATGACTCCGAAGAGCCCGTACCCCCCAATCACCAGGCGGAACAGCTCGGCGTCCTGCTGCCGGCTGCACCGCCTCACCTCGCCGTTGGCGTCCACCAGGGTGAACGATTCCACGTCGCCGATGATCGGCTTGAGGTTGAGCCCCCGGCCGTGCACGTTGGCGGAGAGCGCGCCGCCGAGACTCAGGTTATCGGCGCCGGTCTGTTTCTGTATGATGCCCCACTGCCGCGCGCGTCCCTTCTGAGTCTCGAGGAGATAATCGAGGAGGGCCGGCCACTGGATGCCGGCCTCCGCCTCGATGATCCCTTTGTCGGAATCGAAGCGAAGCACCCGGTTCATCCGCGACATGTCCATCAGGATCGTGCCCGAGCCGAACTGCTGGCCTCCCATGGCGTGGCGCCCGCCGGTGATGCTGACGGCGAGCCCCTCGGTGCGGGCCCGCCGGATGATCTCGCGGATCTCGGGGATCGAGGCCGGCGTGGCGACGTCGTGCACCAGGGTCGAGTTGAGCTGCGACTGGACGTCGTTGACGGTGACGCCGGCCGGGGCGCCTGTCCTGCCCGTGCAAGCGATGCTGGCGGCAAGAAGGACGACGAGAGTCGGATGGGAGATTCCGGCCAGTTGCGCGCGCCGTTGCGCGGCCGCGGTCGGCGAGGGGCCACCGGCGGGCGAGGCAGCTACGGACATCCGGATCCCCCCGTGGTGGAGAAGCAGACACCGTTCCACTTCACGGCTTGCGCGAGGGGGTGCCCGTCAGCGCTCTCCATGGGATCGAAGCGGGGCACCGCCGGGCAGCACTATACGCCCTGGCTGTCGGATGAAACAAGGGCCTGGCGTCAGCGGATTTGCGGATCGGCCACCGGTTCCTGTGGTATAACCTTCCCGGGAGCGGGGCACGTCGCGTGGGTCGACATGAGGCCCCCTGGCCAACGCACGGCTTCTCTCATGAAAGGGAGGTGTTCTCATGAGTTCGACGTTTCCTCGTCGCCTCGCGGCGACCGTCATGTTCCTCCTTCTGAGCTCGATTCCCGTCCGGGCCGCCGACCCTAAGCCCGCCGAACCTGCCAAGGAGTCGGGTGATCTCTGGGAGGTGACCTCCCAGATGTCGATGGAGGGGATGCCGATGGCGCTCCCCGCGCAAACGAACAAAGTCTGCGCTCCGAAGGATTGGAAGGAGCCTCCGGGCGGAATGGATGAACGGCAGAAGTGCAAGACCACCGACTACAAGATGGTGGGAGCGAAGGCCACGTGGAAGGTGAGCTGCGCCGGTCCGCCGGCGATGACCGGTGAGGGGGAGATCACCCGTAACGGCGCCGACGCCTACTCCGGCACCATCAAGTTCACGTCCCCTGACGGCGTCATGACGCTGAAGTTGAACGGCCGCCGGCTCGGCGCCTGCGACGCCGGTCAACAGTAGCGACGCCCTCCGCGAGAGGAGGCTCCGAAGACGCCGCGTGCGCTTATGATGTGTTCCCGGGGCTCGAGCCCGAATTGAGCGCTCTCGCGGGCTGCGTGCTTTCCCGTCCCACGAGCCACTTGTCGAGCGTTTCCTTGAGTCGCTCGGGCCGCACCGGTTTCGCGACGTAGTCGTCCATGCCCGCGAGCAGGCACCGGTCCCGATCTTCGTCCATGGCGTTGGCCGTCATCGCGATGATCGGCGTGTGTCTTGCGTGCCCCTCGAGCTGGCCTATCCGGTCGGTCGCCACGAAGCCGTCCATCCCGGGCATCTGGCAATCCATGAAAACCACGTCATAGGGGAACCGCCAGTTGTACGTGCGGCCCTTTCCCGGACCAGGAGGAAGGTCGCAGATCTCGACCGGCGGCGGCTCGCACCCCATCTGGTCGCGGGACGGGAGCAAACTTTACTTCCTGTCTCCCGATTGGCGCATCATGGTCGTCGGCTACACCGCCCGCAGCGATTCCTTTTCACCCGGGAAGCCCCAGGTGTGGTCCCGGAAGACCCTGCCATCGTTGGGTGGCAACTACCCTTATGATCTGGCGCCAGACGGCAAGCGCTTCGCCGTTGTCCTGAGCTCGGGCGGGGCGGAAGAGCAAGGCCACAAGCCCGCCGACAGCGTGACGGTCCTGCTGAACTTCTTCGACGAGCTCCGCCGTAAGGTGCCCGCCGGCAGGAGTTGACGCGAGGTTCAGCGCCACTGACCAACCGCAGCCCAGCCCGTAAAGGTGCTCGCGCCAGGTGAGTGGAATGACGTGGTTGCGGATGATTACCGTGCCAGCGCCAGCAGCCTCGCGATCCGTTCCTGAATCGGCGGGTGCGAGGAGAAGAGCGTGTCAAGCGATTGTCGCGACTCCCGCATGAGTCGGAGCGGGTTGACGATGAACAGATGCGCCGTGCCGCGGTTTGCGGCCTCGACGAGGGGCTCCGTGTCGCCGGCGAGCTTGCCCAGAGCGGAGGCGAGGCCTTCGGGGTTGCGGCTCAGCTCGACCGCGCCTGCGTCGGCCAGGTACTCGCGGCTCCGGCTGTAGGCCATCTGCATGAACCGGGCGACGAGGGGTGCGACGATCGCCAGGACCACCGCGATGACGATCAGCACGATGACTACAGCGCCGCCCTTCCTGCCGCCGGAGGTCCTCCGGCCGGCGCGGCCGCCATGAAAGGCGATGCGCCAGCACGCGTCGCAGGCAAAGACGATCAGCCCGACCATGGTCGCCATGAGCATCGCGAACCTGATGTCATAGTTCCGCACGTGGGCCATCTCGTGAGCCATCACGCCCTGGAGCTCGTCGCGCGTAAGACGCTCGCGTAGCCCGGTCGTGATCGCGACCGCGGCATGCTCGGGGTCGCGGCCGGTCGCGAACGCGTTCATCGCACTCTCGGAGATCAGGAAGACGCGCGGCATCGGCAGGCCCGCCGCGATGGCGACTTCTTCGACGACATTGAACAGCTCCGGATCCTGGTCCTTCTCGATCAGCCGCGCTCCCGACATGGCCAGAATCGCGCTCGCACCATTGAACCACGACCACGCCGCGGCCAGCAGACCCCCCACGAGCGCCGCCGCGGTCCCCAACAGGATCGAGGGCAGCAGCTGGTCCGCGGTCTGCCCCGCATAGACTCCCAGACCTGCGGCAATCACCCCTCCGACGAGAACCCCGAGCAGGATCACCGCGATCATGATCAACATGCTGTCGCGTCTGTTGCGGCGGATAAGGTCAATGTAGGTGAGGCTGCCGGGATAGGCTCTGACCCGCTGCTGGAGCGGTTCGTTCACGTGAATTTCACCTTCGGCGCCTCTCGTGCGGCAGCCTCTTCGACTTTGAAGTAACCGCGCTGCTCGAAGTTGAACGCACCCGCGACGAGGTTGGTCGGAAACGCCTGGCGCGACTCCTCGTAACGCGCCACCACATCGTTGAAGTGCTGGCGGGCAAAGCCCACCTTGTTCTCGGTGCTGCTGAGCTCCTCCTGGAGTCTGGCGAAGTTGACGTCGGCCTTGAGGGTGGGATAGGCCTCGGCGATGGCAATGAGACGGCCCAGCGCCTGGGTCAGCAGGTTCTCGGCGGCGGCCTTTTCGCCGGCGTGCGCGGCGTCGCTGGTCACGGTGACGGCGCGGGCACGGGCGGAGACGACGGCTTCCAGGGTGCCCTTCTCGTGGGCGGCGTAGCCTTTGACGGTCTCGACGAGATTGGGGATGAGGTCGTACCGTCGTTTGAGCTGGACGTCGATCTGGGACCAGCCATTGTCGCAGTCGATGCGCCGGCGCACCAGGACGTTGTACATCCCGATGAACCAGAAGAGCAGGATGACGAGAAGGAGGACCAGCCCTCCAAGGACAATGAAGCCTGTCATGCGAAAACCTCCTGCCGCGTTTGGCGGCGATGACGACTTGCGTGGCGCGAAGAAACCTTCCGTGGCGCCCCGCGACGGTTCGCTGCGAGGCTCATGTCATCCGGGCGGCCGCCTCGTACCCCGGGTGCGGAGGATAGCTCTGCCTTTTCGAGTCTCACCTGCGCCTACCTGGCCTTCTGGATCCTCTCGTTCTCTCGGATGCCCGTGCGGCTTTCTGCAAGCTTCGTAGAGTACGGAGGAACTCCCCGAAACCAGTCGATGCTCCCTCCTTCGAGCTCCACTTGCGGATCGCGTCGAGGGTTACCTTGTGGTGCCGAGCGATCTGCACAGCCGTGTCCAGGCTTTGCCGATCGTTCCAATGATAGAAAGCTGAAAGGCGGTCGCGGCAGGAATCTGTGGGCGAGAGGACCATGATCGTGACGTTTCCGATCTCGTAGGCGACAGGTTGAATATCGATGTCGGCGCCGATGCCGAGAGGCCCTGATGGGAACTCCACGAAAAACTGAGACTCGGGATGTTCGTAGCGATTCGCCTCTCGCCGGAAGCCGATGGAGCCCATGGCGGCGTCCAACTGACGTTGTGTCGCACCTGACTGCAGGATGAAGTCCAGGTCCAGGGACTGATACGCACCTTTGCTGTAAAGTGTTGCACACGCTCCACCAGTCAGAACTGCCTTGATCCCCGCACCCGAAAGCGCTCTTGCGACCGCAGCGGCCACGTCCGCTGGACTTGAGCGACGCGTGAGCTTCACAGCGGCTTGCCCGCACGCCTTGGTCGCTTCCGAAGTCTGCTGATTCGCTTCACGAGCTCCGTCTCTGGCTCGGCCAGACGTCTGAGATAACCCTGGAGCTCCGTGCGTGCGAAGTAGCGCGGGTTCAACCGATAGAGTCGCGTTCTCCCTGCTGATCGTCCCGCCACGAGTCCGTTGACCTCGAGCCCACGGAGTGCCTGCTGGACGCTGTATATCGGTACCTCCAGGACGCGGGATAGTTCCCTCGGAAAGCTCTCGTCGAGCAGACTCAGGGCCAGGAGCACGAGGGTTCGGCTCCGACCTCCAAACGGTGAAGATCGCGTGACCAACATAGTTGGTCATATGACCAATTTTGTTGGTCAATGTCAAGAGGAAACCCGAGGATCTGGTTGAGGCGACGGGATGGGAACGCCCGAGCAGCGTGAGTCGGCGCGGATCTCGTGGAGGGTGATCAGGGGCAGATGCGCACGCAACTCATTCCACAAGAGCTCATCAAGAGGCAAGATGCAAGCGATTTACCCGGGCTTTCCTATGTGATCAGCAGGACTCGTTGCACGACCGACCTCGATGATCATCGCCGGGGCCTGCCGGGCTTCGAGCCTCGGTGGTGATTTGCAGGTACGCGCTCCTGGGGAGATGCCGCACTCGAGAATGACGCTATCAGCCGGCTCTCGCCTCGGCCCGTACGAAATCCTCGGTCAGCTCGGTGCCGGAGGAATGGGAGAGGTCTACCGGGCGCGCGATACGCGGCTGGAGCGAACCGTCGCGATCAAGGTCCTGCCGGCGGAGCTCTGCGACTCGCCCGAGGCCCGTCAGAGATTCGAGCGCGAAGCGAAGACCATCTCGCAGCTCTCGCATCCCCACATCTGCGCCCTGTTCGATGCCAGTCATCACGACGGAGTGGACTACCTCGTCATGGAGTATCTCGAGGGGGAGATACTGTCGGATCGGCTGGCGAAGGGGCCGCTGCCGCTCGATCAGACGCTGCGCTTCGGACTCGAGATCGCCGATGCCCTCCACACGGCTCACCGGCAAGGGATCGTCCACCGGGACGTCAAGCCCGGCAATGTGATGCTGACGCGCAGCGGGGCGAAGCTGCTCGACTTCGGTCTCGCCAAGGCCGAGGCGCCGCTGGCTTCGCGGGGAAGTCACACGGCCATGCCCACGCGCGCACCGACATCTTCGCGCTTGGCGCGGGGCTCTACGAGATGGCGACGGGCAGGAAAGCCTTCTCCGGGAGCAGCCAGGCCTCGTTGATCTCGGCCATCATGAAGGAAGAGGTCGTGCCGATCGCGCAGATCCGGCCCATGACCCCTCCGGCGCTGGATCACGCGGTGCGGACGTGCCTCGCCAAGGATCCGGAGGAGCGCTGGCAAAGCGCCAACGACCTGAAGACCCAGTTGAAGTGGATCGCCGAGGAGGGGACGCGGGCCGGAGGAGCCACGCCGCTTCCGGCGCGCAACACGAGCCGGGAACGTCTCGTATGGGGTCTGGCGGTCGTGGCGCTGCTTCTGGCCGCGGCAGCGTTCCTGCGAGACGCACTCGAACTCAAACAAGCCGCACGCCCGATGCGTCTCTCGATCGTCCTGCCCGAGAAATCGGCCCTGCGTGCGGCCGTGCTCTCTCCTGACGGCACGCGATTCGTCATCGTCGCCAAGGACGCCGCCGGCAGGAATCTTCTCTGGATCCGTTCTCTCGATACGCTCGCCCTCCAGCCGCTCCCGGGGACCGAGAATCCCTCCTTCCCGTTCTGGTCGCCCGACGGCCGCTTCATCGGCTTCTTCGCCGATGGGAAGCTGAAGAGGATCGACGCCACCGGAGGCCCTCCGCAGACGATCTGCGATGCGTCGGGCAGCCGCGGTGGTTCCTGGAGTCAGGACGGTACGATCCTTTTCGCGCCCTTTGCGGATGGTCCGCTCTATCGAGTTTCGAGCTCCGGCCGCGCTCCGGCGGCGGTGACGCGACTCGACCCGTCGCGAGGCGAGACCAGTCACCGATGGCCGTACTTTCTTCCGGACGGGCGCCATTTCCTCTTCCTCGTCGCCAGCTTCGCTTCCAGCGGGGAGCAGGAGAAGATGGGGATCTACGAAGGTTCCTGGTTCGCGCCAACTCGAGCCTGGCCTGCGCCTCACCCGCATACGTGCTCTTCGTCCGCGAGGGGAACCTGCTTGCCCAGGCCTTCGACGCGCGGGAACTCCGGATCACGGGCGAGCCCTTCGCCGTCGCCGAGCGAATACAACACTTCACGCAGATCTATAACTCCCTCTTCTCGGTCTCCACGGACAACATGCTCCTCTATCAGAATCGCGCCCCCTCGAGCATCGCGCAGCTCGTCTGGTTCGATCGAGACGGCAAGAGATTGGCTTTCCTCGGGAGACCCGGCGATCAGGCCAGTCCGCGCATCTCTCCTGACGGAAAGCGCGTGGCGCTGCATGTCATCGACCCCCAGACGGGCAATATGGACATCTGGGCCTACGAATCGTCTGGCGGGATCGCCACGCGACTCACGTCTCACACGGGAATCGACGCTGGGCCAATCTGGTCTCCTGACGGAAGCCGGATCGCGTTCACGTCGATCCGTCAGGGACACGCCGACCTCTATCAGAAGAGCTCGAGCGGGGCGGGGACGGAGGAGAACATCTTTCGGTCCGAGAGAATCAAGCATCCCACCGATTGGTCTCCAGATGGGCGATTCGTCCTCTTCCGCGCCGCCGATGTGGAGTCGAAGCTCGAGCTCCGGGCGATGCCGGTCTCGGGTGACGGGAAGCCCACACCGTTCGTCAAGGCGGGGTTCAGTGTCAGCGATGGTCAGTTCTCCCCCGACGGAAGCTTCGTGGCCTGCTCTTCGAACGAGTCGGGAAAGTGGGAGATCTACGTCGCACCATTCCCGGGACCGGGGGGGAACTGGAAGGTCTCGAGCGAAGGAGGGTCGGAGCCGAGGTGGCGGCGCGACGGCAAGGAACTCTTCTACCTCGCCCCTGATGGAGTGCTGATGGCGGTCACCGTCAGGCAGACCCCGACCTTCGACGCGGACGTGCCGAAGCCCCTGTTCCCGATCCGCCGCCGGGAGCCCGTGGCCACGCTCGATCTCTTCAGCTATGACGTCTCCGCGGACGGGCAGCGCTTCCTGGTGAACACGGATGTCGGCGAGACGACCACCGCGCCGCTCACGGTCGTCTTCAACTGGGTTTCAGACTTCAAGAAGTAGTTGGCCGCCGGCTTCGACGACAGAGTCACCTTCATGGTTACGCCGGATCCCGCGCTCTCGCCAACCTGGGCACCGGCTGAGGGGGGTCCCGAAAGAGTCATCGTGAACGGCTCGGGAAGAGTGATCGTGAAGCCGACCAGCTGCTTGGCCATCGAATCGGAGATCTTCGGGAGCAGCAGCCCCGGTCCGACAGTTTCCCGCTTCGCCTCGAATCCGGGTACGTCGGAGGCGGTCGCGACCGTGATCAGGTCGGTTGCCTCCTGGTAGTCCATGAGAACATTGTTGATGTCGCAGGTCATCTTCATCATGTCACATAGCAGCATGCCGGACCTGGCGATGTAGGCGATGCCCCGTCCCTTCGACGTGGTCGTATTGGTCCCCCATCCCTCGGTCGGAGAGTCACGGTAACGAAACTGCTGCACGTCATCGATCGAGAACTCGACCGGCAGGAACATCCCGTTCCTGGCCAGGTCTATCTTGCCGGTCGTGATCTGCTCCAAAACCGCCGGGTCGTCGGGGGGCACTGCCATCCAGCCGATGAAACGGCCCTGCTCCGTCATCTCTGTCGGGGTCATGGGCATGCTGCTCGGAGGGAACGAGCCCGGCATGGCCATGTCGAGCGGCACCTCGAACTTCACGCTTCGATTGATGCGATGCGCTCCATCCGTGATGGCGTCCTTCGGCGTGCCTGCCCCGAACTCTCGCCTTCCCGTTTCGGTGATCTCGAACGACAGGTACATCACCTGCCGCCCCATGAACGCCTGCTTGTCCGCCGGCGTCGCGCCAGCTCCGAGCGCGGCCGGAGCGGCGGCTTGGCCGACCGGCACGAGCGTTGCGATCAGAATAATGAGGATCGTTGGCCGCTTCGTGATCATCAGGTCACCCCGTATGAGGTCGGACAAATGTGCCGCGGAGTATAGCCGCGAGGACCTCCTCGCCACAACGGCGGCGGCAGCCAGTCGAGGGCGAGGTCATCACGGTTCTAGCGGGCGACCCCGATTCTGTTCTGAAGCGCCATCCAGCGCGGATCGGCATGGAGAGGGTCGTAGAGGTGATCCAGGTGGATGATTGCGGGCAACGG